>CANLNQ010000001.1 GCA_947492525.1 uncultured Granulosicoccus sp.
GCTCAGGCAGCTCAGGCAGCTCAGGCAGCTCAGGCAGCTCAGGCAGCTCAGGCAGCTCAGGCAGCTCAGGCAGCTCAGGCAGCTCAAGCAGCTCAAGCAGCTCAGACAGTTTGGATGGGCCGTGCGGGTCGGGAACCCAGGCGCGTCAGACTGCGGCAGCGCCCTGCAACCGACGATTCAATGTCCACACGAACATGCCAGGTGTGAAGCCCGGCTACCCGATCATTTGTAGATGTCGTCAGGCGATTTCAGCACCGGCTCACAATCCTGCCATTCGCCGTTCTCATCGAGACGTCGGTAAAAGCAATGCTCCCGGCCTGTATGACACGCAATACCACCAATCTGTTCGACCTTCAGCAGCAGGACATCACCATCGCAATCCAGGCGAATGTCCTTGACCAGTTGTACATGCCCCGATTCCTCACCCTTGCGCCAGAGGCGCTGCCGTGAACGAGAAAAATAGACTGCCGTCTTCGTGCTGATCGTTTCCAGCAGCGCTTCTTCGTTCATCCAGGCGACCATCAGGACTTTTCCCGTATCGGCATCCTGAGCGATGACGGGAACCAACCCGGCATCGTTGAAGGCAATGTCTTCCAGCATCATGTTGAACCTTGTGGGTGGTAAGGACACTTCTTGCGCTTCCCGATCGAAACGGGCGCGCGCTACATGGCGGTCAGCCTGCAAACCGGCGTTACATTCTTACTTCGATACCCTGCGCGGCCATATGCGCTTTGGCTTCGGCGATGGTGTATTCACCAAAATGGAAGATACTGGCCGCCAGAACCGCGTCTGCGCCGCCCTTGAGAACACCGTCGCACAGATGATCCAGGTTTCCGACGCCACCTGAGGCGATGACCGGGATTTCCACGGCATCGGTAATGGCCTTGGTCAACGCCAGGTCGAACCCGACCTTGGTACCGTCTCTGTCCATGCTGGTCAGCAGGAGCTCACCAGCGCCGTATTCAGCCATCCTGACAGCCCACTCGACCGCATCCAAACCCGTGGGCGTTCTGCCGCCATGCGTGAAGATCTCCCAGCGCGGGGGTTCACCCGGCGCACTGACTGACTTTGCGTCCAGAGCGACGACAATGCACTGGGCGCCGACCTTGTCAGTCGCTTCGCGCACCAGATCCGGACGATTGACCGCCGCTGTATTGATACCCACCTTGTCCGCGCCTGCATTCAGTAGTCTGCGCACATCCTCCACCGCACGAATGCCCCCGCCGACCGTCAACGGAATGAACACCTCGGAGGCCACTTCCTCTACCACATGGACGATGGTATCCCGATTGTCGGAACTGGCCGTGATGTCGAGAAACGTGATTTCATCGGCGCCGGCTTCATTGTAGCCACGGGCCACATTGACCGGATCACCGGCATCGCGAATATCAAGAAACTTGACGCCCTTGACCACGCGTCCGGCATCGACGTCCAGGCAGGGAATGATGCGTTTCGCCAGTCCCATGTTCAGCGCTCCGAGTTGCCTTTGGCATAAGAATCACCAAGCGCCTGTGCGGCTGCCAGGTCGATGGTCTTTTCATACAGAGCACGCCCCACGATAGCTCCTTCGATACCTCGATGCTGCTGTTTTCCCAGCGCATCGATATCGTTGATATCGGTCACACCACCCGAAGCGATGATCGGAATGTTCACCGCGTCGGCAAGCGCCGCGGTTGCCTCCGTGTTCACCCCCTGCATCATGCCATCCCGGCTGATATCGGTATACACGATCGAGCAGACACCCACATCTTGAAAGCGCTGAGCCAGAGACACCGCAGTGACACTTGACGCCTCGGCCCAACCTTCGGTAGCAACAAAGCCATCCTTGGCATCGAGCCCGACGATGACGTGCCCCGGGAAGCGCTGGCACAGCTCATCAACGAACTCCGGTTGCTTGACGGCGAGCGTTCCGATGATCAGGTATTGGACACCCACATCGATGTATGCACTGGCAATCTCGACCGAGCGTATGCCGCCACCTATCTGCACAGGCACAGACCCGCAAGCCTTGCAGATCTCACCCACAACAGCGGCGTTGCGTGGCTCACCGGCAAATGCACCATCCAGGTCCACCAGATGAATACGGCGAGCTCCTTCGTCAAGCCAGCGCCTGGCAACATCTACCGGGTTCTCGTCGAACACAGTGTCATCGTCCATGCGACCTTGGCGCAATCGCACACACTTACCGTCTTTGATGTCTATGGCTGGAATGATCAGCATCGTACCGGGTCCAATTTGATGTTGAGAAATATGGGTGTCTGGTCTTTCCCCGGAAACCCTGTGAGCATCTGAATTCGATCGAGATCAGACACCCATAACCAGCGTGAAGTAGTGACTCAGCTGGAAATGGCCGGGAGATTGACTAACGCCCGTCCCAGTTGGCAAAGTTCTTCAACAGTTGCAAGCCATCACCCGCGCTTTTTTCCGGATGAAACTGGCAGGCAAACAGATGGGGAGCCGTCACTGCAACCGCAATGTCATGACCATAGTGGCATGAACCCGCGACAGCAGCATCGTCTTGCGGAACACAATAGTAACTGTGCGCGAAGTAGAACCGGCTGGCATCTTCAATACCAGACCACAGAGCGTGATCGCGAACGTGACGAACTTCACTCCACCCCATATGCGGCACCTTCAGGCGTGAGCCGGCATCGAACAGCGGTTCGGCAAAGCGAGTCACCTCGCCTGGCACGATATTCAGACAATCCACGCCACCATTTTCTTCACTGTGAGTCAGCAGAACCTGATAGCCCATACAGATACCGAGAAAGGGGCGGGTGCCGGCGATATCCAGAACCGTCTGCGCCAGACCGGTCTGCTGCAGCGCTGCCATGCAGTCCCTGGCGGCACCTTGCCCCGGACAGACGACTCGATCAGCGGATTCGATGACGCTCGCATCCGCGCTGACAACAACCTCGGCATTTTCAGCCACGTGCTCCAGGGCCTTGGATACCGATCGCAAGTTTCCCATGCCATAGTCGATAACGGCGATTTTCTGCATCTTGATGCTCAATTCTGTCGAGTGCCTGCTCAGGCAGGTAAGTCCGATCCAACCCTTCGCGTGGTCGCTACAGGGTGCCTTTGGTCGAAGGCATTGTATCTGCAGCTCTCTCATCAATGGCACAGGCCATTCTCAACGCTCGCCCGAAAGCCTTGAACAGCGTTTCTATCTTGTGGTGATCATTGACTCCACGCAAGACATCCATATGAATGGTCGCTTTGGCGTGGTTGGCAAAGCCCTGGAAGAACTCGGATGTCAGATCCACGTCGAAGGTGCCGACCTTGTCGCGCTTGAAATCGGCATTAAAATGCAATCCGGGACGCCCAGAGAAGTCGATCACGACTCGTGATAGCGATTCATCAAGCGGCACATAGGCATGACCGTAGCGAACGATGCCCTTGCGATCACCCAATGCCTGCGCGAAGGCATCACCGAGCGTGATACCGATGTCTTCGACGGTGTGATGATCATCTATATGAGTATCACCCTTGCAGGCGATGTCGAGGTCGAACAGGCCATGTCTGGAAATCTGATCCAGCATATGCTCCAGAAACGGCACGCCCGTCTGAAACTTCCCGTTACCCTGCCCGTCGAGAAGCAGCTCCACCGCGATCTCGGTTTCCAGCGTGCTCCGCTTTACCTGTGCTCGGCGATTGGACACCCACAAATCTCCCGTAAAAGCGCCGGAGCATACACCGTAAGCCCGGGACTTGACACCCACAATCTGACCAGAGGCCAAAAAACTGCCCACACGGTGATACCCCACTCACTCGGTAAGACGCGTTTCCAGCCAGAACGTTACCGGCCCGTCGTTGACCAGAGCCACTTGCATATTTGCGCCGAAAGTACCTCTGGCCACCGTCAACGGCTCCCTGGACACGATATCCACCAGCGCATCGAAGAGTTCGCTGGCCTGCTCAGGAGAGGCCGCACTGGAGAAACCGGGTCTGCGCCCTTTATGGGTGTCTGCTGCCAGGGTGAATTGAGGCACCAGCAACAACTGACCGCCGCTCTCTCGTATATCCAGGTTCATCTTTCCCTGGCCATCTTCGAACAGGCGATAGCCGAGCAATTTCTCGGCGAGCTGACTGACCGTTTCATGGGTGTCTGGTCTCTGGACGCCGATCAGGGCGAGCATGCCGGCGTCGATACGGGCGGTGAGCTGGTCTTCGATGGTGACGGAGGCGCGGCTTACGCGCTGGATTAGAGCGATCACTAGATAGACAATAGCCGGTAGTAGTACACGTTTTTGCTAAAAGTAGGAAAATTCCTACCCAAATATCAGTGTTTTCTGACCCAAAAATACGGAACTTCTGATGGTAGTTCCGAGCCGATGGGCCGATAATGAATTTGTGGTCAGGAACACCACTTACAGGGAAGTATCACGGACGATGTATTTCAACAAGGATGTCAGATTCATTGGATGAATTGCACGTTTGATGACCACATCAACCTGAGGAGCCAGGATGGTTCAGCCCGGCCAACGGATGGCCGGGTGTTTTGGGTCGATGCGCCAGGCTGAAAGCGCTCGATGTCGATCGAAAACCGCTCAGCACTGCTCCCACGGCAACCCCTCGAAACGCCAACCGGCCACCGTATTCCGGTGATGCTCGTCGTCGAGCGGACCTTCAAAGCCGGAGGCGATGATCCTGACATCGCTCAGCCCCTCCCGCCGCAGAACTTCAGCAGCATCACTTGAGCGGTTGCCGCTGCGACAGATCAGCAACAACGGGGAAGACGAGCGTCCCTTCGCCGACACCTTGCCGAGCAACGCCTTTCTGACGTTGGCCACGAAATGCTCGTTCACCACCCAGTCGGGCGCGTCGATCCAGGGCACATTCACGGCCCCCCTGGGGTGACCGATCATCAGAAACTCCATATCCGAACGAACATCGATCAGCGTCACACCAGGGTCACTTTGCATCAGAGACCAGGCATCCGTCGGGGAAATCGTGTCAATGGCGTCAGCGTTATCGCTCATGCAGGAGAGTCAGTGGCAGGCGGAACATTACCCAGTGGGGATTCTAACGATTTAGCGCACGCAGTTACACAGGCTAAACTGCGCTTTCGCCCCAACAGGTTTCTCGATCACCGTGCTGCTCACACGCCTTCTTGCCAGAATGCTCAGCTGGCTCCCCCTGCGCATGAATCAGGCTGTTGGCGCGGCCGTCGGATTCCTTGTCTGGGCGCTCAACGGAAAATTGCGTCGAATCACCGACATCAACCTGAAGCTGTGCTATCCGCAGATGGATCCGCATCAACGCCGCCGACTCAGCCGCGACAGCCTGATCGAGACCGGCAAGCAACTGACCGAATGCGCCTGGATCTGGCATCGCCCCATCGAGCAGACCGAAAGCCGGATTGTCGACATGCCCGGGGAGGAACTGATGCTTGAAGCTCAGCAATCCGGCAAGGGATGCCTGTTCGTCTCGCCGCACCTGGGCAACTGGGAGCTGTGCTCGGCCCCCTTGTCGAGAGACGAGCCTTTCACGTATTTCTACCGCAGCCCCCGCAACCCCCGACTCGACAACATTCTCATTCGCTGGCGCGCGCATCTGCGAGGCAAGCCAGCGTCACTTGACGCTGCCGGCATCCGGCGCGGTCTGAAGATTCTCAAATCGGGCGGTATCGTCGGCATCCTGCCCGATCAGGAACCAGACTCATCGAATGGTGTCTTCGCCCCCTTCTTCGGTAGACCGGCATTGACGATCACCTTGTTGTCCAAGCTGGCTCAGCGAAGCGGTGCAACCGTACTCTACTGCGTGGTGGAACGCCTGCCAAAAGGCAAGGGTTGGCGCTTTCATATTCTGCCGGCAGACGAAGCCGTTTCCGATAGCGACCCACTACAGGCTGCCACCGCACTGAACAGCGGTGTGGAGCGCTGCATCGCTCTGTGCCCGGAGCAGTACCTGTGGAGCTACAAGCGTTTCAACACAACCCATGATGGCGCCCCTCGCCCTTATGCCAGATAGCTCAGTGCGCAGACGCTGATACGCGACTTGCAACCAACGGACTTATACGAGAAACTGCGCAAGGCCCTACAGGCCGCAACATGATGACTCAACGGGGTGCCGCAAGGCTGAGAGTCCGGCTGCCAGATTGCCGGGACAACCCGCCGAACCTGAACCGGCTAGCACCGGCGTAGGAATTGAGTTGCAGTGCCTTCGTCAGGTCATCATCTTTCAGATTTTCTCGATGAGCTTGACGAGCGTACAGAATTCCATGTTCAAGACCCCTTTTGCCGCCTCTTTCCCACGACAACTGCTGTCCATCGCACTCCTTGTCGCCACCGCAGGCGCCATGACAGTGGCCAGCGCCACTGACGATCAGCGTTCGCTGACCATCTACACCTACGAATCCTTCACCGCCGAATGGGGACCGGGGCCAGCCATCAAGGCCGGTTTTGAAGAACAATGCGGCGATTGCACCGTCAACTTCGTCGCGCTGGACAGTTCAGCCGGCATTCTCAATCGTGTACAGCTCGAGGGCAAATCCAGTCCGGCTGATGTCGTACTGGGCCTGGACACCAATCTGATGGCCATTGCCGAAGACTCGGGGCTGTTGACAGAGTCGGGCGTGGATACCGATGATCTGACGCTGCCCATCACATGGAACTCCGACATCTTCGTGCCGTTCGACTACGGCTATTTTGCCTTCGTCTACGACACCGAAGCCCTGCCCGAACCGCCTGCCAGCTTCGATGAACTGATCGCTGCACCAGATGATCTCAAGATCATCATCCAGGACCCCAGAACCAGCACACCGGGACTGGGACTCCTGTTGTGGATGAAATCGGTATATGGCGATCAGGCAGCCGAGAAATGGCAGGCCTTGCAACCACACATCCTGACGGTCACCAAAGGCTGGAGTGAGGCCTATTTTTCCCTGTTTCTCAATGGTGAAGCGCCGATGGTGCTCAGCTACAGCACCTCACCGGCCTACCATATGGAAGTGGATGAAACCGATCGATACCAGGCTGCTCCATTCAGTGATGGGCACTACCTGCAGGTCGAAGTGGCAGCACTGCTGGCCCAATCCCCGCGCCAGGAACTGGGCCGTGAGTTTCTGAACTATCTCGTTGGCAAGAACGCTCAGGCCAGTATCCCTCTGGGCAACGTCATGTACCCCGTTACCGATCTGCAGGAACAACTGCCGGCCTCTTTCGACCGTCTGATCTCTCCCTCCAGAACGCTGCAATTCACACCCGAAGAAGTCCGCGATGGACGCAAGTCGTGGATCAACGAGTGGCTTGAAGCCTCCACGGGAGGCTGATCATGTCGCTTCGCTGGCCCTGGTGGGCCAGCGCAACTGTGGCCCTGGCACTCATTGCAGCCATGACACTGCTGCCGCTGGGTGCCATGCTCAGAGAGGCAGGTGTCATCGACTGGAAGGCGGTCACAAACGACACCTATCTGCAGCGAGTCATCCGCTTCAGCCTCTACCAGGCATTCGCCTCCACCGCTCTGGCCTTGTTGAGTGCCATCCCGGTTGCACTGGCGCTCTCGCACAAACCGTCCTTTCCCGGTCGCGCCCTGATCGTGTCCCTGTTCAGCCTCTCATTGGTCATTCCGACCATCGTTGCCATCTTCGGCATCGTGGCTGTATTCGGTCGTACTGGCTGGCTCAGCCACATCCTGGCCCTGGTCGACATCGAGCCTCTGCCTTTCTACGGCTTGCCCGGTATCCTGATTGCCCACGTGTTCTTCAACATGCCACTGGCTGCCAGAATCCTGTTGAATTCGCTGGAGAGTATTCCTGCCGACAACTGGCGTCTGTGTCGACAACTTGGCATGTCTCCCTGGGCCATCTTTCGACACCTGGAATGGCATCGAATGAAGCACCAGCTACCCGCCCTGGCACTGCTGATCTTCACCTTGTGCTTCACCAGTTTCGCCATCGTCATGACACTGGGTGGCGGGCCGCGCTCCACGACCATCGAAGTGGCTATCTATCAGGCCCTGCGCTTTGATTTCGATATTACTCTCGCGGTGGCTCTGGCCTGTATCCAGCTGCTCATCTGCCTGTCTCTGATGGCGCTGAGTACCTTGTTGCGGCATGACAACACCATGGGCTTCGACATCTACAAGGCGCCCTTGAAAATCAACTCTGGCACCCATGAGAACAATCCACGACAGGGCCTCTGGCCGGGCGCTGCCTGGCACATGACGCATGCAGGCGTACTGCTCTTCAGCACCGCCCTGGTAGTTACACCCTTGCTGGCCTTGCTTGTCTCATCGTTCAACAGCAAGACTCTGAGTGTACTGGCCGACACAACAACACTCTCGGCCCTGAGCAACACCCTGGCGGTTGCCCTGAGCGCCGCTTGCCTGTCCGTGGCCCTGGGGCTGGCCTTGCTGCAAAGCACCCGCTACCTGAGAATTCGCCTGGCTCGGGAGCGTGTCGGTCAGTGGGTACAACTCACGGGCAACATCATTCTGGTGCTGCCACCACTGGTGCTCGGGACCGGACTGTTCCTGCTACTGCGTCCATTGGCCGATGTGTTTTCCATCGCATTGACTCTGGTCGTCATGATCAACAGCCTCATGGCCCTGCCCTTTGTGCTGCGAATTCTCGATGCCCCGATGATGAACGCGGCCCATGCCCAGGATCGACTGCTGCGCTCGCTGGGCATACAAGGCTGGAACCGATGGCGTCATATCGACTGGCCACAGCTGCGTAAGCCGCTCGCACTGGCACTCGCACTGGCGGCCACACTGGCGGCCGGGGATCTCAGTGCCATCGCTCTCTTCGGCTCTGAGCGCGTACGGACCTTGCCGCTGCTGCTGTATCAACGTATGGGCAGCTATCGACTCGAAGAGGCCGCGGTGACAGCCGGCATTCTGCTGCTGAGCTGCCTGTGTCTGTTCGCCATCATCCAATGGATTGTCGGAGGAAGAGAACATGCTCGAACTCGATAGGCTGGAGCTCTCGATAGGCCCGAATCGCTGGGAATTCGACCTGAGTCTGGACACACATGGCGTGCATGCACTGCTGGGGCGTAGCGGTTCGGGCAAGAGCACCCTGTTGAACCTGATCGCAGGCTTCATTCAGCCCGACAAGGGAGATATTCGCTGGAATGCTGAGTCACTGCTGCCTCTGGAACCGGCACACCGACCGGTCACCAGTCTGTTCCAGCAGCAGAACCTGTTCAACCATCTCAGCGTCAGGCAGAACGTCGGGCTGGGTATCGACCCCGGTCTGAAACTGAACGACAGACAGATTCACGCCATCCAGTCGGTGCTTGATGATGTCGGCCTGTCGGGGCAGGAGACCAAGTTGCCCGGAACTCTCTCCGGAGGAGAACAACAGCGGGTGGCCCTGGCCCGCTCACTATTGAGGCAACGTCCCATCCTGCTACTTGATGAACCCTTCAGCGCACTGGATGCTCAGACCCGTCAGGAGATGATCACTCTGCTTCGGCAACTGATCGACAGGCATCGCCCCTGCGTCATCATGGTCACTCACGATGAAGATGATGCCATCGCCATGCAGGCTGAAGTACTGCGCCTGGTGGATGGCAGAGTCGTACGCGAGGCCTGAAGCCGGCATTCTGAGCATCTGCTCGAACACCTGACCGAACGCCTGCTCGAACGCCTGACCGAAGCCCTGCTCGCACGCCTGAGCGGGCTCCTGGTTTCGACCCGACGCCGGAGCGTGTGCACGACACCGACAGCCCCTCAGCACCTCAGCACCTCAGCACCTCAGCACCTCAGCACCTCAGCACCTCAGCACCTCAGCACCTCAGCCCCTCAGCCCCTCAGCCCCTCAGCCCCTCAGCAACTCAGCCCCTCAGCAACTCAGCAACTCAGCAACTCAGCAACTCAGCCTATCCCTTTCAATCAGGCCGCAAACAACTGCGAGTCATCGGCAAATGCCTTGAATTCCAGTGCATTGCCGGAAGGGTCAAGCAGGAACATGGTGCGTTGTTCACCGACTTCGCCAGCAAAGCGCACTCGAGGTTTGATGACCCAGCGCGTGTCCTCTCGCTCTTCCAGCCGTGCGCGCAGTTCGTCGAACTGTTCCAGTGTCAACACGACCCCGAAATGCGGCACCGGTACGGCATCGCCATCAACCGCGTTGTTGATACCGCCTGCGCTCGCTCGAGATTCATCCAGGTGCGCAACGATCTGATGACCGTACAGGTTGTAGTCGATCCAGTGAGTATCCTCACGCCCCTGTGGACACGCCAGCACCTCACCGTAGAAGGCACGGGCGGCTTCCAGATCATGCACGGGAAAAGCCAGATGAAACGGTCTGATTGCACTCATCGATAACTACCTCTGATCAAAACTGGATGATACTGCATCGTTGATGAATGCGGTCTTCATGGCACTAAGCACCCGTCAGCCAGAACTCTTCACTGTTCGAAAAATTCTCTGATCACAGCCGCCACGCGCTCCAGATCGTCCCTGTTGACATCGCAGTGAGTCACCAGGCGACAGACGCGCCCATAGGCCGACAAACGGACACCGGACTCCCTCGCCCGGAGCGTCAGAGCCGCACCACAATCCTGATCAAAATCCAGCCACACCATATTGGTCTGTGTCCAGCCTTCTCTCACCGTGACACCGTCGATGCCTGCCAGTCGCTCGGCCAGAAAAGTCGCATTGTCGTGATCCTCCTGCAATCTGTCCAACCCATCGGTCAGAGCAATCTGGCCAGCTGCTGCCAGCAGACCGACCTGCCGCATCCCGCCACCGGCCACCTTGCGCCACCTCAAGGCTTCCTTGATGAAGACGCGATCGCCCAGCAGCAAGGAACCCACAGGTGCCCCCAGCCCCTTCGACAGGCACAGGGATACGCTGTCAAAACACTGCGCCACCGCTTTCAAGCTGACGCCCAGGCGCACCGCCGCATTACCCATGCGAGCTCCATCCAGATGCAGCTTCAGGCCATGTTCCTGCGTGAAGGCACGTGCGGCACGCATGCTGTCCAGTGATTGAACCCGCCCGTGCTGCGAGTTCTCCAGGCACAGCAGGCGGCTTCTGGCGAAGTGAACATCATCCTCCTTCAACACCGCAGCAACCTCATTCAGATCGATACCGCCATCCACACCGAATGGCACGGGCTGAGGCTGTATGCCGCCCAGCGCGGCCGCACCGCCGCCCTCGTACTTGTAGGTGTGCGCGTCGGCACCGACGATGTATTCATCGCCTCTCTGACAATGTGTCAGCAAGGCCACCAGATTCGACTGCGTGCCGGTTGGCATGAACAGGCAGGCCTCGTGGCCCAGCAACTCGGCCGCAAATTCCTGCAAGGCGTTGACGGTCGGGTCATCGCCGTAGACATCGTCGCCGACGTCTGCACTGGCAATGGCTGCCCGCATCTTCTCATTCGGCCGGGTCACCGTATCGCTTCGAACATCAATCATCTGTGTGGTTTTCACTGTCTGTCTTCGAGTTGATTGCAGCACCGGTCGTTGCAATGAGAACCGCCGGTGCTCGGCAGGCGATCACGTCGAAACGGGCGCCATGTTCCTGTTGATCATGACCAGCAAGGTACCACTGGCAATGCCGATGTTCACGCACGCATCGTCAACCTCGTTGCTCAAGCCCAGCGTGCTGCCTACGTCCAGTGTTGCATCATTCAAGGCATAGCGCAGACCCCTTGTGGTGACGCCCGTGGCCCGGCATTTGGCCAGCAGGCTCACGGTCTGCCCCTTGCTGGTCTCGAGCGAGCACTCGTCTTTTCCCTGAAGCACATGGCAGAACGTGGTGCCATCGAGCAGCACCATCGTGAATGGCCAGTGCCGCAGTGCTGGCAGCGACCAGTTGAACAGCATGTGATCGGTGCGACCGCCAGACACGCCAAGAATGGTCACGCGCGAAACAGGCTCTTCTGCCAGCAACTGCAAGGCAAGTTCCAGATCGCTGGCCGCCTTTGCCGGCGGATAAACGTGCCGCGGCACATGTGCAAGATCGGGCTGTTCCAGCACTTCCGCATCCACGCTGTCGAAATCACCGATCAGCAGTGTCGGCTTCTGACCGGCGGCCAGGCAGTGCTCCAGACCACGATCGACACAGATGATCCGGTCACCCGCTTCGATGGCGGAATCAGTCACATGCTCGGTCGCAAAGTCACCGCCGGCGAATACCCAGGCACGTGCAGCACTCGGTCGTTTCACCTGGTGTGAATCAGTCTGCGTGGAGAGTACGGAAGCTGCACGGTCGGTCAATGTCACGATCCACCATTTCGGATGAAATCATCGGCAAAGTTCAGCGCTTTGGTGACTCCCTGCAGCGAACCGGTATACCGATCACCCGAGTCATCATCCAGAGAATCCAGCACTTCCAGTGAGAGTTCGGTGCCCCTGATCATCGTTGGCAGGATCTCTTCGCTCAGGAACGCGCTGGCCGGTACCAGTTGACGCGTACCGGTCTGATCGACCCGGATCTGCGAACCGACAATGTCGCCGAACCTCGAGGCATCGACCGACCAGAGAATACGCGCTGGCTGATCGATTTCTCGCCCGCCGAAAAACGCTTCGAGCACGGTTGTCTGATCTTTCTGGCGAATGATGGAGAGGGAGGCTTCGGACAGCCCCCCGGCATTGGCAAGATTGACCTTCAAACGACAGCCGCGAATGCCGCTGGAGTCGGCACAGTCGACAAGCCACGCGCCGAAATAGGCAATCAGTTGCTCTTCGGTATCCTCCGCCGCCGGTGGCAACTGCACCGGCATGTCACTCGCTGTGGACACAGATGCGGTCGGAGATGGAGCAGGCTGTTCTGTCACCTGAGCCAGTGTCTCGCCCGGCAGTCGGCAATCGGATTCGGTAGGCACACGCAAATCGGCGACCGCCTCCAGTTCGAACACCCCCTGATGACCCGCGGGCGCTTGCGCGGCATCGTTCACCTGCCCTGCAAAGGTGGCATAGAGCACTTGCAAGTCACTGCTGGCAACCGACAGATATTGCTGTTGAGCCAACCCTACCTGATTGTCATCACCTTCCAGCCAGTACCGAGCCTCAGAGCCGCAAGGCTGAAAGGAATTCCGTTCGGCCCCGTAGACATAGAATCCGCTCATGACCGGCCGCTGCCCCTCATCACTCTTCAGCAATGCCTGCAACTCGGCCAGACGTTGCTGGGACATGTTCGCCAGGCAGTTCTTCGCGATCTGCTCTGCTTCGGCGCGTGGCGACGAGAACTCGAGATACCACAGGCAGTTCTGCCGACGATATTCAACGAACGCGGCCTGAGAGGCTTCCAGTCCGGCGCGAGCGTCACCTTCCAGTGCGTCGGCGACATACTCCGTGATATTCCTGAGGCTGCCATCCATCAGATCGAGGTAATTGTCCATGCAGACATGGATGTCGTCATACAAGGGCGAGAGGGTTATGCATTCTTCCAGAGCGTTGTACTCCTGCGCCCGGGACTCACTGCCGCCAGCAAACGAGAGCAGGCAGATGCTCAGGGCCGCGATCCGTCCTCGGTAAGGCATGGGCGTCTCTACTTTTGATCGTGAAAACCTCGATCCTACCGAATCGCAGGCAGGAATGCCCTGCTTGCGCAGGTACACGACGAAAAACAGGCACCGTCATGCCAGAAGCAGTCTGTATAATCAAAGTCATCTTTCACCTGATACTCGACCTGGATCGGCTCTGAACACGTGATCAACCGAACACATCCGAGAAGCCAGAACGGCTCGATATTCGCCTGGGCCATGGTCTGGCTGGCTGGCATGTCAGCCATTGTCTGGGGCGGCGCAACCCTGGCCTTGCCGCGTTTCGAACAGAAGGTACAAGGCAATGTGGAGCGTTCCATCGCCTCGCTGGGAGCACCTGCTGTCACAGTCGAGGTTACCGGACGGCAAGTCAGTCTGCGCGGGGTGACGGACGATACGCAAACCCGTGAAGCCCTGTTACTCGCAGCCACCGAATCCGAGGGCGTCGGTTCTGTTCAAGACCTGATGAGCATCGCTGCCGACACCGGACCCGCGCTTGCCTCGAATACAGCGAGCAATGCCGAGGATGAGCGTCTGGCACTAATGCTGCCGACAGAAGATGACGATGGCGGTCATTCAGACGCCGCGCCGGATATCAGAGACGACCTGCCGGGTGAAGAACAGAACAGCCTGACTGACGATAACTCATCGAGCGTCGACGCGCTGGCCATGAACTCGACCGGTAACGACGCATTGCCCGGTTCCGTCGCGTCACCCCTGTCGGAATCCGCCTCGCTGCCATCGATGACCCTGCGGGTTGCCGGAAATATTCTGGCGCTCAATGGCACCATGTCGCCCAATGACAACCTGTCTGATCTGGTTCGTCAGGCAATGGACGCATTCGGACTCGATGTGGTCAGCAACAGTATCGAAACCAGCGAATCGGTTGGCAAGGCTGAGTGGGTCGAATCCATCCTGCGAGTCGCGCCCCTGATGCGTGCAGTGGACAACCCTCAGATCGAAGTTCTCGAGCGACAGATCACGCTGTCGGGTACAGCCCACAACCGCCAGGACCACGATGCCATCATCAGTGAGGCATTGAGCTCACTGGGGCAGTTTTCACTGGTTGAGCGCATCCGTATCGATGAAAGCGGCAGTGAGAGCACGCTGGCAGCGGTAGCGGAAAACATCAATCTGCCCTCTGCATCAAATTCGCTGACTCCCGCAGTGCCTGAAGCTCCCGCAGTGCCTGAAGCTCCCGCAGAGCCTGAAACCCCGGCAGAGCCCGACACCCCGGCAGAACCTGAAACCCCTGCTGAGCCCGAAATCCCGGCAGAGCCTGACGCCCCGGTAGAGCCTGAAGCCCCGGTAGAGCCTGAAGCCCCGGCAGAGCCTGAAGCCCCGGCAGTGCCTGACGCCCCGGCAGTGCCTGAAGCCCCGGCAGAGCCTGAAGCCCCGGCAGAACTTGGAGATCCCGCAGAGCCTGAAACCTCGGCTGAGCCCGAAGCTCCGGCAGAGTTCGAAGCCTCCGCAGCGCCTGACGTCCCGGCTGAGCCTGACGCCCCGGTAGAACCTGAAACACTGTCCCAGGCTCTGGCGGCATTACCCAGCCTGCGGATTCTGTTTGAAACGCGTTCCAATGTCCTGACGCCAGACAGCCGCACCGTTCTGGATCAGATTGCGGCAGTTCTCCTGCGCTTCCCCGACAGTGAAGTCACCATCGAGGGACACACCGATTCCACAGGCGACGAGGACATCAATCTGAATCTGAGCCTGTTGCGTGCCACCACAGTTCGTGACTACCTGATAGACAAGGGCGTCTCGGTCTACAATCTGCGCGCCATGGGTTTCGGCGAAGGAAGCCCGATCGCAGACAACAGTACATCCGAAGGTCGTGCGGCCAATCGCCGCATCGACTTCACATTCTGATGCAACCGATATCGACTCTCATGAATCAGATCATGCCTCTGCTAAGCCTGTATTCGGAATTCATCGCCTGTCTGGTTGCAGCCGCGCTCCTGAGCCTGTTCACCGGCTGGATGATGCACCGCTCGCGTGCCACCCGAAAACTCGACGCCACGAACAAGAACTGGGAGCGGCGCTACCGAGCGCTGGAAGAAGTCTCTCGCGTGGATTCGGAAAACCTCGAAGAACAGTTGCAGGGGCTTGCCGGCGAAGCGCGGACATTGCAGGCCGACAAGAAGCAGCTCGCTGAATCCCTGAAAAAGAATGAAGGCAGTCTGCAGAAATTTCGGGCAGAAACCATCGAACTGAATCGACAGCATGCCGAGACACAGGAGCGCCTGCAACGAATCATTCAGCAAAAGGATCGAGAACTTCTTGAACTGGGTAATCGCCTCAACCAGGCGCGAGCCAACGCCAGACGGCAAGGATCCTCCGCGAACGGACGTGCGCATGACAACAGCCATGACGGCGGTGATCTGACCTACGCCGACACGATTGCCATCAACAGTATCGACATGTTCGACGCCACCGTGCAGATACCGGCAGAAGACATGCTGGGTAATCGCGACAAGGCTGCCGCCCGCTGGTCACCCTCGCGCTCGAAACAATACGATACCGATCATGAATCGGACGCAACACAGGTGCTCGACATGGAAGAAGCCACCGTCGCTCTCGATGAAGAAGCGCTGGCCTTTGCGCGACGATCGACCAAATCCGGTCAGCCCAACTGATTTTGCAACAACGACCAGGCAGACCATGAGTAGCATTCTCTACTACGTTCACGACCCGATGTGCAGCTGGTGCTGGGGATTCAAGCCGACGCTGGACAAGCTTCTGGACGCACTGCCTGACTCGGTACAGGTACATCGCATACTCGGCGGCCTGGCCCCGGACAGCGATCAGCCGATGCCTGAATCCATGCAGCAGATGCTGCAGCAGACTTGGCAACATATCCAGAGTGTGATTCCGGAAACCGAGTTCAACTACGATTTCTGGACTCGAAACCAGCCACGACGCTCCACCTGGCCCTCATGCAGGGCCGTGCTGGCAGCCCGTCGACAGGATGCAGCACTCGAAGTACCGATGATTCTGGCCATACAACGCGCCTACTATCTGGATGCGCGCAACCCCTCGGATACGCAGACCCTGATCAGCATCGCCGAGGAAACCGGGTGTGATGCAGGACAATTCTCCGAGTATCTTCACAGTGAAGCCGCTCACAAAGAGCTGGAAGCCGAGCGACAGATGGCTCATCAACTGCAAGTGCAGGGATTTCCCAGCCTCGTCTATCGCAATGCGCGCGATCAGTTGTTCAGCATTCCGGTGAACTACCGGCAGACGGACTCGATGCTGGAACAGATCACTCAGGCAAACGCTGCCTGAGTCACACCTCGACTTCAAGTTAGCCAAGCACTTCACAGCGCTGTCATCCATGATCAGCGAATTCTGCAGGCCTGCCGCTAGTAACATCGTAACTGGTGTAGACCGCGGGCATGAGAATAATAAAAAGAAGCATCCCACTCGTCAGCGCACTGTTTCTGCTGGCAGGCTGTGGCGGTGGTAGTGGCACTGAAGCGCTGTACAGCAAGGAACCGGCGAGTGCTCCGGCATTGCCCGCCAGCGAGGTGGCCAACGCGGTAGCCGATGGTCCGCTGAGTTCCTTCGAAGCCTATCGCCTGCTGGAACAGAGTACGTTCGGACCCACGCTCGATGACATCCTGACCGCGGGTGAAGCGGGGCCAGAGTCCTGGATAAACGAGCAGATGCAGATGCCCGCCACCTACCTGAGTGACGGATTGCGCAAGGCCAACAGTGATCGCTGGAACGAGTATGTCAACGTCTGGTGGCGTCACGCCATTCAGGCTGACGACCAGCTGCGACAACGGGTCGCGTTTGCCTTGAGCCAGATACTGGTGGTATCGGCCCAGGGCGGCCTCGGTGAAGAACAATTTGGCCTGGCTAACTACTACGACATCCTGCTGCGCAACGCTTTCGGCAATTATCGTGACCTGCTCGAAGAGGTGACTCTCAACCCCGTCATGGGCGAGTACCTGAGCATGAAGGGCAACCGCAAGCCCGAGCCTGCCGAAAACATACGCTCCGATGAAAACTACGCGCGAGAGCTGCTGCAACTGTTCAGCATCGGACAGGTTCTACTCAATCAGGATGGCACCCCACAGCTTGATGATGACGCAGTGCCATTACCCGCCTACGACCAGACCACCATCGAGGAATTCGCACGCGTATTCACAGGGTGGCACTTTGCCAATGCGGAGGATTTTCGCTGGCCAAAGAACAAGGACTACCTGTCCCCCATGGTGGCCTGGCCCGAATACCATGACAGCGACAGCAAGACACTTCTCAACGGCGTGACGCTAGCGGCCGGGCAAAGTGCTCAGGCCGATCTGGACGCAGCGCTGGACAATATCTTCAATCACCCCAATGTTGGCCCCTTCATTTCAAGGCAGCTGATACAGCGTCTGATCACCAGCAATCCAAGCCCGGGCTATGTGCGAGATGTCGCCGAGGTGTTTAACCGGAATGCCGCAGGTGAGCGTGGCTCTCTCGGCAGCGTCATCAAGGCCATCCTGATGCATCGTGAAGCCCGAGAAGGCCATCTGGACAATCCCGAGAGCTTTGGCAAACTCAAGGAACCCTTGCTACGGGTGACGCAGTTGTGGAGAGCCTTCGAACCGGAGACCATCCACTACGATTTCAATTACGGCTGGGTCGGCAACGAATTGGGGCAGTCTCCGATGAACTCCCCTTCGGTGTTCAACTTCTTTCGACCCGATTTCAGTCAACCGGGCGACATCCGGGAGCTTGGCATGGTGTCACCGGAATTCGAGATTCTCGATGAGTCGTCCATCATCACCGCCACCAACCGGCTCCTGGCCAATACGCTGTGGTCTCACAACTACAAAAACGATGCCGACGCCACCCGCATCACCATCGATATCAGCCGGGAAATGGTGCTCGAGGCCGATCACGAACTGTTTCTGGATCATCTGGATCTGCTGCTGCTCGGCGGCCGAATGAGCGCCGAGCTACGCGCGGAGACTCAGCAACTGATGGACCAGAGAAATTACAACGGTGGTGCATCTCAACGCGTAGTTGAAGCCATTTTCCTGATTGCCTCATCCCCTGAAGCGGCCATCCAGCAATGAAACTGCGTGCCATGTCATTCCCCCAGTCAAACACCTGGAAGACTCTTCGACTCTCATGACCCCTTATACTCGCAGACGATTTCTCAAACTGGGCTCACAGACTCTGGCAGGTGCTGGACTGGCTCTAGGCGCCAACCCTGCCCTGACGCTGGCCCGCGCAGCCGATACCGACACACAGCAATCCGAAGGCTACCGAGCACTGGTTTGCGTCTACCTGGAGGGTGGTTGCGACGGCTTCAGTCTGGTGGTACCCACCGGTTCCTACGAGCATCAGGCCTACGCCGCCTCGCGCGGCCAGTTGGCCATCCCTCGCAGTGAGCTGCTGGACTTGCGCGGGGGTGACTCACCGTTGGGTCTGCACCCTTCCGCCGGGCTACTGCAACCGCTGTTCGATGACGAGAAACTGGCGATGATTGCCAATGTGGGCACACTGGTCGAACCCACAACGAGAGAACAGTACCTGAACAAGGAAGTCGATGTCCCCGCCCAGCTGTTCTCTCACAGCGATCAATCCATTCAATGGCAGCAGCTGCAAGGGCGGGATCGAGCAACGGAAGGCTGGGGTGCCAGAACTGCCGAATATCTGTCCGGATTGCAGGATCGCGACTACCTGACGTCCATCTCTCTGGCAGGCTCCAACTACTGGCAATCGGGCGCCGGGCAACGCCCTTTCTCGCTCACCGAGTCAGGCGTCTTGCAGTATCAGGGAATGGATGGCAGCAACGGCTGGCAGCAGCCACGTCGCGAGGCCTTCGAGCGTGTGATGAACCTTCCCAGGCGCCATGTCTTCACGAAGGCCTATGCCGACTTGCAAAAGCGAGCCATGAGCATCACGACCGAACTGGGCCGGGTACTGGAAGGCAATGCCGGTCTGTTCAGCGATCAGCCGCCGGAGAATTCACTGGCGCAAAAACTGAACATGGTTGCGCAATTGATTGCTGCTCAGGATCAACTCGGGCTCAAACGCCAGATCTATTACGTCAGCATGCGCGGCTTCGATGTGCACGACAATCAGAGCCGTGAGCTACCTGAACTGTTCACTGAACTGACCGAAGCCTTGTCGTTCTTTCAGAACAAGATCGACACCCTGGGCATGGGCCCGGACGTCACCACATTCACCGCATCCGACTTTGGCAGATCACTGCTGTCGAACGGCGATGGTACCGACCACGGCTGGGGCAATCACCTGATGGTCATGGGCGGCGCGATCAAGGGAGGCTCCATCTACGGGCAGCTGCCCAGCCTTGCACTCGACGGGCCTGACACCATTCACCACGGTCGAATCCTTCCTTCCACATCCGCCACTCAGTATGCCGCGACGCTATTGCGATGGATCGGGCTCGACGATGCTGCGCTGCATGACGTTCTGCCGACACTGGGCAACTTCAGCGAACACGATCTGGGTTTTTTCGCCTGATCCGGAAAATGTCATGACTGGCGCAGATCGTCCATCTGCAGGCGCATGACGCCCGATATCAAGTCGTGCTCCGCTTGACAGCAAGCTGGCGACCGATCGTCGCTTGCGCAAGCCTGTCCTTGCTCCTCCTTGCTCGTCCTTGCCCGACCTTGCCCGACCTTGCCCGACCTTGCCCGACCTTGCCCGACCTTGCCCGACCTTGCCCGACCTTGCCCGACCTTGCTCGACCTTGCTCGACCTTGCTCGTCCTTGCCCGACCTTGCCCGACCTTGCCCGACCTTGCTCGACCTTGCTCGCCCTTGCTCGCCCGAGCCTGCCGTTGTCACACCGCAGCCACGGCTGCGTACTCCCTTGCTGTTCAGCACAGCATTGCCTGTCTGGATAAGTTACATCCAGTGGAAATCCGGGTGATAGCGTGACAATGTATTACAGGGAACCGAACGCCGTCGCAACCCTCGAACGTTATGCTGCACGTGGCAATCCGTGATCGTCATCGACCTGCAAGATAATGTTGACGCCTGTCCTTAGGGACAGGTAATCCCGGAAGATCCACATTCTCTGGCCGCTGGACATACAATGTTCGATGGCTGCAGGTGCGTTGCCAGATCCGTCAACTGACGTTCACGGTAATGGCAAGAGCTTGAGTACAGAACCGACAACCCAGATGTAATGACGACAACAAGCAACCACTCGGACGAACGCTCGGCGAGCCATCTCTGGCAGAGACTGCTCGTGCTCTGTCTGCTTGTAGCCAGCCTGATTCCCGCAACTGCCCAGGCGCTGGAATTCCAGTGCAAGCTCAATGGCGATATCCGGTATCTGCGTGTCGACATGCCGGGCGAGAATCATCTGTGCGAGGTCAGCGTCAAATACGAGTACACCGGCGAACGCAAGGTGATGTGGAACGCCGACAACGATTCTCTGTTCTGCTCCGCCAAGGCCTATGAGCTGAGCGAGAAGTATCAGAACATGTGGGGCTTCAATTGTCTGAAGTGGCCGGACCATGATGGCATCGACATCCTCTCGCCATCCCAGCGTGCCATCGTGGATGTGCAGCTCAAGGAACTCATCAATGAAGGCCGAAACGCCGAAGAGCCGTTCACCGTACTGGCGCTCAAGGCGGCAAGCAGCACCTTGCTGGATCAGGAGCCTGGCACCTTGGCCCTGCAGTACTTTCTGTCCGATGGCACCGACAGGACACAGATGATCTCCGACGACAAGAGCCAATGGCGAGTCTTTGCCACCATCGACGATCTGGCCAGCCACATTACCGGGACTGCCACCGTCGATAGCGCGTTGATTGCCTCAGTTACCGACGGTGGGGCGCTGGAAGTGCTGACAACGGTTGCGAGCAGCGAGCCGGGGCAGACTTGCCATGGCAAACAGGTGTTGATCAGTAGCGGTGATGACAATCTGCAACCGCGATCCAATCATCGTTTCGTGTGCAAGAGCGACGAATTGAGCGTCAGTCAGAACGATTGAGCGAGCCGGTGATGCCGGCCATCAGGCCAGACGGCTGCCGTTGGGGACCTTCTCGTCGGGGCTGACCAGAACAATGGCGCCATCTTCTCTGGGCATACCTGTCACCAGACACTCGGACATGAAAGGTCCGATCTGCTTCGCGGGAAAATTGACGACAGCCATGATCTGTTTGCCAAGCAGAGCTTCTCGATCATAGAGATCGGTGATCTGCGCACTCGAACGTCGTGTACCTATCTCATCACCAAAATCGATGGTCAACTTCCAGGCCGGTCGTCGAGCCTGAGGAAACTCCTCAACTTCCACGATGGTGCCGGCGCACAGTTGCACGCGCGCAAAATCATCCCACTGAATCTGTTCCATCAATCTGCCTTTTTCAATCGCCAAGCGTAACGCATGTCACACCGTGAATCATAGCAAGTGCCAACGGTGATCGCTTAGTGCAGATCAGCTCAAGTTTTCAAACAAGAGCCGCTGCGCAGTCCTCGACTTCACACCTGCCATGCCGACATAACGCTTGTAGACACAGGAACGGCACATCTTCACAGGCAGTCATGCACGCAGACGCGATTGAGTCTGCGGCAGCCTCCGTGCCGCTTCCCGACCAGTTGCACTGCCGGCCTTGCCGGTTGTTGCAACTCGAAGGTCACGATCTCCATAACCAGAAGAACAAGACGAGATAACGCACATGAAACCATTCAACGCGACACTTGTTGCAGCAACCGCAACAATCCTGCTGATCAGTGGCTGCGCGACCGATGATCCGAACCGCCGGGCCAAGGCCGGCGCTGCCATCGGTGCCGTGACAGGTGGTGTCCTGGGTCACCAGATCAACGACAAGAATGGCCGTTACGCTGGTGCCGTGGTGGGTGCTCTGACAGGCGCAGCTGTCGGCAACTATATGGACAAGCAACAGCGCAAGCTTGAGCAGAGCCTGGAAAGCGAACGTCGCAACAAGCAGATCGAAGTGACTCGAATAGACGACGACACACTCAAACTGGAAGTTCGTAGCGAAGCCTCCTTCGATGTCAACAGCGCCCGCGTCAATGATAAGTTCCGCAGTAGCCTGGAAGCCATGGCTGATGTCATCGGTGAATACGACAAGACCGCGGTGCATGTCATCGGACACACCGACAGCACCGGTACTGAAAGCTACAATCAGTCTCTGTCGGAAAAACGCGCAACATCCGTCAGCCGCCTGTTCAGCGCCAATGGCGTGGATCGCTCACGCATGCGATTCTCCGGTCGCGGCGAAACCCTGCCGGTTGCCACCAACAGCACCAGCTCGGGCCGCAGCATGAATCGTCGAGTCGAGGTGTATCTGAAACCGATCGTCGAAGGCCGCGAAGACGAAGCGTTCAGCTCTCCAATCTGATCACGCAGACGTTACGGCCATTCCACGCCCTTGATGTGCCAGCATCTGCCGGACGCATCAACCCATCAATACAAGCATGATTGGCGTTCCCCAGGAGATTCTCAGGGGAACGCCTCTCTGGTTCATCGCGGCTCGATAGCCGCTCGAAACTTCAGCGAACACTTGTTGCCGAGCGCAATATCGTCAGCTGCACTGTGCGGATTGCTCACCCGTTCAGCGGCCACGCCCACAGGATGGCCGGCACACTGATGAGAGTGATCAGTATTTCCAGCGGCAGCCCCATACGCCAGTAGTCACTGAACTTGTATCCGCCGGGGCCCATCACAAGCGTATTGCACTGATGCCCTATGGGCGTCAGAAAGGCACAGGAGGCACCCACTGCAACGGCCATCAAAAAGGGGTCGGCATTGACGCCCAGCGTGTTGGCCATGGCGATTCCCAATGGGGCCATAACGAGTGCCGTAGCTGCATTGTTGATGACATCCGACAGCAGCATCGTGACCACCAGCAACAAGGTCAGTATCAACGGAATCGACAAGCCCTCAGTGACTTTGACCAGACTGTCGGCAACCAGCTGAGTCGTTCCGGAAGTGGTCAGCGCATTGCCCACCGGAATCATGGCAGCGAGCAATACGATGACAGGCCAGTCGATATCATCATAGATCTGACGAGTGGACAGTATGCCTGTCAGCACATAGGCACCCACGGCCAGTATGAAAGCGATGGGCAGCGTCACGACACCGGCAATACCCAGGCCGATGGCCAGTCCGAAAATCCCGCTGGCCAGGGTAATCTTGCGGGTACGGTTCAGATTGATCGGCCGCCTCATCAACGGCCACAGGCCCAGATTGCCGAACTGCTGATCAACCGATTCGCTGTCGCCATGCAGCAGCAGTACATCCCCGGCGCGAAAGACCTGCTGACGCAGTCGCTGCGTCACGGGGCGCCCCTGTCGGGCCAGCCCCACCAGTGCAAGCGTTCGCCCGGTCTGCCGGCGAATGAATTCCACGCCACGCCCGATCAGCGGAGAGTCGTTTCGCACCACGCCCTCGGCCATGATCTCGTTGTCCGGGTCCGGTTGTATGAAGGTGGGGGTCGCGGTACTGCGAAGCTCCAGGCCGTGCTTGTCCAGAAAGGCTTTCAGATCATTGGATCGCGCCCTGAGAATCAGGATATCCTCTTCGGCGATCTGATAGCCTGCACGCACGGCGCGGGCAAAACGCCGCTTGCCGGCCACACCGATGACTTCCACGCTGTCCTCATCCAGGCCATCGACCTCGCCCAGCGTCTTGCCCAGCAAGGATGAACTGGCAGGTACCAGCGCTTCGGTCAGATAGACCCCGGCGGCCAGCGCACTGGCATCCTCCTTGAACTCCAGGCGCGCACGGGGAATGAGCCGCCAGCCCAGCAAGGTAATGAAGGCGAAGCCGATGATGGCAACCGGCAGGCCCACGGGTGCGAAGTCGAACATGCTGAACGGCTCACCCGCCTCCTGCGCACGAATGCTGGCCACGATGATATTCGGCGGTGTACCGATCAGCGTCATCATGCCCCCCAGAAGACTGCCGAAGGCCAGAGGCATCAGTATCAGCGCGGGTGAGCGCTTGCGTTCCTGCGCGGTAGACATGGCAATGGGCAACATCAGCGCCAGCGCACCCACGTTGTTCATGAAGGCGGAGGCAACTGTCACGACCCCCGTCAGGGCCGCGATGTGCATCACCGGCGTCTCGGTCAGATGACTTATTCTGCTGGCCACCTCATCAACCACCCCCGCATTGCGTAGCGCACTGCTGATGATCAGCACCGCCGCGACGGTCACCACGGCCGGATGGCCGAACCCCTGAAAGGCCTCATCAGGTGAAACGATGCCGGCCAGCACGGAGGCCATCAGCGCAAACATCGCGACCAGGTCGTAGCGCCAGCGTCCCCAGACGAAGGCAAGAAGTGTTAGCAGCAAGATGCCGCTGATCAGTAGTTGCTGACTGTTCATACGAGGAACTCAGTGGTCGAGAAGGCCTGATAGCACAGCTTTTGCATCATTCACTGATCTCGCCGGTTACTTGCGATTTGTTCCATAGAGTAAACCAACTTCTCGCCCCATGAATCAAACAAGCACCCGCCACCCCACTACCGAGCTCGATCTGGACCTTTCAGACACCCACATCTCCGCCGGCCCCGCACTGCTGGGAGTATTGGACACCCATATGTCGATCGACCCGGCGCAACCCGGAAAGCAGCACGGTCATCTGGTACTGCCCTACTCCGATCACCAGGGTCCGGCACACCTGCGCCTCCCCGTCTGTTCGATCCGCGGGTCACAGCCGGGTCCAACCGTCACACTCATTGGTGGCGTGCACGGCGATGAGTACGAGGGTGCACTGACATTGCACCGCCTGGCACAGGAGCTCAAGGCCGAAGCGGTACATGGGTGTCTGCTGATCGTGCCGGCACTCAACAGCCCAGGCATTGCGTCGGGCACGCGCGCACTGCCCATCTCCGGCGAGAATCTGGACCTCTGTTTTCCGGGCAGGCTTCACGGCACGGTAGGAGAGCGGCTGGCCAGAGAGGTCTTCGAACGACTCATACAGCCAGCTGACCTGGTGCTGGATCTCAGATCGGGTGGACGGGGACTGCAGTTCGCCGATTCGGCGGCCGTGCGGTCTGTGGGTGTCCGAAACTGCAGCAGTGATGCGCTCAGTGAGGCCGCCATGATTGCCTTTGGTGCACCCAACAGCGTTCGGCTGCCCCCCAGTGCCGGTCCGGGCTGCCTGCAGGCCACGGTGGAATCGGCTGGCAAGGCCTATGTGCAGAGTGAACTCGGCGGCGGTGGCGGCTGCACCCGGCAGGCGCTGGAAGTAGCCAGAGTCGGTTGCCACAATGTGCTGCGCTACATGGGTGTCCTGAACGAGGATGTCCAGCTGCGGGCCTCGCGCATGCTGGAGGTGCGTGACAGCTCGTTTTTCGTGCATGCACCGGTATCGGGACTGCTCGAGCCGTTCGCTCAGCCGGGCGGAGATGTCTGGCAGGGAGACACGCTGGCCAGCCTGGTGAACCTCGACCAGTCGGCCATCGAGCCACACCGTGTCCCCGTGCCGCGCAACGGCGTTCTGCTGGCGCTGCACCACGGTGGCCCGGTAAGGGCAGGTGAACTGATCGGCGTTCTGGCTGACGAAGTGCAGCGCTGAGCCAGCGCCGGCATGACGGCAACGCTCAGTCGCCACCTCGGCACCTTCGACACGGGCACCCAAGACCGCACACTGCCGTAAACTAGAGACTCTATCCCGACTCCCCCACTTCCATGCAGCCCTCTCCGAACGCCCCCTTCTCGCGAAGCGTCTCGGTCATCATCCCGACCCACAACCGGTGGACAAGCCTGCCCACCGCCATTGAATCAGTACTGGACCAGACTCATCCGGTGCATGAGCTGTTCGTTGTTGATGACGGCTCCACCGATGGCACCGCCGACAAGGTGGCGCAACGCTACCCCTCGGTCCGTTTGATCCGGCAGGACAACCACGGCGTTTCACATGCCCGTAATCGGGCCATCGAAAAGGCCACGGGCGACTGGATCGCCCTGCTCGATTCAGATGATCGCTGGTATCCGGCAAAACTGTCACGCCAGCTGGATGCCCTGCAGGCAGCGCCCCGCTTGCGCCTCTGCCATTGCGATGAACACTGGTTGCGCAACGGCAAGCGCGTCAATCCTCGTCACAAGCATCGCAAGCAGGGCGGCGACATCTTCGAACACTGCCTGCCCCTGTGCTGCATCTCGCCCTCGGCGGTGCTGATTCATCGCAGTCTGTTTGACGATGTCGGCCTGTTCGACGAATCGTTGCCTGCCTGTGAAGACTACGACCTGTGGCTACGCATCTGTGCGCGAGAACCCGTGTTGTATGTTGACGAGGCCTTGCTGGAAAAGACCGGTGGCCACGCCGATCAGCTGTCGCAACGCTACCCGGCCATGGACCAGTATCGCCTGCAGGCCCTGGCGGCATTGCTGCGAGAGCATGCGTTGACAGAATCGCAGAGGCAACAGACGCAGGCCATGTTCAGACAGAAACTGACCATATTTTGCAACGGTGCGCGCAAGAGGGGGCGCAGCGACACCGTGGAGACACTGCTGCTCGCTTACGCCGATTTACTGGACTCAGAGCATATACTCTGAACCCTACAGGCCGCGACACCACGCGGCTCTCTCAGACTCAGCCGATCCTGTTATCCATGTCCGCTCTTGTATTCCGCCTGCGAAATGTCCCCGAGGAAGAAGCCGACGAGGTGCGCGCACTGCTCACCGAGCACGCCATCGACTGGTATGAAACCACTGCCGGTAACTGGGGCATTGCCATGCCCGGACTGTGGGTCAATGACGACACACAACTGCCTCGAGCGCGGGAATTGATCGATTCCTATCAGCGCGAACGCCGTGACTTGCAGCGTCAGCACCATGAGCGCGAAAAGCTCAGCGGCAACGCACCCACCCTGATGCAACGACTCACCGAGCAGCCGTTGAAGGTTGCCGGTATCGTCCTGTTCTGCCTGTTCATACTCTACATCTCGATCAATCCCTTCCTGCGGCTGATCGGTTACGGTCTGTAGCCCGGCAGCGAGCGCATCGACAGTTGCGCACCGCGATCACTCGACCGCCAAGTGATACCACAGCTTGCATCAATCCTTCGTAGTGTCATCACAAGGACACGTTAAACACCATTGATTGCCAAGACCGGTCCCTGCCGCCAATCAGCGCCTTCCAAGTAACCCCCTCGCCGGTGCCCTTTCGGCGCTGTAATACGTGCGGATCGACGAGCCGCACAGCCGGTGATTCGCAGTACTGCAAGCCCCATCAGACAGGCCTTTCAGAGTGGCAAGGTGCGGCGGACCGATCAGTCACCTCGGCCAAGACAATCTGGTCCGATCAGACTCCAGGCACCTTTTACAAAAATTTTTTAAGTTTCAATTCAGGTTCGCTCCGCTAGTCTGACCCCGCTTTCGCGAACCGCGACCACCGACAAGGACAGCCGGGAAGCATATCTGGTTCAACTCGACCGACGAGAGGCAACGGCAAGACCCCATTCAGCAAATCCTGCTTTCTGTCCATAGCCCCCGCGGTTCATCCAACATCGTCAAGAACTCTCATGCGCATATCGACCCTGGCTCTGCTTCTAGTCGGAGCACTCAGTTTCTCTGCCCACGCTGACAAGCAACGCCCCGCAACGGTTTCCAACGTACAGGCCGGTGCCATCTCATCCACAGCCATCAGACTCAGCTGGAATACACCGTCTGACAATGTCGGTGTGGACGGCTACAACATCTACCGCAACGGCAGTTACTACAACACGGTCTTCAATGCGACCAATTTCATCGACACCAGGCTCTCTTCAGGCACCCGCTACGAGTACGCCGTCGTGGCCTTCGACAAGGCCAGAAATTACTCCACCATGTCGTCGAGCTCTGCCGCGACGACGAGCAGCACCAGCTCCGGCGCTGCACCGCAGACCGCTGCTGCACCACCGGTGAGCACACAGACTGCCAGCAATGGCACTCCGGCGGCACCGACAGGGTTGCGGGCAGAAGTCCAGGACGCGAACAGCATCAAGATACTGTGGAATGCACCTGAAGGCGGCGTCTCCGGATACAACCTCTACCGCAATGGCAACTACTACAAGACCATTCGGGGTCGTACCGACCACACCGACTCATCGCTGAGCCCGGGCCGTCAGTATCGATGGCAGGTCGTGGCCTTCAACGGGCAACGTTTCTCACTGAAATCACAGGAAGTACGCGCCAGAACACCGGATGAGACCGCCGTGGTGACAGCCGCTGCAGTACCTGCCGATGACAGCCCGAGCTCGGGGGTGCCAGCCGGCTACCGACTGGTCTTCAGTGACGAGTTTCGTTCGAATCGGCTGGACAGCAGCAAATGGAACAGCCGTTATCGCTGGGGACCGCGGTGGACCATCAACAACGAGCAGCAATACTATGTCGACGCTCTGGGCGATGCCGATTTCGGCTACTCACCCTTCAGCTTCGACGGCGAGAATCTCACCATCAGTGCCGTCCGTACCCCTTCGAACCTGAAGGGCAAGGCCAACAACAAGAGCTACCTGTCCGGCACCATGACGACCTATGGCAAGTTCAAGATGCGCTACGGTTACGTGGAAATGCGCGCCCGCCTGCCCGAGGGCAAGGGTCTGTGGCCCGCCTTCTGGTTGCTGCACAATCATGAAAACGGGATTCGTCCGGAGATCGATGTTGTCGAGATGCTGGGTGATCGACCGCAAGTGGTCTACCAGACCTACCATCATTACGCCCGTGGGAACCTGAGCTCCACACCCAGCTATGAGGTCTGGGGTGATGATTTTTCCGGCGGTTTTCACACCTATGGCATGCGCTGGGAACCCGGGCGCATCACCTGGTATGTCGATGGCGAAGCGCGTAACGCCTACGCCAACAACAACGTGTCATCCGAGGACATGTATCTGTTGGTGAATCTGGCCATCGGTGGCGCCTGGGCTGGCAGTCCGAACGGCAGCACCCGCTTTCCGGCCCGTTTCACGATCGACTACATCCGCGCCTACAGCGGTGACTGAGCTTTCGCGGTCACGGTAGCCGCGGGCAGGCTCGATCGCCGACCAAGCGCCTCATCAATGTTCAACTGATCAAAAGACCAAGGCACGATACTTCCGATCTGTGACATCGGTTCAGAAGTTAAGGTACGGTAGCGATACACTGCAAAGAAAAAAGACCTTCAACATGTCGTTGCTGCCTTTGCGCCTGCCCTTTATTTCGCCGGATCTGACCTCGCTCACAACGCCGGCGCATGCACTGTCCGTGCTGCATCAACTGGCAGCTCGGCCGGTATGGTGCCTGTGCGCGGCCCTGCTGCTGAGCAGCTGCCAGACCGCTGGTCGCCCTGACAGTCGAGCTGACGCATCTGTTGCCAGCAACGCTCGGGCGACACCGTTCAGCACCGGACAGACTCTGCGCGAAACTGCCAGACCCGGCCCCGCGGCACCCCTGCTGCCCTGGACAGACATCATTCATCCCCTGTACCTGAAGGCGCGTTCACTGGTCGAGCGTGAACTGGATGCCGACCTGCGCAATGTGCAGCTACTACTGGTGGCCGATGCGCCCATCAATGCCGAGGTCAATCGCGAAACACGGCGCCTGGTGAATGAGCAGTTCGGCACCTCTTCCTTCGCCGATCACTTTCTCAGCCGGGTCATGGACACGCAATCGGGCACCTACGCGGCGCTGTTCACTGCTCGATTGCAGGCTGTCATGGTGAGTCGCAGCATGCTTGCCAGCTATGAGAGATCCCTGCCCGCGGACCCGGACCTTCGCCGCGCGGCCCTGTTGACGCTGCTGATACACGAACTGGTACATGCCGCCGATGACCAGCGCTATCGCATTCATGAAAACCGGGCGCTCAATTTCCGGGCCTCCTTTGCACAATCGGCCACCTTCGAGGGCCACGCGCAATGGGTTACCCGCAAGATCTGTTCATACAGCGACTGCCTGCAAGGGCTCGATGCACTGGATGACTTCATGTTCAGCCGGACTGAACAACCCAACCAACTGACTCAGCCGGTCGAGGCCATCAGCCGCAATGTGCTCGAGTACTCCTACGTGGAGGGCGAGCGGTTCATCACGAAGCTGGCTGCCCGCGAGGGCGGGGATCAACTGATCGACGCCCTGCTGAGCAAGCCACCCTACGATCCGATACAGATTCTGGCTCCCGAGTCCTACCCCGATCTGCTGCGTCAACGCCGCAACAGTCGCCTGATACGAGCCAGCCTTGATGTCGATCACCCCTGGGTCAGGGGTCAGTGGATCGGTGTCGAGACATCGCCTCTGAAGGGGGTGAATCTGCGGGCAGACCCCTCACGCCGACAGGCAGCGGTTGACGGCTTCACACGACTGATCGAAGGCATGGTGGCCATGCAGCTCTACGATAGGGCGCGCCCCGATGCCAGTCCCATGGAGGTCACTCTGCTGCAGGCAGAATCGGCCAATACGGCGCGGCTATTCGCCCGCACCCTGCACGAGAACAGCCAGTTGCCGGATACCTATATCGAGGAGGAGCCCCTGCGCATCAATACCGGGGCCGGTGCCATGCAATCACAGATGAGCATGCATGTCTTTCGCACAGCGCTTGATGGCGGCAAGCCATTTCGTACCACCATCGGTGTGTCGGGCAACTACGTGGTGCAGATCGCCGGTATGGCCGAGCGTTCGGCGCCACTGGATGATTACGCCATCCGGGTACTGCTGAACCTGCAACTTCCGCGCTGAAGACGCTCGGTGGGGGCGTTCAGTTCCGGCATCTCGCTGTTTTCCGAGGATTCCCTGCATCGTCGTCACCGGCAAAGGCGCTGGCATTGACTGAAAACCTGGCCTTGAGAAAGGCCATCTGGTCTGCCAGTACATCTCTGTTGGACAGGTAGAAGTACTCGTAGCGGTTGGGGGCAAAGGGCACCGCCAGCAGCTGCATATTGGCCTGTTCGGGCGTCAGGTCGCCCTTGCGGTTATTGCATCGTCGACATGCCGTCACACAGTTGGTCCAACGATCCTTGCCGCCTTTCGAGGTGGGTATGACATGGTCTCTGGACAATTCTCTGGCCGGGAAATCGACACCGCAGTACATGCACATCATCTGATCACGGGCAAACAGCAGCTCGTTGCTCAAGGCCGGTGTGAACTGGTGGTTATCCACCTTGCCATCACAGGCGATGATGCTTGGCAAATCGAGACTCGAGCGGATTCCGAACTTGTCATATCCCCCTCGGACTGTATGGATCGTTGCACCGATACTCCATATGACCTGCTCCTTGACGAGCAAGGTGGCAGTCTCCTGCCAGCTGAGCCAGGCAATGGGCGTACCGGCCTTGTTCAGGCGCAATACTTTGCTGTTCATGGTCAGTTCGTCGTGGTCGTCGTCCTCCTGTCCGTCTTTGTATACCACAATCGTTGTGAACAGGCGATGACCAGCGTGCCTACAAGACACCCATGGCATCGCCTGATCGAACGGTGAAGAGCGTGAAGCAGGCGGGCCATGGTGGGGTCGCGTGGGCCAGGGCGGGAGGTGGATATGGGTGTCTGCTGCTTTTCGTCTATGGGTGTCTGCTGGCTTGCATCCAAGCTGCTCTGCCTTCATGGGTGTCTGCTGGTTGACGCCTGACAGTCGCTACATGAGGGTCAGCTGAATCGGTTTATGGGTGTCTGCTGGTTTCTGCTGCTTGCCGAGATGTTTGTGGGTGTCTGCCAGGGATCTACTGGTCGCCGAGGAAGCCGCCGGACTGGCGGTTCCAGAGACGGGCGTAGAGGCCGTTGCGCTCGATCAGCTCCCTGTGGCTGCCGGTCTCCACGATGCGGCCGTGCTCCAGCACGATGAGTCTGTCCAGGGCGGCAATCGTTGACAGTCGATGCGCCACGGCCAGCACGGTCTTGCCTGCCATGAGCTCCACCAGCTTTTCCTGGATGGCCGCCTCCACCTCCGAATCGAGCGCCGAGGTGGCTTCGTCCAGCACCAGGATCGGTGCATCCTTGAGCAGTACCCGGGCAATGGCGATGCGCTGCCGTTGTCCGCCAGAGAGCTTCACCCCCCGTTCGCCCACGAAGGCATCCAGGCCCTGACGCCCCTGCGGATCACTCAGCTCGGGAATGAAACTCATGGCCTCGGCCTGCTGTGCGGCGCGCACGATCTGCTCGTCCGTGGCGTCCGCACGCCCGTAACGTATGTTGTCGCGAATCGAACGATGCAGCAGAGAGGTATCCTGGGTCACGACGGCAATCGCCTTGCGCAGACTGTCCTGCGTCACCAGGCGGATATCCTGCCCATCAATGAGGATCCGCCCGCTATCGACATCATGGAAACGCATCAGCAGATTCACCAATGTCGATTTGCCGGCTCCCGAGCGACCGACCAGACCGACCTTCTCGCCGGGCAGAATCTCGAAGTCGAGCCCCTCGACCACGGCTTGCTGCCGAGCATCCGCTTCATAGGCGAAGTTCACCTGATCGAACACGATATGGCCGCGCGATACCTTCAGGGCTTGCGCCTCGGCAGAATCGGTCACGGCCAGCGCCTGAGAGATGGTGGGAATGCCGTTCTGCACCGTTCCCACATTCTCGAACAGTGAGGTAATGGTACGTAACACCCGGCCCGACATCTGATTGAGCCGCATGACCAGGCCATTGGCCACGGCAATTTCACCCACCGTGATCATCCCGTTCATCCACAGCGCGATCGATGCGGCGGCCATGGTGCCGATCAGCACGGTGTTGAGTGTGGTGAGCGTGACTGTCATCGTCAGGATGGCGCGCATCAGCACCCGAAATGCCCGAGTGTGAGCGCGCAGGCGATCCCCCCGCGTATTCCGATTCCAGCGAATGATGAGCAAACAGTTTCACCGACTGAATGTTGGTGTAACTGTCTACCACGCTTCCCATCAGGGCCGCGTTGGCCTCGGAGAGTCGCGCAGACTTGCTGCGTACCGGCGGCACCATGAACACGACCACCGCAATATAGGCGGCTGACCACAGCAGCATCGGTAGCAGCAGATAGTGATTGATGTCGGCAAACAGAATCAGTGTGCCTGCCAGATAGATGATGAGCGTCCAGGCACCATCGACGATGTTGACCACCGTTTCGCGGACCGAGTGACCCGTCTGCATGACTTTCTGGGCAATGCGGCCCGAGAAATCGTTCTGGAAGAACGTCATGCTCTGCTTCAGCACATAGCGGTGATTCTGCCAGCGAGTGGCATTGGTGATGCCCGGCGCCAGCGCAAGATTGATGATCGCCCGACTGCTCAACTGCGTCAACGGACGCACCAGCAAGGCCACGAAACCCATCCACAACAGCGCCGTGGAATGCGTCTCGAGAAAGCGGGAAGGCTCTGTCGTGCCCATCCAGTCGAGAATGCGCCCCAGATAGATGTACACATACAACTCACTGAGCGCCGCGACCCCGGAAAGTACAAGTGTGGCGAACAGCACCCGGCGCACCGGATGCAGGAAGAAGCGAAAGAAGGCCAGAGTTCCCACGGGCGGGCGTGAGGCCTCACGGGCCTGCATGGGGTCGACCAGGGATTCAAAGAGGCGAAACACGACATCGATTCTGTGAGGGCAATGACACAGAGTAACGCCAGGACTCTGTCTGCCGATACCCCTGTTACCCCCCGTACGCGATCAGCGGCTGAAAAAACGCAGAAAATCGGCGTTGAAGGCTGCGTTTGGTCGTTCTTCTCTCATGTCTTGTGCCTGTGTCCGGTATGCTAGGCACATAAAAAGGAATATTGGCTTGACGCTCAGCCGCTATTCTTGATAAAAGACAGACAACTGTGAATATTTAGCACAAATCAAGTATGGATAAATACACTGAGATGTTGGTGTTCTCGAAAGCTGCCGACATGGGCAGCTTTTCTGCAGCCGCACGAGAGCTCGACCTGACCCCTTCCGCCGTCAGCAAGCTGATAACCCGGCTTGAGGATCGCCTGGGAGCACGCCTGTTCCAGCGCACCACTCGAAAGCTGAGCATGACGGCAGAAGGCCACGCCTTCAACGATCGCTGCGGTGCCATACTGGATGAGATCAAGCAGGCGGAAGACGCCGTCATGGCATTGCATGACAAGGTCAGCGGCACGCTTCGCATCACCACCGTCTCGGCCTTCGCGCGCCTGCAGATGATCAAGCTGATGCCTGAGTTCATGGCGCAGTTCCCTGACTTGCGCGTCGAACTGGAACTGACCGAACGAGAAGTCGATCTGGTAGGCGAAGGTGTCGACGTGGCATTGGTACTCAGCGACGGCCTGACCGATGAATCACTGGTTGCGCGACGCCTGACGGTCAACAAACGCGTGATCTGCGCCTCGCCGGAATACCTGGCAAAGCATGGCACACCGCAGACCCCCGAAGACCTGCTGAATCACAACTGCCTGACGCACTCGGCCATCCACCATTTCAACGATTGGGAGTTTTCCACACCCGACGGTGTGCGCGTCCAGCGCGTCAAGGGCAACTTCCACACGAACAGTGCTTCGGCCCTGCACGAAGCCGTCAAGGCCGGCATCGGCATTGCACGACTGGCCTCCTATGTGGTTCAGCCGTCTCTGGAAAAAGGGGTCATCACCCCGTTGCTGCAGGATCATACGGTCGACAGCTCCACCATCCAGCTGGTCTATCCACACCGTCGACACCTGAGTAACAAGGTGCGCGTCTTCACGGACTTCATGGTGGCGAAGTTCACACCCAACCCACCCTGGGAACGCTAGAGCTTCTCGTCAAGTGGTAGCGACGGCCATCAGGCAGATGCTGATGGCCGTCGAAGATCCCATCCATATGAATTCATCGAGCAGGCTCTTCGAATTCAACAAGACAGGCCTGCCAGTACCCTGCTCATGGCGTCAATGCGTTACCGCAGCGGCTTGACTCAGAGCGCCTGTTCGCCCTCTTCACCGGTACGGATGCGTATCACCCGGTCAACCGAATCGACGAAGATCTTGCCATCACCGATCTTGCCCGTGTTGGCCGCCCTGATGATGCCGTCGATACAGGCGTCCAGGATACTCTCGCTGACGACCACCTCTATTTTCATCTTCGGGATGAAATCGATGACGTATTCGGCCCCCCGATAGAGTTCCGTATGGCCTTTCTGTCGCCCGAAGCCCTTCACCTCGGTAACAGTGATACCAGCGACACCAGCTGCGGCCAGCTCTTCGCGGACTGCGTCCAGCTTGAATGGTTTGATGATTGCGGTAATTCTTTTCATGCCTTGTGCCTTCGTTGAAACAGAAGCGGACGTATGTTCGAATTGCCGGCAGACGAGTTCTCGTCTCTCCTCTGTCTCGGCACCACCGAATTCTTCATCTAGCGGCGGTTGATGTCAATGTTTGCTCACACCCAGCGTGTTCTGACGACGGAGCCACACTGCGCAGGTATGCGGTATCGAGTCTGCCATGGTTACCGCGGCCGTGGCCCTGGCTAACGATCTTGCTAACGATCTTGCTAACGATCTTGCTAACGATCTTGCTAACGATCTGGCTTACGATCTGGCTTACGATCTGGCTTGCGACCCGGCTAACGACCTGGCGAACGACCCGGCTTGCTCGCCAGAATGGCGCGTTCCAGCGTGTGCAGCAGAACAATCAGCCGATTGACCTGCTGATCGATCTCGGCCAACTGCTGATCAAGCACGGCGACCGTTTGATTCCGTTCGAGTTCTTCCAGAAACTTCAGTCCGCTGGCATGCACCTGGCGCAGTGGCGCCTCTATCTCGTTGAACACCGGATGAGCGTTCAGGCGTTGCCCGATCCCGAAGTACCATACGCCGAGTCGTGTTCTGGCCACTTCGGACTGCAGACCGGGTTCAGCCACCGATTGCAAGGCTACCCCCTCACCCACTCGGCTGCAAAAGGCGGCATCCACCAGTGTCTTGCGAAAACGCAGCAGATTCAGACAGGCCTGGTGCACGCGCCCGATCTGCGAACCCTCGAAGTCGTGGGCGCTGGTCACGAAGGTCCTGAAATCGGTCAGGGACATGGGGCGTCCCAGAAAATACCCCTGCCCTTCCTCGCAACCGTGAGCGATCAGGAAGTTGTAGACCGATTCGGATTCGATGCCTTCGGCAACCGATGTCATGCCCAGCTCCCTTGCCATCGAGATGGCGGAACGCACGACGTCCAGATTCTGCAGGGAGGTGCCCATGCGCTTGACCATGCCCTGATCGAGCTTCAGCGCATCGAACGGCAATTGGCTCAGGCGATCGAGAGAGGAATAGCCGGTGCCGAAGTCATCCATGAGGATCTTGACGCCCATGTCCTTGATCCGGACCAGATCGTCGTAGACCCGGTCGACATTGCTCATCACGGCGCTTTCGGTAATCTCGATCTGCAGCTCGGCAGCCTGGATCGTGCCGGCCTGCAGTAGCGCCGCAATATGGTTGCTGATCGAACGCGATGCCAGATCGTTGGGCGCCACATTGATGGACAGGGACAGACCCGAATGCGCTTCCAGGTTCACCGGTGGCAGTGAGTCGATGGGCGTTTCGGCCTTGACGGGGGTGCAGTCTCGCAGGCCCACAATGGCATCCACCAATTGATCGAGCAGTTGCAAGGTCAGGTCGTGAAGCAAGCCATTGCTTTCGACCATCGGCAGAAATTCGTCAGGTGACAGAACCGAAGCTTCGCCGTGCGCCCATCTGACCAGGGCCTCGGCACCGATGACATCCCCACTGAGCAGGCACACCTTCGGCTGGTAGAACAACACCAGCTCGTCGTTGTGCATGGCGCGCTCCAGCGCCTTGAGCGTGACGGGCTCATTCATGACGGTCACCGGTACGCGCCGTGGCCTGCCGGGCGTACCGGTGAGCCACTATCGTCGGTATGCCTTCAGGTACCGCGATTGCAATGAACCCTGAACACTCTGACTGGCAGGGCCCACGGCCAACCACTTCTTCTCCAGCTTCTTCAGTACCTGACGGCTATCGTCCAGACCCGCCGAAGTCATACCTTCCTGCAGGTGCTCCAGCTGATACTGCATGCGCCTGGCCTTGTCTTCGGCCGGCGTATCGACACCCGCGGCCACCTCCATCTTGATCAGCAGGTCGCGTCGTTTCTCCTCATTGGCCTGGTAGTCAGGCTTCGTGCCCTTGCTCAGATGCTTCAAGGCCGCATCGCGACGCTTCTCCAGCACCTTGGCGACGTCGGTCTGCACCTTCACATCGGTGGCATCCCAGGCATGCGTGACATCATCGACCAGCGTGTCACTGGCCACATCCGGTTGCTCGACAGCCAGTTCAAGCTGCTCACACAGGCCCAGCAGTCGCAAGCGCTCTTCCTGCTCGGCCTGGCTACGCCGTTTGGCGGCATTGTCCTGCACCCGCGAACAGGCATCCAGCGCCTGGCGATAGTCACGCAACAGGAATTTGCGGTCGCGTTCGGGGAATTCCGCCAGCGCCTGAAACTCCATGCTCAGCGCCTGCACCTCGGATTCATCCAGTGAGTCCCCTCGGGACAGCTGCTTGAGCCGCTTGATGATGTCCTTGGCGCGAAAGACATGCTCCAGACCGGCGCGCTGCTTCTGACGCTCCACCTGATGCTGATGCTTGAAGATCGTGCCCAGGTGGCCATTGAACACTTCCCACAAGGCCTGGTCTTCCTTGCGGCGCATGATGCCCACAAGCTTCCAGGCACTGAGCAGGCTCTTTGCCTGATTGGCCGTGTGCTGAGTGATTTCGCTCTCGGCCAGCGCGGCAGCCTTCTCCACCAGTTCCTGCTTGGCCTTGGCGTTGTTGTCGTACTGTTCGGTCAAGGCTGTCTCGAACGGCTTCAGTGCCGCCGAGAATCTCGCTTCCAGCGCCTTGTCCGGCTTGCGATCCGGCACCCGGTTGCGAGACCACTCTCGCTTGGCATTGTTGACCTGGCGAACGATGGCTTTCCAGTCCGGATCAGCTCCCTCTTCCGGCGTCAGCAGACTCTGCGACGCTTCCAGCTGCTCGCACAAGCCGGCCTTGGCATCGAGTTTCTCCTGCCGCTGCTGCTGTTTGGTTTCGAACCAGGCCTTGCACGGCTGGTAGGCGATATCACCGGCTGTCTTGAAACGCGTCCAGAGATCGTTCGATGCACGACTGACACCCATCGCCTTCCAGGCACTCTGCAATTCGCGCACCTCCTTGGCCAGCGCTTCGGGCGACAGCTCCTTCGCCGGCAAGGCCTCCATGGATTCGCACAAGGCCTCCAGCTTGGGACGGGCAGCGAAGTCCTGCCAGTCGGCCATCTCTGCCAACTGCTGTTCGGCTCGAACCAGCTTGTCATCCAGACTGGAGCGCTCCTCGGGCTCCATGACACCCAGCTTCTTCTGCAGGCGACGCAACATGCTGTTGGCCGGACCCCACTTGCCTTCCTTGATGATGGCAGACAGCGCAGCGAACTGGCGATGCGTGGCCTTGATGCGATCGCTCGACTCCTGACGCGCCTTGGTGATGCGATCGTTCAGTTGATCGAGATGTGCCTGCAATTCCTTGACATAGACCTGTTCGGACAGATCGATACCCGGCAGCAGGCTGGCAATGTCCAGCAGTGAGCTTACCCGCTTGATGCGAGTCTGCAGAGCACCGGGACGTGCCTTGTTGATGTCATAGGGCGGATCGAACAGGACGGCAATCGACTGGCCATGGGCCAGAACACTTTTCACATGCTCTGAACCGGACAATGCCTCATCCTGCGCCACCGCTTCCTGTGTGGTGTCGAGAACACCGGGCAGCTCTGCCAGTGACGCCCCGGCCAGCATCGCCTGTACCCGACTCAATGCCGGATCCTCGATGCGTGGCACCTCCGGCGTCACAGGTGGCGTTACCGCGCCCTGGGAGTCGCCGTCCGGTGCTGCAGAATCGCTGGCCGTATTGCTCGCGGCAGTACATTGCACGCTCGCCTGATCGGCATCGCTGGCCGCGAGGTCATGGTCGTGACCGGCCGCGGCGGCCACAGCGCTGTGCTCATCGGTCTTCTGCTGCGCCGCCGTGTAGTCAGCCAGGCGTTGCTCGGCCACGGTCAGGGCTTCGGCAAATTCTGCTTCATGAGAGGCTCTGTCCTGCGCATCCAGACTTGCCCAGCGCTCACGCACAGCCTGCAGCTTTCCACCGTCCTGCGGTGTCCAGACGCCCTCGTTCAGGCTGAGCACCTGCTTTAGTGTGCTGGTGACGGCGTGTCGACGGGCAATCAGCGCTGCCTCTTCTGCCGCAGCGGTATCCAGCTTCTGCTGCAGCTGCTTGGCAACCACCTTGTCGCGTGAGCGAACCGCTGCCAGTGCCGCTCGCATGGAATCGTGCCGGGACAGACGCATCGCTGCGGCCAGACGCGCATCATGCAAACGGGACTGTTGCACCACCGCCACCAGGGTGGTTTCGTCATCGATGGCCTGCAGTGCCAGTTCGCGCTGTTCCGCACTCGAGCTGTGCGCCGCTATGGGCAAGGCGAGTCGAGAGGCATGACTGCCCAGCAAGGCACGTATGGCCACATCGCTGACATCGCCTGAACTGAACTTATCGACCAGTCGCGACTCTGCTGCTATTGAAATGGCACCACCATCATCGCCGTTGGCATCCAGCAATTCACGCAGGATATTCAACTCATCAAGCTTGCCGATCGCGGCGATGCGAACGGCAAGGTCGACATCGTTGCGGGCTAGCTCTGCAAGTGTTTCCTGCGACCCGGGTGTACTGGCATCCACGTCGTTGACGAAGCCGAGTCGGACCTGCGAGTCCTTGTGCTGGTGTGCAGCTGATTTCAAGAAATTTTTCACACTGAATACACGTAAACAACAATCAAAGCCGGTTGGCGACACCAGTATAACAATTGCCTCGCACATTCCCGCACATGGGCCCTCCGGAGGTCGAACATGCGCGGGTTCCCGCCGTTAACGGCGGGAGAAGCCACAGGATTTACCAATGACAATCACGCATTACAGGTCCAATGTCATCAATTAGTGTGCTTTCCAGCACAGATCGATCCGCCAGAGACGACAGGCCAGGCAATTGATCCACCTCTTGCCCGCAGGCTTGTCGCGCTGCGGCCGATAGCAACACTTTACCCACTACCTTCGAGCCCCATGAATCAAGCCGCCAAGACAAGCTCCCACGAACCTTCCAATCCGGCTGTCGCTTCACTGGAACGGATGCCGGCGGCTGAACTGGGTGATGTCCTTGCACAGCTGGAACGCATCCTGATGGGCAAGCAGGAACAGACTACCCTGGCGCTGGCTTGCCTGCTGGCACGTGGGCACCTGTTGATCGAGGATGTTCCCGGCGTCGGCAAGACCACCCTGGCTCATGCCCTGGGAGCCACGCTGGGTCTCGACTGGACTCGGGTACAGTTCACCAGCGATCTGTTGCCCGCCGATATCGTCGGCGTGTCCATATTCAACGCGCATACCCAGCAGTTCGAGTTCAAACCGGGCCCGGTATTCACCTCCATCCTGCTGGCCGACGAGATCAATCGTGCCCCGCCGAAGGCGCAAAGCGCCTTGCTTGAAGCCATGGAAGAGCGACAGGTGACCGTGGATGGTGTCAGCCATGCATTGAACGATGACTTCTTCGTCATTGCCACCCAGAATCCCGGCGACCAACTCGGTGCCTTCCCTCTGCCCGAATCGCAGCTGGATCGCTTTCTGGTCGGTCTCGAGATCGGATATCCGGACCCGGCCACTGAACGCCGATTGCTCGAACAGGGAGATATGCGCGCCGATGTGGCGGATCTGCAGGCCTTGCTCGACCAGAGACAGATTCATCGCTGGCGCCGACAATGCGACAAGGTGCACCTGAGTCCCCCGGTTCTGGACTACATTCAGGCCCTGCTGCAGGCCAGTCGCGCAGCAGGCACCGGCTTGAGCCCGCGCGCAGGACTGAGCCTGGTGAGATTGTGTCGCGCCTTCGCCTTCATTCAACAGCGTGATCACGTGCTGCCCGATGATGTCCGTCATGTGTTTCCGGCACTGGCCGGCCACCGAATGACCGGTCATGTGCGCAGTGGCCATGCCTATGCCCGGGAATTGCTGCAGCAGGTCAGCATGCCCTGAACGAAGCGGCACATGATCCTTCCATTCAATCAACGGATTCGGCAGCGTCTGTTCCGCGTCAGAGCAGAAGACGGTCTGCCGCACCTGGTCAGCCATCAGCGGGTCTATATCGTGCCCACCGGCCGTGGCTGGGCCTTTCTGCTGGCTCTGTTGCTGATGCTGGTGGCATCGGTCAATTACGCCTTGTCGCTCGGTTATGCCTTGTGCTTCCTGCTGACCGGGCTCTTCGCCGCCACACTGCTGCACACCTACCGCAACCTGGCGGGCCTGCAGATCATGAAGATCGATGGCGGACAGTGTTTTGCCAATGAATCGCTGCCCTTTCGCATCGTGTTGACGAATCACCGCTCCCAGGCGCGTCATGGACTGCGATTGTCGACAGCTGAGGCGCGTGTATCGCACATACGACTGGAGCCTGAGCAGGACTGCGCGGTCGTGCTACCGGTACCTGCCACGCAACGCGGCATTCTCCCGCTGGGCAGATTGACGTTGCAGAGCGACTGGCCGCTGGGTCTGTGGACCTGCTGGAGCTATCTGCATGTCGCCACACAGGGGCTGGTCTATCCCAGTCCGGAAGCGAATCCACCGGCATTGCCGCTGGCCCCCGGGGAGGATGCGGATACCAGCCCGAAGGCAGGCCTGCAGGGGGATGTGTCCGGCTTGCGCAGTTATCGCCCCGGCGACAGCATCGGCAGTATCGCCTGGAAATCGGCGGCACGCGGGCAAGGACTGCTGGTACGCACCTTCGATAACGATGAAGGCGGCGGCAACACCGCACTGAACCTGCACAGTACCGGTTTGCCAGCCATCGAACAGCAACTGTCGCGACTGTGCGCATGGGTATTGCTGGCGGAGAGCAGGCAGACCGCCTACACACTGCAACTCGCCAACCAGCATCTGTCGGCGGCTCACGGCACGGAACAACGCACCCTTGCCCTGCAGGCACTCGCCACCTACAACAGCGCCCCCGTGCAACCGACATGAAGCTGAAGACACGTCTGCACTCGTTGGCATCCACCGCATCCGGACCATCGGGCTCATCGGGCTCATCGGGCTCATCGGGCTCATCGGGCTCATCGGGCTCATCGGGCTCATCGGGCTCATCGGGCTCATCAAGTAATGGTGCGCGCTGGCGAAAATTCCTGCCCGATCTCGGCCAGTCAAGAGGCAGGGTTACCCCGAATCCCATGGATGCGCGCACCCTGTATGCGCTCGCCATACTGTTGCTGCTGGTTCAATTGCCTCATCTGCTGCACCTGCCACTGTGGGTGAGCCTGAGCGGTGCCATTCTGATCGGCCTGCGTCTGGCGCTGTTGAAGAACCCCGACAGAAAGCTGCTGGGTACCTTGCTCTCTCCGCTTAGCGTGACCCTGCTGGCCGTAGTCTGTGCCGTGCTGATCAAGGTCGACTATGGCTATTTTCTCGGACGCGACCCCTGCGTCGCCTTTCTGTTTTTTCTGGTCGCCGCAAAGTTTGCCGAAGTCCGCCAACCTGGTGATGCCACCATATTATTGTGCCTGGCTGCGTTTCTGCTGCTGACTCAGTACTTCTACTCACAGACCATCCTGGCCGCCCTGGTGACATTGCCCGCCGTGATCGCGCTGGCACATGCACTGGCAGTTCTGCGAGACCCGGAGAATCCGGCGCAGACACGAGAACAGCTGAAGCTGGTCGCGACCCTGCTGATACAGGGTCTGCCACTGGCCGCCCTGTTGTTTCTGGTCTTTCCTCGATTGCCCGGCCCTCTCTGGTCATTGCCAGAAGATGCCGCGGCCAGCACCGGCCTGTCGGATTCCATGTCCCCCGGCTCGATCGGGCAGCTGTCTCAGTCCGATGCGGTGGCCTTCCGGGTCGAGTTCGACGGTGCCATACCCGCACCGCGAGATCGCTATTGGCGGGGTCCCGTGCTCAGTGAATTCGATGGACGAAGCTGGAACGTCAGTCGGCGGCTGCTCGAATCCAGGACACGCTATCAGGGCCCGGCAAGCGACGTCATCGACTATACGGTGACTCTGCAGCCTCACCGGCAACGCTGGCTGTTTGCACTCGATGCAGCCGTGTCCCTGCCTCGAACCGATTTGAAATCCGGCAGGCTCAGCAGTGACACCACCCCCAACCCGGCCATCACCGGGCAATCAGCGCCGATTTCTGCAGAGCTTCAGGCAAGTCTCTCTCGCTCGGGACAACCACTGGGACGACTGATGAGCGATGGTCAGATGCTCGCTGGCAGTGCGGTGACCCAGTTGCTGCGCTATCGGCAGAGCTCCGTGCTTCTCGATGCGCGACCCGCCTCACGGCCACCACCGGACAACACCCTGTTTCTGCCGGGGGTCAATCAGAGAAGCAAGCGTTTTGCCAGCGAACTGCGCGCCAGCGTGCCGAGCGATGCAGCCTACGCACAGGCGGTGCTGCAGCACTTCAACCAGCAGCCCTATCGATACACACTACAACCCCAGTTACTGGGAGATGCGCCGGTGGACGAGTTCCTGTTCGATACCCTGGCCGGATTCTGCGAGCACTACGCCGCCGCTTTCGTGGTACTCATGCGTGGCGCCGGCATTCCCGCACGCGTGGTGACCGGTTACCTGGGTGGGGAGATGAACGAGGACTACATGATCGTTCGCCAATCCGATGCTCATGCCTGGGCGGAAGCGTTCATCGATGGCGCCTGGAAACGTTACGACCCCACGGGGGCCGTCGCGCCGTCCCGAGTCGAGCAAGGCCTGTCGGCAGCTTTGCCCGATGAGGCATCGGTTCCCCGACTTGCCCGGTTGAACAAGAGCTGGCTGAGCAATGCTCAATTGCGCTGGGATGCACTGAATCACCAGTGGCAGCGGCTGGTCATCGATTTCGACAACGAAAGCCAGGACGGCTTGTGGGAAAGACTGGGCCTGGCCAAACCGCAGTTATGGCAGATAACCGCCATCGTTCTCGCCCTGACCGGACTGTGGTGTGCGCTGGTACTGGGTGTCCCGCGTTTCTCACGTCAGCAGGCAGCCGCCGAAGAGCGCCTGTGGGCGCAGCTGTGCACGCAGCTGCGCAAACGACAACTGCCGAGGGCTCCCGCAGAAACGCCTGCCGAATACCTTGAGCGTGCCGCTCAGGCCTGGCCCGCGCAAGCCTGGCGGCTGCAACAGCTACAGGAGCATTTTGCGCATCTGCGCTTCCGGATTCTGACCGACAGTGAAAAAGATCGTCGTCAGAAGGCGGTCAGGCAACTGCTCAGGGGGCTGCGCTGGTCCCTGACTCGCAGCACCAGAACAACCACGCCCTGAATCCGGCCACAGCCACAGGGCGGATGTGAATGGCGCGGTACTGCCGTTTGCCGTTGTATCAGGTAACACCGGTTCCGATAGTCCGTATTTTCTGCACACTCGCGCTCCATACTTGCCAACCTCAACCTCACGGCGAGTATCCTGCTGATGCAACACCCTGCTTCTCCGCGCCTGCGCGCACCACACGCCCGCTATCCGGTATTGAGCGCCATGGCGCTGGTTCTTATCCTGTCTGCCTGCAGCGATTCCGACAGCGATTCGGCAACAGAGAGCGATAACGACGACCTGAGCAGCGTCGGGACAGAGGGCGTCGAATGCGATTACCTCAACACAAGCTTCAACGCGTCGGCCTCCGTGCAACTGGACAGCATCGCCGAGTGGACCTGTTCCAGCACCGAACGCCTGCTCAGCGCCAACGGTGTGCCGGATCACGAGGTAGGCCAGTTTCCCAACGAAGGCAATCCCAACACCATTACCGAGCAGGAGGTTTCTGCCAGTTTTACCCTGCTGCCGGTCGAGACCGGCAATGTCACACAACTGGGTGGCCCTGCCGGTGTCACGGGTTACATTCTCAACGGAGTCAAGATCGATGCCAGCACCGCAGGGTCCTGTGACGACAGCGGCGAGAATTGCAGTCTGATTGACAACTCCGGCGGCTGGAGCATCGAGGCCCTCACCCAGACCAACTTCGATTTCGGCACGGATGACAACAATGCCCATGTGCAACCCGGTGGCAGTTATCACTACCATGGCATGCCAGAAGGTTTCATCACACTGCAGGGCGGCAACAGCTCCACCATGACGCTGATCGGCTGGGCAGCCGACGGTTTTCCGATTTACGCACGGTATGGCTACACGGATGCAGAGGATGCCAGCTCCGAGCTGGTCGCCATGAGTGGCAGCTATCAGCTGGTCAGCGATGTCCCCTCGAATCGGCCATCCACAGATATCTACCCACTGGGTACCTTTCGCGAAGACTGGGAATATGTCGAGGGGTCGGGCGACCTGGATGAGTGCAATGGACGTTTTGGTGTCACACCGGATTTCCCGTCCGGTATCTACCACTACTTCGCCACCGACAGCTACCCCTTCCTGCAACGTTGCGTGACCGGCGACGTGGAAAGCGCCGGCGGACCACCACCAGGCGTGGAGCCTGATGCGCAGGTCATCAGCCTGATCGCACAGTAGCAGGGCAATCGTCGTGGCAGGCCATGGCAGCTCCGTACGCCCAGGCTGCCGATTCAAAGGGAGACAGCACATGCACGAGATGAATTCAACACAAGCCTGGCACCTTCATCTGAAGACAATGCTGCTAGTTGCACTACTGAGCCTCTGCCTGCTGCCCGGTGCCCATGCGCATCTGATGGTCGCGCAGCGAGGTACGCTCAATATCGTGGACAACGGGGCCTTCATGGTGATCTCCTTGCCCGTGTCGGCCTTCGAGGGTGTGGATGATGACGCTGATGGCTTGTTGTCCGATGAGGAATTCACCCGCCACAAGCAGACACTGCTACAGACGGTCAAGCAGGGCATCGTTCTGACCGATGCCGGCGGCAGCCACTATCTTCAGGGCTTGCTGCTCTCGCCGGCACCCACCGACGAAACCCACCCCGAGAGCACTCAGCAGCTGGTCGCCATGGGGCGGTTCCAGCTCGAACAACCCACCGTCGCCATGCAGTTGCAGATGGGCCTGTTCGGCACCGGCGCCGACGAACAGGTTCAGTACATCACGGTCAGCCGCCCCGCTGATGGTCGCCGCCAATTGCTGGTGTTTTCACCGCAGGCCCAAGCGCATGAACTCATGACGTCCCGCTGGTCCACCTTCGTCGGTTATCTGAAACTCGGCACCGAGCATATCGTCACCGGTCTGGATCATCTGCTGTTTCTGCTGGTGGTACTGGTCACGGGATGGGGTTGGCGACATATCGTACTGGCATTGAGCGTCTTTACCCTCGGCCACGCTGTCAGCCTGACGCTCAGCAGCTTCTACGGTCTCTCGCTACCACCGACCATCGTGGAACCGGCCATCGCTGCGACCATTGTCGGCATGGCGGCCTTTGACCTGATCGCTCGGCATTGGCCACTGACGAGCACTCCCTGGTTCAGATTGGCGCTGGTGTATGGCTGCTCGCTGATCCACGGTCTGGGACTGGCCTCCGCCCTCGACGATCTCGGCCTCAATGATGAATATCTGCTGACCAGCCTGGCAGGCTTCAATCTGGGTATCGAATCCGGCCAGCTGCTCATCGCCTTGCTGGTGGTCCTGCTGGCAACGGGAATCCGTCGGCTTCGCGGCGATGCGGCCCTGATGCTCGCCGGTCGCACCGCCTCTATACTTGCCATCGGCATGGGCAGCATCTGGTTCATCCAGCGGGTTGTCTGAAGGCTGAACAGAAGGAAGCGCTCGAGTCCGCGCCCGATTGCTGTCGGGACACAAGATGACACTCAGGCGCCCGCGCAGACCCCGGCGAGGAAGCCAGGCCCTGGTGTACTGTTTCATACAAAGCGTTCAATCAGAGCGGTTCGAAAGCCGCTGTTCAAGGCGCGACTCGCTGAATGAACGATTTGTATGAACCAGCTAACTAGATGGCGTAGACGTGATTGTCCCACTGAACCCGGTGCATGGCCAGACTCATCGTCCCATCGTCTGACAAGGTCAGTATCTCGCCCGTACCGCTGGTCAACAGCGCCGTGGCGGACGCCATTCCCGTCAGGGTATCCGCGGAATCCTTGCTCACGTCGCCATCGGCGGCCTGCCCTGACGGCGGTGAAACGGCACTCACGCCACTGCAATCTCTGACGGATAGGGTTTCAACCAGACGGGCACTGACACGATCCACCTTGAACATCAGCCCGCCCTTGGAGGAGGTGAACAGAGCATGCTCACCGGCCACCGCAACCGACGACAGATAATGCGATGTTCGTAGCTGCAGATCGGCTGGCAGTTCAACCAGTGACAGGCCCTTCGTCGAACGGCCCCGGCTGAAACTGCGCAGGCTTCTGTCGATGTGGATGACACCAGCGAGCCCCGCGACAGTCGATTCATGACCTTCATACTGGCCGGCAAACCAGACATTGCCATCGGCATCCACGGCCAGATGTCGCAACGAGACCTGATGCCACTCTGGCGGCAGCACATGACGGGCCAGCAGACGGCCGTTGCGGGAATCCACGACGGTCAGACTCGGCTCCATCGTATCGATGTTGAGCTTCTCCCGTCCCGTATCCGGGTGTGTATGAATGCCACCGTTGGCAACAACCAGCATGGGTGATCCGGGTATGCGCACCACCTCATGAGGCCCGGTACCGCCGGTCTCCATCTCACCCAGACGCCGGTAGCCGGCAGTCGTGTCATAGATACCCAGTACGCCGCGCTGTGCATCGTAGTCATTTTCAGTGGCATACATCAAAGCACCATCGGCGGAGTAGCTGCCGTGGCCATAGAAATGACGCCCGCCAACCGGCTTCACCGTACGGTACTGCTCAGGGAAACGGCGATCGAAGGCATGCAGATACAAGCCCGGACGCCTGGCAAAGAGGCAGGCCTGTTGTGTCGCCCGGTGACTTGCCGCGCCATGAGCCCTGGCGCTCAGCGGTATCGATGCTATCCGTCGGGCCTGATCATCGAACACCACGGCGACATAATCATCGGGCCCTTGCCGCGCACCACTGATGAACAAGCGCTCTGCAGGCGCTCTGGTCGTTGACGGAACCGCAGCCGCGGCGGCAGTAGTCGCAGTCGTAGTCATGGCCGATGCCGATGCCGGCAATACTGTCGACAGAGCCAGCTTCAGCAGCGACCTTCTCGACATCGATGCACCCGCAGGCATTCTCAGTCACCGTCTTCGCTGTTGAAGCCGGGGCTGATACCCAGCGTGGCCACAAAGCGATCATTCAGGGTATAGCGAATGCCACCGACAACGGCCATGAGCGAGCGCAACAGCGATTCTGCATCGCTTGAAAAGACGCCTGCCTCATCGCCGAGGGAGGGCAATTCCTGCAGTTTCTGCAACATGCCATCGGCGCTTCTGAACTCGAAAGCCAGTTCACCTTCCAGATCGGCAGCGTCAGCCAAACCGGTATCAATGCTCAAGGCTCTCAATGACTCCAGATTATTGCGAATCATGTTCAGACTCTGGGCGCTGCGCCACAAGGGGCCAGCCTTGATGTCTGCCTGCTCACCCGTGAGCGTTGCAAGCTTGCGATCCTGAACCACATCGATACCGACCAGAATCTGGGTCACCAGAGATCTCAGCACTTCCTCCCGCGTACGAAAGAAATCAGAGCCTGCTGTCGGCTCCAGCATGCTCATGACCTGTTCTGCGTCGTCCTGCCAGCCCTTGCTGATCTGATGCGCCATCGCATCGATATTGTCGCTGATGGCAACGGCGACCTGGCAATCGGGTGCCGCATTGCCTTCCGAGAAGTACAAGGGTGTTCGACTGCTGTAGAGCAATCGTTCCAGCGCAGGAAAACCCTGGAGAGCGACACTCTTGCCAGCGATGTCTTCCCTGCTCGGTATCGACGTGGCGGCGTCCGTCAGCAAGGCGCGCATCTGCCGTTCACCCACCCGCCGCTTGTCCGGCCAGTAGAACAGACGGTTCTGCCGATTCTCTTCCAGCAGCGGCCCCGTGCGGTAGAGTTCGAGCGCTGAGAAAGCCCCGACAGCCATCTCGAAGTGTGCCAACAGACTTTCCAGCGCTTCCGGACTGCGCGCCGCGCATGCCCGTTCTGCCGCCGCCAGCAACTGCGAGCTGGCATCGGCGAAATGCTCGGCCGCCGGCTGATACACCTGATGGACGGCGCGGTCGGCGTAGGCGCCATCGGCCGGCACGGCCGCGCGGACATATCCATTCACCGGCAACAGCAGCATCAGTCCCAGCAGGTAAAGGCATGATCGTCGGGGCCTGGGCGACACCGCGACACCCAGTCCGGTCGGCAGGCGATACGCCCATCTCTTCGCGCGTGATAATGGCATTACAGAGACTCCAGAAATCTGACCAGTGCTGCGCGCTCATCCTGATTCATGTCAAGGACACTGTCGAGCGATGCCTGCGCTTCCCCGCCATGCCACAACACGGCATCGAGCAGTGTTCTGGCACGACCGTCGTGCAGAAAGCTGGTATTCGGATTGACAGTCTGCGCAAGACCGATCCCCCACAGCGGCGCAGTACGCCACTCGCGACCATTGGCCTCGGCTTCATCCGCGTGATCCGCCAGATCCTCGCCCATGTCGTGCAGCAGCAGATCCGTGTACGGCCAGATCAACTGGAACTGCATCTCTTCCTGCGTCGCTTCTCGCGCGGTGACATGCTTGGGAACATGGCAAGCCTGACACCCGCTGTCGTAGAACAACTGCTTGCCCTTGAGTACGTCAGGATCATCGACGTCCCGTCTGGCAGGCAATGCCAGGTTCCGGGTATAGAAGGTAATCAGATCGACCACGTCATCCGGAGCTTCGCCCTTGCCGAGTCGTTCCTGTTCGCCATGAGCCAGCGACTCGCAAACCTTCTGCGAGGGCATGCAATCCCCGTGAGGGTTGCTCATCGACAGACCGGAACTCGACAGGCCCATGTCGCTGAACATGGCGTGCACATTCTGCTCTCTGACGGTGGACATGGCGGCCTTGTGCGCGAAGCGCCCCAGTACGCGCCGACCATCATCAAGCACCTGCCAGTTGGGACGCCCGGAGATACCATCACCATCAGCGTCATCCGGATCGGCGTAAGCCATGATTTCATCGGCGGAGATGGCCTCCAGCATGCCCAGCCCCGGCATGGCCGTGGCTATTCTGGGTGAGAGTTTCGTATTCGGGTGCAGCTCGCCATAGGCCTGATCCACCAGCGTATAGATCGGCTTCTGCAGTTCGTGGCGAGTGCCGTCACTGAACACACGGATCAGGGGTTCAGTGGTGATTCTTACCTGCCCTTCCGCGCGAACGCCCGGTACGGCCGAGGCATGGAACTGCCCACCATAGACCGGGTCGGGCCCCCAGTGACCGTCCAGGTGATTCTTCAGCTGAATCAGCAGGGAAGCGGTTTTCTCACCGGCAACCGGCAATTGGCCACGACCGTCCTTGATATGGCAGGACTGACAGGCACGGGCGTTGTAGAAGGGGCCCAGCCCGTCGGAGGCCTGGGTGGATGAGGGTGAAGCCACCCACATCTTGTTGAACAGCGCATTGCCCAGCTTGAATGTCTGCAGGTGCTCGAAGTCGAGTGTCGAGGTTTCCTGCGAATAGGCATTGCGGTCGAAGTTGGTGCTCTGCGTGCCCGCACCTCCCTGCATCACCTCGAAGGGCTCGGCCTTGCTGAAATCGGTCGTCGGCTCGAGCACCTTTCGCACTCGCTCATTCCCATGCCAGACCTCTGCCGGCAGCTGTGAGGAAACCGCCGGCATGGCCACGGCGCTGGTGGACACCGCTGTGTCCCCCCCGCCCTCTGCAGAGGGCGGGGTCGTGGCTCCTGCAGGAAGCGTCATCAGGAAGCCGGTACTCAGACAGGCCATACAGGCGAGCAGTACCGGCTTGATGCGAGAACTGTCAGGGGAACCAGATTTCATCGATACCTGCTGAAAACTACTGAAAAACGGAAGTGGGATCGTCCAGGCTGTCGGACCCTTCGAATTCTATACCCGTTACATCCAGGGCAGTGACCACGCGATTGATATTGCGAGTCTGCCCGACCAGCGCATCGACCGCAGCCTGCACCAGCGCATTGCCTTCATCATTGCCCTCGGCAATCAGCTGGTCATAGGCCTGACCATCGTGCTGACTTACCATCAATACGTTCAGGGCATCGACACTGGCTTGCAGATCGGCAGCCAGCTCATCGGCCAGTGCAGCATCCTTCTCGCGAACCAGATCGATCAGCGCCGGTCCGGATACCGTCTCACCATCGACACGCTGATAATGCCCCATGTACACGTTCTGGATGCCCAGCCCATCGTAGAAATGAGAGACCGATGTGTTGTCGGAAAAGCAGTCATGCTCTTCTTCCGGATCGTGCAGCATCAGGCCCAACTGCATGCGCTCACCCGCCAGCTCACCGTAGCTCAGCGAGCCCATCCCCGTGAGCATGGCTGACAGAGCGCCGGCTTCACCCATGGAATCCAGTGCTGCACGCGCCTCGCCACCCTCGGCCCAGGCCTTGGCCATGTAATCCAGATCGGATACCAGCAGATCGGTAACGGCAGTCAGGTACTCGGCACGGCGATCGCAATTGCCATTGCTGCAATTGTCGACATCGTAATCGGTATGACTGCGATTGCCGGCACCTGCCTCGCCACCATTCAGATCCTGGCCCCACAGCAGAAACTCGATGGCGTGATAGCCCGTTGCCACGTTGGACTCGATACCACCGGCCTCATGCAGTTGCCCACTGAGCAGCTCGGGCGTGATGCGTGTTGCATCGATCAGCTGGCCGTTGATGTTCACTTCCGGATTCGCAATGATATTGGCGGTGTAGTACTCGTTTGCCTCTGACTCATTGCCATAGCTTGCATCGACGTAGTCAATCAGGCCCTCATCCAGCGGCCAGGCGTTGACCTTGCCTTCCCAGTCATCCACCAGCGGATTACCGAATCGATACACCTCGGTCTGCTGATACGGAACACGGGCGTCGTGCCAGGCCTGACGTGCCGCAGCCATGCTCTGCTCGGAAGGGCCTTCCGTAAGCTGGCTGACAGCATCACGCAGCTTCATGGCAGTTGCCAGAGAATCCTCGTAACCGGCCTGAGCGATATTGCCGTAGGTATCGATCACCGAGTCCGTGCTGATGGAATCGGCCTGCGCCATGCTGGCAGCCGCCAGCAGGAATCCGGGAAGTACCTGTCGAGTAAGGGTCATGCGCGTGCTCCTGACATCTAAGCAATAATAAGAATGATTCGTATTTCCATGATATCAGAATCGACCGGGCTGAATCCGACCAGGATTGATCCCTCTACCACCACACAGTCGGGAGCCTCGCGGCCGATTACAAGCCCCGACGCGCACAGCGGCCTGCCTGCACCAGGCCAAGCGCTTGAATCCCTGACGAAAATCAGGCAAAACCCGCTGCAGCAGAAGCAATCAGCGACGGATCCACATTCCCACCCGTCACGACACAGATGACGGCATCACCCTCGACACTGGCCGGGTCGAGCGCCGCGGCCAATGCCACCGCGCCGCCAGGTTCAACCACCAGTTTCAGGCGCATCAATGCCTGCCCCATGGCCGCCAGAACGGTTGCGTCATCCACGCACAGTCCCGGACCGGCCAGTTGCTGCAGAACCGGAAAGGTCAGCTCGCCCGGCATCGGCGTGACGATTGCGTCGCAGAAAGAGTCCGGCACACCGTCATTGGCCAATCGCTTGCCGGCCAGCAGGGAACGGCACGTATCGTCGGCCAGTGACGGCTCCACCGGCCTGACCCGCAAGCCCGGTGCGACCGATTGCAGCGCAATGGCCACGCCGGACGCCAGTCCACCGCCGCCACAACAGACCAGCACATCAGCCCGGGTGACTCCCATGCTGGCCGCCTGTTCGGCTATCTCGAGCCCGACGGTGCCCTGACCCGCCATGACCATCGGTTCGTCATAGGGTCGTATCAGCGTCAGTGAGCGTTCGCTGGCCAGTGCTTCGCCGATCTCTTCACGGGATTCACCACCGGCTCTGTCATAGGTGATGACCGATGCGCCCAATGCCCGGGTATTGGCCAGTTTCAGTGCCGGCGAGTCAGCCGGCATGATGATCACCGCAGGTATGCCGTAGATGGCCGCGGCCTGCGCGATCCCCTGAGCATGATTGCCCGAGGAATAGGCAATCACCCCTTTTCGCCGTACCGCCTCATCGAGTTCGCTGATGGCTGTCCATGCGCCGCGAAACTTGAAGGAGCCGGTGCGCTGGAGAACTTCGGCCTTGACCAGAACACGCCGACCCGCCAGTTCGTTGAGGTACGGGCTTTCGAGCAAGGGCGTGCGTACGGCAACCGGTGATAGATGGTCCGCAGCACGCCGGATATCGACAATGCTGATCGGAAAGCCGCTGGAATCGGCAGACATGGCGCGCAACCTCGAGAAATGTCATGAAAAATGGAATCTGCATGATAGTACGATCAGCCACGCAGGTATTCCGGGATCGGCGGCAGACAGGCCATTACCTGAAAGTGGTAAGTGGGCGGAAAAATAACTCAGCAGACGTCAGTCTTGCTCCAGTCCTGTCGATACCCTCTTCATGATGATTCCGTCTACTGAGCCACAGAAGATCGGCAAGCGACGCGCCCTCGATCTCGACCTGCTCAAAGCCCAGCAGGACAGGTTGCGCCAGCACGCGCGCCTGCATTGGACGCACTGGTTCATCCTGTGTGTCTCGCTGGTCATTACCGTGTTCGCGTGGCAGACCTCCAAGACGGCCTTGATGAAACGCGACCAGATCCGCTTCGAACATGAGGCGGAGCGCGCCATCGTGCAGATTCGACAGCGGCTGGGGCATTATGAAGATGCGCTGCTGTCGGGCGTGGCAGCCATGCAATCCCATGACGGGGAGATGTCGCGCGAACAATGGCGTCGCTACAGTGACTTTCTGAACCTCAATGAGCGATACCCCGGTATCAGCGGCATCGGCATCATCAACTATGTGGAGACGGCGGATATTCCGGATTTTCTGGCCAGGGTCAGGCAGTCCTCACCGGATTTCAGGATCTTTCCGGAACACCCCTATGATCTGTCCATGCCGATCGTCTACGTGGAGCCGGTGGACAGAAACCGCTCCGCTGTCGGGCTCGATGTGGCATTCGAAACCAATAGAAGAACCGCAGCGCTGTATGCTCGTACGAGTGGCACCCCCCAGATAAGCGGCCCCATCACTCTGGTGCAGGATGCGGGCAAGACGCCGGGTTTCCTGTTCTATGCCCCCTTCTATGATGAACGGAGAGCCTGGCTTCAGGATGTCGATCCCGATGGCCACGAGCGCACCTTCCTCGGGTTCGTCTATGCCCCTCTGGTTGTCAGGGAGTTGATCGACGGCGCTCTGGGCGAGAAGAATCCGCTGGTGTCCCTGACGCTCAGAGACGGCGAGGAAACCCTGTTCGACGGCAGCGCGGGTACCCGTTCCGATACCCCGGCATTCCAGTTGCTGGAAGAAGTCGAAACCCACGGCCGCACCTGGACCTACAGCATCTCCAGCACGCCCCTGTTCGAAGACGCCGCCACCATCGATCAACCGGTCATGGTGCTGATCAGTGGCCTGTGCCTTGACGCCATGTTGTTCGCCCTGTTCTGGCTCATGAGTCGCTCCAACCGGCAAGTGCTCGAACTGGCGGAGGAGATGACCGGCAGCCTGTCCACACAAGCCCAGCAGTTGAGTGAAAAGAACCACGACCTGGAGAGTTTTGCCCATATCGTCTCGCACGACCTGAAGACACCGCTGCGCAACATTCACAGCCTGTCGCAGATTCTGGAAGAGGATCTTGACACCTATCTGTCCAGCAACGACCCGAAGGCAGAAATTCAACCCTGCCTGAGCAGTCTGCAGGATCAGGTCACACGCAGCCAGAGTCTCATATCAGGAATTCTTGAATACTCCGTACAGGATGGCAACGAGCTGCCGACAACCATCGTTGACACCAGAAACATGATGATCAACATCATCCAGCAACTCGACCTGAGGCCGGAAAGCGTGAAGCTGGTGGGCACCTTCCCGGCGCTGGACACCAACAAGACACGCCTGGAACAGGTTTTCTCCAACCTTGTACAGAATGCCTTCAAATACAACCCTGACAAGATAGATGCAACAGTCACTGTCAGCGCGATGCGCAAGGGTGGCTTCTACCAGTTCTCGGTCAGCGACAATGGTCCGGGTATCGAGCCGCGCTTCCACAAACGCATCTTCGAACCCTTCACGACCCTTGAATCGGTTACGGACATACACAGCAGCGGCATCGGTCTGTCGATCGTGCAGAGAGCCATCGAGCGACAGGGTGGAAAGATCGAGGTGTTCTCGAAAACCGCCACTCAAGACAACACGCCCAGTGGCACTACCTTCACCTTCACCTGGCCTGTTCAAAGCAGCCAGGCCATAGATGAGCCAAGTCGAAAACATGCCTGATTCAAACATGAAACTCCTGCTGGTGGAAGACAACGACCTGGATGTCTTCATGGTCCAGCGCATGATGCGAAAGCTCTCCCTGGACTATCCGATCATCCACGCCAAGAATGGTGAAGAGGCGCTCAAGATTCTGCGCCCCCAAGGCAGGGACAGCTCCCTGGTCCCCCCGTTTGTCATGATCCTGGATATCAACATGCCAAGGATGGGTGGTTTCGAATTGCTCGACGAGCTCGGCGATGACGAGATACTGTCCCAGATCCCTGTCTACATGGTGTCCACCTCCACACGCCAGAAAGACAAAGACCGGGCAATGACCTATCGGATACGTGGCTATGTCGTGAAGCCGGTGACCCAGGCGGTGCTGCTGGACATGCTCGAGGATGACACCCTTGATGCCGCGGCCAACGATGCCTGAGGCCGCTGCGCAGTAGCCGTACACCGGGACCTCGGCTCATGGCCTTCTCCGTCATGTCCTCAGGCCCGCCTCAGGGTGTACCCTTGGCAGCTCATACCATCTGTTCAGGCGCTGGATGCCGCTTACCGACACTCGAACCCCATCGACTTTCAATCCCGATGATCTGAGCGGCCCTCGATTGCCGCTGGAAATCGGACTGATCGTTGCCGGCCGTTTCACGCTTGCCGAGCGCCGCATCCTGCAGGATGTGGAACTGCGTTTTCGGCAGAAGCTGGGCACCCTGCTCCCACAATTCGACTGGCGCATTGCCGTCAGTCGGCGCCGGGACATGGGCGAAGGGCTGCGCATCGAATCCACCGAACTGCTGCAGCAGGCGACCGAGGAGCGCGACCTGTACCGATGGGATTACGCCATTGTGCTGATCGATCGCGAACTGCAGGCCCACTACCGATCCTTTGCCCTGGCCGTGTTGAGCCGGCCATTGGACGCGGCCATCGTATCCACCTCTCGACTGATTCCCGATGAGGATGGCCCGGGGGCCGATCATGACCAAGCGGACGAAAACGAGATCGTCGAGCGCATCGCGACACTGCTGCTGCGCGCCGTCGCCCACCTGGGCGGCCTTCGTTTCAGCAGCGAACCGGACAGCCTGTTGTATCGCCCGGGCTCACCGGCGGAGCTTGCAACCATGCAGACGCTGACACCCGAAGAACATCAGGAACTGGTGCAGAACCTGACCGACATTGCAGACCTTCGACTGGAGGAATCCTTGCACGACAAGCGTTCGGCCTGGCGGTTTCTGCTGCACGCCAGTTTCATCAACCGTGAGCAGATTCTGGAAACCATCATCGCGGCTCGCCCCTGGCAGTTCCCGCGCAGGCTCAGCCGCCTGACCACAGCTGCAGTATCCACCGTTGCCGTGCTGCTGATGAGCGCGGAGAGCTGGGATCTGGCACTGCGGCAGAGCTGGGGCGCCATGGCGATGATCAGCCTGATGATATTGACATTGACCACCGTGTTCATCAGCTTTCGTCAGCACCTGTTGCTCAATCGCGGCAACCCTTTTCGGGAACAGATTGCCGTGACCCGGGTATCGGCGATCGGTATCGTCTTCAGCGGTCTTGCCTTGACCTGGCTGGTCATGTTCCTGCTTGCACTGCTGGCCAATTCCCTTCTGTTTCCTGCCGAATTGATCCAGCACTGGACCAGCCTGGACGGCTCGCAAGGGCATGTCGTCGGGCCCGCCAGTTTCTGGAAAATGGCGACCTTCTGCGCCTCTGTGGGCCTGCTGATAGGGGCTCTGGGGGCCAGCTTCGAGGAACAGACGCACTTTCAACACGTGATCTTCGTCGACGAAGAGCTGTGATGCTGGCAAGGACACAGTAGAATACCGATCTGACTTCCTACCCGACTGACAATCCAGTGACTCTCATACTGTCTCTACTGGCCGTGGTACTCGTGCTGGCAACGGTGTTGCCACTCTCTGTTCGACGCGAATGGTGGATCCGCGCACTGGATTTCCCACGCTTGCAGATTGCCATCGCAGCCGTTGCCTGGTTGCTGGTCTGGCTGATACTGGCCCCCGACAATACGCTGTGGCTGAGCTTGCTCGCCCTGTGCGTTGCAGCTGTCTTCTGTTATCAGGCCTACTGGATCACCCCCAATACCGAGATGCACCGCCAGGAAGTCGAACGCTACGACTCCCTGATCGATGGCAACTGCCCGACGCTCAGGATCATCAGCAGCAACGTACTGATGCACAACCGAAACAGTGGCCCACTGTTGTCGCTGATCCGGCAGCACCAGCCGGATATCGTCATCACGCTCGAATCCGATCAATGGTGGCAGGACGAACTGGACAGTTTGACGAGCTATCCTCATCGCATTGCCTGCCCGCTCGACAATCTCTATGGCATGCATGTGTATTCTCGTCTGCCGCTGGATGAGGCCAGCATCGAGTTCCTCGTGGAAGATGACAAACCCTCGATGCACGCCCGCGTGGAGGTCACGCCCGGTATCAGCGTGCAACTGCACGTCGTGCACCCGGCACCACCGGCTCCGGGCGAGAACGAGGAGTCCACCGAACGCGATGTGGAACTGCTGATGCTGGCGAAGGCCATCAGCGATTCACAGCAGCGTCTCATCGTCGCCGGTGACCTGAACGATGTCGCCTGGTCCGCCACCACCCGCCTGTTTCGTCAGATCAGTGGATTGCTTGACCTGCGGATCGGTCGTGGGCTGTACAACACCTTCAGCGCCAACCACTGGTACGCCCGCTGGCCTCTCGATCACTTCTTTGTCAGTCAGCATTTCAAGGTTGTCGATATCCAGCGGCTGCGCAATATCGGCTCGGATCATTTCCCTCTGCTGGTGGAGCTGGCCATCACCGACAGCCAGCGGCAGACCAGTGCCGTCGAGGATGAAGAGCTGGATCAGGAACGACTGGACAGCATCGAGCACAGCAAGGCTGCGCGCCAGGCGCAATCACTGCCAGGCTGACTCTGCGCTGGCAGCGCCTGTGCTTGACAGGAGGCACAAGCGGTCAATCACCCCAGGCTGACCCGGCGCAGGCAGCGGCAGGAATCGCCTGTCGCCACAAGGCACGCCGAGGCTTCGCTCCGGCCCTGCCGTCACCACCTCGGCACTGCCAGGGGACTGCCAGGGACTGCGTGGCTAATCGTTGCTGCCCAGTTCCACCACATCCACCATGCGACGACTCTTGCGCAGGGTCCAGACCAGTCCCACGGCGAAACCCGTGGACGATTCGGTTTCGAACAGAGGACTGTCCTCGTTGCGTGCGCCGTCGAACCAGCCGGAAAAGACACCCACAAACACTCGCACGTCCTTCAGCGGCGTCACGCCCAGACCGGCGAACAGCCCCGATTCCAGATAGCCCCCCTTGGCATCGAAACTCGGTCGGGTCGAGGTGGCGTAGGCGGGATCGACCTCGTAGAAGTAGTCTTGCAGGCTTTCACTGGCATAGCTGGACTGCAGGGCTGCCAGCAGGTCGATTCCTGAATTCCGGGAGTTGCGGTAATTGATGCCGAAACCTGCCTCGACCACGACTCCGCGCCCTTCAAATCCGCGGAAATCGGTCGAGACCACACCCCGCAGCTCGGAGCTGAACCGCAACTGCACCCGACCTCCGGAGGACATCGCGCGGTCGAACAGACTCACCTCCAGCTGTGGTCCGACCTCGAACAGGAAATCCAGATCGGGCATGCCCTCGCGAGCGCTGTTGCCCGCCGAATTGGCATTCAGCGAACCGCCGATCGACAGATCCAGCTTCACCCGAGGTTGCTCGATGGCCACTGCCCGAATACCCCCACCCCCGAAACGCCACTGCGGTCCGCGATAGATGAAAAACGGCAAGGCAATGGCCCGTCGATTGGTGTCGTTCGAGGCCGGGTAATCGAAGCCGGAGAAATACCCGCCGCCAATCCCGAATTCCCAGACCGGGCGACGTTGCACGGTCGGGGCCGGCACCGGCAACCGAGGCTGCGCGTCGATATTCCTTTCATCCTCCGCGCTGAGCGACGAGCTTGCAGCGGGCTCGACAACATCGACCGACTCAGTCATTACCCGTGCAGACGCCAGGCCACACATGCTCATCAGCAGCAGGAGTGCCCAGCACCTCAGCAAGCCGTCCTGCAGGCAGTCGATCCGACGCATGTGGTGATACCCTCTCTCAATGGCGTGTCCGCCGCACCGGCATCGATGATAACCGGCAGCACGAGGCGGGACCTTGGCACAACAGCGACGTATACTGCCTGATAACTGCACAAGACTACCCACCATGTTCTATACCCAAAGCACGCTGGACCGTGCCGATCATCTGCGCAAGGACGAGCCGATGGTTCAGGCTCTTCGACAACAGCCTGATGCACAACTGGTGCCGCTGTGGCATTGCCAGTCCCTGGTCAGCAGCCCCGACCTCGATAGTGCACCACAGGCGATCATTCTGCCGCACGATCACGACGTACCTGAAGGGCAGCAGATCTTTCTCGGTCTGCAGGACGACAAGCCCCTGTTCGCCGTGGATGTCTCCACGCTCGACGAAGAGCAACGTGATCGGCTCGGGCAACAGGGAACGACCCGCGACGGGGTGCCGCAAGCCGGACACTTCACCGATCTTCGCATGGCCGGTCCGACGCTGCCGAGCGTGGATGGATCCTTGCTGGCCTATGCCCGGGGCCTGATGTACTGGCATGGCATCACGCGCTTCTGCGTCAACTGCGGCCAGCCGCTGGTGTCGGCCAACGCAGGCCATACCCGCGAGTGCAGCAACCAGGACTGCAGCCATGTCGACTTTCCCCGTACCGATCCGGCCGTCATCATGCTGGTCAGCTACAGCCCGGCGGATGGCAGCGAACCCAAGTGCCTGCTGGGTCGGAGCCCGGCCTGGCCCGAAGGTGTCTTCTCCACACTGGCAGGGTTTGTCGAACCCGGGGAGAGTCTGGAGAACGCAGTTCGCCGTGAAGTGCTGGAAGAGTCGTCGATCCACGTTGGCGATGTGCACTACGTGGCCTCACAGCCCTGGCCGTTTCCGCGCTCCATCATGCTCGGCTTCGAGGCAACGGCGACCAGCACCGACATCAGCATCGATACCGTCGAGTTGGCGGATGCCCAGTGGTTCACCCGATCACAGCTCAAGGGCTTCGATAACTGGGGTGATGAAGGCAACAATTTCAAACTGCCGCGCAAGGACTCCATCGCCCGCTTTCTGATCGAACGCTGGATTCGCGAAGGCGCCCTGTAAGCCGGCGACTGTGCTGCAGGCGCTGCTCAGTCGACTGCCAGCCAACGCTGAAAATCGACAGGCAAGGGTGTCAGCTCACCATCGCTGCGCCAGTTGTGCTCGACCCCTTGCTGCGAGATCCGCGCAATGCGATCTTCGTCCAGCGGGTGTGTGCTGAGAAAGCGCTCCAGCCATGGCGTTTTCGCCAGAGAGGATTGCCGGTCACGACTGGCGCTGAACAGTTCGAACAGGGTCGATGCGCCATTGACATGACCGTACAATCCATTGACGGCGGCCAGTGCGGCATCATCGGCCGCCACTTCCATGGACCGGGTGAACTGCACCCCCGTGAGCACACCCGCATGGTTCATGACCTGACCGGCCATGCCGGTACCGGCGTTGCCGGTCAGACCCAGCAGTGCAATGGTGCTGGCGATACCGCCCCCCAGAGCCGCCACCGGATCGCGATGCAGTACGTGCGAGATCTCGTGAGCCATGACCATCGCCAACGTGTTTTCATCGGGCATGCGGGCCAACAGTCCGCGATAGAACAACAGATTGCCGCCGACCGTTGCGAAGGCATTGAAGACATCCTCGCTGTTGTAGTGCACGGTGACCGACATGTCGTCGGGCATGGGCAGATGCCGGCTTACCCGCCCGGCCAACTCATTGAGATAGGCCGTCATTTCCGGGTGCCGCGCCGCTTCCCCCATCTCGATATCCAGGCGCTCCATGACACGCTGTTCGTAGCTGAAGGGAATGCGTCGGGCAACGAGGGCACCGGCATACTGCAGGAAGACCACCAGAATCACCACCAGTACGACAGCGCCCACCGCCAGTTGCAGAAACTGGCGCAGAGGGTGCACCCGACTGGTATTGATGCCTTCGGCAGGCAGACGATTCTCATACCTCATGTGCATTCCCGTCCGTACCTGCCATCGGGATCATGGCCGTGCCATAGGCCAGTACTTCCATCGCCCCGACCTTGCCGGTGGCAATGCGCGTGGTATCGAACTTGATGTTGAAGACATAGGCAGCCTCCAGTGCCAGCGCCTGTTCCTTCATGCGCAGCAGCGCTTCGCGACGCGCACGATCGAGCATCGACTCGAACGGCGTGACACGCCCTCCGAAGATGTTGATGAGTCCGGCCAGAAATGCCTTGAAGTAATCCGAGGCAATCACCACGCTGCCGGTCACCAGTTGCTGCTGATAGGCGCGGTCCTCGGGCGGGTAGCGCGAGGCCACCACCGGTAGCGACTGCATCTGCGCTTCCCGTTCGATGATGCGGCGATAATGCCGCTTTTCCGCCAGTCGACCGAACAGGTAGCCCAGCACCAGCAAGGCAACGACACTGCCGGCCTGAAGCAGCAGACCATTCAATCTGCCAACTCCACGGCGGTGCCATACACGAAGATCTCGGCGGCACCAGCGGCAATGCTGGATGTGCTGTAGCGCACATTGAGCACCGCATTGGCCCCCAGAGACTGTGCCTGCTCCAGCATTCGCTCGGTGGCCTCCTCCCGTGAATCGGACAACAACTCCGTATAACCGCGCAACTCACCGCCGAAGAAATTCTTCAGCGATGCGGCAATATCCCGCCCCACATGCTTGGAGCGTACTGAACTGCCTTGCACCAGACCCAGGTGTCGAACCACCGTGCGCCCCGGCAGAAATTCCAGATTGGATACGAGCATGAACCGTCCTGTGTGTGAGATTCCCGGTTAGCAGTCTACTCCACCCAATGACGGCATAGCGCGTCTTCCGAACAGCGCCGTTCGGGATTCATCCCGCTGAGCAATTTGGCGCCTGCGCTCGGGAAAGCAGCTCGTCGCCGGTCTGCCGGGGCAGCCGATCCAGTACACTAGGCGCATGAGTCCTGTCTGCATCATCACCGCCTTGCCTGCCGAATCCCGGGTGTTCATCGACGCACTGAAATTGCGTCATGTGCCGCTGCGTGGCTTGCGTCTGTATGCTGCGGAACCGTATCTGCTGCTGCAAACAGGCCTTGGCAAACTCAATGCGGCGGCGGCCACTGCCGCACTGCTGACGACGCGTCCCGATGTCTCGGCGGTGATCAATGCCGGTATTGCCGGCGGCACAGCCAGCCAGGGTTCGGTGAACCTGGCCCACCATGTTCTCGACGTGGCCACCGGACGGCAATGGTACCCGCACCTGCCTCCGCAACGCACGGTGGCACAGCTGTCCACTCACAGCATTCACAGTGTCGACAAGCCCGCGCGAGACTATACCGATGGCGTGCTTTTCGACATGGAAGCCGCCGGCATCTTCACCGCCGCCAGCAACTACCTGTCCACCGATGCCATCCACGCCGTGAAGGTCGTCTCGGACAACCCCGATCAGGAACTCGAGGCCATTACCCCGGAGCTGGTCACACAACTGATGCAAGCCTGTCTGCCTGTGGTGCAGCAGCTAGGCGACTGGCATCGGGCGGCTGTGCAGCAGGATGCTGACGACAGCGGTCTGGAACAATGCAATCAGGACATCGTCGCCACGGTGCGTCACAGCGTCAGCGATGCACATCAGCTACGACGTCTGCTGCAGCAGTACCACACGCTGACCGGCAGCATGCCGGATGCGCCAATGCTGCAGCAGCTGAACAACGCCCGCAGGATCCGCGAAACCCTGCAACAGGCGGTTCAGGCCGCACCGCTGCGCTACGACTCCTGAGCCAGGCATGGACACTGTCTATATAGAGCGGGAAGTGCAGACTCATCCGCGCACACAACGAATCTGCCAACGCTACCCCAACGCCCGACACATCCTCATCGAACGGCATGGGGACGTATTCAATGCTCGCGCCCAGGACTTCCGACGGCAGAAATCCAATCCGGCTCTGATACTGGCGCACAAGGCAGGCAGACGCGTACACGCCACACCGCCGGGTTACCACATCGGTGGCAACCACAACTACTACTTCTCGCACATGCTCAACTGCGTGTACGACTGTCGTTACTGCTTTCTGCAGGGCATGTACCAGTCGGCCAACCATGTGGTCTATGTCAACAGTGAAGACTTCATGCAGGACATCACGGACACGGCAAGACAACACAGCTCTGACACCTGGTTCTTCTCTGGCTACGACTGCGATTCGCTGGCTCTGGATCCGATCACGCACTTTGTCGACGATTGCCTGGATCACTTCGAGCAATTGCCACGGGCCTGGCTTGAGCTGCGCACGAAAAGCACGCAGATCCGTCCATTGCTCGCAAGAACTGCCCTGCCCAATGTGGTCGTTGCCTACAGCCTCTCGCCACAGGCGATTGTGGCCGCCGAAGAACACGGTACGCCGTCGCTGGCAAAGCGGCTCGACGCACTGCAACGACTGCAGAACCATGGCTGGAAAATCGGACTGCGGTTCGACCCGCTACTCCATGCCGAGAACTTCGAGCAACTCTATGGCGAACTGTTCGACACCGTGGCTGCTTCGCTGGATATGGCAGCCGTGCATTCGGTCAGCCTGGGTGTCTTTCGTTTGCCCAAGGGCTTCCACAAGAAGCTGGTACGCCTCTATCCCAAGGCCCGATTGCTGGCCGCCCCCATTGAACCACGCGACGGCATGATGACCTACCCCGAGCAGATCGAGAACCGCATGCGCGACTTCTGCCAATCACGACTCGCGAGACACATTCGCGATGATCAGTTCTTTCCCTGTAGCTGAGCCCATGAGCTGTCACCGCCTGAGGGCCGATGGTCGCTGGAACCTGAAAAGGCCATGAATGAACGCAAAGAACCACACGCCGCGTCACCAGCACAGGGAACGCAGCTGCATGGATGACAAGGGCTGCCTGCTGGTCACCGGTGCCAGTCGTGGTATCGGTCGCGCCTGCTGTGAAACACTCGGCGAGGCGGGTTATCGCACGGTATCGCTTTCCAGAACGGCACCGGACACACCATTGGAAAGCGACACCCATGTCAGCGTCGATCTGTCCGATCTGGACGAGGTGGCGAGCTGCCTCAAGGTGCTGCTGAACGAACACGATATCAGCGGCCTGGTCTGCAATGCGGGCCGGGGTGACATCGGCTCGCTGGAGAACTTTTCGGCACGGCAGATTCAGCAGAGCATCACGTTCAATCTGATCAGCCCCCTGTGCATTGCTCGGCTTTGCCTGCCTGCCCTGCGCCGCCAGTCGCGCAGCAACATCGTCTTCATCGGCTCGACCAGTGCACTGCAGGGTGCCCGCTACGGCAGCGTCTACAGTGCAGCCAAATTCGGTCTGCGCGGCGTGGCACAGTCGCTTGCCCATGAAGTGGCCAACGCCAACTGCCACGTCGGCATAGTGCAACCCGGCATGGTGCGCACCGGTTTTTTCGACGAGCTGGATTTCGAACCTGGTCCGGCGGAGAGTCATGCACTATTGGACAGTGATGTCGCCCGCGCCGTCCTGAGCATGGTGAGTTCACCCGACCACGCGGTGGTCAGTGAACTGGTCGTGCAACCTCGCCAACACGTGGTGCAGAAGCGCAAGCGCTGATCGGTATCGTCGGGGTCCTGGAACCTCTCGGAACCGGTCGGCCTGGAACAGCCTGGAACCGTACGGAACAGCCTGGAACCGTACGGAACCGTACGGAACAAGACAGGATGGACCGGAACCTACCAGGACAGGACGAGACAGAACCTTTCAGGACAGGACAAGTCTGGTACCTGAGCCATGACGCTTTTCTTCAACGCGGATGGCTTGCCAGGCGCCAACGATATAATCAGCGTCGCCGAAGCGCCGTGTCCATTCCCTCTGACGATGCGCTGCATGCCCAGAGGATAGCGATCTTGTCAACGATCGTGAGAAACGAGAAGCGCAGCAGCGCGAGCAAGCGGGTGCCCCGATACAATCCGACCAGGGTCCGATTGCCTCCTGCTGGCTCCTGATCTCGGCGCTGCGGTTACCGTCGGGCGGGTGAACACGTCGATCAGTGCAGTTCCCTACCCTGAAATTGTTTCAACAGTGTGAACTTCCGATTGAGGCTACGTACTTGTAATCTAAGTCGAAGTCACGCTAAGCCCCTGTATTCAATAGGACTATTGCGATTACTGCGACCTGCGTCAGACAACTGGATAAAGAATGTTTCCAAGGATTCATTGAAAGAGCTGTCGGTATACGTCAGCTTGTAACATTCCGAGTGCAGCCCGAATTGCTGCAGGGACGCGGGCCGCGAAGTATCTGTCGTAACGATCGAATGCGCCCATTTGCAGAGTCACCACAGAGACCACAACACTAGTGTTCAAGATTGACCGTGCATCATGGATTATCATCGGCCTTGTCGGCACACTACTGCTGACCATGTGGGCGGTGTTCAACCGTCCTGATCAGGCACCGCCCTGGCCAGACACCATCAACGGTGTCTCGTTCTCGCCCTTTCGTGCCGGTCAGTCTCCCCAGAAAACCGACTATCCCAACGATGAGGAGATCACGCGCGACCTTGCACTGCTGTCGGATCGGGTGCGCAGTGTCCGTACGTACTCCATGGAAGAGACGCTGAGCAGCATTCCTCGGCTGGCCTCTCCGCTGGGATTGAAAGTCATGGCCGGTGTGTGGATCTCGGCAGATATCGATCGTAACTGGAAGGAAATTGCCACCTTGCGCAAGGTGCTTGCCGAGAACACGGGCAACATCACCGGTATCGTCGTGGGCAATGAGGTACTGCTGCGCAATGAAATCACGGCCCGACAACTGGCCAGTTATGTCGATATCGTCAAATCGATGTCCGGCGACATCCCTGTCACCGTCGCTGAAACCTGGGATGTCTGGCTCAAGAACCCCGAATTGTCTCGCCATGTCGACTACATCACCGCTCACGTTCTGCCCTACTGGGAAGGCATACCGGCGAGTATCGCGCACAACTACGTCTTCGAACGCTATGACAGTCTGCGCCAGAGTTTCCCCGGCAAACCGCTGGTGCTGGGAGAAGTCGGCTGGCCCAGTGAGGGTCGTCAACGCGGTGGGGCCATACCGTCACTGCCCAATCAGGCCAAGTTCCTGCGCAAGTTTCTGCAGCAGGCTGATGCCCGTGGTGCCCAGTATTTCGTGCTCGAAGCCTTCGACCAGATCTGGAAGACCGATGAGGGCGCCGTCGGTCGCTACTGGGGAATCTTCAATGCGCAACGAGAGCCCAAGTTTTCCTTTGCCGACCCGGTACGCCCCGTTCCCGAATGGCGCGCCATAGCCGGCTTCTCCTTGGCGTTCACCGTGTTGCTGCTGGCCTTGTTGCTGCGCGACAGTCGCGGTCTGGTGCACGGTGGCCGCGGCTTTCTGGTGCTGGTCTCCTATGCCATTTCCTTTGCGGTGGTCTGGATGGTCTACGACTATTCCCAGAAGTACATGACGTGGGAGCAGGTCGTGGTAGGCGTCGGCCTGCTGCTGGCAGCGTTCTGCATCACCATCGTGCTGCTGGCGGAGGCTCACGAATGGGCCGAGTCCATCTGGAATCGTCGCCACAGCCTGCAACGCATTCGCAAGACGACCGAGAATTCAGCACACTCGCCCAAGGTGTCGGTGCATGTGCCGATCCACAATGAGCCGCCCGACATGGTCATCGAGACCCTGGTGGCGCTGCGTGACATGAACTACGAGAACTACGAAGTTGTGGTGGTGGATAACAATACCAAGGATCCTGCCTGCTGGATTCCGGTACAGCAGTGGTGCGAGCGCCAGAAAGGGAATTTCCATTTCCACCACGTCGACCCACTGGACGGCTTCAAGGCGGGCGCGCTGAACTATGCCATGCGACACACGGCAGACGATGCGGAGCTGATCGCGGTCATTGACAGTGACTACGTGGTTCACCCCGATTGGCTGAATGACTGCACGGCCGCCTTCGACGAAGAAGACATCGCGATCGTGCAGGCACCTCAGGATTACCGTGATGCCGGCGACAGCCTGTTCAAGTCGATGATCTACGCCGAATATGCCGGTTTCTTCGGCATCGGCATGGTCAACCGCGACGCTCGCAACGCCATCATCCAGCACGGCACCATGACCATTGTCCGCCGCAGTGTATTGCAAGGCGTGAACGGCTGGTCTGAATGGTGTATCACCGAGGATGCCGAGCTTGGCCTGCGCATCCTGGAAGAAGGTCATCGCACCGCATACATTCCGCGCTCCTATGGCCGTGGTGTCATGCCCGACAACTTCCTGGACTACAAGAAGCAGCGTTTTCGCTGGGCCTATGGCTCGGTGCTGATACTGCGCCACCACATGCGCTACTTCCTGTCCCTGTCGCGCTCCAGGCTGACTTCGGGCCAGCGGTATCATTTCGTTGCGGGCTGGTTGCCCTGGATGGCCGACGGGCTGTGCCTGTTCTTCAACATCGTGGCTCTGGCCTATTCGGTGCTGATGGTCATGTTCCCGTATGTCTTCAATCCACCCGAAGTGATCATGAGCCTGCTCCCCATCGGCTTCTTCGTGTTCAAGCTGTCCAAGATGATGGTTCTGTACCGATGGCGTCTGCGGGCCAGCCTTGCCCAGAGTATCGGTGCAGGTCTGGCAGGACTGTCCGTGTCGCACACCATCGCTCGCGCCATGCTGGCCGGTCTGCACGACACGGGAATCGGTTTCTTCAGAACGCCGAAGCTTGCCGATGGCCACTCGGTCTGGCAAGCCATCATGGATGTGCGTGAAGAAGCACTGATCGGTCTGGCCCTGATTCTGGCTGCCGTGACGGTTGGCGCCCGGGATGATGCCTACCTCAACGACACCAAGCTGTGGATCACCCTGTTGACGATCCAGAGCATTCCGTATATCGCCGCGGTTGCCATGTCGCTGATCAGCACCTTCGAAAAATTGCCGACCCGATTGTTCAACGACAAGCCGGAAGATTCGCTGCTGGGTCGTCTGCCCGATGCACTGGTCAAGGCCGAGCGCCGTGACAGCCATGCATAAGCCCGCAGAATACGACAAGCCTGTCCAGTCCTCGGCAAGCGCCAGCGGCATTGAACCGAATCCGACCCGCCAGGGCTGGTCGGGCGGGCTGCGCTCGCTGTCCACGCAGCTGATCTCCCTGGCTCTGTTCACACTGTTGGTGACCATCGGCTGCCGTCTGGCTCTGGAGACCCTGTTCGACCTGGAACTGTACGCTGATTACTGGTTGCGTGACTATCTGGGCAATCTGGTCGTTGCATTGATTGCCTTTGCACTGGTGCAGTCACGTGGCAAGGCCATGATCCTGACCAGCGTGGTCGTCATCGGGTTCCAGATGGCCAACGGCGGCAAGCTATCTGTGCTTGGCACACCGGTCAGCCCGGATGATCTGATGAACATCCAGAATCTGTTCTACCTGACAGACGGTTGGCGTCGTATCGTACTGATGGTGATCGCCGCCCTGCCGATGATTGCATTGGTCCTGCTGACACCCTGGCGGCGCAGATCCACCTGGGGCGTGGTGGCCTCACTGGCCCTGGCAGCCGTGCTGATCACGCATTTCAGTGAGCCTCTGCGCGTCAGAATGGATACCCGCTTCGGCAATTCCGTGTGGAACCAGCCTGCGAACTTCAAGAACCGGGGACTGGCTCTGCACATTGCCCAGGAATCGGTAAGAACACTGGCCAAGGTCGGCAAGCACCCCGACAAGGCGTCGGTCATGGCAGCGACGCAATCGTTGCAGAGTGTGCCTGCGCAGGTGAATGCCCTGCCGGACACATCCGATCAATCCGCATCAGCGGCCAGTGCTGAGGCCCAACGCAACGTGCATGTCATCGTGCTCGAATCCTTCTTCGACCCGGTGACACTCGGCCGCGAGTGGGTACCCGAAGATCCGTTTCCGGAAGAGTTTCGTCAGCTATGGGCGGAAACCGGTAACAGTCATGCCCTGTCACCGGTGTTCGGCGGCTACACGGCCAATGCTGAATTCGAAACGCTTTGCGGCTTTCCAGTGACTGAAAATGCCGTGTTCTTCGAAGGCTGGTTGCGTCGCAGGGTTCCTTGTCTGCCGGCGGTTCTCGCCGATGCCGGATACCAGACCATGGCATCCCACCCCAACGTACCGGGTTTCTGGAACCGTACACTGGCCTACAACCTGGTTGGCTTCGATACCTATCTGAGCAAGGCAAGTTTCGACATGGAAGATTCCGTTGACGGCCTGTTGCTCGATCACAGCTTCTACGAACAGGCATTCGACAAGGTGGCGCAGCTGGATCCGGATCGCCCCGTTTTCAATTACATGCTGACCTACCACGGCCATCTTCCCTATCCAAGCAACGAGAACTACCCGGACCAGATAAAACCGGGCCGTGAATCGGTGCTGCTGAACGGTTACCTGAATCAACTGTGGTACAAGTCACGCGACCTGATGGAGCGACTCGAAACGCTCGAAGCAGAAGATCCGGATGCCTTGATCGTGATCTTCGGCGACCATCTGCCGTTCCTCGGACCCAACTACGGTGTCTACGACGATGCTCTGGGACTGCCTGCTGATCGCGCCGAGTTCACGGGGGACATGCTTGAATATCTGGTCAGTACGCCGCTGATCGTCATCGATGGCCAGAAGGGTCCGATGAAGCTGGGCAAGATGCCCTTGTATCGCCTGCCTGCCCTGATACTCGATACGCTTGGCCTGGAGGATGATGCCGGTATTCTCGAATGGGCACAGACCCCCGAGGAACAGATCATCCGCCCGGTTTATGGCATGCATATCGATCTGCAGGCCGACGGCGTCACGGCATGCCCCGATGATGACAGCGCCCCGGCCAATTGTGAGGCCTCGGCCGGCTGGCTGGCCAGGACCCGACTGCTTATCCAGGATCTCTTTTCAGGCAAACAGTACAGCCTGAACCAGGCAGCCAGCAGCAACAGCATCGGCGGCTGACGCCATTGGTCTCCCCGCACCGGCCGGTTGGGCCGGTGCGAGGCCCGCAAATCCGCAAGTCTGCTCTCATCACGCATCACGCATCACGCATCACGCATCACGCATCACGCATCACGGGTCACGGGTCACGGGTCACGGGTCACGGGTCACGGCAGCGTCATTCTTCTGCCTCATGTGCCAGCAATTGCTGCTTGCGCTCGACACCCCATCGGTATCCCGTGATGGAGCCATCGGCACCCACCACTCGGTGACAGGGAACCAGCACCGCCACGGGATTGGCACCGCAGGCACGAGCAACAGCCCGTGCAGCGGTAGGCTTGCCGATGCGAGCGGCCAACCGCGAATAGCTTTCAGTGGTACCCGGAGCGATCTCCCGCAGCGCCGCCCAGACCTTTTCCTGAAACGCCGTGCCCTGCACGTCCAGCGGCAGATTCAGGGCCAGTGACGGATTCTCGATTCCCGCCACCACCTCCTCCACCAGAGCCTGGAGTGCCTGCGTATCGTGGGTCAGCGTAGCCTTGCTGAAGCGCGTCTGCAGCAGCTGTTTCATCTGCGTCTGGCTCTCCCCGAACAGAATGCTGCAGATGCCTCGCTCGGTGGTGGCCACCACGATCTTGCCAAAACGGCTGCTGCCGAATGCGTACCGGATGTTCATGCCCTCGCCCTGTCGTTGATAGGATCTTGCGCTCATTCCGAGTCGGGCTGCACCATCGGCGTAGTAGGCCGAGGAACTGTCGTAGCCGGCATCCAGCAGGGCCTGCGTGACCGAGGATTCACGATCCAGGGCCTTGTCAAGGTTGCGTGCCCTGACCGCCTTGATGTACTGCTTGGGCGCAATACCCAGAAATTGCCTGAACAGCTTCTGCAGATGATAGCGGCTGATACCCAACTGTTCTGCCAGCGTATCGACCCTGACAGGTTCGGTGGAAAGCGAGATGAATTCGCAGGCCTTCTCCACCAGCAAACGCTGCCGCACCTGCAACGGTGGCTGGTCTGAATGGCAGCGCTGGCAGGCGCGCATGCCATCATCCAAGGCCTCTTCCCGACTGTCATAGAAGCGAGTGTGCTCACGCTTGGCCTCCCGCGACGGGCAGGAAGGGTAGCAATAGATTCCCGTGGTGGTGACGCCATAGACAAAGAAGCTGTCGGCCCTTGTATCGCGGCGCCGTACAGCCTGCCATTTCAGTGTGTCGCTGTCGAATGCACAACTCATGATGGCGCTCCTCCTGCCTGACTCCGGATATCGTGGCATCCAGACTAGCTGCCCGCAAAGTCTGCGTCTTCTGAATTTGTGTTTTCAAAAGTGCCCGGCCAACCATCCTGATCGGCGACAGGCCGCAGGCACACAGCACTAGAGCTGGGTGAATCCCGGCAGAGAGCCCGAGGCATTCAGCGGATAGATGGAGATGGTGTTCTTGCCCTGTAACTTGGCATCATACATGGCCGCATCGGCATTCTTGATCAGCTGCGTGGCACTGTCGGCATCCTCCGGATAGCGAGCACAACCGATACTCACCGAAATGCAGTGCGTCAGCCCATCGACAATGAACGGCAGGCAGAGTGTCTGCCGCAGACGATCGGCAATCTCCCTGATGCCCGGCAAGGTGAAACTGCCGCTCGCGATGAGCGTGAATTCATCACCACCGAGTCGCGCCAGACAAGCCCGCTCACCCAGCTGCCGTACCACGCAATCGCGAAGACGTTCCGCGACCTGCCGAAGCAGCTGATCGCCGGCATCATGACCTGCACTGTCATTGACGGCCTTGAAACCGTCAAGATCCATGTACATCAGCACCAGCGCGTCACCGTCCTCACAGCGTCTGCCAAGCGTTTCCTGAAAACTGCCGCGGTTGGGCAAGTCGGTCAGCGTATCGAAATGAGCCAGCTTCAGCAGGCTCCGGTTGGCTGTCTGCAGGCTGTGCGCCTGAGTCTCCAGCTTGCCGACATGGAAATGCGTACGCATGGCATTGCCGATGCTGTGGGCCGCACTGTGCAGATCGACCTGCTCGAAGCCCACGGGATCCATCAACAGATAGCCGAATTGCAAATCACCGGCATGAATCGGATTGAGTACCAGCTGTCCTGATCGCAGCTCGCCGAGCAGATGATCGGGCAGCAGCTGCCGGGTGGGAAAGCTCTGCGGTTCGGGGATGTACACCTGCCCATCCTGATACTGATGCAGCAGACTTGCGCTGACATCCGGCCGTTCACCGGCCTTGTCGTATTTCACCAGGTAGCAGCGTTGCGGATCCATGGAGCGAAGCCACCAGGTCATGGTCTGCAACAAGCCGTCCTGGTCCGAGCAGGAACTCATGCGCAGCTGCATCGATGCACGCAGCCCCTGCTGTCGTCGCATGAGGTAGTCGTGCTCGACGTTGAACGCCCACAGGCGTTCACGAATGCGCGACAGGGCGATGAGAATGCGAACACTGGCCTCTGGCGTATATCCCTGATCGAGCATGGCCACCGTCAGCGATTCGATGCGATCACACAGGTTCATCCACCAGTGAATGTTCTTGAAACTGGCACTGCGATCCAGCATGTCCTCCATGCAATCGGCTGCCGCTGGACACTCCTTTGTCATGGTCTGCCACAGCGCGGCCGAAAGATCATCCAGGTTCAGCGAGTCCGGGGTCATCAATCCGGACATTGCCGACTGCAGCCAGTGCGACACGGACGCAGTATCACCGATGCTCAGCGCATGATTCTGCCTCGGCCGAGAGTGGGTCGATGCCCGGGGGATGAATTCACAATCCACGCAATCCTGATGAAAATCGACGGACACCGCAGTCGAGCCGACAAGGTCTGCAGCGGATTCGGCCACACGTTGCAGTAGCCGATTGACACTGAACGAGGCCATCTTGTCGAATGGCTGTCTCACTGTACTGATGGGTGGTGAGTTGCGTGTAGCCTCCGAGGTGTCATCAAAGCCCGTGATGGCAATATCATCGGGGATCGAAAACCCGGCAACCTTCACCGCACGCGCCGCACTGAGCGCCATGATGTCGTTGGCAGCCACGAAGGTATCCACATCCTGTCGATGCCTCAACAGGGCCGAGACTGCGCTGTAGGTCTTGAATGCATCGAAATCACCTTCCACGATCAGCTCTTCATCGACGCTGTACCCATTCTTCTCCAGAACGTCGCGAAAGATTCTTTCCCGACGCTGCGAGTAAGGATCTCCCGGAAAACCGCGAATGAAGGCCAGCCGGGAGCAATCGCGGTTCTTCAACAGATGTTGCATCAGATCGACCATGCCATCGTCATCATTGACGAACACGCTGTCGAGTCCTTCGATGGGCAACCCCAGACTGATGATCGGCACCTTGAAACGGCCGAAGAAGTAAGCCAGTTCGCCACTGGAGAGCCGCTGACCCAGCGTTCCGGTCAGACAGATGACGCCCGCCACATCGATCTGCGTGGCAAGGCAGTAGATGGAGTTGCATACCGAGGAAATCCCCATCTGCTGTCCAGCGATACAGACAGTGCCATAACCCGATTGCTTCACGGTATCCGCAATCGTGTCTACCAGATCCTTGCGGTAATCGACATACTCGTCTGTCAGCACCACAACGGTGCCGGCTGCCTGCTTCATGCGCAAATCCATGGATTATCGATACCAACCCACTTGATCATTGGTGTCCAACTTCTGTTAACGGCATGGGATCGAGACAGTTGAGTGCCAGCCCGGCGAGGCTGAACGTGCAATTATTACAGTACGCGGTTTCAAAGTGCATTCCGCGACGGTAAGTGATAAACAATGTGGATATCTTCTGCGTCGACCGATACAGGCCTTACTCATGGACACACATACCACCTCGGCAACCCTGGAAACGCTCATGGAGCAGCTGGGGCTGCCTGCAGACGATGCCTCCCTGCAGCGTTTTGTCGAAGAACATGGACCGCTGCCCGCGGCAACCCGGATTGAAGACGCAAGCTTCTGGAGTACGGCTCAGTCGCTCTTTCTCAAGGAAGCCATCGCCCAGGACGCCATGTGGGCCCCGGCTGTTGATCAGCTGGATGCCCTGCTGCGCAACACCTGACAATCAGAAGACTTCCACTTCCAGATTGACACTCATGGCCGCCTCGACGCCATCGTCGAAGGTATTCCATGGGTTCACGACACGACTGTTGACGCTGGCGCCGTACTTGAACTTGATGGCCACCGGTCCGCGCACTCGCCAGGACAGGGACGCCTCGGCTTCCGAATAACTCTCTTCCCCGCCGAAGTCGGAATCCAGCATCAATGACAGGGACACCGTTTCACTCAACAGACGCTTGAAGCGCAGCCCCACATAGCCGACCGACTCCGCCTCGACCTCTCCGCTTAACGGTTCGAAACGCCGCCGTCCCACACCGACGGCGGCACTGGCATAGTGCCCACGGCTCTTCCACAACTTGTATCCGACCCCGCCGACGTGCAGGGTGGATGAACTGACACCGTCCGGTTCATTGATATCGACATCGGCCAACGCGAACAGGTAGTGACGGGAGGTGAAGAACCAGCGCGGCTGCACGCTCAGGAAGCGGCGATCACTGGTCGTGGTCTTGACCCGGTCGGTAACCGGCTCACCTTTGCTGTTCACCACCTGCTTGCCGGAGGCGTCCAGCCGCGTGACCTGGGCAACACTGGAGCTGCGATAGAACTTCGCCACCAGTTCATGCTCGAAACGCTCCCCGCGATAGCTCAGATCGGTTCTCGCCGATATCGCACTGGTGTCGTTGACACCGAATGTGGCCAATGCACCAAATTGCACCTGAGCGTCCCAGCCCTGCTCCAGGTTCTTCGGTATCTCGTAGGATGCCGCACGGGCCAGCCCGGCCACGATGCACAGGCAACAGGCCAGGGCCACACGCGTGGTACTTCTGGCGCAGAAAGCCACAAGACGCCGCCTCTGGCAGGCAGCGATTCCGCGTGACTTGCAGCTTGTCCCCACCGATCTCATGCTGCCCGCAAGGCCTCCGAACGTGTCATGCCAATGAACTCCCGATTGAGGGATTCAATAACAATATCCACGCCACGCGAGGAGTGCAGAGATCACACTGTGGGAGGAACAGTGTCCTGCCGTAAAGCAGGTTATTCCGGCCTTCAGAAAACCATCAATGTGACGCGGGAGTCATACAGGAAAGGCAAGATTGAAAATCCGAGGAACGATATGCGGCGGCAGCACACTATACTCAGGTGATGCATGAAAAACTGACTCAAGTGGTTCCGCATAATGATGCTGCCCTGCATCAGGACTCCGACCTTCCCGCACCGAATTCATCCAATCCGTTTCGCCAGGCGGCGGTTCTGATTCCACTGGTGCATCATCAGCAACAGTGGCAGGTACTGTTCATTCGTCGAGCCAGTAACGAACGAGACCGTCACAGCGGTCAGGTTGCCTTTCCGGGTGGTCGCATGGAACCGACGGACGCCAGCCATGAAGCGGCGGCCTTGCGGGAGACCCGGGAGGAGATCGGGGTACATGCCAATCATATTCATGTGCTGGGCCGTATCAATCCCTACGTGACCATCAGCCACTATCAGGTGACACCGGTGATCGGCATCATGAACTGGCCGACGCCACTGAACCTGCAGACTTCCGAGGTGGCACGGGCCTTCATGATTCCACTGAACTGGCTGCGCGACTCCGACAACTTCACGCTGCGAGCCCGTTCCGAAATGGACCCGCACAGCGCTCGCATGCACCCGATCGTGGTCTATGACGAGTTCGATGGCGAAACGCTATGGGGTGCCACCGCCCGAATGACCCTCAACTTTCTGAAAGCGATCGATGAGGGTCAGTTGCTGTTGCCGCTACAAGGTGCCTGAACGCGCCTGCTCGCCCTGCGACAGTGACGCCACCGCAGCCTTGATGCGGCTCAGACCTTCAAGCAGGGTGGCCCTTGGACAGGCGAAGTTCATGCGCAGGTACTGCGACTGACCGAATTGCTCGCCGCCTGACAGGCCGACACCGTGATCTTCGAAGAAGCCCTGCGTGTCTTGCAGCCCGAGTCCTCTGGCGTCGATCCATGCCAGATAGGTCGCCTGTATCGGCTCCACCGTCAGGCCTTCCACCTCAGCCAGCTCTGATCGGATGCAGTCGAAATTGCCTGCCAGGTATTGCAACAGCTCCTGACGCCAGGGACCACCATCGCGAAAGGCTGCCCGTGTTGCCGTGTATGCCAAGGGCGGCACAGGCGAGACGATCGATTGACTGAATTTCCGGAAGCGCTCGCGAAGCTCCGGGTTGCTGATGATGGCGAACGAGCAGTTCAGACCGGCGATATTCCAGGTCTTGCTGCCGCTCATCAGGGTCACCATGCGATCTGCCATCGCGGGGCAGGCCTTGGCCGTGGGATAGTGACGCGCTGAGGCGTCGATCACCAGGTCCGAATGGATTTCATCTGAGACCATGATCACGTCATGTTGTCTGCACAGCTCCGCCAGCGCCTCGAGCTCCTCGGGCCTGAAGACGGTACCGGTCGGATTGTGCGGCGAGCACATCATCATCAGGCGAGTCTTGTCATTGAAGGCCGCCTCCATCGCCGGCATGTCGTAGGTCCAGCGGCCATCGACCTTGTGCAGCGGCACTCGAACCACGTTCTGACGTTCCACGTCGTGAGAATCATAGAAGTGATGGTAGATGGGCGGATTGACCACGATCTCGTCACCATCAGGGCAGAAGGCACGACAGCAGACCGCAAGGCCCGTGACTACGCCCGGCAACCAGATGATCCACTCCGGGTCCACCTGCCAGTCATGCTCTCTCTGCAGATGATCGATGACGGATTCAGCCATGCCCTCGGGTGGCAGGGTGTAACCATAGACCGGATGTTGCAGTCGTTCCTCGAGCGCCTGCTGTATGGGGGGAGCCACCTCGAAATCCATGTCTGCCACCCAGAATGGCAGGATGTCACGCCCCTTGTAACGGTCCCATTTCAGGCTCGCCGTATCAGTACGCGCAATCACTTTGTCGAAATCGCTCATAGGTCTCCAGTCACGTTCGGTTCATTTCACTGCTGAAAGTTAGCCGCTTGGCCTGCTCGGCACAAGCATCATTGCACATCAGGCCACTGCCACACGACGACGCCAGCGTGCACCAAGGCCATTGCCGACCACCAGCACGTTGCCCACCAGCACCAGCAGGATGCCGCCCAGAGCCATGGGTGTCCACTGGTAGCCTTCGAACAGACTGCTGATGAGCAACGCGACCAGAGGAAACAGCACGGTGGCGTAGGCTGCGCGGTCCGCACCGATTCTGCCCACCAGCGTGAGATAGGCGCCGAAGGCGATGATCGAGCCGAATACGCTCAGATACAACAGCGAACCGACATAGGGCAGGGACCATTCAAAGGCAAAAACCTGTCCGGTGAACACGGCATAGACCACCATCAACAAGGCACCGTAGGCCATGCCGAAGGCATTGGTCTGCAGCACCGGCAGATCTTTCGCCTGGTTGCGGGCAGAGAGGATATTGCCCAGCGACGCCGAGAAGGTGGCCACCAGACCGATCCCCAGGCCGGTCAGTACATCCGCCCCGGCCGCCTCCGAACGGGCACCGGAGGCAGCGATTTCATGCCAGAAAACCAGGGTAATGCCCAGCAGACCGATCAAGGCCCCCAGCAATACCACCGGCTGCACGCGCCGACCGAGAAAGATGGCGCCATTGACGATGTTCATGACAATGACGGTGGAAAAGATGATCGCCACCAGGCCCGAAGTGATGAGACCGGTGCACCAGTAGAACAGCAGATAGTTGGTACTGAACAGGCACGCGCCCTGCGCCGCCATGGCCAGATGCTCCTGCGGCGTGAAACGCATGCGAACCCCGCGCAGCTGACACCAGGCCAGCAACAGCAGTGCCGCCAGACCGAATCGATAGGCCAGCGATACCGACTCGTGGACGACGCCCAGCTGAAACTTGATGGCAAACCAGGTGGAGCCCCAGATGAGGACGGTCAGCAGATAGAAGATGGAACCTTGCATGGCAGTGGAACGGCGACTTGTCTTGTGGACAACGGAAGGCATAGCGTGGATGATGCGAGCCAACAATAACAGATACACATTTCTGGAAATACAACCATAACAGTTGACAGCGCCATGACCCACCACAGACAGTTCCTCTATGAGGAAGTCGCGCAGACCGTGACCAGCATGATTCACGATGGCACCTTGCCGACAGGCTCGCGCGCGCCCTCGCTCAGAGCCCTGGGCAGACAGTTGAATGTCAGCGTGGCGACGGTGATGCAAGCCTACGAGGAGCTGGAGAAAAGCGGCCTGCTCAAGGTCCGACCGCAATCCGGGTTCTATGTGCAGGCGCCGAGGCCCACTGCCAGTGCCGCTCCGCGGTGGCCGAGTACGACGGCGGCGGCCCGCAAGGTGCTCATCGGTGCGCACATGAACGAGGTGCTGGACAGTGCGCGCTCACCCGATGTACTGAACCTCTCCATCGCCAATCCGGGCGCCGAACTGCTGCCGGTCAAGGCCCTGAATCGTTCCCTGAAACGCGTCTGCGCCTCGCATGCCGAAGAGGCCCTCGAGTATGCCCCCATCGAAGGGGTGCTCGATCTGCGCACCGCCATCGCCAGACGTTCGGCGCATCTGGATCATCCGGTTGCGCCGGAATCGGTGCTGATCACCACCGGTGCCACCGAAGCCCTGTCGCTGTGCCTGCGCGCGGTCGCCAACGCGGGCGATATCATCGTGGTGGAATCTCCCGCCTATTTTGCGGTCCTGAAGATGATCGAAAGCCTGGGCATGCTGGCGCTGGAGATCGATACGGACCCGGTAGACGGACTGCGCCCGGCCGATCTGGCGGCGGTCATCGAGCGGGAATCCGTGGCCGCCGTGGTCTCGGTGGGCACCTTCAACAACCCCACCGGCAGCGTGGTGCCCCGGGAGGCCCGCCAGCAGATCGTACGGATGCTGGCCAGCCGGAACATCCCGCTGATCGAGGATGATATCTACGGCGAATTGTATCTGGGACAACACAAGCCACTGCCCTACAAGGCATTCGACCAGAGTGGCCAGGTGATGACCTGCAGCGGCTTTTCCAAGACCATCGCCCCGGGGTATCGCGTTGGCTGGGTGGTGGCCGATCGTTACATGAACGAGCTGAAGGATCTGAAGCTGATCAGCAGTTCGGCCACACCCACGCTGACTCAACGGGTCATGGCCGATTTTCTGGCCGATGGCCGTTACGATCGTCACCTGACCCGCCTGCGACGTGCCTGCCGCGAGCAATTGCAGGCCACCCGCCAGGCCGTGCTCGCAGGCTTTCCAACGGGTACGCGTATCAGTGAGCCTACCGGGGGCTATGTGCTGTGGATTCAGCTACCGCGCGGCATGGATGCGAACCGCTTGTACCGTGATGCGATCAGCGAGAACATCAGTATCACCCCGGGCGCACTGTTTTCGAGCACCGGCAGATTTCGCAATTTCCTGCGCCTGTGCGCCGGTCAGCCCTTCACTGACGAGATAGCGCAGGGTATCGCCCGCCTGGGAGAATTGGCGCGGGGCCAACGGCCTGCCTGAAACCCGATACAATATCGGATTTGTACTGACCCTCGGCGAAGCCTGTGATCTCTACTGCAAACCTTACCATCCAGTTCGGCGCCAAACCGCTGTTCGAGAATGTGTCCATCAAGTTCGGCGAAGGTAACCGCTACGGCCTCATCGGTGCCAATGGCAGTGGCAAGTCCACGTTCATGAAGATTCTCGGCGGCGATCTGGAACCCAGCTCCGGCACGGTCACCCTGTTGCCCGACGTGCGCATGGCCACCCTGCAGCAGAACCAGTTCGGCTTCGAGGAATTCACCGTCATCGACACCGTGATCATGGGTCATCAGGAACTGTGGGCCATCAAGGAGGAGCGTGATCGCATCTACTCCCTGCCCGAGATGAGTGAGGATGACGGCATGCGCGTGGCCGAACTGGAAGTGCAGTTCGCCGAGATGGATGGTTATTCGGCCGAAGCCCGTGCCGGTGAACTGCTGCTGGGCGCCGCCATTCCACTGGAACAGCACAATGTGCCCATGAGCGAAGTGGCGCCGGGCGACAAGCTGCGGGTCCTGCTGGCCCAGGCCCTGTTTGCCGATCCGGACCTGCTGCTGCTGGACGAACCCACCAACAACCTGGATATCGATACGATTCGCTGGCTGGAAGGCGTGTTGAACGCACGCAACAGCACCATGATCATCATCTCGCACGATCGACACTTCCTGAACAGTGTCTGCACCCACATGGCCGATCTGGACTACGGAGAGATCAAGATCTACCCGGGCAACTACGATGACTTCATGTACGCATCCACTCAGGCTCGTGAGCGCCAGTACGCTGACAACGCCAAGAAGAAGGCGCAGATTGCCGATCTACAGGCCTTTGTGCAGCGTTTCAAGGCGAACAAGTCGAAGGCGCGTCAGGCCACCTCACGCCAGAAGCAGATCGACAAACTGGCCATCGAGAAGATGAAGCCTTCCAGCCGGGTCAACCCCTACATCCGCTTCGAGCTGGAAAAGAAGCTGTTTCGCAACGCTGCCGAACTGGAAGGCATCGAAGCGGGCTATGAGGACAACGTCGTCCTCAAGGATGTGAACATGATGATCGAGGCGGGAGAGAAACTGGCCGTGATCGGACCTAACGGTATCGGCAAGTCCACCTTCGTGAAACTGCTCGCCGGTGAGCTCGAGCCCACCAAGGGTCACCTCAAATGGGCCGAGAACGCCACCCTGGGTTACTTCGCTCAGGATCACGAAGAAGACTTCGAGACCTCGACCACCATTCTCGACTGGATGAGTCAGTGGGGCAACGAGAATCACGACGAGCAGGAAATCCGCGGCATTCTCGGCCGACTGTTGTTCGGCAAGGACGATATCGGCAAACCGGTCAACGTGGTCTCGGGTGGTGAGAAGGGACGCCTGCTGTTCGGCAAACTGATGCTGCAGTCACCCAATGTCATGATCCTGGATGAACCCACCAACCACCTGGACATGGAATCCATCGAATCACTGAATCTGGCGATGGACATGTACACCGGTACGGTCATTTTCGTCAGTCATGACCGCGAATTCGTCAGCTCTCTGGCTACCCGCATCATCGAACTGAAGGACAACAACACCTACACCGATTATCGCGGCAACTACGAGGATTACCTCGAGAGCCAGGGCATCAGCTGACGCCCGCGCACGCTACCAGCAGTCAGTATCACTACCGGTGCTTTGTCTGGCACCGGTATGGTTGATGGTGAACGCCAGGCATTCACTGTCACCCGCCTGCTTGCCACCGCTTGCCGGTGCTGCCGTCAGCAGATAGCTGCCGTTGCCTCCCGGGTTGCTGATGCTCACCACGTAATGACCCTCGGGTGAGGCGAAGGTCGCCGCACTGCCGTAACCCAGCTCCTGCATATCGGCCGCGTACTGGTTGTTCTCCGTGAAATAGCGCTGCTGTTCTCCCGCGACTTCAGAGAGAAAGGCCATGGCATCGGTGCGCCGTGCATCGATCATGTAGCTGGAATAGCTGGGCACGGCAATGGCGGCAATGATGCCGATGATGGCCAGGGCGATCATGACCTCGATCAGGGTAAAACCGGCGCTGGATGCTTGTTGACGGGACATGAGCGGATTCTCTATCAGGGGGCCGGGCAATTGCCGGTTCGGTTGGTCTTGACGGAGGTGACGGCGCCGCGCTGAACATGATCAGCCTCGGTGCTGGTATTGGCAACCTGCGCCACACTGTTGACATCCACCAGCAGAAACACCAGCTGAGTCGCGGACAGATCGGCACTCAGATCACTGGCCACCGGGTTGGTCTCACCGCAATACTGAACACTCAATTCACCGTCGATATCCACCCCCTTGCCATCGGTCAGCTGATCGAAGGCGAAGCTCAGTTCGGTATCGGCATCCGCACTGACAATGGCCGCGGGGTCGTTGCCGGTATCGACTGCATTGGAGGTCAGCGCAACACTCAGATACTGCGCATCCCAGACCGAGGCAATGGCCGACTCTGCCACCTCGAAGGCAATCGCCTTCTGCTGGGCATTGCTGGTACGCTTTTCGTTGAGTCGGGTGCTCGACAAGGTGGCAACCCCCAGAATGGTCATCGCGATCAACAGCACCAGACTGATGACCAGCGCGACACCACGCTCTCGTTGGATGGGTCTGCGGTTCTGCATCATCCGGTTCTTCATTGGCGGTTCCGTACCTTGATCGTACTGGTGAATACTTCTCTGGCCACCCGATCGTCGTAGGTGTATTCCTCATCCAGCAGCACGTAGTCCTTGCTCACCGCTCGCGTGCGGATGGGCTGCCCCGAATTGACCAGCAAGGCAAAACGCACTGCCACGATATCCGCAGAATTCAGCGTGGCATCGTAAGGCACGTAGTTCTGCGGCTCTTCGGTTTCCGAATCACCATCATCATCGATGCCATAGAGCAGACGAAATCGATCCACACCTTCGACCACGGCCATGGGCGCCCCGCCCTGATTACCCTGGCAGGTCAGCTCGCCACTTGCCGCATCCAGGCGGTAGACATTAACGGCCACACCATCCGTGGGCGTGGTATCCAGGCCATTGCAATCATAGGGTTGCTCCGAGCGGATGCCGATGGTACTCACGCCGCTGGCAGCGATATCGAAGGCCTCGATATCGTCATCGGTGGAAAAGCCCGCCAGCCTGAGGCCGCGCTGCAACACTGACACCCCGTATCGCCCATTTTCCTGCATGCTCTGCAGGCCTTCGGTATAGCGTGCCGAACGACTGCTGCCGGCATACATGTTGAACACCGCTGCAATGATGATCAGACCCAGCACCATCGTGATCATGAGTTCGATCAGCGACAGCCCCTGTTGCCGTGCCCGGCTACACTGCCGGCTGATGGCAATCGCGCCACCCTGTGTTTTCATGATCATGGTCGCAGCACCATCTGCACGCGTCGTACAACCGGTGCATCGTCCGATCTGGCCGTTCTGTTCTCCGGCCAGCTGACACTCAAGGTGTAGGTGGATGTATCCTCACAGGGTGAGTCGTCGCAATCAACCTCAAGCCTGGCCCCGCCGGGCAGTTGATCGTTGATCCCGCCACTTGCCCCGCTACTTCCCCAGTCGCCACAGCTGACGCTGAACAGATCGAATGCTGCCAGCTCATCCACGGTACAACTCTGTGCCGCGTTGCCCTTGCTGGCCTGGCAGTAGGGTACCGGCTTCACATTGCAGTAGTTGGCATCGTCGCCCGAATCGAAACCGTCGTAGGATCCGTTGGCCACCCCTTGCACATTGATACGCATGCGAGTGGCGATGTTCTCCGTCAGGATCAGCGCCTTCGATCGGTTGAAGCCATTATTGCTGTGCTTCATGCCGGTCAGCTGCAGGCCGGCCATGCCCAGCACCCCGAAGGAGACGACCACCAGTGCCACGAGCACCTCGATGATGCCGACGCCCTGCTGCTGGCGAAAGCGCGTCATGCTGCGTCCCTGGCGTCTCATGGCGTCACGTCCTGAGTCGCGATGCGACCATTGGCAGACACTCTGACCACCCGCTGTTCGTCGCTGTCAGTCAGATTGATACCGATATTGCCCGACAACGGCACACCGGCCGGGTTGGCGCTGGTACCCGAATCACCGAAGTAGATGCGCTGTTCGAAGGCAGCATCGGGTGTGAAGGTGAATCTTGCCGAACGTGCCTCGGCACTGCGCACCAGCTCTTCGCCGGCATCGCGCTGACCGTTGCCGTCCGCATCGAAGAACACGATCCAGCCATTGGCATAGCTGGTGACATCACAGGCAGCATCGGCCGCCAGGGGGTCGTCACTGGGGCACAGCCCGACGGGTCCGGCACGCTTGATGGCTTCGGAGCGAGCCGTCTGCAGATCGTGAACGAAGTCGTTGGTGGTGGCACTGATCTCCGAGGTGCCCATGAAGGACTTCAGGGAGGGGACTGCCAGTCCGATCAGAATGGCGCTGATGGCCAGGGTGATGATCAGCTCCAGCAACGAGAAACCGGCTACCGGCTGCGCGTGCCGGCTCCAGCTGCCGGATGAATGAATGCTCGTACTAGACATGCGTGCGTGGTCACCTTCAGCGTTTAGCCAAGCTCGGGTCTGCCGAACTTGCACCTGACAACGCCTTTAGCGACCACACACCGCAGTCATTGACCCACGGGCCGGTTCAGCCCGCCATTGACCCTACCGGAGTGTGACCAGCTCCTCACTGCTGGTGGGGTGAATGGCAATGGTGTCATCGAAATCACGCTTGGTGGCCCCCATGCGCATGGCGACTGCAAAACCCTGCAGCATCTCGTCACTGGCCAGCCCGATCATGTGAATACCGATGACCTTCTCTTCCTCGCCGGTCACGATCAGCTTCATGGCGGTCTTGGGCTTGTGCTCGGTAAAGGAGTTGTACATCGCCGTGAAACTGGTCTGATAGCATTTCACCGCATCGCCGTACTGCTCACGTGCCGCAGCCTCGGTCAGGCCGACCGTCGCCATGGGCGGGTGGCTGAAGACCACCGTGGGAATCAGGCTGTAGTCCAGATGACGCCCTTCCTGCTTGTCATAGATCCGGTCTGCCAGACGCCGTCCCGCCGCAATGGCCACCGGTGTCAGCTCGGCCTGTCCGGTGACATCGCCAATGGCGTAGATGCTGGGCACATTGGTCTGCTGATACTTGTCCACCGGAATGTAGCCGCGCTTGTCCACCTCGACGCCGGCGGCCTCCAGTCCCAGATCCTCGGTTGAGGGTGAGCGGCCGATGGCGAAGATGACGGCATCGAATTCCTCGAGCCGTTCCCCGTCTTCACCCACCGCACAGATCAGCTGACCATCCCGCTCCAGGCTGGCTGCGGTGAAATACGTCTTGATCTCCACCCCTTCGCTGCACATCTCCTCCATCAGACGCTCCTGCAACATCAGATCGAAATCGCGCAGAAAGGATTCATGGCGGATGCCGAGCGTGACCTGCGTGCCCATGGCGTTGAGCATGCCGGCCAGTTCGACCGCAATATAGCCGGCCCCCAGCACCAGCACTTTACGCGGCTGGTATTCGAATTCGAAGAAGCCATCGGAGGTGACGGCGTGTTCCTTTCCCGGAATATCCGGTACGCGGGCATAGCCCCCCGGTGCCAGCACGATGCGTTCGGCCGTGTACTGCTTGCCGTTGACTTCCACCGTGTTGCCATCCACCAGGCGGGCGCGACCCGTCAGCGTTTCCACATTGTTCTGTCCCAGATACTTGGCGTAGGCGTTGTTGATGTTGCTGATGTATTTTTCGCGCTTCTGAACCAGGGCATGCCAGTCGAAGCCCTTGACGTCGACATCGAAGCCATAGCCCTCGGCATCGCGCAGGGCATGCGCCATGGCGCCGCCGTACCACATGACCTTCTTCGGCACACAACCCCGGTTCACACAGGTTCCACCCAGCACATCATCGCTTTCGATGATCAGTGCACGCGCACCGTAGCTGCCGGCACGATTGGCCGTGGCGATGCCGCCGCTACCGCCACCGATGGCGATCAGGTCGTAGTCGTAGGAGTGGGACATGGTGGTTTCCTTGAAATGATGAAAAATGAACAACAGGGTCGCCGCGAATGGCTTGGACCTTGCCGGCGCATGACCGACTGCAACAAGCCGAGGACGGTCATTCACGGCCTATTCGGGCTACTATACCGAGGCCCACACCTGATCGGAATTGCGTGGCCTTGAATTACACCGACTTCGGACAAAAACTACCGCACTTGGTTGCACTGACCCGGCTGAACCGGCCCATCGGCATTTACCTGCTGATGTGGCCGATGCTATGGGCACTCTGGTTTGCTGCCAAGGGCATCCCCCGCCTGGATGTGTTGCTGATCTTCATTCTGGGCACCGTCCTGACCCGATCGGCAGGCTGTGCCATCAACGACTACGCCGACAGGAACTTCGATGCCCATGTGGCCAGAACCCGCACCAGGCCACTGGCCACGGGTGCTCTGAGCCCGCGCGATGCCTTGCTGAGCACTGCCGTTCTGCTGGCCATCGCCTTCCTGCTGGTTCTGCTGACCAATCCCCTGACCATCCAGCTGTCGCTGGGAGCCGCGGCGCTTGCCATCGCCTACCCCTTTGCCAAGCGCTTTACCCACTGGCCACAGGTCGTTCTGGGAGCCGCCTTCGGCTTCGCGGTGCCCATGGCCTATGCCGCCCAGACCAATGCCGTGCCGGCTCAGGCCTGGTGGCTGTATCTTGCGGCCATTGTCTGGGCGCTGGCCTATGACACCCTCTACGCCATGGCAGACCGGGAAGATGACCTCAAGATCGGCATCAAATCGACCGCCATTCTGTTTGGACGTCACGACCTGCTGATCGTGGCCGTACTGCAGCTGGTGGTTCTGATGCTTCTGTGCATCATCGGCTGGCAGGACGGGCGCGGGATCGTCTTCTTCCTGAGCCTGCTGGGTGCACTCGGCTTCGTTGGCTATCAACTGTGGATTGCCCGGGAACGCAACCCGGCCCGCTGCGTCCAAGCCTTTCTCAACAACAACTGGCTGGGAATGACCGTGTTTGCCGGACTGGTACTGGATTTCGCCATCGCGCCCTGATGACTGACTCGACCCAATGGATTTCTCAGCTGCTGCAGCGCCACGTCAGGGTACTGCAGCAGCAGGCAACCGCTCCCGGCCCTGACGCTCTGCAGGCACTCAACAGCCTGCAACTGGCCGACGCCATCGTCGACAAACGCGCGCTGAACCGCGAACATCCCGACCATGCCCTGCAAGTGGCCATCATCGGGCCGACGCAATCGGGAAAGAGTACCCTGGTGAATCTGTTGCTCGATACCCGGGCGGCTTCCATCAGCGCTCTGGCAGGGTTCACGGTCCACGCTCAGGGCTATGCCGCTGGCTACGACGAGGACGAGCTGCAGCGACTCACCCCCATGATGGATCCCTTGCAGCGAGTGCCTGCCAGTGAGCTCAGTGCCAGCGAACTCGACACCTATGTGCTCGAGGCGGTGCCCAGCGGCCCGGAGGCCCTGCTGGACAAGGGCGTGGTCTGGGATACCCCTGATTTCGATTCGATAGATGCCGGTACCTACAAGCGAGCCGTCATGAACACGGTGGCGATTGCCGACATCGTCGTGCTGATGGTCAGCAAGGACAAGTACGGCGACAAGAGTGTCTGGGACATGCTGCAGCTGATTCACCCGCTCTCGCAGCCACTGCTGGTGTGCATCAACAAGCTTGATCCGCAGGATGAACAGGCAGTACTGCAAGCATTTAGCTCACGCTATAGCCAACAGTTCGACACGCCGCTGCCCCCTGTCATCCTGTTGCCATTCGTTGCCCGCAGCGAACCTGCACAGCGAGTGTCACTGCCTCAGGCGCGCCTCGCCCCCTTGCGTGACGCGTTGGCAACAGCCAGATCCCGGGTCGATCGGGCCGCAGCGATGCGAGCCTCCAAGTCGTTCATCGAGCTGCATCGACAGGCATGGCTGGCACCGCTGATAGAGGAGCAACGGGCTGCCAGCGCCTGGCAGGAACTGATCCGCTCGGCGATGACAGAGGCCGAGGATCAGTATTCGCGCGATTATCTGAACAATCCGGACAAATACGACACCTTCAATCGCGCTCTGGCCGAGTTGCTGACACTGCTGGAGATTCCGGGGCTGGCCCCCATGCTGAGTCGCACCCGTCAACTGGTCACCTGGCCTGCTCGCAAGCTGTTCGGTGCCGGGCGCGATGCCTTCGACCGGCACAGCGGCTCGGCACGCTCGACAGCAGTGGTCGATCAGGAAGAACTGACGCTACAACGAATACTCGACAGCTCACTGGTGAGCCTGCAAGGGGCATTACTGGACCATGGGCATGGCAGCACTCGTCAGGGATCGCAACAGGCATTCTGGATGGCATTGTCACAGGAATTTCGTCTGCGTGAAGCGCCTGTTCGCGAGACCTTCCTGGCCAACAGCGAGATAATCCGCAAGGAGTTCGAACCGCAGATAGAGGCCGCGGCACAACAGCTCTACGTGCAGTTACAGGCACAGCCTGCATTGCTCAATTCCCTGCGCGCGGCCCGTGCCACTGCCGATGCAGCGGGTGTTGCCCTGGCCGTGAAGTCCGGCGGACTGGCGCCGACCGATCTGGTGTTGGCACCTGCCATGCTGTCGGTCACCACGCTGCTGACCGAAAGCGCGCTGGGCAAGTACCTGGACGCGACCAAGGCGGAGCTGCGTGAACGGCAGCGGCAGCACATCACGACACGGCTGCTGCAGGGGGTGCTGGCTGCAGAGCTGGTCCGTCTGGGTGAAACACTGCCGGGCGACGCACTGTATGCACAGCAACTGGAACCGCAGTTGCAGGCCCAGCTGAAAGAACGGGCTTGATTTCCACGCACCGTCGAACCGCTGTCGTATCACTGTCAAGGCACGTATCCGTTGTGCGAAACGTTCATATTGCCGGAAACGTAACAGAAGGTTTTTGACCTGGACGCCGATAGAGTGTGAGACTGGTTTTCACTTTCATTCGAGTAGCGTGCGAAAGACATGACCCTCCCCACCGAACCCATCGGCAGCATACCCAGACCCCCGGAGCTGCAATCCATCGTTCAACAGTTTGCCGCTGGCCAGCTGAGCCAGGAGCAGATGGACAGGGCGTTCGATGATGCCGTGGATGACACGGTAACCCGGCTTGAAGAAGCCGGCTCTCCCATCGTCTCGGATGGCGAGCAGGTCAAGTCCAGCTTTGCCACCTACCCCATGGATGGCCTCGACAATCTGTCTCCCGATGGCGTCGTCATACCGTTCTCGGACGGTCACACTCGACAACTACCCTGCCTGACCCGCGGCCCCTTCAGATACGGTCAGTATGCAGGGAACTTCCTGTCCCGCGCGAGGCGCTTTGCGAGCAAACCGCTCAAGCAGGCTGTCATCTCGGCATCTGCCATGTCCTTGCTGTATCCGCAGACGGCCATTGCCGACTATTCGCAGGAACAGTTCATCGAAGATCTGGTTGCCGAGGCGGTGGCAGATATTCGCTCGTGTTTCGACAATGGCGCGGAAGTGATACAGGTGGACTTCACCGAAGGGCGGCTGGCTGTCAAGCTCGACCCCGGCAAGGGCCTGCTCAAGCAGTTCATCGATCTCAACAACCGGGTGTTTGCCGCATTCAGCTACGAAGAGCGCCAGCGTATCGGTGTTCACACCTGCCCCGGAGGTGATCACAATTCCACCCACAGCGCCGATGTCGACTACCGAGAGCTGATCCCCATGCTGATGGATCTGGAAGTGGGCAATTTCTACATGCAGATGGCATCCGAAAAGAACCCGGATGAAGCTCTGTCCGTGGTTGCCCGCAGCATCAAGCCGAACCAGCGTGTGTTCATTGGTGTAATCGACGTGTGTGACAATTCGGTGGAATCGGTTCAGACCGTCAGGCAGCGCATCATGAACGCTGCCAGACATATCCCGCCTGAGCAGTTGGGCACCACCGACGATTGCGGCTTCTCGCCATTCGGTGATGATCTGGTCACTGCCAGAGATACGGCCTTTGCCAAGATTGCCGCGCGCGTCGAGGGAACCCGCCTGGCATCGCAGGAGCTTGGTATCTGAATGGTCACCTTGCCAGTCGCAATGCCGGCAAGATCTTGATGCCGCGCATGGTGCATCAGAACGACACGCCGGGCACGCGACACGCGACACGCGACACGCGACACGCGACACGCGACACGCGACACGCGACACGCGACACGCGACACGCGAACAAAGCCTGACTTGTATCAATTGCCATGCAAGCCCAGAGCGGTGAAGAGTGTCTACCATAAGCTCTTCTGAATCGACGCGAGACAATCTCCATGCAAGCTTTCAAACTGGCCGCCGGCGATACCTTCCCTGAAGTCACCGTATCCACGCTGAAACACGGCGATGTGGCGCTGGGCGAGGCGGATGCTCCCAATGACTGGAAACTGGTCATCGTCTACCGCGGAAAGCATTGCCCGCTTTGTGCAAAGTATCTGACACAGCTCAAGGACTTCACCGGGAAGCTGGCAGAACTGAAGGTGGATCTGCTGGCCGTATCCGCAGACCCCATCGAGAAGGTGCAGGAACAGATGGCAGACCTCGAGCCGACCTACAAGGTAGGCTACGGGCTGAGTATCGAACAGATGCGTTCACTGGGGCTCTACATATCCGACCCTCGCTCTCCGCAGGAAACCGATCGTCCTTTTGCAGAACCCGGTGTTTTTCTCATCAATGATCAGGGTACCGTGCAGATGATCGATATCTCCAACGCGCCGTTCTCGCGCCCGGATCTCGAGGCACTGGTCAGTGGCATCGAATTCATCCGCTCCAATGACTATCCGATCAGAGGCACTCACCACTGAGCTGAGTCCCCACGGCATCAGCGACGTCTCTGCGCGGCACTGATACCGTTTCCCGGTACATGCGCTGACACCGACTGGTCAGCCAGTGTCAGCGCCCTGGCCTTTGACCAAATCCCGGCTGCATCATTCAGCCGGGATCATCGACAGGCGACACGCCATCGGCGTTACGCCCTCGCCGCGCCAGGATCAGCCATCGGCATCCGGCTGAGCACCCAGCCCGGCGCTGCCTCCCGCAGTTGCACTACTGGCGGCATCTCCCACGTCGCCCTCATTCTCTGCCGACTCATCATCGTCTGTCGGTGTTGCCGGCAACAATGTATCCAGGTCGATCTCGTTCAGTGTCGTGAACACGGACAGGGGCGCCTTGAACTGCCAGGGCCTGTCACTGCGCTCCACCGTGACCTCGCTCTCATGTCGGGTCAGCGTCAACGTGACCGGCTCAGACCCGTTTTCAGTGACTTCCCACACAAGCTGTGCCGGCTCATCGCTGTCTTCACTCGCGGTGTCATCCTCGGTTGATACGCTCTGTTCATCCGATGCACTCTGCTCAAGGGCATTCGGTTCAGCCAAGATCTCATCCGACTCCATCACGATCTCGTTGACACGCAGTCCGTGCAATGCTTGCAGTATGCGTTCCAGGGACTCTTGCGCAATCGTGTGCCCGGTGACTCGTTCCTCGGGCGCTTCGATCTGCCAGTCATCATCCACGCTGGACAGCGTGAAGTCATCGGTCTGAATACCGGACACGTCGTTGAAGGCCAACAACTCACGATCCATCCATCCGTTCACATCCTCCGGCATATCGTGGACATTCAGGCTGGCGGCCACGATGGCATCCTCACCTGCGCGCCGGACATGAGCGCGCTGATAACCGGGCGAGGTTCCCACGTAGAGATCGGCCAGCACCTGATCCCCTTGCAGTACCCTGACATGACGCTGAAAGTCATCATCGGCCACATCCAGTTGCTCTCGCGCCCCCTTGCTGCTGGCCACCGGCAGGCCTGCTTCCAGATTTCCCAGCTGCGACAGGAGCTGATCGACCTTGGCCGTGTCCGCGGGCAGCTTCAGTTCCCCCGCAATCTGCCAGCCACCTTCCTGTCGCGTCAGGGACACGCTTTCGTCCTCCGATACGATTTCCAGCGTGTCGGCCTGGCTGTCGTCGAAGGCCAGCAACTGCTCCGCCACCACGAAATCACTACCCACCCGGGTATTCCAGTAGAGCCCTCCGGCCAGCAACAATTGCAGCAGCAGCGCCACGCCCAATACCTGCAACAGACGCGATGCTGCCAGAGTACGCCGCCAGGCTTTCAGCACCTCCGTTCTGTTCGGCGGCGCTTCATCGTTGCCATTCTGCGCGGGAGGCACCACACCTCCCTCCGTTTCATGCATTGCTTCTGTGTGTGTTTCCTGTTTCATCATGTTCATGAACTCATCCACGCCAACTGCTGTTTTTCACGATGCGTACGCAGGAGGCTGACCACGCCATACAGACCGGCGATGACCATCACTGCCAGCACATAGTTCAGGTATTCCCAGAAACGCTGTGAAGACTCATCCATGGGAGGCAGCGTCCGGTTGAACTGTCCACGACTGCGAATGGCCGACAGTCCACTGTCATCCAGCGCCACATCCACGGCATTGGCGATCAACTGAAAAGGGGCCAGATAGGCTGTGCCGCTGGCAGAGCCTGCCATCTGGTTGATCTGATCCCGAAGCAGATCATTGGATGCAATGACGATCAGACGAGCCGCTTCGGTGGATCGTTCGATCACCGTGTCCATCGATTGCGCCAGTGTGGCTGCATCTTCGGTTGGTGTCTCGCTACCCTCGGATGCAACTACGCCATCATTCGCCGCCGAACTGCCCGACGGACTGTCTGCCGAGTCATCGCCATCTGCATTCGATGCATCACCAGCCACCAATGGCGATGGCTTGCCGGCAAAGAACGAGTCAAAGCGCCCGGCACTGGACACGGCCATGATCTGGCTACCGACTTCGCCATCAACGGGCCAGGGGCTGCTCTGAGCCGCCTGGGGGTCGTCCAGTCGCGGCATGATATCCGTGGATTCGGACACCCATGCCTCCGGGGAGCTCTGCAACCAGACCGACACCTGTCGCTCGGCAGAGCCGCCTTCCCGTGAGGTATCGTTGCCGGATTCATCACCGTCATCGGCGGTGTCCTGCAGCGTGATGGGTGATGCCCACGGGATGGTCAGCTGATCCAGCCCCGCCAGCGCAGGCACATCGCGAGCCAGTCCCTCGTCGCGAACATCCACGAAGTAGGGGTAGTCCAGCATGCGCAGTTCCTGCAGCTGCAACCCTCCGACATTGCGTGTGACAGGTACGGGAAAGGCTGCATTGCGGGGGTCCATGACCAGTGTGTCACCGATGTCGATGCCGTTGTGCGCCAGCCAGTCCTCCATGCCCGATTGTCGGCTCTGCAGACTCATGCCGCCATGAGTCAGGCTTGCAGTGTAAGGGGATGTCGCGGCGATCACCGTGCCGCCTTTCATCAGGAACTGATCCACAGCAAACAGAGACTTCTCGTCCAGATTTTCAGGCGCCGCGAGGATCAGCAATTCCACATCGGTACTGACCAGACCATCGCTGATATCCTCCTGCACCAGTTCATACTCGGCGCGCAGAAAGTCCTGCAGATACTGATAATCCTGACCGGCGGGTGCTGGCGGCATACCGGGCTGCATGGGTGCACTCGCCGCTGGCAGAACCACTCCCACCTTGTGAGTGAACCCGGAGGCAAAGCGCTTCAGCCCGGCATCGAGATGACTCTCGAAAGCCGACTCGCTCAGATCGTCGATGGGTAGCTGTACGACCTGAGAGCTACCATCGGACAACAGCAGGTGGAACCAGAAGCTGTCGGTACTGAACAAGCCTGCGCTCAAGGGCCTGAGGCCATAATCAGCGGCCAGTTGCTGCGCAAGGACACCACCATTCTCCTGCGGATCCTCGATGTGCAGGCGCAACTTGCCGCCCGATACGTCAGCCTGTGCTTTTACGATCTGCTCGATGCTCGACTTGAACTGCACGAGTTCCGACGGCAGACGATCATCACTGGATACATAGGCGGTCAGCGTCACGGGCGTGTCAATGCTGGCAAAGACGTTGCCTGCCGACTGAAAGTCGGCCAGAACGCGGCGAATGGAGCGTGTCAGATCATACTCGGGGTTTCTCAACTGCACATCGATGTCCCCTTCGCCACGACTCTTGACATCAATCAGATCGCGAAAGCTCAGTACTTCGTACTCATCGCCGTACTGCACCAGCACATCGAAGTAGCTGCTGACAATCGAGGATTGATAGCGATCAGCCACCTGGAAGGGTACCGGCTCGATACCGTACTGCCGATTGGCTTCCTCCTCGGCAGCGGCACTGGTCATCGGGTCGATGAATTCAACTCGCACCCGACCCTTGCCTGCCACCTCCATTTCGCTCATCAGGTCCCGCATCTGTGGCACCAGTGGGCTCAGAAGCGGATGGGTCTTCGCGCTGAAGTAGCCGCGCAGCGTCAAAGGCTCCTGCAACTGCGACAGCGTATTACGAGTTGCCTCGGAGAGTGAATACTGCTGACCACGCGTGGTATCCAGGCGCCAGCTGTTCATCTGCCCCACCCAGAGGTTCAGGGCCAGCGCATTCAGCACCAGCAAGGCGGTCGCCAGCTGCCAGCGTCGATGCGAGCCGCGACGCTGCGTCTGTGTCCAGCGCTCACGCTCCAGCATCAGAATGTTGAGTGCCAGAAAGACCACGGTCAGACTGAGGTAGTAGACCAGGTCTGCCACATCGATGACGCCGCGAGTAATGGCATCGAAGCGTGCTCCGGTGCCAATGGCCTGCAGGAACTCGCTGGCCGATTGCCCGAGAGACTGGGTGACCAGCGAGTTGCCGACCAGCCAGAACGCTCCGCACAACACCACCGAACCGATCAGGCTGACAATCTGGTTCTGCGTGCGAGACGAGACGAAGAGGCCGATGGCCAGATAGGCCGAACCGAGCAGCAAGGTGGCCAGATAGCCAGCCCAGACAGGCCCCCAGTCGATATCACTGATCAGTGACAGCGTGATGGGCAAGGGCAGCACCACCAGCAGTGCCAGCAGCAAGAGCCCCATGCAGGCCAGGTACTTACCCAGCACGAAATTCCACAGCGGCGCTGATTGCGTCAACACATGTTCGAGCGTTCCGGTGCGTCGCTCTTCGCTCCACATGCGCATGGTCAGCGTGCTGCACAACAGAATCAGCAGAATGGGCATCCACTCGAACATGGGACGCACATCGGCAATGTTTCTGGCAAAGAAGGCTTCTCCCCAGAACACGACGAACAGCGTGACAGCGGCAAATGCAGCGAAGAACAGCCAGGCCACGGGAGAGGACAGAAAGAGCGTTGCCTCCTTGCGGGCAATCTGCAGAGAGGCTTGAGCCGGAGTATCAGGCGACATGATCCACCTCCTCCTTGCCAACAGCACCCGTCTCGCTATCCTCGGCCTGATTTCCGGCAGGTGAACCTGTGGATGAGGCGACACCCTCGGCGTTGAGTGCCAGGAACAGAGACTGCAAGTCCTGCGCATCCGGTGTCATGCCCTGGATGGGCAGGTCGTTCTCCACCAGCAGGCGAATGGCCTCGTTCACGCAATCACCCACCACCTGCCCCTGGGCCATCTGCAGACGGTATTCATTCGGCGCAGGCGTCGCTTCCATGGACTCAAGCCAGGGCAGTGCGCCCAGTATGTCCCGCAACCGTGTCTCGTCGGCGGTACTGATCAGCTTGATTCGTGATCCGTCACGTAACTCATTCAGGCTGGCATCCACCGCCAGCTGACCGCGCCTGATGATCAGCGCACGATCACACATGGCTTCCACTTCCTGCATGATGTGAGTGGACAGTATCACCGTGGCACTCTGACTGATCTGCCGAATCAGCTCGCGCATGGACTCGGTCTGCGCGGGGTCAAGCCCGTTGGTGGGTTCATCGAGAATGAGCAGGGATGGCTGACCGAGAATGGCCTGGGCCACGCCCACACGCTGTTTCAGCCCCCGCGACAAGGTGGCGATGGGCGAAAGCAGCCGGTCCTCCAGATGGGTGGCTTCCAGCACATGGCGAATCGCCAGTCGCTTGTCATGCCCACGCAAGCCCTTGAGCTCGGCGGCGTAGTCCAGATAGGACGCTACCGACAGCTCCGGGTAGACAGGCAGGTTCTCCGGCAGATAACCCAATTCGCGTTGCAGTTGCGATCGCTCCTCGAGTATCGACGCTCCCTTGAAGCAGATGGACCCGCTATCGGGTTCCAGAAACCCGCTCAGCATCTTCATGATCGTGGTCTTGCCGGCACCGTTGTGCCCGAGCAGACCGACGATCTCGCCTTGCGATACGGTAAACGATACATCGTCTACCGCCTTGAAGTCACCGTAGCGGCGACTCACCGACCGTACATCCAGCATGTTTGTTTTCCTCACAAGAATCGACCCTTGCCGCACGGTTGAGATGCCCCCGTACGACGTGACGATTGCCTACCCCTTGTGACAGAGCATGCTGACCGATAATCACTGCACCCAGAGAGTATCCGGGAGTCAACGGTTATCCGTCAGCACGCAGGATCAGACAATCTGAGCTGTCCCAATTAAGGTTTGCGAGTAAATTTTTCAAGTACCCGCACAACACTCTGGCGGCGATACTTTCAGAGTTGACATGCTGGCTCAGCGAGCGTTGCGTTCGTTACTCTTGCGCAGCCAGTTCAGACCCACCGGACCTGCGGTGATGATGTAGAGAAACCGGCAGCTGTGCACCAGCGCCACCATGCCGGCATCAAGCCCGAGGGCCAGCGCCACCAGACTCACTTCGGCGATGCCACCGGGTGCCAGCGCCAGAAACAGCACCAGAAAATGCTGGTCGATCAGATTGACCAGCAACAGGGCAAACCCCGCCGCCATGCCCATGACGGCCAGCGTGAATATCGAGGAGATCGTGAACAGCTGCAGGTACCGTCCGCGCGGACCGTTGGCCACCTCGTAACCGATGACCATGCCGAACACCAGCAAGGCTATCGTCTTGACCAGACTTGGCGGTGCCATGCTGACATCCGTCAACAGCGCCAGAATGGTCGTCATGATCATGGGCACGATGACATGGCCACCAGCCATGTTCAGGCGTTCGGCCAGCCAGTAGCCGAGCAGGATCAGCCCTGCCAGTACCCATGGCGAGGTGTCGTTATGCCAGTCGAGGCTGGCCAGCAAGGGTTGAGGCTCCGGAGGTACGCCAAGAAATCTGGCCAACAAGGAAATGGACACCACCACGATAACCACTCGCACGGCATGCACCATCAGCACTTCGGCGCGCTTGCCCGTATTGCCTGCCAGCGCCAGCAGCATGGTCAAACCGCCCGGCAAGGCACACAGAAAGGCTGCGGGCCTGGGCAAGCGGCCACGATACACGAACCACGGCATGCCCACGAGCACGGTGACAGTAGTGACTATCAGCGCCATGGCAATGGCGAAGGGCAGGTCCGCACCTGAACTGCTGATACTGGCCGCCACCGAGGGCCCGAGGGAAACCCCGATGGCAACGCGCATCCAGCGCTCCAGCGCAACAGGCAAGGACACCAGAGGCAGTCCTGCCCAGCGAGCCACCGCACAGACAATGAGGCTACCCAGCATCCAGGGAATGGGAAAATGCAGCAGCAATGCCAGCAAGCCGCCAGCGATCCCCAGCGAGACGGTCAGTGCATACGATTTGAGCGAGCGAAGCATGCCCGACTATAACGCATCAGTTGCCCGTAATTGCCTGATGAACATCCGGCTGCAAGCTCATATGATGAACACGAACGGTGTCGATGCCCAGCAAGACAAGCTAACGAAGTTGATCGTGAAAAAATGGATCCCGGAAACCCGACTGCCTGTATACGCAATCGGGTTCCGGGTTCATACAGAGACTAGCTGTTCTACTGAGTCAGCGGAATATTCCGGAATACCGGATCCAGCCGCGGTGTATGAACGACTCGATATCGATTCCAGTTGCTCGTATTTTCCTCGTAGTTCGGTGATTGAGGAATGGTCTCGAACAGATCAAGGCTCAAGCGTGCAAGACGGTCCAACGTGCTGTTGGGCGACTCATTGAACACAACCGTGGCCGTCCTCGACTCTCCGTTGACCATGGCGGCATTCACCAGCGAAGTGCTCAGATCATTGACCTGATCGAATCGCTGCGAATAGCCTGTGTACGTGGACAGATCACTACCCACGCCTCTTGAACCATTGACCAGGGTCAAGGTAACTCCGTCGCGCCGGGTGACCACGGAGAGCTCCGCCTTGAGGTCAGCCAGATTGGTCAGACCCAGTGCGGTGAGGGTGATATCGGTAGTACCGTCAGGACTGACCCAGGTGCATGGCAGTAAATTCTGACAATCCTTGTCCAGGCTGTAGACGCGACCAAAATGCACATCTTCGAACACGGCCTCAAACCGAAGCTCATCTCTCAGGAAAGGCAGCGTGAGTTCATCGATCGAGCCCTGCCCCTTGACGCCGTCATTGAAGGTTGTGAGGACACGCGTGGAGGTACCGGCCAGCAGAGACACGACCTCTGAGCCATAACTGAAGGAATTACCGATATTCAGAAAACGCTGATTCCGAAATTCACTGACCCCCACATCAACATCGGAAAAGGATGCAGAATCCAGAAATGTCAGATCCGTATCCACATCGCTGTAGACCTCATACATGATGGCGAGATCCTCGTAGAGATAGGTCTGTTCGTTCTCATTGATACTGCTATCTCGACTGTCTGCATAGGTCATGCGAATGCGTATCGTATTGTCGTCGTTGATCCAGGTGCAAGGCAGTGCCGCCATGCAATCAACGCTCTCTCCTGCCGAACCCGTAATTGGCAGTACCGAAAATCCACCCAGACAATCAGGTCGATTATCGTCATTTCCATCGGGAGACATGGATTCGGCATTCTCAGGATCGGAGCCACACGCCAGCTCGTCTGCATTCACCTGGCCGTCGCCGTCACTATCGTCCGGATCTGGTGTCGCAAGCTCTACGCAGTCAGGAGTACCGTCCTCGTTCGTGTCTGTTGAGAAAGACAAGGCGCTGTTCGGGTCCGACCCACAAGTGTTCTCGTCATCATTGGTCTGCCCATCACCGTCGCTGTCTGCTTCCGTGACCTGTACGTCATTGATGAGATCGACGCAATCGGGAACATCATCACCATCCACATCTGCTGAAATTGAGCTAGCACTGTTCGGATCAGAACCACAAGTCTGTTCATGGCTGTCAATCTGACCATCCGAGTCGGTATCCACAAGAGCGATATCATCATCATCGTCATTACCGCTGTCACCGGCATCATCATTGCCAGTGTCACCACCATCGCCGGCATCACCGTTGCCAGTGTCACCACCATCTCCGGCATCACCACCGGCGGCATCATCACCACCATTGCTGTCGTCGCCTCCAGCGCCATCACTACCATCATCACCACTGGTATCATCACCTGCGTCGGCACCGTCCTCGCCGCCGCTGTCAGTCATGCCGTCACCCGGCGTATCATCTTGCGGGGTTGAATCCGAACTGCTTCCGCCGCACCCTGCCAATGCAAGCACAAGGACAATAGGTATCGCCTTGCACAGAACATGAAACCACTTGCGTATCATTCTCTCTCTCCTTGGGTGATCGTTCTTGGTGTTCCAACCGACTTATGCAGCGATGCTGCACGCTTCCCGCCCCGTTTCACTGACAGGCACACATAGCCACGGATAGTCTTCGGAAAATGGATAACGCCCCCTGGTGGATGGGCAGCAGACCAGGGCTTTCTGTAGCGAGAAATACTACCCGCATCAAGGGCCATTGTTGCATTTATTGGAAAACAGCAATTCTTGATGAGCAGACACACATCTGCTCTGCCAACGCGACTGACCATGCAAGGCGAAGCGTTGCTCATCACTATCGGGCTTCCAATCTGCCTTGCATCATCCATGACCGTCTCGAACAGTGCTGGCGGCCAACCTGCAGCCACCGGAAGGTTGCGACTCTGCCATTACGGGAATGACGGGAAAGTACAGCCGAACAGAGAAGACAACAAAGTCTCTCTATTGAATCAGCTGAAAGTGCACGACCTATTCAGTCGCTCACGAGAAGCAAAGTCTCACGCAGCTAGAATTGCCAATTTGCAATGTCGTTTCAAGATAAGGTTTCCTACCAAAGACGATACTCTTGCCGACACGGCTTAAAAACCCTGTCAGAGAAGCACATTTCATCGACCACCTCTCAAACAATACAACTTCGCCGCCCTTGTACTAGACCAAAGTCTAGGACTGAGACCGCCCATGCTTCTTGTCGTCATACCAGGTTCCGCACAATCGTCGAGAGAACACGGCACCGGGGATCATCACCAGAAGCGTTTGTCTGATCAGTTGCGGTGTGCTGTACCAATCGAGTTTTCTGACGGAGGTCGTCACCGGATCCACGGTAAGGATCTCGAAGCGCATGGCGTATTTTCTTCCCCAGCGCTTCAAGCCTCTGGACAGGAATATCTCCTCACCGGCGTAGACGCGATTACTGAAACCGCCCACCGCATCGAAGGCGTCGCGCCGACAGAATAGAAAGCACCCGGCGGCCAGCCGGGCTTTCTGCGACAGCGCATTCCAGAAACGCAGCCCGCGCATGGCACTGGCAGAGACCGGCTTGTCCGGCGCGATGAGTGAACCGCCGCCCACGACGCTCTGCGTCTCCAGACGGTTCAGCGCTTCTAGCAACAAGCGATTACTACAAGTCGTATCCGCATCCAGAAACACCAGTGCGTCGCCGGTCGCGACCGATGCGCCTCGGTTACGTGCACGGGCGATCTGGTTGATCGGCTCGAACACGACCTGTGCACCATGCTCCCTCGCAACTGCCGCTGTTCCATCGCTGGAATTGTTGTCCACCACGATCAACTCCCCACGATGCTCACCCGCTGAATCAAGCGTCTGCATGGCGATAATGACCTTCTTCAGGGTCTCTGCAATGAAGGCGGCTTCGTTCCAGGCGGGTATGATCACTGAGTACTGCATGAGAATCTGCTCCAGAGGCGAACGGCCTGAACGCGCTCGAAAGCCGCTCTGAATGAACGCTTTGCATGAAACAGTACACTAGCACTCTGCAGAGACGAACTCCCTACTCGTGAAAGAACGAGGCGACGGATCGCAGCGGGTCAGGCGGTTGCCTGAAAACCTGGCAAAACCGAAGGCTCTGTCAGTAGGTGCTACCGGCAGCTACGACAGCATTGGCCGGTACGACCGACCCGGGTAGAATCACGGCGCCATCACCGATCCTTGCCTCATCCCCGATCTGGGCATCCTGTCCGATCATGACATCGTCGCCGATGACGACCTTGTAGCCGACGATGGCTCTCAGACCGATGGTCGAACGCATGCCTACGTCGACACGACTGTCGACAAACGCCCCGGCTCTGACCAGAGAATCTTCACCCAGCGTGAATTCAGAGCTGATATGCACATCGTCTTCAATGATCGTGTTGGAATCCAGATTGTGTTCGGCACCAAGATCGACACGGGATCCCATTCTGACATTCCCCAGGATATCGCCACCGGGCCGGATCTTCGTATCGCGACCAACATGGAAGTTCTCGCCGATGAATTCATACCCGAAGACTTCCGTATTGCTGCCTATTGTCGCGTTTGGCAGAAGACTCAACGGGCCCAGAAGTATCGCACCTTCGCCGATCCTTGCACCGAATTCAACGACGGTGCTGCCTCGATAGTTACCGTTACTGAGTACCCAGGCTCCTCGAAACAGCGTGACTCTCTCGCCCAGATCGGCCCCGACAACCTGTGCGCCGGGGAGAATCAGAGAGTCTCGCCCAATGAAGGATTGACTGATCAGGGCGCCATGAACGCGAACTCCCTCGTCGATAATGGATTGACCATCGGCGTATGAACCATCCTGCAGTCGGGACCCTGCTCTGATCTCGCTGTAATCAAGCAGGCCGGAGCTCTGTACCCGGGCTCCTGATCGTACGGTCGAGTTGAAGACAGTGGAGCGGCTGACACGTGCATCGCTCTCCACCGTCGAGTTGTAGATGACCTCCGAGTCGTACAACACTCTGGCGCCTGCACCCACCGTACTCTCGCAACCGATCAGAGAATCGCTGCCTATGATTGCCGCGGGAGAGACTAGATTGTCGTCCCAACCGTCGCCATTGCTGTCAGCTTCGCTCGGAACACCACAATTGAAACCCTGCGCAGACGCTACCGCGCTGAAAGCGGTACACGTGGTTCCGATGATCAGCATTGCTACCAGATTCCTTCCAGTCTTCACAGCGCTACCCTTGCCAGGTCATGGCAGTTGCATTAACGATGTCTACACGTTACCTGCAAGCCATCCACTTGTACAGTTCAGCGGCGGATGAAAGACAAATGGCAATGTGTCAATTAACGGACGCTCCTTGGCGCAAGGCCGGTAAACCAACTCCGGTACTTTCAAACCCGCCGTCAGCCGCAATCACCTGGCCGGTAATGTAGCTGGCCTTGTCGGAACACAGGAACGTGATCAGCTCTGCTATCTCGGTCTCGCTACCGTATCGGTTCAGTGGAATGGCATCGTGGTAGGCATCAATGATTTCCTGGCTGTGAACGGCCATGGCCAGCTTGGTACGCACCGGGCCCGGGCAGACACAATTGGCGCGCACGCCGAATTCACCCAACTCCGCCGCCTGTTGCTTGGTCAACTGAATGACGGCAGCCTTGGACGTCCCGTAGGCAACCCGCAGAGTCGATGCCCGGAGCCCGGAAATGGATGCGATATTCACCAATGCGCCCTTCGATTCCTTCAGCGCTGGAATCGCTGCCTGTGACACCAGGAAGACACCGTCGAGGTTGGTGTCCATGACTCGCCGCCAGCGAGCGAAGTCGGTTTCCTCGATAGGCCCGAACTCGGCAACCCCGGCATTGTTGACAACCGCATCAAGCCGCTCGAATGTCGCTTGAACGCCTTCCATCATTGCCGTCACATCAGCAGGCAGGGATACATCATGGATCAATGCGATGACGCTGTCGGCGCTGAATCCCTGAACAACCTTCTGCAGCTCCTTCGCATCCCGATCCACCATGGCCACGCGCCATCCTTGATCGACGAGCAATCGCGTTGTAGCCAGCCCGATTCCGCGTGCGGCACCTGTCACCAATGCAACTTTTCTGCTCATGAACTTGTCTCTGAATTTACTTGATTGATTGCCGGACTCTGATTCGAACAGCGGCATGCATGGCCCACTGACGGCCATGGCCGGCCCCGTTTACTTCTCACGCTGGCCGGTGTACTGATCCACCAGAACCGCTGCCAGCGCCGGAAGACACAGCTGCTGCTCGACCCGATCGACTCGTTCCGGCGTGTAATGATGCTCGGCATCCAGCATGTTCACCGTCGCCACCAGCTTGCCGCCCAGTATGACCGGAAGATTGATCACCGACCCACACCCCAATGAACCGATCAATTCATGATCCGGAAAGACCGAAGCGATCTGCTCCAGCGTATTGGCCACGAAGCTCTGCTGCTTTCCATGAACGATATCGAACCAGCTGTTCATCTCGATTGGTTTGGTGCCCGATGTCGGATAACTCACGGCATCACTGCTGTAGGCACGACTCGCCAGCATGGCGTCCATGTCCACAAGCATGATGGTGAACAGTCTGGCACCCACCCAGGTATCGACCAACTGGTGCAATGCAGCGTATGCCTGGTCACCGGACAGCGCCGTGGCCAGAGATTGATTGAAATTCAGCAAGGCCTTGTCACTATTCATGGATGATCTCGTCGTCATGGATACCGTGTTCTTTCCTGCACAATGCCAAGCTTAGCGTCTCAGTTCGATATCATGTTGATTTGCACAGCAGCCAGGCGACACTTCAGTGCCGTGAATGACGTCGAAATGCTGAAAACCCGGATGGGATGGGCCAAACGTCGAACCACAAACGTCAAACGCCAATCGCCAATCGCCAATCGCCAATCGCCTGCATACTGAACCCGCATTCATGGCTTGTCACATATCGTTGACCTGAATCAAGACACCGTCGAGATGTCAGGTGCACCCTCAAGCTGCGAGTGCTGCAAACAACACGTCGAGCTGAACCAGTACCGGACTCTGGACAGACGGAAAAGGATCAGCTTGAAGGATCAATCAACGAACGTCGAGGAAAATGGTATGTCTGAACTGGAAAACTGGTCGCCAGCAAAAATCCGGAAAGCACTGGATGATGGCGATATCGTGTTGATCGATGTGCGTACGCCACAGGAATACATGATCGAACACGTGGAAGGTTCATTGCTGATGCCCATGGCATTCTTCAATACTCATACCCTGCCGACGCAGGATGGCAAGCGCATCGTGTTGCATTGCGGTTCCGGGATCAGGTCGGGGAAGGTGTCGGACAAGCTGGCTGCTGCCGGTATCTCGCCACTGGCACATATGGAAGGCGGGTTCGCTGCCTGGAAGGAAGCAGGATTGCCGTATATCGGAACCGACATGGCCACGGGTGCTCCGGTACGCATGCAGAAGGAGGCGACACCCGGGTCCTGATCAATCGCCATGTGCAAACTGGTTCGCGCTGCGACACGTTTCCGTACTTACACGCCAGCGATAATCAGCCGCTCAGGCCGCCTTGGGCCCCGCCGACGATGCGGGGCCGAGCTCAACCATGCGCTTCCAGGAATCAGGCAGCTGCTCTCCGGTGACCGCCTCCGAGAACAGATAGCCCTGAACCGTGGCCTCGCCTTTTCCAAGCAATCCACTCAGCTGGGCCTGTCGCTCGACACCCTCGATCACGACTGCCACACCAAGACCTGCGCACAGCTCCATCAGCAAGTCCAGATGCGACCGCCCCTTCTCGGCGCCACGCGCATGGGCCTGCTTGACCCATCGCTTGTCGATCTTGACCAGGTCCGGCTGGAAATCGCTCATGCGGTCCAGATTGGATCTGGACACGCCGAAGTTATCAAGCGCAAGCCTGACACCCAGACCTTGCAACCGCGACACGAACTCATGATCACTCGGCCTCATGTCATCGGCAAGTTCGATGCAGACCCGGCTGGCCGGCAGTCCCAGGCCTGCCAGTGTGCCTTCCAGTGCCTTGGCGTATTGATCGCTACGCCCCAGGGCCTGGCTGACATTCAAAGCCACGGTGAAGCCCTCCGATACCGTTCCCTGCGTCACCCACTGCTTCAACTGCTTCAAGGCCTGCTGCATGACTTCGATATCCATGGCCACCAGCGTATCGGTGCGCGTCAGCTGTGGCAGGAAATCACCCGGCATCAGGCGCGTACCATCCACAGCCACGATTCGCACCAGCGCTTCAGCCGATACCAGTTCGACCTCACCGTTCTGATCGACAGACAGGATAGGCTGAAAGAAGGCATGCAGACGCGCCTCCTTGATCGCATCCAGAACCACGTGGTCCGACTCGCTCAAGGAACCTCTGCTGGTCTTTCTCGATTGCTTGTGTTCGTACATCCGTGCATCGGCTTCCACCAGAACATCGTCGAGCTTGCAGTCATCGGATGCCGCACAGCTCAGACCAATACTGCAGCCGACGTTGTGCGCGCCTGATGGCAGGACAAAGGGCTGGGCAAAGATCCGATTGAGCTTGTCGATCAGGGTCTGGATGGTACGGGCATCCTCGCCGACGGCCACGATGACGAACTCATCGCCTCCCCAGCGAATCAGCGCGGAATTGCTACCGATCGTATCCTTGAGGCGTTGGGCCACGGCAATCAGTATCTGATCACCGACATCATGCCCGTGTTGGTCGTTGATGGCCTTGAAGCCGTTCAGATCCAGAAACAGTACGGCACGGTGCTTGATCTGCGCACGCTTCTGATCCAGAAGCTCGATCAGTTCATTACCACGTTTGCGATTGAACAGGCCGGTCAGGTCATCATGGTGCGCCTGATATTTCAGCTTCTTCTCGGCCTGCGCCCGCTTGGCAATGTCGATCAAGAGATCCTTGGCCAGCTTGTCGATACTGCGCGATGTTGCGCCGATCTCATCCGCGGAGAGGTCGCCGATGACCGCTTTCAGATCACCACCGGCAATGCGATCCGCAGCCTTCGAGAGTGTCTGCATGCGCTTGCCCAATGGGCGCAAGTACAGGATCCATCCCAGCACCACTGCCAGCATCAGTACCAGCGTGGTGATCAGGACAATTCTCTGCACTTCGGCAATCGGCTGAAACGCTTCGACCGCATCGATTTTCACCACAAGACCCCAGCCAGTTTCCGGCAGCGTTTCAATGGCGAGAATGGAATCGATGGAGCGATAGTCCGGCGAACGGACCAGACGCCCACCGGGCGATTCGAGTGACCAATTGATGGGCAGATTCTTTGATCGGGGCACGATCTTGTTGAAGGCGGCCTGACGCTTGAAGCGCAGCAGGGTGATGAACTCAGCATCGCCTTCAGGGGTCGCTTGCGCGATATGAGCCTCACTGGTCTCGCCGAACCCTTCATGCGCCACCACCAGACCAACGATGGGCTCCAGCCGCATCTCGACCAGCAAAGCCCCGACTACTCGTCGCTCCGTGCCAAGAATGGGCGCCACCACACCCATGCGGTGCTCTCCATCCTGAGCGCGGAAGGCATTGCCGAACAGCGTCTTCTTGTCGGCGATGGCATTTGCGACAATATCCGGATTATAGGGTGTCCAGTTGAAACCTGCGGTGGCTCCGAGGGAACTCCCCTGCAGATCCAGCAGTTGCAATTCGACCACTTCCGAGCCGACCGAACGGGCCTGATTATCCAGCTCGTCGACCAATGCCTGCAAGGGGGTGTCGCTGTCCAGATCGATCGCATCGATGCCAGCGTAACCGGCTATGAACCGCTCCCCGGGCAAACCCTCCTGCCGATAGCGATGCGCTTGCGCAACCAGATCGACGACATGGCGGCCCGCCGACAGCAGGTCGACATCATCGCGGTAGTTTTCCAGCGCCTCGGTGATACGTGCAGCCTCCAGCCGCCGCGTGTTCATCAGATCAGACTCTATTCGCTGGGAGAGGCGCAGACTGATCGTGTACAGGCTTGCAGCACCACCGATGACCACCGGCACCAGGACCAGCAGCAACCAGAACGCAAGTTTGCCCTGCACACCTATTCTCGATACGTCGGTCATTCCGGGGGATCCGCAGCCTGATCGAGGCTTGTGCTGGCCGAGGGCAACGCCGCCCACAGCGACAGATAGCGGCCTGAGTGCATTACCCCTTTAGCATCCGGGCGATAAGACATGACAACATCAGGACAGGCTTCGAACGCATCCCGCATGTCAGCTTTTTTGATAAGCGTTTAGTTTTTTACGCTTGCGTGCTCCAGATGGTTTTCAACCGGATACCAACAGTGTGATGTCAGGTGGCAACACAACCGAATCTCCGGGCTTACCGTAGGAATAGTCTCAGAGAGCACCTGCATCAGGCTGTTCCCTGCCTGTGCCATGCAGCCCGACGTACCAAGAGACTCGTTCAATGGAACCCTTATCCGCCGAGATACTGGCTCGCGCCCAATTCGCCTTTACCGTCTCGTTTCACATCATCTTTCCGGCGTTTTCGATCGGACTTGCCAGCTTCCTGGCCGTATTGAATGCGCTGTGGCTGAAAACCCGCAACGATACCTATCTGACGCTGTTCGAATACTGGAAGAAGATATTCGCGGTGGCGTTTGCAATGGGCGTGGTCTCAGGCATTGTCATGTCCTATCAGTTCGGGACGAACTGGAGTGTCTTCGCCGACAAGACCGGGCCCATTCTGGGGCCCTTGATGGCCTACGAGGTCTTGTCCGCTTTCTTTCTCGAGGCCGGATTTCTGGGCATCATGCTGTTCGGCCGCAAACGTGTCGGACCCGGGCTTCACATGTTTGCCACGGCCATGGTGGCATTTGGCACCTTGATGTCAGCGACCTGGATCCTGTCCGTCAACTCATGGATGCAGACGCCCGCCGGTTATTCCATGAACGAGGTAGGACAATTCGTACCCGAGGACTGGTGGCAGATCGTGTTCAACCCCTCGTTTCCCTACCGCCTGGTGCACATGGTACTGGCGGCCTACCTCACCACCGCCTTTGTGGTGGCCGGTGTCGCCGGTTTTCATCTGCTGCGCGACAATGATCACCAGGCCTCCCGCCGCATGTTCTCGATGGCCATGTGGATGGCTGTGATCGTGACGCCCCTACAGATCGTTGCCGGAGATTTCCACGGTCTCAATACGCTGGAACATCAGCCCGTCAAGATCATGGCCATGGAGGGGCACTACGACAGCCATCCCGAAGGCGCACCGCTCATTCTCTTCGGCATCCCCAATGCCGAAGAAAAGCGCATCGACTATGCGGTGCAGATTCCGAAGCTGTCCAGTCTGATCCTCAAGCATGATCTGAATGCTCCCCTGGAGGGTCTGGATACGGTACCGGATGATCAGGAACCGCCTGTCGCGATCGTCTTCTGGAGTTTCCGGCTCATGATAGGCATCGGCTTTGCCATGTTGGGCGTTGGTCTCTGGGCCTTGTGGCGCCGATGGAAGAAAGCACTGTATGACGATCGCTGGTTGCACCGCACCACGGTGCTGATGGGACCTGCCGGGTTTGTTGCCGTCCTGGCCGGCTGGATCACCACAGAGGTAGGCCGCCAACCCTACACCGTCTACGGCCTCTTGCGCACCAGCGATTCCCTGGCTCCGATAGCTGCGCCAGCCGTTGCAACGTCCCTGCTGGCGTTCGTCATCGTGTATTTCTTCGTGTTCGGCGCGGGCACCTTCTATCTACTGCGGATGATGAGCAAGGCCCCGGGTGCGGAGAGCACGAAACTGAATGAGGGACCGCTGCGAACGGCGGGCATCACACCGGCGACGCAGGTGAAGTCTGACGCACTGGACAAGCAATCACGGACCACTGGCGCAGATTCAACCGACAAGCATTCTCACCCCACAGGCGCACAGGAGCAGCACGATGGAATTTGATCTGGCGCTCATATGGGCAGGCATCATCGCATTCGCCGTGCTCACCTATGTCATTCTCGATGGCTTCGATCTGGGCATCGGCATTCTGTTTCCGTTCGTCTCCGAGCACCATGAGAGGGACCTCATGATGAACTCGGTTGCCCCTGTCTGGGATGGCAACGAAACCTGGCTGGTACTCGGCGGCGGCGGGCTCTTTGCGGTCTTCCCACTGGCCTACGCGGTGATATTGCCGGCTCTGTACATGCCGATAACGCTGATGCTGCTCGCACTGGTGTTCCGCGGTGTGGCGTTCGAGTATCGCTGGCGTACACATCGCTGGAAGGGTGTCTGGGATGTCGCCTTTGCCGGCGGTTCGATGATGTCGGCCATGATGCAGGGCATCACGCTTGGCGCTCTGGTTCAGGGCATCCAGGTAAGCGATAGAGCCTATAGCGGTGGCTGGTGGGACTGGCTGACCCCTTTCAGCATCGTTGTCGGCATCGCTGTGGTCATTGGCTATGCTCTGCTCGGTTCCACCTGGCTCATCATGAAGACCGATGGCTACATCCAGAACAGGATGCGTCGATACGCCTGGCTCACGGCCATCGCAACGCTTGGCCTGATGGGGCTGGTCAGTATCCTGACCCCGTTTCAGGATGCGGTTTATTTCGAACGCTGGTTCGCCTGGCCGAGCCTGATGTTCAGCTTGCTGATACCACTGCTTGTCGTGTTCTGTGCAAGAGGCCTTTTCACCGGTCTGACTGACCACAGGGATACCTCGCCCTTTGTCTATTCCCTGTCGCTGTTCGTGCTGTGCTTCATCGGTATCGGCATCAGTTTCTTCCCTTACCTCGTGCCCCCGAATGTCACCATCTGGGATGCGGCGGCTCCGGAGAAAAGCCTGTCGTTTGCGCTGGTTGGCACCGTTGTATTGATACCGCTGATACTGATGTACACCGCCTACGCATACTGGGTTTTCAGAGGAAAGATCAACCCCGAGGAGGGCTATCATTGATGGCAAGAAATACAACTGTCAGCCGCCTGCTCTGGTTCATCGGAATATGGCTGGCAAGCGTTGCGGCCTTGCTGTTTGTCGCGTTTCTGATCCGGCTGGCCCTGTAGCGTGAAGAGACTTCCTGCTATTGAGCCAGCCCTGCGGCATAGCGCAAGCCGCCCAGCAAGTGCGCCCGAAAGTCAGGTTCTTCGTAGCTCGATTCGGTATGACCACCACCGGTGTACCAGGATCGCCCACCATCGAACTCGTGATACCAGGCACTGGGATGATCATCGCCCATTCCACCACCAGAGTAGGAGCTTTCATCGAGAGTGAGCAATACCGTCACCTGTGCACGAGGGTTCTCACTGTAGTCATACCATTCATCCGTGCGCGTCCATCTCAACCCCAGGTGGGAGGTTGACGGGTGCGAGCCATCCTCGACATCCTGAGTGGCGGATTGCACGTCCGGGTGACGCTCGAACCAGGCACCTACCAGGGTGCCGTACCAGGGCCAGTCATACTCGGTATCACTGGCTGCATGAATTCCGGCGTAGCCTCCCCCGGCGCGAATGTAGCCTTCAAAGGCAACCTGCTCATCATCATCCAGTACATCACCGGAGGTGAGAACCCAGACCACGGCATCGTAGCGACCGAGACCGGCTTCGGTGAATGTGCCTGCCGAATCCGCAGCCCGTGTGGTCCGAATACCCGCGCTTGCTGCCAGTTCTTCCAGTGCCAGCAGGGCATCTTCAATCGAATCGTGTCGATAGCCGCGGGTTTCGCTGAAAAGCAGCACTCGCGCAGAGCCAAAGGGATCTGTTCCCGCCAGCAACTCATCGATATTGCTCTGGCCGTCGTTGTCATCGTCCCATTGATCCGTATCGAACTGCTCGGCATCGATGGTGTAGAGCTCCGAATCATTGCTGCCGGTCGTGAAGCTCTGCTCGAATTGCCCCAGCACGATATCGCCATTCCCATCGTGAAAGGTGACGGTCAGAAGGTTTTCCGTGGCAGCCGGCAAATCGATGGAGGTTGACCAGTACTCGTCACCCACCCAGCTCGCCAGAACATTCTCGTCACCCCACTGCACGTTGAGCTGCAGCGCATTGGAGACATAGGCGGGGACGGTGATATCGAATTGAACCGCGATCGTACTCCGCTGCAGTGGGTCTGGCGCATCGTTGCCCTGCTCATTGCCGGTGATGCCGCCGTCCGTGTCTTCGCCAGCGCTTTCCCCGCCGCTTCCATCCGTGCCACCCTGCGTCACACCATCATCCATCTCCTGCGCAGCGCCATCGCCGGAGCCGCTGGTTTCATCCGAATCGAAGACATCGCCGTTCACCGAAGGATTGGAACCGCTGGAACCGGAGCAGGCAGACAACAGCCAGGCACTGGCCAGCAGCACGCCGGCAACTCGAACAGATGTATCGAACAATGATCTCATGTGATGTCCTGAGCAGATCGGCAGCATGCCGGGATGGCAGCGAAGGCCCCAAAGCCCTGACGAATCAGTATATGAGGATAGGAGTGCGTTTTATCTGCAGTACCAAAACAATTGTATCGGTAGAAATACCGGCGAGTTCCGAGTTCCGAGTTCCGAGTTCCGATGTCCGATGTCCGATGTCCGATGTCCGATGTCCGATGTCCGATGTCCGAAGTCCGATGTCCGAAGTCCGAGGGTGGAAAGCTACCCGCGATTAACGCCGACGGCAGCGAAGTAGCTCGTCATGACGCTTGCCACCTTCACCGACATGCCCGAGCCATCGACCGGCTCTACTGCAAGCCCTGACATGCCGTTCAGCAGCCTGCCCCACCGCTGGCCTCATAGAGCTCTTTCGTATACTCGCTGGCGAATTCTCCCGTGCGCAGCGCCGTCGTATCGCAGATCTCCACGATACGCCCGTACTGCATGACGGCCATGCGCTCGCACATGAACCCCACCACCGGCAGATTGTGCGAGACCATCAGGTAGGTCAGATTCTGCTCGACTCTCAAGCGCTTCAGCAGATTCAGAATCTCGGCCTGTACCGACACATCCAGCGCCGAGGTCGGTTCATCGAGCAGCATGATGGACGGCTCCAGCATCAGTGCGCGGGCAATGGCGACACGTTGCCGTTGCCCACCGGATAGCTGGTGCGGAAACCGGAACCGGTAACGCTTGTCCAGCCCCACGGCGTCGAGCATGTCCAGAATGCGCGAGTTGCGATTGCCAAGACCATGAACCTGCAACGGCTCCGCCAGTATGGTGTCGATGCTCTTGCGTGGGTGCAGTGAGCCATAGGGGTCCTGGAAGACCATCTGGCACTGCCTGGCAAATTGCCGATCATGCTCACGCGAACGCGGCTTGCCGGCAACTTCGATGGAGCCGCTCCAGCCGGTCGCCAGGGCAGCAATGGCCTTCAGTACCGTGGACTTGCCCGAACCACTCTCACCCACCAGGGCAAAGCTCTCGCCACTGGCCACACTGAAGCTGACATCGTGCACCACCTGAGTATGACCATAGGCGATGCTCACGCCCTCCAGCGCCAGTGCGTTCATGTGCCACTCCAGCGGCTTCTGTCGATTACCGGCAATGCGTCACGGTCCTCCACCATCTGCGGCACGGCAGCCAGCAAACCTTGCGTATACGGGTGCGTCGCCTGCAGCAACTGACCCGCGGCACACTCCTCCACGACTTCACCAGCGTTCATCACCAGAATGCGATCGCAGTAGCGAGCCACCAGATGCAGATCATGGCTGATCAGCATCAATCCCATGCCATTGTCCGTCACCAGAGAATCGATCAGGTCCAGCACCGTGGCCTGTACCGAGACGTCCAGCGCAGACGTCGGCTCATCGGCAATCAGCAAGTCCGGCTTCGGTATCAGCATCATGGCAATCATTACCCGCTGCCCCATGCCACCGGATATCTGATGCGGGTAAAGCCGTGCAACCGCTTCGGGGTCGTTGATGCGCACCTTCTCCAGCATGGCGATCACCCGGGCCTTCACATCGCGTCGCCGCAGGCGTTCATGACAACGCAATGCTTCGGCAATCTGGTCCCCGACCCGCATCACCGGGTGCAGGGAAAACTTCGGGTCCTGCATGACCATGGACAAGCGGGCACCGCGTAGATGCCGCATCTGCCGTTCCGATCGACTCAACAGATCGATACCCTCGAATTCCAGCCGGTCGGCACGCATGATCCCGGGCCGATTGATCAGCTTCAGGATGGCGCGCCCGGTCAGGGACTTGCCCGAACCACTTTCACCCACGATGCCCAGCCGTTCACGCCCCAGGGACAGGGAGATCCCCTTCACCACATCCACCGGACCCTCGGCCGATGGAAACGAGACGCGCAGGTTTTCAAGCTCCAGCATGGCCATGATCAGCGTTGCCCCTCATGGCGTGGATCCAGTACATCTCGCAGACCATCTCCCAGAAAGCAGAAGCCCAGACTGACAACGATGATGGCAATACCCGGCATGGTCGCCACCCACCACTGGTCGAGAATGAAGGTGCGTCCGCGGGAGATCATGGCACCCCATTCCGGCAGCGGTGGCTGTGCGCCCAGCCCCAGAAAGCCAAGTCCGGCGGCGGTGAGAATGATGCCCGCCATGTCCAGCGTCATACGCACAATCATCGACGAGGTACACAAGGGGAGCACATGCCGCACGATGATGCGCGTATCGGACGCACCCAGCATCTGTGTGGCGGCGATGAACTCCGACTGACGGAAGGTCTGGGTCTCAGCTCGCGCGATGCGTGCGTACACCGGCCATGCCGTAATGGCGATGGCGATGATGGCGTTCTCGATGCCCGGCCCCAGAGCGGCCACGAAGGCCAGCGCCAGGATCAGCTTGGGCATGGACAGGAACACATCGGTAATGCCCATCAGCAACTTGTCGACCCAGCCACCGAAGTAGCCCGACACCGCACCAATCAGCAAACCCAGCGGTGCCGAGATGATCGCGACCAGAGCCACGATCAACAGTGTGATGCGTGAACCGTGAATGACGCGCGAGAAGATATCCCGTCCCAGTTCATCCGTCCCCATGAGGTGTTCACTACTCGGCGGCAGCAGACGATTGCCAAGGTCCTGCCCGATGGGTGACTGCGGCGCAATCCACGGCGCAAAGGCCGCAATCAGAATCAGACCGATGATGATCAGAGAGCCGAGCAAGGCCAAGGGATTCTTCATCAGCATGCGCAGCAATCGCCAGCTGCGCCCCAGACTTGCTTGCCATCGAGTCTCTGGTGATTCGTCGCTCAGCCACTGTTGCAAGCTATTCATCGTGCACTCCTCGGATCCAGCAGGCCGTAGAGCACGTCGGACAGCTTGTTGATAATGATGAAGACCATGCCGATGACCAGCGTGGCGCCCAACACGGCATTCATGTCGGCATTGAGCAGGGCGACAGTCAGGTAGTTGCCGATGCCCGGCCAGGAGAACACGGTCTCGATCATCACCGAGCCTTCCAGCAGGCCGGCATAGGACAGGCCGATCACCGTGATCAGTTGCACGCGAATGGGCAGAAAGGCATGCACCCACAGCACCCGCCAACCGGGAACACCCTTCACGCGGGCGGTGGTGATGTATTCCTGACTGAGCTGATCGAGCATGAAGGAGCGCGTCATGCGGGCGATATAGGCCAGAGCGAAAAAGCCGAGAATGAGCGCTGGCAGAACGATATGACTGACCGCGTTCCAGAACACTTCCGTATCCCCTGCCAGCAGACTGTCCACCAACAGCAAGCCCGACACCGGCTCTATCAGGCCTTCGAAGTAGACATCCATGCGACCGGGCCCTGCCACCCAGCCCAGATTGGCATAGAACAGCGCGAGGCCCACCAGCCCCAGCCAGAAGGCCGGCACGGCATAACCGGACAGGGCCAGCATGCGAATGATGTGATCGACCCAACTGCCTTGATGACTGGCGGCGAAGACGCCCATGGGTACGCCAATCAGCACGCCGATGATGATACCGATGGTGGCCATCTCCAACGTCGCCGGAAAGACACGAGCCAGATCGCTGATCACTTCCCGGTTGGTCGATACCGAGCGCCCCAGGTCCCCACTGAGTACGTCTCCGACATAGGCGAAGAACTGCACAGGCAGCGGTCGGTCCAGCCCCATGGCAACACGCGCCGCTTCGTACACCTCATTGCTGGCGCGATCCCCCACGACCGCCAGTACCGGATCGATGGGAATGATGCGACCGATGAAGAAGGTGACGGCCAGCAGCGCCAGGAAGGTCAGCGCGACAACGAACAGGAAGCTCAGCAGTTTTCGAACGATGACCAGCCAGCGAGCGTGATGTGGCGTGATCACATGACCCGAGGGTGCGGGCAAACTTGATGGTGAGGATGACATGACAGGCAGGATACCGGAGTGCGGAGTGAGCGGGCATCGATTTCTCACGCAGTAGTGCAGTGCGGATCAGACAGTTGATTCGCCCTCGAAAAGCCCCTGTTTGAGTTTCAGCCTCTGCAGCAGGAATTCGCGACAACGCTGTACCCGTCGGGTCTTGCGAAGGTCGGTATGGCTGAGTACCCATACCGACCAATCGGATCGCGGCAACTGAACAGGCAATTTCACCACCTCCTCATCGTTGAGCCCGTCAGGCATGTAGCAGTGCATTCGAGCTACCCCGACGCCAGCTTTCACTGCCGCATACATGCTCGACAATGTATCCACCCGCATGGCGGTATGGGCGTTGGGAAAATGCAGGGTGGCCCACTCGGGCAGTTGATCTTCACTGCCCCATTGCACGATCGGCGTGCTCTCGTCGGTAGCCAGGCTTCTGCTCGCGTAGATACCGTGCTGCAGTGCGGCCACCTTGTGTCCAAGCAGATAATCGGGTGGTGCCTGCGTCAGTCGGATGGCCAGATCGGCTTCGCGACCGGCGAGGTTTCGTAGCCCGGGGTTGACGGTCAGGTTCAGTTGTATGGCCGAGTATTGCTTCTGGAAGTCTGCCAGATCCGGCGCCAGACAATATTCGAACATGTCGTGCGTCATGGTCAGGCTGATGGGCCCTTCAAGCCGGCCGTCCCGGCCATACAAGGTGCGCGAGATCTGCTGCGTCTGCGTCTCCATCTGCTGCGCCTGTTCGACAATGGTGTACGCCGCATCGGTCATCTCATAGCCGTCACGCTGGCGAATGAACAGCTCCACGCCGTGCTTCTCCTCGAAGCTCTGGATTCGGCGGGTGACGGTGGAATGGTTGACACCCAGCAACTTGGCTGCACCCGACGCACTGCCGGAGCGCGCCACAGCCAGAAAATAGCGGATGTCGTCCCAATGGTTCATTTGTGCATTTTTGCACAGGTGGAATGCATTTATTGAGAATTTATCATCACCATAACGCTGCATAGAATCGGTGTTGACCGTATCGGCGAACCACGATTGACGAAGAGGCACCTCATGACAACACTGCATGACCCACTGACCATCGGATCGGTGGAATTGAAGAATCGCATCATCATGGCGCCACTCACCCGAGGCCGCGCGGGCAGTGCTGGCATTCCCGGCGAGCTGATGGCGAACTACTATGCGCAACGAGCCAGCGCGGGCCTGATCATTGCCGAAGCCACCGCCGTCAGCCCCGACGGTCGTGGCTGGCTGAACTCTCCGGGACTGTTCAATGACGCGCAGCAAGCGGGTTGGTCGACGGTAGCTGACGCCGTTCATCAGGCCAACGGACGACTCTTCGTGCAGCTCTGGCACATGGGCGCAACCGTGCATCCCGATTTTCTCGATGGAGAAGTGCCCGTGTCTGCCTCCAGCGTCCGTCTCGACGGGGTACTGACCACCCCTCGCGGACGCGATCGCGAGCTGGTAGCCCCCAGGCCCTTGTCGGTAGAGGAGATCGGCCAGCAGATACGCCATTTCGTCAACGCCGCACGACGGGCCATTGGCGCCGGGCTTGACGGTGTCGAGATTCATGCGGCCAATGGATTTCTGATCGATCAGTTCACCCGCGACAGCAGCAACCAGCGACACGATGAATACGGTGGCACGATCGACAAGCGCCTGCGGTTCATGCGCGAAGTGATCGCGGCCGTCTGCGCCGAGCTTGGCGCCGACAAGGTGGGTGTACGCCTTTCACCCACCAATGCGTCCTGGGGCATCAACGACAGCCAATACCGGCACACCTTCACGCAGGCATGCAGACTGCTCAATACATTTGGACTGGCCTATCTTCATCTGCTGGAACACCGACCCGGTACCGACAAGGCCATGGCGGCCATGGACTACATGACGCCACTGCTGCGTCGCCACTTTGACGGCCCGCTGCTGGTAAACGGAGGCTATTGCAAGGCGTCGGCACAGCAGGCGCTGGACGATGACCTGGCCGATGCCGTCACCTTTGGCACACCGTTCATTGCCAACCCCGATCTGGTTGAACGCTTCGCCACCGACAGTGCACTGGCCGATCCCAGGCGCGAGTTTTTCTATACCCCCGGTGCGGAAGGCTATACCGACTACGCACCGATCGCATAGCTGCACTTCCGCGGCAAGGCAGTATTCTGCAAGCCTGCTCCTGGCCATCGATATTTCTGTCGTCTTGTTCACATGAGCCAAACGCACCAGATTGGTGCAATTCTACCGAGACGCCCGCCTTCACGCGCCCCTATTCGGGGCGATGCATCCAGCATCGAACATGATCGCATGCCGAACAACAGCCTTGCCCTCGGCTATCAGATTGGCCAGAACAGACTGCTACCATCGACGCGTACTCATCTGATTCAGGCGACTTTTTCTCCTTGCAGTGAGCGCTACACAGGGTGGATCAACAAGGATCTTTCCTCAGCTGACACTGAAACGAGAGCCATCCGTTTTCTACAAGTCTGGTAACAATCCGCAGACCAGAGAAAGTCGCCTCACCAGAACAGCACCCCCTGAATTTCCTGCAGCAACGGCTAGATGGGGGTAACCCCGAGTCGTACTACCTTGGAGCGTCCATCAATGTCATCTTCGGGATTCAACATCTTCTCGTTCACCGGGAAGATGAAAATTCTTCATCTGACCTGGTTTGCCTTTTTCATCACCTTCGTTGTCTGGTTCAACCTGGCGCCCATGCTCGGCATGATCCAGGAGAGCCTCGGGCTGAGTCGCTCACAGATCACGACACTGTTGATACTGAACGTGGCCTTGACGATACCGGCCCGCATCATCATCGGCATGCTGACCGATCAACTGGGCCCGCGACGCGTCTATTCCGGATTGCTGATCATCTCCGCCATACCCTGCTTCGTGTTTGCCGTTGCCGACAACTTCACGCAACTGGCACTGGCGCGCTTTGCCTTGGGCTTCATCGGAGCCGGCTTCGTCATCGGCATTCGCATGGTCTCCGAATGGTTCCCGTCCAACGAGCTCGGCACCGCCGAAGGCATCTATGGCGGCTGGGGCAACTTCGGTTCTGCCGCCGCTGCCTTCACCCTGCCCACCATTGCCCTGTGGTTCGGTGGCGATGACGGCTGGCGCTGGACCATCGGCCTGACCGGCCTCGTCTCATTGGTCTACGGCTTCATCTACTTCTTCTCGGTCAGTGATGTGCCCAAGGGTTCAAAGTACTTTCGCCCGAAGAATTCGACAGCCATGGAAGTCACCTCCAAGGAGGATCTGTGGTTTCTGCTGATCATGAAGGTGCCACTGTACCTTGCGCTGGGAGCACTCGCCTGGCGACTGAAGAACGTCGAGATCTTCTCCACCCTGATCATGTACGTCATCTTCTTCGGTCTGCTGCTGCTCTACATCTACGATTCGATGCTGACCTTTCGCGCCAATCGCAAGGTCTTCACCGAAGAGGTTCCGGAGTTCCAGCGCTACAAGTTCAAACAGGTTGCCATTCTCAACATTCTGTATTTCGCTACCTTCGGTTCCGAACTGGCCGTGGTGTCGATGCTGCCCTTGTTCTTTACCGAAACCTTCGGCCTTTCTGCGGTAGTCGCCGGCATGGTGGCCTCAGCCTACGCCTTCATGAATCTGATGTCGCGCCCCGGTGGCGGCCTCATTTCCGATCGCTACGGACGCAAGAAGACTCTGCTCATCCTGACCGGTGGTCTGGCACTCGGATACGCCTTGATGGGCTCTGTCGATTCCAGCTGGCCTGTCTGGCTGGCAGTGGTTGCCGCCATGGCGTGCTCCTTCTTCGTACAGGCGGGTGAAGGCGCCGTGTTTGCCGTTGTCCCACTCATCAAGCGTTCACTCACCGGACAGATCGCGGGCATGACCGGAGCCTATGGCAACGTAGGTGCGGTCATCTATCTGATCATCTTCTCCCTCGTGGATGCCTCCACCTTCTTCATGGTGATTGCCGGTACCGCGGTGCTGGGCTTCGTCGCCCTGTTGTACCTCGAAGAGCCCGAAGGTGAAATCGCTGAAGTCGATGACGATGGTTCCGTTACAATCATCAACGTCGGCCGTACGGTCTGATTGCAAGGACAGTCACGCGCTCTGCCCGGATACCACTGCCTCAGCAGTGCTTCCGGGCAGCGTACCCCCCCCCCCCCGGTACGGCGTGCGGTTATCGTGATCGAGCCAGTGTGACGCCGCGCATCGATGGGAGAAGCAACTTGCAATGAACAACGGCCACAAACGCGTTCCCAGCCAGTTTCCAGCACGGCCGTTGGATGTCACCATGGGTGGCTGCTCACGAATCGGCAGCAAGGAACGCAACGATGACGCCATCGCCGGACGCATCCCTGACAACACCTATGAGATGCACGTCAAGGGTGTGGTGGCATGCATCGCCGATGGCATTTCAACCGGCCGCAACTCGGATGTCGCAGCAAGAACCGCAGTCATCCAGTTTGCTCAGGATTACTACGCCACACCCGAAAGCTGGCGCATACAGGGTTGTGCTGCCCGCCTGCTGACTGCATTGAACTCCTGGCTCTACTCGCAGAATGCCGCGGGGAATCCTGAAAGCGATGGCAAGATCACGACCTTTACCGCCCTGATACTGCGCTCGAACACCGCTCATGTGATTCACATTGGCGACACGCGATGCATGCTCCTGCGAGACGGAGAAATCCGGACACTGACCGACGATCACAACGCCTCCTTCATGGGTACCGGCGAAACGCTGACTCGAGCACTTGGCGCCGAGCCCCATGTGCGCGCAGACTACAGTCAGGAACGCTTCCAGGCCGGTGATGTCTTCGTATTGACCACCGACGGTGTGCATGGGCTGCTGTCTCCTGGCGACATCCAGAGCTTGCTGGATCGCCCACTCAAGACCCAGCACGATCTGGAAGAGGCCTCTCGGTCGCTGTGCGATGCGGCGACCGACGCAGGCAGCGACGACAATCTCTCGGCACTGATACTGCAAGTCAACGACACGCCGTCCGAGACCCTCACCGAGGCCCACCAGCGCCTGACCAGCCATGCCATCCCGCCCGTGTTGAAGCCCGGCAACCGGATAGACGGCTATGTGGTGCAGGAAGTACTGCATGCCTCGACTCGTAGCCATGCCTACCGGGTCAGGCGCACGAGCGATGATGCAATCTGCGTACTCAAGGCCCCGTCACAGAACTTTGCAGAGAGCATTCAGTATCTGGAGGGCTTCATGCTCGAACAGTGGGTTGGTCGGCGTATCGACAACCCTCAGATCATGAAGATTCACGAACACGAGGAATCCCGGTTTCTGTACTACATTGCCGAGTGGGTTCAGGGAGAGACCCTGCGCCAATGGATGGATCGCCACCCGAAGCCTGCTCTTGCCGACATCCTGCCCATACTGAGCTCCCTGATCAGTGCAACCCGCACCTTTCATCGACTGGGCATGGTACACCGTGACCTGAAACCCGAGAACGTGATCATCGAGCACGATGGAACCGTGAAGATCATCGACTTCGGTTCCGTTCAGGTCACAGGCTTTTCCGATCTGCCAACCGCGAATGAGGATGTCGTACCGGAAGGATCGCTGAACTACATTGCCCCCGAGGTACTCACTGGCGGGGCCGCGACCAACCTGTCCGATCTTTTCAGTATTGGCGCCATCGTGTATGAAATGCTCGCCGGCGAAGTCCCCTTTGCACTGGAGGATCGCGTCGACCTGCCATCCAAACCCTTCGACTGGACGCTGAGGCCCCTGAAGAGCTTTCGTCCCGATTTGCCGGAATCAACCGGCAATGCCCTTGCGCGCGTACTGGCATACGACCCTGCCAAGCGCCCTGAAGTCATGACGGAGTTTCTGCAGAACCTGAAGGATTCAACAAGCCGTCGCGTTTCTGGTGAACAGTGGCAACCCTTGATTCAGCGAGGCTCGGTGGATTTCTGGCGCGCCTGGGCACTGCTCAGTACGGCGGCATCACTGGTCATGCTGATCGCGCTACTGCTGCGTTAGCCTCCCGGCTGCACGCACCGTCGGCATCGGAGCCGGAGCACTCCTGCAACAGACTGGCAAGCTCCGACTTGCAGGAACCACAGTTGGTTCCGGCAGACAGGCTGGCGCCGATCTGATCCACACTGGTCAAGCCTTCACTGGCAATGGCCAGTTTGATCGTGTTGCGTCCGATGGCAAAGCAGGAACAGACAACCGGCCCGGGGTCCGGTCGATCACCCCGTGCCAGGCCGGCCAATGCCCAGGGGGCTTCCTGACCGGGCAGGCCTACCAGAAAATCTCGCATCAGGGCAACGGGCTCGGGCCCGACATAGAGCGCAGCCAGTAGCACATCGCCCTCGAAGAAGCCGACGCGGTGTAGTCCGCGCCGACTGTCCGACATGCACTGAGCCGCAGCATCCGGCAGGTCGAACAGCACTCGCGCATGGCTTTCCCAATCGTCGGGGATGGCAAGCCCTGCCATTTCACAGCGATATCCCGTGCTGGTACGGGCCCTTGCCCAGTAGTCACACGATGGCGTGAAAGCCGAGGTGGACATGGCAAAGCCGTACCAGGTGGCATCGAACCGTTGAGCGGAAACCGTCGACGCCTTGCTTTCCGGTTGCCCCGAAACAGGATCGACAACCGGCGCGACCAGCGCGTCGATTCGCGCAGCCGGTGCGTTCATGCCGGTCCAGTGCATGGGGACGAACAGATTACCCGGCTTCACATCGCTGGTCTGTCGCAGCCGCATGATGGCTCTGCCTTGCGGACTGCTGAGCTGCACCAGGCTGGCAGGTACCAGTTCCAGTCGCTGGACGTCCTGCGGGTTCATGTCGACGAAGGGCTCCGGCAGATGTGCCGACAATCTCGGCGACAAGGCGGTTCTCGTCATCGTGTGCCACTGATCACGAAGCCGGCCGGTGTTCAAGCGAAAGGGCCGCGCCGCATCCAGAGCATTGGCCGGTGCTTGCGGCTCCAGGGCCAGCATCCTGGCCTTGCCATCGGGATGATAGAAGCCGCCCTGCGCGAAGAATCGCCCACCCTGCCTTTTCGCGGACTGCGGCCAGCGCACCGGGTCAAGGTTGTCGTATTGTTGCGCATCAACCTCACCCAGAGCCGAGATGTCGAAATCCTTGCCAAGCTCTCCGGCCAGACCTGACAGGGCGGCATACTCTGCAAATATCTCGGCCGGACTCTCCCAGGCAAAGGCTTCCGACCACCCCATGCGCCGGGCAACCTCGGCCAGGATCCACCAGTCGGGCCGCGCATCGCCGGGGGCTGGCAGTACCGCACGTTGGCGACTGATAAGACGCTCGGAATTGGTGACAGTGCCTGATTTTTCACCCCAGGCCGCGGCTGGCAGCACCACGTCTGCCAATTGAGCCGTATCGGTGCGGGTGGTGATATCACTGACGACGACAAAGGGGCAGGTGGCGATGGCATCACGCACCCTGTCAGCATCCGGTAGCGTCACCGCCGGGTTCGAATGAATCACCCACAGCGCCTTGATTTCCCCATTGCCCACGGCCTTGAACAGATCAACCGCTTTCAAACCGGGTTGCGTCGCCATGACAGGGGATTGCCAGAAATCCTGAACGGTTGCACGATGTTCGGGGTTTTCGAGCTCCAGATGACAGGCCAGCATGTTGGCCAGGCCACCCACCTCACGCCCACCCATGGCATTGACCTGACCCGTCACCGAGAACGGACCCGACCCGGGTTTGCCGATTCTGCCGGTAGCCAGATGACAATTGAGTATCGAATTGACCTTGTCAGTCCCCGAAGACGATTGATTCACCCCCTGGCTGAAAATGGTCACGACCTTCTCCGTCCCGATCCAAAGGTTCAGGAATTCCTGCAACAGCTCGGCATCCAGGCCAGTGACGGACACGTCAGAGGCATGCGCCGCGGCAACGGCATCCTGCAAGCCAGCCACATGCGCATCGGTGAAAGAGGCATCGACGAGCCCCTGGCGGTCGATCTCGGCCAACAGCGCGTTGAACAATGCGACATCGCTGCCCGCTTCCAGTGGCAGATGCAGCGCACCGTCGCAGGAAGCGGTACGACGCGGATCGATCGTGACGATTCGGGTGCCACGAGTGTCGCGCGCTGCCACGACTCGCTGGTACAGCACCGGATGACACCAGGCCAGATTCGATCCGACAAGTACGACAAGCTCTGCCTCGTCCAGATCATCGTAAACGCCTGGCACCGTATCGGTACCAAAGGCACGCTTGTGCCCTGCCACGGTCGAGGACATGCAGAGTCTGGAATTGGTATCGATATTTGCCGAACCGATGAATCCCTTCATCAGCTTGTTGGCAACGTAGTAGTCTTCGGTCAGCAGCTGACCGGCCACATAGAAGGCAACCGAGTCTGGTCCGTGTTCGGCTATCGCTGCCTGAAATCGCTCTGCCACGCCGTCGAGCGCGCTATCCCAATCAACAGACTCGCCGCCCCGGAGTGGCGTCAGCAAACGGTGATCGGTACCCACGGTTTCTGCAAGGGCGGACCCTTTCGAACACAACTTGCCGCGGTTGGCCGGATGATCCGGATCTCCCCTGACCTGGATGCCACCAATGCCATCCGCTTGAACCAGTACACCGCACCCTACCCCACAATAGGGGCATGTGGTCCGAGTCTCACCGCTGAGGTTGGCTGGCATCAGGCGACCTTTGCCACCACCGCATCCATATTCAACAACAGGCGCCCGCTTTCGATCTTCACCGGATAGGTCGCGATCTGCCCCTCGTCTGCACCCTGCGCTTCACCCGTCTCCAGGGAAAAGACCCAATTGTGCAAAGGGCAGGTGACCTTGCGATCGTGCACGATGCCTTCAGAGAGTGGGCCTTGCTTGTGTGCACAGGTGTTGGAGGTAGCGAACACCTCATCTTCCGCCGTGCGAAAGATGGCGATGCATCCTGCCGGTGACTTCACGATGCGCGAACCGCGAAGAGGAATATCGTTCAATGTACCTATATCAACCCAGCTCACGCTACAGCCTCCTCAGTCAGATCGGCAAGATGTTGGTACTGCTCTGATCGGTTGCGGATGTGATCCGCCCAGGGATCCTTCCGATAGACGCTCTGACTGATGTCGAAACGCTCAACCAGTGCCTTGCGGGTATCGGGGTTGGAGAGTTCTTCCTTGACCCAATCAAGACCGACCTTGTCAACCCATTTGTAGGCGCGATCAAGGTACTTGGCGTTCTCACGATAGAGCTGCATGAAAGCGCTCACCCACTCTTCCACTTCGGCTTCCGTGGCGACATCCACCAGGCTTTCGGTCATCTTGACATCCATACCGGCCGCGCCAGCCACACTGATCTGATACCCGGAATCGACGCAGATGATGCCAATGTCCTTGCAAGTCGCTTCGGCACAGTTGCGCGGGCAACCCGACACACCCAGCTTGACCTTGTGCGGCGTCCAGGAACCCCACAGCTTCTTCTCCAGCTTGATTCCCAGGCCTGTACTGTCCTGTGTTCCGAAACGACACCAGTCAGTACCGACGCATGTCTTGACCGTGCGCAGCCCCTTGGTATAAGCATGGCCGGAGACCATGCCGGCCTCATTCAGATCCGACCAGATCGCCGGCAGATCCTCTTTCTTGATCCCCAGCAGATCGATACGCTGACCACCGGTGACCTTGACTGCGGCATTGAACTTCTTGGCCGCATTGGCCACGGCTATCAGCTCATCCGGCGTTGTCATGCCACCCCACATGCGAGGCATCACCGAGTACGTACCGTCCTTCTGGATGTTGGCATGGTTGCGTTCGTTGACGAATCGCGACTGCAGATCGTCCTGGTATTCCAGTGGCCAATCGGAGATCAGATAGTAGTTGATGGCCGGACGGCAGACATGACACCCATTGGGGGTCTTCCAGGCCAGTTCCTGCCAGACGGCCGGTTGGCTCTTGAGCTCCTGCGACTTGATCAGGCGGCGGACATCCTCGTGTGTCAGGTCGGTACACTTGCAGACCGGCTTTTCCTTGCTGATCTCGAAGCCATCACCCAGACTGACCGCCAGCACCTGCTCGACCAGACCGGTACAGGTGCCGCAAGAGGCCGAGGCCTTGGTTGTCATTCGTACACCATCGAGTGTGGTCACGCCACCTTCGATGGCCGAAATGATATCGCCCTTGCATACGCCGTTGCAGCCGCAAATCTCCGCGTCAAGCGGCAATGCTGCAACGGCTGCCAGCGGGTCCGACGCAGCGGCACCTCCACCCTGGAACGAGGGTCCGAAGATCAACGTCTCACGCATCTCCTCGATGTTGGTGCCATCCTTGATCAGTCCAAAGAACCAGTTGCTATCGGCCGTATCGCCGTACATCACGGCACCGATGAGTTTGTCGTCCTCCACGATGAGACGCTTGTAAACGCGGCGCTTGGGGTCACGGAAAACAATATCCTCGCGCCCTTCGCCTTCGGCAAAATCCCCGGCACTGAACAGATCACAGCCGGTCACTTTCAACTTCGTTGACAACTCACGCACCGTAAAGGCATCTTCCTGACCCAACAAGGTGTTGGCCAGCACCTTGGCCTGGTCGTACAGTGGCGCTACCAGCCCGAAGATGTTCTCGTCGAATTCGACACACTCACCCACGGCGTAGATGTCCGGATCGGATGTCTGCATCTGTGCATTGACCTTGATGGCTCTGCCCATCTCAAGCCCGGCCTGCTGACCCAGTTGCCCCGCCGGACGAATACCAGCGGCCATGACCACGATATCTGCAGCGAGCTCCGTACCATCATCGAGCAACACTTTTTCGGCCTTGCCTTCTCCAACGATCGCCTTGGTATTCGCCTCGGTCATGACCTTGATGCCGCGCTTTTCCAGATCCAGCTTCAACAGATAGCCCGCGGCCTCATCCAGCTGACGATCCATCAGATGCCCCGCAATGTGCAGAACGGTGACTTCCATGCCGCGCATGCGCAGCCCGGCCGCGGCTTCCAGCCCCAGCAGGCCGCCACCGATGACCACTGCCGAGGCCCCTTGATTGGCCGCCGCATCGATCATGGCGTTCGTATCCTCCAGATCACGGTAACCGACGACACCCGGCAGATCATGTCCCGGCACCGGAATGATGAACGGTGTCGAGCCGGTGGCAAGAATCAATTTGTCGTAGGGAACTTCCCCCTGCTCACCAATGACGACCTTGCGTTCGCGATCAATGCCCGTTACGCGCTCGCCGAAGCGTGTCGTGACCTTGTTCTGTGCATACCAGTCATCATCATGAGTGATGATTTCCTCGAAGCTTCTGTCCCCCGCCAGCACTGGAGAGAGCATGATGCGGTTGTAGTTGCCACGCGGCTCGGCGTTGAATATCGTGACGCTGAAGGCAGCGGGATCGGTTTCGTGAATATGCTCCAGCATACGGCCCGAAGCCATTCCTGCGCCAATGATGACCAATTTCTGCATGAGTCTTTATCCTCTCAGAGGTAGCAGGCGACGACATAGGCCAGATCGGCCTCGTGATAGATCGGCAGTGCAAACATGGAGGTATAGCCTGCGGGCAGGCCAGCACCTTCACGCTGGACATAAGGCAGGCCCGTCCCCAGCACCTTGCCGATCGGTCCCATCCATGCGCTGACCATGGTGGGGTCCACCGGTGGATTCTGCTGAGCCCAGAGCGCACCTTCCCGCTTGCACAGACCGTCTATCAGCTGTGCCTGGCGCGTCGCACCCACACATTCCGGGCGAGCGTCCCAGATCTCGAAGCGATGCGCGATGGGTGTGTTAAGGGCGGAGAGCAAGGTAAGCACGAAGACGTTGTCACCGGGGGTCGGAATCGGCAGGCCAAGACCCGTCTTGAGTCCGACCTCGGCGGCCTGTTCGCTGCGCAGAAAGCTGCCTGCGCGCCCGATGTCACGTTTCAGTATTGGCGTATTGGCAGACCAGACGCCTCCCGGCAGGCCCTGACCATGACTGAAGCTGATGTTCTTGCTCGCCGCTTCGAAGCGCGTGGCGCCGCCGTAGTAACCATCGGCCAGTGTCAGACGCTCTTCCATGTATTCCCAGATTTCGATCGCGCCCATGTGGTCGGCGTCGGCACTGCAGAACAGGACCAATACCGCCTTCAAGGTGTCTTCAGCGAAAACGGGAATGGCGACCGCGCTGGTCAGTCCGGCTTCTTCCGCCGCGTCCCTGCGCTTGAAATAAGAGCCATCGAATTCTTTCAGGACAATCGGCTTGCCACTCTCCCAGACCTTGCCCGGCAAGCCTTCTCCCTTGGCAAAGCTCTCTGCCACAGAAGCCGCTGCAAAGGCAGGTGAATGCGCGTAGTCCCCTTCCGCGTGAACCAGTCTCCCATCCTTGGGAACCCAGACCTCTGCCACTCTGACAAACGTGTCGGACACGGGGAGTGTATGCATGTTCATGAAGGTTTCCCTTGGGAAGCTGGCGGAGTGTCACGGTGGCGGTCTCGCCAAACCAACCATCGCCGCTGCGGGCTCTGATACGAAGGGGTGGTAGATGGTCTTGAACGCCTTCGTTATGCTACAGAGGGTAGAACGGCATGGCCGCTGTCGATTTCGCAGCGCATTGCTGCAAAAAATGCATCACCCCAATTCCAGGGCAGATTTACGAGAGAACAGACCAGGATCCGAAAAACGCAGGAGTCAGGGCCAGACTCATCTTCAGGCTACATCCGGCGGATCACTTGTTCGAGTGCGGTATCATGAAACTGTGTGGACTGGCTCCTTCAAAACGCGCCGGTTACATGCTCCAATCCACGTGCCAGCCCTCCATTCCAGACCCATTCCAGACCTATACCAGACCTATTCCAGCCCCACTACCGCCCACCACCTCAACCGCGAGAACAATAAGTCATGAAGACACCACAGCCCTACGCGCCTATTGCAGTATTGTTCAGCACATTGGCACTGGCCGCCTGTAGTGATAGTGACGATGGTACATCCGGTGGTAGCGCCGGATTGACCGTAGGCGATTCACTCACCGGCGTGCCGGCATCCGACGCCAGCGACTTGCAGATTCGTCAGAAAGCGGCGCTCAATGCCTCACGCGCTCTGGGCATCAATCTCAGCGATGCCTTCACGACTCAACTGAACAATGACGGCCTTGGCGATACCATCGACGACGCCGACTCCGTTGACGAAGAAGTGGATGGCTTCATGCAAACCGCCCTCGGGCTCGATGACAGTAATGCCGGCATCGAGCGCGATGGCAATCTCATCACCATCGATCTGGATGACAACGCCATCTGCGACGAGACGCTTGCAGACCGTGCAGGTTTCATCGCCGATCGAGAGGAGTGCCTGCAGATCGCCTCACAATTCACGGTGCAGGTAGATGCGGTCACTGACGATACAGGGCGCATGGACTTTCTGTTCCAGGAGCAAGCCGTGGTATCCATCGGCTACGCACCGGGGCTGGGTAGCTACGAACTGTCTCTGCCCGGTTTCTATCAGATGTCCAGCTATATCGCCGATCTGCGAGGTGTCAGCGGGTCCGCTCCCGAAACGCTCAGCGGCGCATTTCTGGTAGAGGCCGAAGTGGAGGAAAGCAACGAGACCGTCAGCGCCGCCCGCCTGTCTTTGCGCATCAGCCAGGCCCTGCGCATTGCCGACAGTGCCAACAATACCGATATCTCCATCGCGCCGTCGGAAATCGTGAGCTTGCGGACGAACGATGATGAGTCGGTCAGCGTGTCGACAGATATGGGCGCCATCAGCGCCATGTTCGATACATCCAGTCAGGGCGAGTCAGTAGACGATACCGGCAATGGCATCACGGACTCCTTTGTGTCTGCGACCAGCGGGTCCTTCGAGCAGAGTTCCGTAGCGCTGACTATCGCTGCCGTCACGGCGCAACTGGATATCGCCGCTGATGGGCAAAGCGCGCGAGTGCGTAATGCCGGGCTTGGCAATTCGCCGTTGAGCCTGCAGATCAACGGTGAGCAGGCCCTCTCCCTGAGCATCAACGATGTATCGATGACACTCTCCCCCGATTCACTCGGTTTCGACAGCGATCTGACGCTGGGTCTCATGCTGGGCAATACCTTTGCGGCCAGCCTTGCAGGCGATGACCCGGAGAATGATCTTTCCAATGCCAGTGCTTCGGTGTCCATTCCGGGCGGCACGCGGCTTGTCGACCAGGACAACGGCTCGACACTTGTCGACGGAGGCTCGGTCTCGGTACAGATTTCTGCCACGAGCCCTACCGAGGGTAGCGTCAGCCAGTCTCTGGACGTCAGCGCTGGACAATGCTTCGACACGGAAGGTGAGGAGGCGGATGACACCGGTCTTCCGCAACTGGTGGAGTGCGACTCACTGCAACCCTGATTCATCCGATCATGGCAGCGGGTCGCTCGGGCCGGCTGCCGTGTTCATCGAGTCATGCGTGCGAATACTGCTGCACGAACTTCAAGCCACCTTGTGCTTGTCCTGCTGATCGAAGAAGGACGCCGTCTTCGGCTTCTGCGGCAGCTTCATCTCGAACGGTATTGATCTGACGGTATTGGTGCGCTCGCCACGCACGATCAGGCCTTCATGCTCTGTCGGCATCGGGTTGGCCGCGTAAGGTACGGCGTCTTCCGCCGAATACACACAGATGAACAGGTTGCGCGACTGCGTAGACAGATTCGGCGCAGACCCATGCAGCAAGCGTGTGTGCATCAGGCATACCGATCCGGCAGGCCCGACACAGCGAACCGCTTTCGACTGACAATCCTCGGCCAGCTCGTTATCGATCGAACCGGTGAACACGCCATCGTGCCACAGGTCATGGATCGCGCCGGTGTGAGAACCCGGCAATACTTCCAGCGGGCCATTTTCCTCGGTGACCTCATCCACCATCAGCAGCGCCGTGATCAGATCGTCGTTCGAATGCGGCGTGAACGGAAAGTCCTGATGCCATTTGACGGCCGTGGTGCCACCCGGCAGCTTGGCATTGATCTTCGAATGATGGAATTTGACGTTCGGCCCGATCAGATCTGCCACCACATCGGTCATGCCACTGTCTGCCATGGCCTCGAAATAGGCCTTTGACACTTCGATGGGCGCGTTCACTCGGCGAAGTCCGGGTTTCTCGGCCGTGTGCCCCGGCTCGACGTCGAAACGGGCGCGACCATCGATAGCCTCGCCATAGGGTTCGGCATGCGTTCGACTCTCCTCCACCCATGCAGCAAATGTCTCTTTCATGGCCTGCAGGTTTTCGTCACTGACCACGTTCTCGACCAGCAGATACCCATCCCTCCAGAACTGCGCCTTCTGTTGTTCGTTCAGCATGTCTTGCCTCTTGTCCACACGTGTTGATGACGAGATTCGGAACTGACGGTAGCAATCGGCTAAGATAGTTTCAAACTGTTTTAATTTTGCATTAAGCCAGGTAAAACATGGTCAAGCTGACGTTGAGGCAATGCGAGTACTTCGCGGCGGTGGCGCAGCACGGTGGCATTGCCCAGGCGGCACGAGAGCTCAATATCTCCCAGCCCGCCGTCTCCCAGGCCATCGACAAGCTGGAAGATCTGTGTGGTCTGCAATTGTTCTTTCGACACCACGCCAGAGGTACCGAGCTGACTCCACAAGGCAGGGCGTTTCTGGCCTCGGCGTTGAAACTGCTGGAAACCGCGCAGCGAACCGAACTGCACGCCAGCACCATTGCCGCCAATCAGGCCGGTACGATTCGCTTTGGCTGTTTCCATACGATGGCCCCCTATTACCTGGCTCGACTGATCAGTGAGTATCAACAGGCAAACGCCGACATTCACATCATCCCCTCGGAACTCCTGCAGGATGACATTGTTGATCAGATTCGCAGCGGCGAGCTGGACCTGGCCCTCACCTTCGATATGTCTCTCACCTTGCAGGACATGCGGGTGGAACGCCTGCACGAACTGAAGCCATTTGTCATGCTGCCGCAAGCACATGCATTGGCAAGGCGCAGGAAGATATCTTTGCGTGAATTGTCGCAGGAACGCTACGTGATGTTCGAAGGCCCATCCAGCCAACACTACTTTGAACAGATCCTGCATTCACAGGGTATCCGTCCCGAGATTGCCTTTACCGGAAGATCGATGGAGTCGGTGCGCAGTGGGGTGGCCAACGGCTTCGGCTTTGCCCTGGCGGTAATGCCGACGGGCCGCACCGATACACACGATGGTGCGCATGTGGTCAGCATTGCCTTGACCGACGATATAGCACCCTTGCCCGTGGTGCTGATCTGTCAGGAAAACACCCTGGTCTCACCACTGATCGAGAATTTCATTGCCTTCTGCCGATCACGAGTACCTCGATAAGTACGCTGACGCACGGGCTCAATCTGGTTTCGACATGCGCGGCGGTTGTCAGGCACCGGTTCGGGCAAAGTCGATGATAGCCGTGCAACCACTGTTGCCAAACTCTGCAACCCCGGTCGTGAACCGGCCCTTTGCCTTCGCAAGGTTGCCGTAGACGATCAGCGTCTGCCTGGTCAACCCCAGCGTTTGTTCGGAACCCGCTCTTGCCTTCGCCTGGGTCTGCACCGGGATATCGAACCGGAAATCGCCATCCGAGCTGACGAATGTGGTGTCACTGGACGCCCTGAGATTGTGACTGATGACGCCATCGACGACTCGCAAGGTGAAGTTCCACTCGGAACCATCGCAATTGGCGATCCAGTTTCCCGGCATGGTCTGCCGTTTGGGTGACTTCTGTACCTTGGCCACCCACGTGCCATCGAATGTCCCACTCTGGTCCTTGCTCGATTCCTTCACCTGCGAGGACACATTCGACACGCAGGCACTCAGGCTCAAGGCGCAGGCGGCCAGCAGGGATAGTGTCAGGCGCTTGCCGGTGGCGGGTCGCTTGCTTGAAAACAGCATCATGCTCATCGTCTTTCCTTCCTTTATCGTTGTCGCCACGCTAGTGTCGATGAAAGGCCGAAAAGAATCCAGCCATTTGCGACGCCTGAAGGAAAGGTATACGCATTATCATGACATTCCACGACTTTTGTCCTGCCTGAAGCCGGTGCCCCCTTGCCGGAGACTCGCCAGCTCACTGCTCGGGCTTGAAACTAGCGCACCAGACTTGCAGCAATCAATAACATGACAACGCCGATGATCGCATCCAGCACCCGCCAGGCGACCGGCTTTGCAAACAGTGGCTGCAGCAATCGGGCCCCATAGCCGAGCGAGAAGAAGAACAGGAAGGAGGCGCACACCGCACCAATGGCAAAGGCGCTGCGAAAGTCGTCGAACCTGATCGACGCTGCGCCCAGCAGGACCAGGGTATCCAGATACACATGCGGGTTCAGCCAGGTCAAGGCCAGACAGGTCGCCAGAGCAAGCTTCCAGGATGGGGCGGCTCGCTCGGCGGCCTCCAGTGCGCCGGCGCCTCGCCAGGCTGAGCGGAATGCCAGCATGGCGTAGCCAAACAGGAAGGCGGCGCCGCCGTAACGGGCAACCGGGCCTATCCACGGCGAGTGATCCACCAGTTCACCGAACCCGAACACCCCGGCGGTGATCAGCAGGGCATCACTGAGCGCGCAGGTCAGGCAGATCAGCAGGACATGCTCCCCGCGCAGCCCTTGCCGCAGCACGAAGGCGTTCTGCGAACCGATGGCAATGATAAGGCTGGCGCCGAGAAAGAAACCGGCCGTGAGAGCTGCGAACATGGGGTCGTCGTTGTTAGTGGTGCAAATGCGAGACGCGATTCTTGCCGATTTGACCACATTAGCCAAACGATATTATCTTCATCGAATTAAGCCATACTTAATCTGCGGCGGCTCTACCGCGACACCCTGCCTTCACCATGCTTGACTATGACGCGCTGGCCACCCTGACGGCGGTTCTCCAGACGGGCAGCTTCGAACAGGCCGCCCGGCGGCTGCATGTGACCCCGTCAGCAGTCTCCCAGCGCATCCGCCACCTGGAGCAACGGCTGGGGTCGCCGCTGGTGGTTCGTGCACAACCCTGCCACGCGACCGCTGTCGGTGAAAGACTGATGCGTCACGCGCAGGATGTCGCCGTGCTGGAGTCCCGCCTGGCAGCCACGATGCCCGACATCCTGTCCGAGACTGATACTCCAACGCTGCGCATTGCCGTCAATGCCGACACTCTGTCCACCTGGTTCATCGAAGCCTTGTCCGCCTGCAACGGCCTGTTGTTCGAACTCATCCTGGATGATCAGGATCATAGTCGGCAATGGCTGGAGCGCGGCGAAGTTGTTGCTGCGGTGACGTCGGATTCTACCGCTGTCGGCGGCTGCGATGTATCGGCACTGGGCCTGCTTCGCTATCGGGCAACGGCATCGCCCGCCTTCATCGAACGCCATTGCGCCACCGGAGTGGATCAGCATACGCTGGCAATGGCGCCCATGCTCCTGTTCAACAACAAGGACCGTCTGCAGGAACGCTGGATGAAGGAACAGGGCATAGCCTATACCAGTCCTCCAGCCCACGGGCTGCCATCCAGCGAGGCGTTTGTATCCGCATCGCTGGCAGGCATGGGTTGGGGTATGAACCCCGAGCCCCTGGTGCGCGACGCATTGAACAGTGGTCAACTGCTTGAACTGATACCCGATACGCCGCTGGACATCCCGTTGTACTGGCAGGTTCCAAGCTTGATGCGGGACGCTTTGGGTGAGCTGACGGCGGCTGTTCAGCAAGTCGCCAAACGTGAACTGGCCTCGATCAGTGTGTTCAGTAACGCAGTCTGAATATCCCGAGTTGCATTATCGCTTGATCCGCTACATCACCGTCATTCTGTAGCCGGACTTTGCCTGGCCAGCGTCTGCCGAATCATGCGGTTATGGGTGGCTACATAGATCCACAGATGGTGCACCAATGCCTCGGGTTTCTTGGTGGTGCACCAGGTGCGACGGACCAGGCGGTTGATGTTGGCCCGAAGCATGGCCAGAGTGTGATTGATCGAGAACAGAGGATCGAAGCCGACCTTTTTCAGCTCACCTTGGCCGGTCACGCAACCGCGTTTACTCGGGTGCACCGTATGTGAGCTTTCCGGGAAATGGCGTTTGATCAATGTGTTGTACTGATCATGTCCATCGGTGCTGAAACAGGCCTCCGCATGGATCCGGTGCTGCACCTCGGCAAACAGCTCCTCGCGCATCTGTCGGCTCTCATCGGGGCGTTTTCCGTACTTCTTGCGGGAGATTGCCGCCAGATTGCCACTGGCTGGAATACGCGCCACCCCGAATCCCTGTATCAAGCGGCGCTGGCTGTCGACCACCACGCAGACGCTCAAGGGCTTGCATTTGATGTGCTCTAGAGTGATCAGATCATCCAGCTGTACCTGTCTGACCGGGGCCTCTCTGTCCAGCAGGCGCTCCTCTTGCAACCTTGCCTGTTCGCCCAGATACACCAGCCGTCGACTGACCGTGCTGCGAGACACATTCAGTAGCAGAGCGGCCCGGCGCATCGACACACAGGCACTGAGCAAGGCCATCAGTGGTTGATTGATACGACGTTTCTTCTGCCTGAAGGCCGCTGTGTCGGTGGCACGGGAGAAGGTGGTGCGGCAGGCCTTGCAGCGAAACCGGTCGATGGCTCGGGCATCACAGCGTCGATAATAGGTGCCATGGCGAGCCACCTCGTTGCCGTTTGCGCGGCAGCGCGGACATTCTGGGTTCATATCCTTATAAACCATTGATTGAAATTAGCGTTTACAGCTTACCCTGTTTTCACGAACACAGTAAAGTGGGCCAGTTCAAGCCAGTTCACTATGACTGCGGAATGATACTCTCCGCAAACCCGACGATCCGCTGGCGGCCATAGCCACCCTGAGGCACCGGTGTGGATCGTCCGGAGCGTGCCCAGACGTGGCGGGTCACACCGTTGTGCTTCCGGGGATTCTGCCCGTGATACATGCGCCAGGCGATGACGTTGCCAGCCTGATCGCGTGAGACATCGACAACGGTTCCCATGTGATTGATCGCACCGCCCACCTCCTTGTATAGCCCGCTCTTGCCAGCGGCAGCCAGCGGAACGCGTGGTGAATACCACAAGACCGTTCCCGTCTTGATGCTGTTGCGCAGCGCCTGCAGAGATGCCGGGGCATCGAGAGGGTCGGTGCCATCGTAGAAGATGGGCGTGAACATGCCCTTGTCGTCATACCACCGGGCCAGGCCTCGCGTCGAACGTGCCTCTTCCACGCCCGGACGCTTGTTGTTGCCACCTTCCCTGAAACGTGTGATGCCGGCAGGTGCTGCCAGATGAACAGCCGGACAAAGTGTGGCAATTCTGCTGGATAGCCTCAGAAAATTGCCACTGCAATCGCGCCATTCGTCACTCGGCGACTGCGTATACAGGATCGTCTGGCTCTCCATCCAGTCCAATGCGGGTTTGATATCGCAGGCCACTGCATCCGGGCTCACGGCGAGAGTGTTGCCCGGATCCGTAGCGGGAATGTCGGGGGGCGACGGTTCCGGGTCGCTCAGCGGTAGGGTGGAACAACCGACCAGAGCCAGCGCCGAGCCCAGAACCAGAACGTGCGCAAACAGGGATGAAGACAGTTTCATGATTCGATACCCGCAATGTTCATGAAGTGAGCCGTGATCCTGCCTACGATGCAAACAGCAGAGTGCAGAGTGCAGAGTGCATGACAGGCTGAATCACGGACTTTCTACACAATACAAGTTGCTATCAAAGGCTATGGGTTCCGAGCCCTATCCATTCGATCAGTTCTTGTGTGTGAACGGCGTGACTCATGAAACAGCTCGGTGCCGGGGTAAAAGACCTTTCCCGTGGCGTCAATGCGGCATTCACTCATTGACGGAATTATTTTGCCGAGAATGGCGTAGACTGATTTTCTCGTTTGCGCAGAAACTTGTCAGGGAATGTCATGAAAACGAACGACAGAAAGTTTGCCATCCATGCAGCCGTACCGTTGATCACGGTGTTGATCGCATCGTGCGGCGGTGGCTCAAGCGATGGAAATACCGATGGGCTCGCCGAGCCGGGAACCGACGACAGTGAATCTTCTTCCCCCTCGGTAGTCCCGCCAGACGTGCTGCCTTTGATCAGCAGCGAGGGCGCGGAATCAGGGTTCGAAGGTTGCCTGAACCGCCCCTTGTATTTCAATGGCCCTCATTTCGTCTCGACCACCCATGAAGTGACCAATACCAGTGCCTTTGGTGTTTCAAGCAGTAGTGAACAGATTGACCGAGTCTATACCGTCACCGACGTGAGCGCAGAGGGTATAGCCCAGGTCGAGATAGAAACCACCCTGGCAACCTCATCGGGCACGGGAGGCAGTTTTACCACGCCGTATACTCTGGATGGTTACACCCTGTCACCCACCGGAACTTCGCAGAACGACCCATTGCTCATCGACTATAGCCTCGAAGAAGGCGCATCCGTGACCCAGGTTCTGGGTACCGAGTTCGGGGCAGTTGCAGATACAACGCGCACCTACACTTATGTCGGCCGAGAGACTGTCGACATCAATGGAACAGCGCTGGAAGCCTGCAGAGTGGATTCGGAGACCAGAAACGAAACCGACCGACCTGAGTTCAGGTTCGAAGGCTATGCGACTCGGTGGTACGCCGTGGGATCTGGTCTGTTGCTCAAACGAACAGGAACCAGCTTTCCGGATAGCGAAGACGATGTCTTCAGCAGTGAAAGCGTGCTGACATTCGGCGCCATCAATTCCGAATCGATACTCTAGAAGCATCCCTGCTCGGCGAGCGAGTAACGGCAATCATTATTATTTCCTCAATTGCCTGAGATTCAACATCTAGGATGTTGTCACAGGTTTTCATCAGCTGCATGAACCCCGCCAACCCGCATTGCATTATCGCGTTGGCGTGGTTCGTGGTTCGTGGCTCGTGGCTCGTGGTTGCTCTGCATGCTGCCGTCAATCCATGAACTGGCAAACCAGTAATGCAGTTGGTCGAACCACACCCGGAAACTGTCTGGAACGAGTCCCAATGATACGAGTGAATACACAATGATTGCACGTAGCAGAATTCTACCCATACCGCGAGTCATGGCATTAACCCTTGCAGGTCTCATGAGCCTGAGCATCGTCGGGTGCAGTGATGATGACAATGGGGTCGATACAGCTATCACGACCGATGAAGATACCGGTACCGACACCGACACCGACACCGACACCGACACGGATACGGATACGGATACCGCCAGCGCTGTTGAAGGCATCAACTTCGACAATTTTCTGGAAGGCAGCATCACCGGTGATATCACGGAAGTTGATTGCACTTTGAGTGATGGCTCCGAGAGCCGCTGCTATCAGTTCGAGGTGGTCGGTGAGCCACTCGACCACGCACCCGGGCCCTACTGCCCGGGCCTTGTCACCGACACTGCCGAGGCGGGCGGAAAATGGCTCGACAATGGCATCCTGTACGATCTGGATGGGGCCTTCATTGCAGGCCTGGCAGAGTTCTATGGCGATCCCAACTGGCAACTTTACGATGCCCAGTCAGGCGTGATCAATGTCACCAACACCCCTGAATCATGCTTGGCGGCAGCCCAGCTCAACCCACCCGAAGAATGGTGGAACTACTGCATCGAGTGCACCATCGAGGGCGTGGGCGGGCCGGTTCCCATCCTGCACACCATCCCGATCGTTCCCGTGGCCCGCGCGGTTACCGAAGAGCTGGACAACACGTTCCCCGGCGTCAGCCTGAATGGCGTTGGCCTGTCGTTTCCTGCCGATCTGGCCGGCATTCTTGCCACCTACAACATCGCCGCACTGGATGACTGCGGCGGACATGTCAACAATGCCGTTTCCTACCACTATCACGCAGCCACCGGTTGTTGGCACGAAATCGACCAATCCGACGATCATGCGGCCCTGATCGGCTACGCAATGGACGGCTATGCTATCCACAGCATGACCAACCTCGACGGTGGAGAACCGACTGACCTGGATGAATGCCGTGGACACACGGATGAATCACGCGGTTATCACTACCATGCAGCCGACCCCGGTGAGAACCGCTTCATCGGTTGTTTTCATGGAGAAGTTGCCAACGTTGAAGGCGCCGGTGGCGGCGGCCCTGGAGGCCCGGGCGGTCCACCGGCCAACGGAGGCTAGTGAGGGGTCAGTTCGAAGGTGCCGGTGGCTCCGAAGGCCGGGGCGGTCCACCGGCCGCCGGAGGCTAGTGCGGGATCAACTCGTAGCGGGAGGCACCACAGCGATGACGAATGATTTGCGTACATATTCCTCGACGTGCCAGACGGGCTGCAGGCCATTGTCCATCACGAAGCTGTCACCGGCTTTCACATCGAAGGACTCATCTCCCACAACTATCGTGGCCTTGCCTTCCAGAATATGGCAGAACTCGATCTGATCATTCATCGGGCCGTTGAAAACACCTGCGGTGCTTTCCCAGACGCCGGAACGAAAAGCGCCATCGTTGCCCTGAAAGTGAACCCATGCCGTGTGCCTGGGGTCACCAGAGACTGTGACCTTTGTGGTGTCGTTTTGTACGGGTTTTACCGTAGAGTCGGAGAACTTGATGAAAGAGCTCATGATATGTCAGTCAGATTAAATGAAAGAAAAAATAGAAAAGACAAGGAAAAGAAGGGAAAGGTGGTCTGAAAGGTACGTACCAGACCATCATGAAAAATCTCGTTGGTGAACTGCTTGCTACCGGTCATGTCAGCCGCGTTCCAGCCCTTCGAACAGCAGTGCCACCGCCTCGGCCCCCGGGTCATTGTGGCCGGCCAGCTTGTCCGCTCTGACATAGCTTGACCGACCCGCACGCGCTTGCGTTATTTCTGCTGTGGCATCTGCCCCGGCACGTGCGGCGTGCGCCGCTTCAGTGATACCCGAGTCCAACGCTTCGAGTGCCGGGTGCAGAGCATCGATCATCGTTCTGTCCCCGAGACCGGCGCCACCCACCTCCTGCATACGCGCCAGCCCTGCACGCAAGGCCTGATTGCGATCAGCACCTTTGGCCGACTCCTCTCCGGCCGCCATGAAGAAGATCGCCAGCAGAACACCAGAAGAGCCTCCCATCTTCTTTGCAAGTTCGGCCCCCATGGCGTGAAACAGCGCTGCCTCATCGGCCAGTGGCAATTGGTCGAGAACCTTGATCAGGTCACGGGCTGCCGTGGCCAATGTCGAGCCGGTATCACCATCGCCTGACTTCGCATCCAGCGCATTCAATGTCTCTTCGGTCTCGAGCAGAAGCTCACAGCAGCGCTGCAGAAACGCCTTGCGCTCGGGATGGGCAGAGGCTGTCAACTGTTCCGACTGGACCTCAGCCGGAACCGGGAAAACAGTGATTTCCTCGACACGATAAGCTCCGGGCCAGGCCGGCGGTGACACCCCCATTTCAAGTCTCGCCTCATCCTGAGAGTCGACAGGTAACAGAGAGACGGAGAATCCCTGCATGTCCATCGCGGTCATCAGCGGCGCGGGGCCAACCATCCATCGGATACGCTCACCCACTGACGAACGCGCCAGCTCGTTGGCAAGTATCCCCATTTCCAGCTGACTCGTGCCACCCAGATTGTTCAACAGCGCCACATGTGGTGCGTCAGACAGGCCCTGTGCAAGCTTGTCGGTAACCCGTTTCATGGCTTGCTCGGCGGAATCGAAGCGAATCTGCTCGATGCCAGGTTCACCGTGAATACCGAGTCCCAGCTCGGCGTGACCTTCGTCAATGCGTGACTCCCGCTCCGAACCCGGTACCGTGCAGGTATTCAAGGACATGCCGATCGTGCGAACGCCGGCAATCACCCGCTCTGCAGCACTCGCCACCGCATCCAGATCGCGGCCCTCTTCGGCAGCAGCGCCGGCAATCTTGTGTACCAGCAGAGTGCCGGCCAGACCCCGCGCCTGCGCTATCTCCGGCAAGGCAATATCGTCATCGACAATGACCATTTTCACGCGATACCCCATAGCCCTTGCCCGCTCCGCTGCCAGACCGAAGTTGAGACGGTCGCCGGTGTAGTTCTTGAGAATCAGCAGACAGCCTGCATCCCCGGTCACGGCCAGGATGCCGGCCAGCACCGCATCCACCGAGGGCGAGGCAAACACCTCGCCGCAGACCGCAGCAGTCAACATGCCGCGACCGACAAAGCCCGCGTGTGAAGGCTCGTGTCCCGAACCGCCGCCCGAGACGAGTGCCACGCGATCGCGTGACCAGTCATTGCGGACGACCACCTTGATATGAGGGTAGCCGTCGAGCCGGCCCAAACGACCACCACTGGCTCGCAACAGGCCATCCACCGACTCGGTGACTACCGAATTTCTGGCATTGATGAACTGACTCATTGATCTCTCCTGCGTTGTTGATGCGATGATCGGACGTGTTTTGATAGATGCGACATGTGCTCAGTATCCGAACACACGCGGTAGCCACAATGACAATTCCGGCACGAATGCGATCACGAAGATCGCGATGGTATTGACTGCCGCAAAAGGCAGGATCTTCAGCGAGATTTCCTCAATGGATATCTTCGAGATACCCGAGGCGATGAACAGATTCTCGCCCAGCGGTGGTGTCTGAAAGCCGATTCCCAGCGTACAGACCATCACCACGCCAAAATGAACCGGATCGATACCGACACTGTAGGCCACGGGTAGCATCACCGGCACCAGTATCAGAATGGTTGACAGCGTCTCCATGAACATGCCGACCAACAGCAGGAAAACGATCATCAGCGTCCAGATGACGTAGATATTCTGCGTAAACGATAGCATGCTATCGGCGATGATCCCCGGTATCTGATTCTCCACCAGCAAGCGGCCGAACACAGTTGCCGTGAACATGATCATCAATATTCGTCCGGTCAGCCAGGTGGTGATCTCGAGCGCGTCGAAAAGCTTTCTGAATGTCAGCTCGCGGTAGAGCACCGTACCGACGAACAAGGTGTAGAAGATGGCAACAACAGCCGATTCCGTCGGTGTGAAGAAACCGGTGTAGATTCCGCCCAGGATGACTACCGGTGCCAGCAACGCCCAGAAGCCACGATAGACCGTACGCAGAATGCCCCGCGCAGACCAGCCCTCAGTGGTACCGGTGTAACCACGCTTCTTGCACATGAAGTAGTTCATCGTGAGCAGGCTCACGGTGATCACGGCAGCAGGTATAACGCCGGCAACAAACAGCTTGGGGATCGATACGCTCTGGAAGTTGCCGTATTTCTCTACCGCCTCAGGGGTTGGCAACAGGCCGAGCGACGAGATACCGAAGATGATCATCGGAATCGACGGCGGGATCACGATGCCAAGACCGCCAGCAGAGGCAGTAACGGCAGAGGCGTAGCCTTTATCGTATTGACGCTCGATCATCGCGGGAATCATCAACATGCCAACCGCGGCCGTGGTTGCAGGACCAGACCCGGAAATGGCACCGAAGAATACGCAAGCCATGACAGTGGCGACGGCCATTCCGCCGGTAAACGGTCCGGCGAGACTCTCGGCTACCGCAATCAGGCGTCGCGAGATGCCCGCGGCTTCCATCAAGGCACCAGCGAGTATGAAAGCCGGCAGTGCCATCAAAGGGAAAGACCCTACCGACGAAAAAGCGATCTGCACGAACTTGGCCGGATTCTCGCCCAGGTAGAAAAACGAGAACAACGACGAAACGCCGAGTGCAACCGTGATAGGCGCACCGATCAACAACAAGAGCAGGAAAGAGCCGAACAGCACGGTGACAATGGTGGTTTCCATCAGTACTTGCCTCCGCGAGGGTCTGTTCCGCCAGCGATGTCCGAGGCCACTCCGGCAGCTGCAGTCTCGCGCGCAATCTCCTCGAGATCGACGCTATCGACATCCTTGAAGTCGACACCCTTGACCAGCTTGAGGTAATTGACCTGAATGACACGAATGGTGATCAGCGTGAACGAGATGGGCAGGACGATGTAGATCCACTTCATTTCGATGCCCAACGTCTGTGATTTCCAGAACTTGTTCATCTGGAAGAACACGAAATTACTCGACAGGTAGATGAAAACGACGTTGAAGAATATCCAGAACAGGTCAGCGAACGCCTCGATGTAGTTCACCACGCGTTTGCCGAAAAAGCGGAACTGGAAGGTCACGCGATTGTGCGCATGCTTGCGCGCTGCATAGCTCGCGCCTATATAGACGAACCAGACGAAGAGATAGACCGACAGCTCTTCTATCCACGAAATCGAGCTATTGAATATTTCGCGAGACAGGATCTGTGCGAACAGTAGACAGACGAATGTGACAAGCAGACTTCGACAAATATAGCTTTCCAGATTATCCAGCACATACAGCACTCTAGACATGACTTCACTCCCGGTTGAAGTGGGGCCGCACCGAATGGCACGGCCCTCGGCGACTGCTTGTTGGCCTACTCGATGGGTTGCCTGCCAAGCTCCGCCAGAGTTTCGTTGATGGCATCAATGCCACCGACACTGTCATGGAACTTCGGCCATACCGCAGCCGTCGCCTTTTCGATCCACTCGGCCTCGTCCACTTCCGTGAACTCCATACCCTTCGCCAGCAGTTCATCCAGTGCTGTCTTCTCGCGTTCACGCAGGAATTCGACACTGTATTCCGTCGCCTTCTTGCCAGCATCCAGGATCGCCTGCTGGAATTCCGGCGACTGCGACTGGAACAGCTGCTCGGACATGATCATGGGTTCAAGCAGGAAGTTGTAGTGGATGTTGGAGATGTACTTCTGGACTTCATAGAACTTGACCGACTCAAGATCGATGAGCCCCAGATCCTGGCCATCAACCACTTTCTGCTGCAGTGCCGTGAACACTTCCGACCAGGCCATGGGTGTCGGATTCACGCCCCAGGCCTTGTAGGTATCAATCATGATCTCGTTCTTCGGAACCCGGATGATGAGCCCCTGCAGATCGTCCAGCGTCTTCACCGGTCGCGCGGAGTTGGTGAGCACCCTGAAGCCCGAGAAGGTCCAGGCGACGATACGCACACCTGCATCGCGCACCGTGTTCTCCACCAGACGTTCAGCCGTCTTTCCCTGAGTAAGGCTGTAGGCCTCTTCAAGGTTCTGGATCATGTAGGGAAGGGTCAGCACCCCCACGGTTGGCGAGAACGGTGTGACGTTGTTGATGGCCAGCACCGAAAAATCGAGCATACCCATGGCGGCATTCATCACGGTGTCTTCCTCTGAACCGAGCTGACTGTTCGGAAACAGGTCCGCTGTCAGCTCACCATTTGTGGCCTTCTCGAGCTCTTCAACAAAGCGCTCGGCCATGACGTATTGGCCACCGCCCTGTGCAGCCCCCAGGGCTATCTTGAACGTTTCCGCAGCAACAGACTGCGTTGCAGCGGACATCATGGTCGCACCCAGTAATAGGGCGGGCGCAGCAACTCTGAACAGTTTCATGGTGTTGTATCCTTTTGTTGGTGGTTGAGCGGATCAGCAGATCCGTAAGAAGCCGCCAGCGCTACTGGCAGAGACCTATGCAGCCAGGCTTTCCGGACGTTTACCCGCGCTGGATATCCAGCCAGTCGCGGAAGCCCAGATACTGAGCGGCGGTGTGAACACCCACATCGCGCGCCCAGTGAAACGGAACCTTGCTGTAGGAGGTGGTCGGGTAATCCAGATCTTCAGCGCGTTTACCGGCGACCCGTTCTGCCAGCACACGACCCATGACTGTTGCCATGGCGATTCCACGGCCGTTGTATCCGAGGGCTGCCAGAATGCCTTGATCAGGTTCGTGCAAATGCGGCAGATGATCAGGCGTGAACGCCAGACGCCCTCCCCAGAAGTACTCGATGTCCTGTTCCTTCAGTTTCGGGAACACCGACTTGAAGGCATCCAGCAATCGCTGTCTGTCCGGCGCGGCGCAGTACTCGTCACTGCCGTGACTTCCCAGCAGCAGGCGATTGCGATTATCCTTCCGCCCGTAGTAGATGACCCGTCTTGTGTCAGATAGCGTATGTCCGCCGGGAAGATACTCGGCATACTCCTCCGGCGACAACGGGCGGGTTGCCGCCTGTACGCTGATGAGTGGAATGATGGTCTTGCGCAGGCCTTTCAGTGTGGAATCGGTGTAGGCGTTTGTACAGAACACGACCCAGTCGCTTGTCACCGTACCCTTGTCGGTTGTCACCTGCCATTGACTGTTCTGGCGATTGACCGACTTTACCTGATGTGGAAAGCACACCCTGGCCCCATGTTCGCGAGCCACTCGAACCAGCTCACGCGTATAGGACAGAGGATGCAGGCAGCCACCTGCCGGCACCAGAGTGGCGGCACGATAGGCGCTCGTACCGCTGAGTGTCTGCAACTCATCCCCATCAATCAGACGAATGTTCATGCCTTGTTCCGTCCAGCGAACAACATCCTTTTCCAGATTGTGGATTGCTGCGGTGCAGTGGGCACCACGCAACCATCCCTTGCGCACCGAATCGCAGTTCAGGCCATGCCGCTCGATCAGACCGAAAACCTCGTCGGCAGAATGGATATAGCTGTTGATGACGCGCGCACCGGCTGCCGGGCCAAGCTTCTTGATGATGGACTGTGGATCGGTCGGTGCCATCGGGTTGACCTGCCCACCGGATCTGCCCGAGGCGCCCCAACCGGGCTGCTGAGCGTCGAGCACCGTGACGCTGACGCCCTGGCTGGCCAGTTCCAGCGCAGTTCGAAGACCGGTGATGCCGGCACCGATGATGGTGACGTCGGTACTTGTCGCCCCTTCAAGGGTATCTGTCACTGGCGGCTCGACGGCCGTGTGCGACCAGAGGGATTTTACTGGGTTGGAAGCATGTGACATGACGCTGAATAGTGTTTGCCTGGGAGAACTTACACTAACAACGAGGTTTCACGGTAGCCATTTGACGAGTTTGAGTGAATGTCTTCACATGTGCGTCACATTGACGCATACTAGCGTCACTTCGGGTAATAGCTGAGCGACAGGCAGTTGACAAGGGCACAGGGAAGAACCGGAAGCAAGCAAGCAGAATTTTCCCATCTGGCGGAGAATCTGAGGTTTCTATGCGGCCATTACAGTTCCATATCGGAAGTCTGCCGCAGACTGGGCATCAATCGTCAGCAGTTCAATCGCTATCTGGCCGGCAGTACCTACCCTTCCTATCGGAATCTGAAGAGCATCTGTGATTTCTTCGGCGTCGACCGGGAGGAGATCATGCTCGATCATGATCAGTTTCGTCGACTTCTGTCATCGACCAGTGACACAGAAGATGACAGCCGGAAGGTACCCGACAAACTTTACGGTATCCTCAGCCCGATGCTGTCACGTGACAACAAGTCACTGGACGCGTTCGAGGGATTCTATTTCAGGTACTTCTATTCCTTTGGTTTCCCGGGCTACATCTTTCGCAGCTTCGTCCGGATATACAATGAAGATGGCATCACCTATTTCCGTCAGGTGGAACGCTCAACCGGTCGAGACACCGCCGTCGGGGAACGCATGTGCATGAACTATCACGGCACCGCGTTCATGATGAGAGACCGGCTGTTCCTGATCGAACGGGAACTGCGCATGGACTCGACCTTTTCAGAGACCATCCTGACGCCGAACTATCGCGCCAACAATCCCTACCTGTCCGGGATGATGCTGTGCACATCGACCTGCGCCGCACACCAGCCCGGTTCGGCCCGTACCGTATTCGAATACCTTGGCAAGCGAATCAATGTTCGAGATGCATTGCGTCAATGCGATCTGTACCACCATACCGATCCGGAAATTCCGGACAAGGTGAAACGAGCCATCACGAACGAGCTGGCGCCGGGTGAATTCACCTTGCGCCCCACGCCACTCTAGCGACAAGATCTCGTAGCCGGATTGCGCATCAATCCGGTTCGCTCACCTGCTGAGATGCTGGCGGAATGACTAGCGCTGACCAATCGGCGTATCACCGAACAATCGCCCCGCGTCTGCGGGTGTACTGCGCCAGTACTGCACAGGCGCATCGACAGTGCCGCCGAGTCGCGCCGCCGCGTGCCATACCCATCGCGGGTTGTACATGAATGCCCGGGCGATGGCGACCATGTCGGCCTTGCCCGCGGCAATGATTTCCTCTGCCTGTTCCGGCTCGGTAATCAGGCCCACCGCCATGACCGGGATACTCACCACTGATTTGATCGCTTGCGCAAATGGCACCTGATAACCAGGGCCGATATCTATTTTCTGATGTCTGGAAACACCGGCGCTGGACACATCGATCCAGTCGCAACCGGCCTCTTCGAGCAACTGACCGAATCGTGAGGATTCCTCGATATCCCAACTGCTGGCAGCATCCCAATCAGTGGCAGACAGGCGAACGCCCATCGGCTTCTCCGCTGGCCAGGCCGCGCGCATGGCGCGAAAGACGTCCAGCGGGAAACGCATGCGATTCTCCAGAGAACCCCCGTATTCATCGCTTCGTTGATTGGCGACCGGCGAGAGGAACTGGTGCATCAGATAGCCATGAGCACAATGCAGTTCGATGGCATCGATACCCGCTCGATGACTTCTCTCGACCGCCGAGACAAACCTTTCCTTGAGAGCCGCGAGCTCATCGACCGTCAAGGCTTCCGGTGGCAGCTCCCCTTCATGGTGCTCGATGGCACTGGGTGCCTTGGCAATCCAGCCGCCCTCATCCAGAGGAATCTGCATGCCACTTTCCCACGGTCTGTGGCTGCTGCCCTTGCGACCGGCATGACCCAACTGGATGCAGACGGGGAGCGACATGCGCGGGTTGAGGTTGCGGAGCAAACTGACCAGCTCGGTCAACTTCGATTCCTGAACATCGTTGTAGAGGCCCAGACAGCCGTGCGTTATCCGGCCAGCTGCTTCCACCGCAGTGGCCTCCAGAATCAGCATGCCGGCAGAGCTCTGGGCCAGCTGACCGAGATGTACGGTATGCCAATCCTGCACGACGCCATCAACAGCGGAGTACTGACACATCGGGGACACGATGGTCCTGTTTGCCAGATTCAGTTCACGTAGTTTGAGTGGTTGAAACAGGGATGTCATGAGCGTCGGATAATGTCGTGTGATGGTTGTCTGGAAGTGCCCGAGCCAACGTATGGCACCATTGTGGCGTCAGTGTATCGCCAGAGAGCGCATCGTGCAGCAACGCCAGGGCCACAGACCGTGGGTCATCGAATACGTCCGCAATATCGGCCTCGTGGTGCAGTGACACTAGATCAAGTCTGACACCACTCATGTACAGCGCTCTTCCTGCCTGAGCCGGTTGAGCCTGTCAGTGCCCTCCTGGAGCAGTTGCCGCCACGGCGACCTTCAGGCATGCTGCCTGTTCAGGACACGAGAGCAGAACCGTCATGTCACGATGGGCCGAGGAGATCAGCACACTGGACGCGGCCACGGACTACGAGCGCATCTACTTTCTGCTCAGCGCCTGCGAGTTTTCCTGGGATATCGAAAAGGCGCTGGAATTCGCCTTGTTTCGTACCTACGCGGTGCCTTCCATTTCAGGCCTGTTGTCCTGGACCGGTGAGTTTCGTACGCGCACACGCAAGCGTTACGATGACACCGAACTGCTGTTGTCAGAGATCAGCGAAAACGGTCAGGAGAGCGACCGCGGCCAGGCAGCCATCCAGCGCATGAACGAGTTGCACGGCCGCTACCGGATTTCCAATAATGACATGCTGTACGTCCTGTCTACCTTCGTGGTGGAACCGGTGCACTGGCTGGAGCGCTTCGGCAAGCGCGCCCTGTCAACGCTGGAAATCGATGCCTGTGTGCATTACTACCGCGCTCTGGGTATGAAGATGGGCATCACAAACATACCGACGGATTTTACCGCCTTCGAAGGCTTTCATCGCAACTACGAAGCCGAGCACTTCCGCTTCGCACCCAGCAACGCCGAGATCGGCGGTCTGACACGCGACCTGTTGTTATCCATGTACCTGCCCTCCAGACTCGTGCCCCTTTGCCGCCCGGCCGTTCATGCGCTATGCGATCCACCACTGCGCGAAGCCATGGGCTTTGCGGCACCGCCGCGCTGGCTGGAGAAAACGCTGGTAGCAGGCTTGAAGGCCCGCGCCAGGATGCTGAGATTCTGGCCCGCTCGTCGGCACCCACGCCTGATCACCAGACGCGGCCGACCCACCTACCCTGCCGGCTATCGGATCAGCGAACTGGGGACGTTCAGAACCGGCGAGTAAGCAGCTCGAAACAGTTGGCTAGCACCTGTCTGCTCATGAGCCACTACACAGCCCAAAGCGCTGAAGCGACTCGGCAAATCGCGACCGTTAACCTGCTGCCGGTGGCTCCTCAGGGGCACCTGGTGGTGGAGCGCCTTCAGGCGGTCTGCCTTCAGGAGGCCTGCCACCAGGGGGAGGCCCTCCGGCAGGTCCATTTGCCTGCCGTACGGATTCTCCGTGCAAACACGCGATGAACATGTTCTCGCTGGGGCTGGCCGCATGGTAGTGATAGCCACGAATGTCGTCGGTTGAACCTCGGCACTCGTCCAATGTCTCTTCTACCCCGTTCGGATTCTCCATGGCGTAAATGCCGTAACCATCGGATGCATAACCGATAAGTGGCGCATGCAATGGCGCATGCAATGACGCTTGCTCATCGTCGCCTTCAAAGGTGTTGGTACAGCCATTGGCTGCGTGGTAGTGGTAGCCCTGGTGCACATTGATATGCCCACCACAGTCGTCAAAGGCGGCAATCGTATAGGCCCCGAGAATGGCGTCTACCGGCGCAGGCCCCGACAGTTCGGCCCCATCCAGTGCAATACCGGCGGTGTGGACACGGCCGGGGCTGGCAGCAGGTATCGGCGTGGTCGGTATCAGAAAGGTCTGGTAAAAGTCATCTTCCAGATAGGCCAGCTCGCACTCGATGCAATTCTGCCTGTACTGCTCTTCCACATTCGGTTTGGCCGCACCCAGACACGCCGCTTCAGTGGCGGTGTAGCGCACGAGACCGGAGCTCGCGTCGTACAGTTGCCACTGTTCATCATCATAATAGCTACTCAAATCGGCAATGAATGAGCCCGTGATATCGACAAGCTCACCTGTGCCCGCCTTGTCGAACCAGACACCTCCCATTTCGGCACCATCATTGATGGTACGTGGGCAGAACGGCCCCGGCATACGGCCTGCTGGCGCACCGGAGGTGACAAACTTGTAGCAGGTCGTGGCAGTGCCCTCGGCCGTTTCGCAATCAACGATCTCCGGCTCCTGCGTGAAGGCACCGTCGGCAAACAGGGAGAGGTCCATGCCCTTGGCTGCCTTTTTCTGTTCCGTGGAACTGACGGATGAATTGACACAGCCCGCCAGCGTGATCGCGCTGCAAAGCATGAGAGCCACCTGTGATGAGTGGGTTGATATCGGCATGAATCGACTCCTGAATGACGCCATCAGTACCTGCCGCAGTCTACAGGGCAACGGTGTAGACAATGTGCAGATATCAAGGCCCGCAAAAGCGCCTGAGTGACGAGTTGCGCCTGCCTGTGCAGAACGATGATGTACAGTAGATCAGGACCGTTCCGGACGTGACTCCGGCTTGCTCTGGCAGGCTCCGTCGCGCCCTTTCATTCACTCACAGGAGAAGTCAATGAGATTGTTCAAAACCGCGCTGCTGGCCTCGGCTCTGGCCCTGACGGCCGGGCCCATGCTGCCGGCCTCGGCTGCCACGCCACCAAAAATGCTGGTCGTAGCCCAGAACATCGACGACATCGTGGCGATCGACCCCGCACAGGCGTATGAATTTTCGTCCGGCGAACTGGTCACCAATGTCTATGACCGCCTGGTGCAGTACGACGCGGAAGACCCGACCGTGCTGGCGGACGGCATCGCCAAATCCTGGGAGTCCGACCCCGAGGCCAAGACCGTCACCTTCACCTTGCGTGATGACGCGGTTTTCCATTCCGGCAACCCGGTACGCGCCGAAGATGTCGTTTTCTCCTTCGAGCGCGTCATCAAACTGAACCTGACGCCCGCCTTCATTCTGGCGCAGCTGGGCTGGACGCCCGAGAACGTGCTGGAGAACGTCACCGCGGAGGACAACACGGTCACCATTCATTACGCGGGTGACTATTCACCGGCCTTCGTACTCAATGTATTGGCATCGCGTCCGGCATCCATCGTGGATCAGGAAACCGTGATGGCCAATGAGGTTGACGGGGATATGGGCAATGCCTGGCTGAATGAACACTCGGCAGGTTCCGGCCCCTACTCCATCGTGTCCTACCGCCCGGCGGAGTTGATTCGCCTGAAAGCCAACGATGATTATTTCAAGGGCGCGCCAGCGAACCAATCCCTGATCATCAAGCACGTGGCAGAAGCCGCGACACAGCAATTGCTGCTGGAATCCGGCGATGTGGACATGGCAAAGAACCTGACGCCTGATCAGATCGAGTCACTGGACAAGGAAGCACTGAAAGTGGAGGTGTTTCCACAGGCAGCGGTTCACTTCCTGAGCTTCAACCAGAAGACAGAATCCCTGACGCCTCCTGCCGTGTGGGAAGCCGCGCGTTATCTGGTGGACTACGAAGGCATGACCAGCTCCATCATCAAGGGACAGATGGAAGTGCATCAGGCCTTCTGGCCAAAGGGCTTTCCGGGCTCCTACGATGAAACACCGTATACCTATGATCTGGAAAAGGCCAAGAGCATTCTCAGCGAGGCCGGTATTGAAACCCCCATTACCGTGACACTCGATGTCATCAACGCCGCACCGTTCAACGACATGGCGCAATCCCTTCAGGCAAGCTTTGCCGAGGCTGGCATCAACTTCGAGATTCTGCCCGGCACCGGTAGCCAGGTGATCACCAAGTACCGTGAGCGTAGCCATCAGGCCATGCTGCTGTACTGGGGACCTGACTTCATGGACCCACACTCCAATGCCAAGGCCTTCGCCTACAACTCCGATAACTCCGACGAGAACTATGCGGCCACCACCACCTGGCGCAACGCCTGGGCGGTGCCTGATGACATGAACCAGATGACCAACGCGGCATTGACCGAAGCAGATCCTGACAAGCGACTGGGCATGTACGTGGAACTGCAGAAGCGTGTTCAGGAAAACTCCCCTATCGTGATCATGTTCCAGGCTGCCTATCAGGTTGCCATGGGCAAGAACGTGAATGGGTATGTGAATGGGGCTACTTCTGATTTCGTCTATTATCGCTTGGTGAGCAAGGACTGATCTGCACGGTTTTGATCGGGGCTTGCGCAGGGATGGGCGGGCTCCGAGACTGAGTGGATATTCGTGAAACGATAACCTGACTAGACAGCCAGCGGGAGGGGAACATCTTGTCAACTGAAATCGCCAGGCACTCCGGGTCATGCCATTGTGGTGCGGTTCGATTCGAAGTGCAGCTGACAGACGAGTTCAACACGATTCGACGCTGTTCGTGCTCATACTGTCGCATGCGCGGTGCGATCGCTGTTTCAGCCCAACTCGATGGTATCGACATTATCAGGGGAGCCGGCTCACTCACCGAGTACCGATTCAATACCCATACGGCAAAGCACTATTTTTGCAGCAAATGCGGCATATACACGCACCACCAGAGGAGGTCGAATCCGAATCAATTGGGAATAAACGTAGCCTGCTTGGGTGTGAGCCCCTTCGATTTCCCAGAGGTGCCGGTCAACGACGGAATCAACCATCCCACTGATTCTTCATCAGGCCCCCTGATTGCCGGCGTTCTCCGCTATACCCGGCTGTAGGGCAGGGACTCATCGTCAATCCACCGCCTCAACCACCCCTTCAATCACCCTGTTCCTCAACCGCATGGCTTCGGAATAGTCATCATCCTCAAACCCTTCACGCTTCAACACAACCGGTTCATCCATCAAACGGCTGATCGCCTCTTCAATCCGGTTCAGCTCGACACGGAAGAATTCCTTCCGGTTATTCACCACGTTCACACGCCGATCATCAAAATGCTGATGCAGCTCATTCTCCAGCCTGGGCGCATCTTCGGAGTAGATGATGCCGTGCACATCGAATGAAAACGGCACGCTGGCATCTCCCAGTTCCTTCACGCGGTCCATCGGGTCGAGCCGGCGAGTCAGCCCTATCTTGTAGACCCCCTTGCCGAATGAGCCTTCATTGCTGATCACGTAGATGAATCCGCAGCGTGTCTGCTGTGCCATGCTCATCGCACGCTGCTCGTTCTGGCGCGCACCTTCCAGCATCTGCTCCAGATAACGAATTCGCTCCTGTTGTTCCAGCGTCTGCTCTTCGCTCGCACCAGAGATTTCTTCTCGCGCTTTCTCCAGCATCTGCTGATAGGCCTTTTCTTCGTCCTGCGCCTTTTTCAGCGCAGCATCGTATTCGCGCTGGGCCTTGCGCTCCTCTCTCAACTGCTCCCGCTGCTGTCGCTGTTCTTCCGCCTCCTCCCTGGCCTTGTACTTGTCCTGATAGATGAGCGTGCATTCGCGCAGCTTGGATTCCACATAGTCCAGCGAAATTCCGAATCGCTGGTCGTTCATCAGCTTCTCAAGCTCATGAGCCAGCTTGCCAACGCGCTCAACGGTTCGGGCATAGTTGGAATGCCGAACCGTTGCGAACAGCTTGTCGCACTCCAGATTGAATGACCGGATCAGCAGCTTGCCGTGCCGAGCCGCCTGTGCCCGCTCGGACGCTTCCGTCACTGCATCCAGCCCCGTCAGATCCTTCTTCTCGCCAATCAATGCGCGTTGAAAATCCCGTTCACGCTTGATCTCGAGCTTGAATCGATCACTGCTCTGATGCAGGTACTCCGGCTCCTGATAATGCGCATAGGCAACGAGATGACTTTGGCGATCATACAGATCAAGCTCCAGTCTGAGAGTTTGCAACTGCCGCTCGACGCGCACCAGTTCCTCGGATCTCTCGGCGACTTTCCCCTGCAGGTTCGCATGATGTTCATGCAGTGGCGCGGTGTTATCAAGCACACTCACGATATCCGCGTGTCGGGACTCCAGCCGCGACACGTCGTCCTGCAGAAGGGTCTGCCTGCGTTGCAACTCTTCGTACACGGGACGCATCTCGGCGGCTCTGAGCGATATCGTTTCAACCTCTTCGTTCCGCTGTTGCAGTTCGCTCGTCACCATCTCTTTTTGATGGGCGGTGTCATCAAGCCACTGTGCAAACCGGGACTGCTGCTCAACGAACCGACTGTCCAGGTCTTCCATGGATTGGTACACCTGCTCATAGCGGTGACGAAACTGCCTGAATCTGTAGCGAAAGAGACAATAACAGACCAGTAAAAAGGCTATCAATCCGGCCATCACCATCAGCAGGTCGACAACTGGCAGAGAAAGATAACCGTCAGCCAATTGCCAGCCCGGCAGATTCATCTGGTGCACGTTCATTCTATTGAACGACCGAATTGATATATCGCCTGCACAGACGTTCTCGGGCTTTTACTCGTTCTGCCAGCGCCCTCTTTCCGGCCTCGATGACCGCTTGTCGCGCCGCCTTTTCCCTGGCCTTCTGATGGGCGGATATTTCCTTTTCTCTCGAAGCCAGGCTGCGCGCACGTTTTTCCTGCGCCGTCGACTCAGCGCTACGCCGACGCGCCAGAGTCACCTCTGCCTTGCGTAGCGCCGTTTGCTGTCGCTTTTTCTCGCGCGCCCTGTCGCGCTCCAGGCGAGCATGTGCCGCGATGGCCTTGCGCTCTTCGCGTTCTCGCTCTCGAGCAGCTCGCCTCTGAGCCTTGTCTATATCCTTTAGCGCCTTGATGACAAGGCGACCAAAACTCCGTGCCATGGTCGCGTCCTGCAGGTTCAAACACTGAAACAATCGCGGATCACGATGTCAGGCCATCGAAGCTTTCAGCCTGAACCTCTCGCTCATCCAACAGGCAATATATCAGACGATCAGCGTCGATACCCGGAACGAGTAACCCCCCGTTCATACCTGCCGAGAACACGACGGCTTTGTGTTCGGCGCGAACAGCGGTAGATGCAGCCGACACCATCCGAGCAGGCATATGCCAGACTCCTGGTAGAAGGATGCTCTGAGTGAATCGAAGGGCAAACCGGCTTGACCTGCCCCCCGTCATTAACGGTTACAGCCCCGGGGACAGGCTGCCTTCGGGGCCGAGTGGTACAGGGCATGCATCTGATCAATGGATCCCTTCACAGGGTGTCGCCATGACTGCGGAGCCATTGCTACCGCAAATGATCGGCGACACCACGTGCAAGCCGCATCGTTCCACCCAACAAACCAGGTTCCGTTCATCCCGCTCATCCCGTTCATCCCGCTCATCCCGTTCACCCCGTTCACCCCGTTCATCCCGTTCATCCCGTTCATGAAGAGGAATGTCAGGAATCGGCCCAACCACTCCATGTATCCATGAGATCAGCGTCCGCACTGACAGGCAAGGAACGATTCTTCGATGACTCGGAGATCATCGTCAGCAAGACGGACAAGAGTGGCAGGATTACCTATGCCAACGATGTTTTCTTGCGTGTCTCGCGCTATGAGGAGCAGGAGATTCTTTCACAGCCCCACAGCATATTGCGCCATCCCGACATGCCGCGCTGCATCTTTCATCGGCTGTGGGAAACGGTGCAATCAGGATCGGAGATCTTTGCCTACGTGGTGAATCGCTGCAAGAACGGCGATCACTACTGGGTGTTGGCCCATATCACACCCAGTTTCAATGATCAGGGAACAATCATCGGCTATCACTCGAACCGGAGGACGCCAGACCCCGTCTCCAAGCAGGCCGTCATCGCGCTCTACGCGGAGCTGAAGCGCGAAGAAGAGCGCCATGATCATTCCATTGCCGGAATGCAGGCAGCATCAGCCCTGCTGGCTGGCAGACTCGCCGACCAGGACGTCGATTATGATGAATTTGTTTTCTCGCTCTGATCGCGCAGCCGCGCCGCATGACGAGACGACCCGTGGCGAAGCTCGTGCCTCTGCAACCACGGCCAACCCGAATGCCTTGTCTGTGGACGATGCGCTGCCCGCTGCCTCACACACCGTGCCAGAGGCCAGCCACGGATCGGCTGACGACGCCACCAGACTTGCCTCACCCGATCACGACTTGCCTCCGGCAGATTCGGACGTGTATCGGGACAGTGTGACGCACATGGCCGACGTGTTGGCTGCCGCTGCTCGGGGCGAGCTGGAAACGCGAGTACGTCTGTCGCAGCAAAGTCCCGAACTGAGACGACTCGCCGCCGAGCTGAATCGCTTCATGGATGTTACCGATGCCTATGTGCGGGAATCAGGCGCTGCACTGGATCACGCCGCCCGCGGCAAATACTTCCGACGAGTCATCGAACGCGGGCTGATGGGCGCCTTTGCCGAGGGTGCCCGCCTGATCAACAGGGCCACCGAGATGATGGCCGGGCAGGCAGATCAGATCGATCAGGCACGCGCCGATCAGCTGCATCTGGCCGATCGCTTCGAGCAAGAGGTCATCGGCATGGTTTCCGGTGTTTCCGCGGCGGCCGAACAGATGCGAGAAACGGCGGCTGTATTGATCCGGGCCTCACAGACCGGTACCCGGGAGTCGGACGCCGTTGCCCGACTGGTGGCTGATGCGTTGAAAAGCGTCTGCACCGCCAAAGAGGCAACTGGAGTATTCGAACGTTCGGTTGCCGTGCTGGAAGGTAGCGTGAATGTGTCGTCGCAAGTCTCCCAGGAGGCTGTGGCCAAGGCCATGGAAGCCAGTGGCATCGTCAGCGGATTGAGTGAGGATTCGAATCGCATTGGCGGCGTGGTCAATCTCATCTCGCAGGTAGCCGACCAGACCAACCTGCTGGCACTCAATGCCACTATCGAAGCCGCACGCGCTGGCGAGGCGGGCAAGGGGTTTGCCGTGGTGGCCTCGGAAGTGAAGAATCTGGCCAACCAGACCGGTGAGGCAACACAACAGATCTCGCGCAATATAGACGCCGTGCAAGCGGCCACGGCCAATGCCGTTGACGCCATCATCGTCATCAGCCAGACCCTCGACCGCATGAAGGAAGTTGCCGTGGATGTCGAGCGTGCCATCGACGAACAGAGAACGGCCAACCGGCAGATCACGCAAGACATGCAGACGATGGGCAAGGGCTGCGAACAGGTCGGTCTGCGAACCGACGCTGCGGCTCAGGCCGCAATGCAAACCAATGCCGTGGCCGACGAAGTCGGTGACGCCGCCGAAGGCATCGCGAAACTCTCGCGTGATCTGGAGACGGCGGTGAGTGTGTTTCTCAAGGGCGTTCGAAACCCGCCTGCAAATTGACAATCCGGCCTGAGGCATTGCGCACCGAGCATCGATCTCTTCCTTCAGGCCTCGATCAGCACGAGGCATTCGTCGGGCAAGGAGAGTCGCCATGGCGTGGCGCATCATCGAGTTGCCGACAGCATGCTTCATCTTGACCCAGATCAAACGAGTCGGATTTCAGCCTGACCACCCTGCGGTGTATATTGCGTTTATCACCTCACAGACTGCAACTTGTGAGGGTTCGACCAACCTGTAAAAAGGACACAACGCCATTGAGCCTATCCAGGGAACTCAGACTTCTGCCGGCAGCCATTGCCTTGCTGATCGGGCTTGTGATCTGGTTTGTCATTCCGGTACCGGAGGGCGTGACGCCAGAAGCCTGGCATCTACTGGCCTTGTTTGTCGGCACCATCGCGGGGATCATCGGTAAGGCCATGCCCATCGGCGCACTGGCCATGATTGCCATTGCGCTGGTCGCCGTGACCGGTGTAACCAACGCCAACCCGAGTGGTGCCATCCGGGATGCATTGAGCGGCTTTTCAAATCCGCTCATCTGGTTGATCGGTGCGGCCATCATGATTTCCCGGGGCCTGATCAAGACCGGTCTGGGGAATCGTATCGGCTATTACTTCGTGGCTCTGGTAGGCAAGAAGACAATCGGCATTGGCTATGCCCTGGCTCTGTCCGAACTGATCATCGCACCGGTCACTCCCAGCAATACAGCTCGCGGAGGCGGCATCATCCATCCGATCATGCGCTCCATCGCCAGCAGTTTCGACTCAGACCCCGAGAAAGGAACCGAAGGGCGCATTGGTCGCTATCTGGCGCTGGTCAACTACCACGCCAATCCCATTACCTCGGCCATGTTCATCACAGCCACAGCACCAAATCCGCTGATCGTGAAGCTGGTTGCCGAAGCCACCGGCTCTGAGATCGAGCTGAGCTGGGGAACCTGGGCTCTTGCAATGCTTCTGCCAGGACTCGTAGCTCTGGCAATCATGCCTCTGGTGCTGTACGTCATTGCGAAGCCGGAAGTGACGAATACCCCCGAAGCTCACGACTTCGCCCGATCCAGACTCGACGAACTGGGCAAGATGAACTCTGGTGAGAAAATCATGTTGGGCGTCTTTGCCCTGCTGCTGTTGCTGTGGGCTGGCGTACCCGCGATGGTGTTCGGGCCCGCTGCCGCCGTCAACTCGACCACGACGGCCTTCATCGGTCTTGGTGTACTGCTGCTCAGCGGGGCTCTGACATGGGAAGATGTGCTCAAGGAGAAAAGCGCCTGGGACACTGTCGTGTGGTTCTCCGCACTGGTGATGATGGCCTCCTTTCTGAACGAGCTCGGCCTGATCGAGTGGTTTTCCGGCAGCATCGAATCCTCCATCGGCAGCCTTGGACTGACGTGGATGCCTGCCACTGCGTTGCTGGTACTGGTATATCTGTACTCCCACTACTTCTTCGCCAGCACGACGGCTCACATCACCGCCATGTTTGCCGCTTTCTATACAGCGGGCCTCGCTCTGGGTGCACCGGCTTTGCCGTTCGCGCTGATCATGGCTGCCGCCTCCAGTGTGATGATGACGCTGACTCACTACGCAACCGGCACTTCACCGATCATCTTCGGCTCAGGCTATACAACTCTGGCACAGTGGTGGCGATCCGGTTTTGTCATGAGCCTGGTGTTGATCGTTGTGTGGGTCGGCGTCGGCGGCGTGTGGTGGAAAGTGCTGGGATACTGGTGATATCGGCATAGTCGGTCAACTCCGCAACAAACCGAGCCCTCACCTATCCCCGGGATAGGGGGCGGTGAGGCAATAGAGTTCCGGACAGGTTTGCGTGACGCCCTGCGAGTCTTGTCACGCCCTTCGTGCATGAACGATTCTGCATCTCCCTCTCATCCGAATGAGCGTGACAGGTGGAGACAATCCTCGACTGACCCAAGCGGCAGCAGATGCCACCTCAATTTCATAGCATTTTATTCGTCAGATAATATATGATATCCGCGAAATCATAGTTTCTGTGCCGAAAGGTCACGGAACAATCCGGTATTTGCCCACGGCCTGGTAGAGGAAACTTCATGTCGACAGTAACGCTGAAGAACCTGAGCAAGCGTTATGAGGATGCCGATTCGGTGGCCTTGCAGGATCTGAACATTGAAGTCAGGGATGGCGAGTTCCTGGTTCTGGTCGGACCCTCGGGCTGCGGCAAGTCCACCGCCCTGAAAATGATCGGGGGTCTTGAATCCATCACTGGCGGTGAAGTGATGATCGGCGAGCGGGTCATCAATGACTTTGCATCCCGGGACCGCGATATTGCCATGGTCTTTCAGTCCTACGCGCTCTATCCCCACATGAGCGTCTACGACAACATCGCCTTTCCCCTGCAGATTGCCAAGGTGGGGCGCGCAGAAATAGAAAAACGGGTCAAGGACGTTTCGAAGATACTGCAACTCGATCCCTACCTCCACAGACGCCCCGGAAACCTGTCGGGTGGACAACGCCAGCGCGTTGCCATGGGACGTGCCATCATCAGGCGCCCTTCCGTCTTCCTCATGGATGAGCCCCTGTCGAATCTGGATGCCAAGCTCAGAGTCAAGATGCGTTCCGAGGTGGCCCAGATTCAACGCCAGCTCAAGGTAACGACCATCTACGTCACACACGACCAGGTAGAGGCCATGACCATGGGAGATCGCGTGGCACTGATGCGCGATGGGGTTCTACAGCAGATCGACACTCCGCACACCATCTACCACGAGCCCCGCAACACCTTTGTTGCCTCCTTTATCGGCTCTCCTGCCATGAACCTGTTTCGCGCCCGCCTTGACAGCCAGAATGGCGAGCTCTACGTCAGCCTTGGCGAGCAGCAACTGCCCGTCACCCGGCTGACCCGACAACGCTACCCCGGCCTCGAGCAGCACAGCGAGGGCGATGTGATAGTCGGCATCCGTCCCGAAGATCTCGAAGACGCCGCGCTGGTCCCGGAGCACCCACTGAATCAGCGACTGCAAGCCCCTGTCGTTCTGCTGGAATCTCTCGGTTCCGACCAGATGGCACATGTTCAGCTGGACGCGGACACGGTCACTGATGCCGATGATGAGGATGACACGGAGTCGCTGATGAGCAGTACAGCGGCCAGCGGAATCTGCATCTGTCGCTTTGCCGCACAGTCGCCAGTCAAGGCCGGCACCCGCGTGACCATTGCCGTGGCCTGCGACAGGCTGCACTTTTTCGATGCCGCCACGGGACGTGCTCTACGAGAAGACACCTGACACCACCACAGGAGAGAAAACCATGAAAAAGACATTCACATCGGGGCTGCTAGCGATATCTGTCGCTCTCAGCCTTGGCTACACAGGCGCTTCACAGGCCGACGAACAGATCACATTGAGCATGTGGCACCAGCATCCTGAATGGCGCGACAAGACTGAAGCGATACTGGCGGCTTTCGAAGCAGCTCACCCGGGCATCACCATCGATCTCGAGGAAATCGCCGGTACCAACTACACGGCTCGACTGAATACGGCGCTGGCCGCGGGAGAGGCTCCCGATCTGTTCGGGCTGCCGGCAGGACCCGAGACCGCCACTGCCGCAGCATCAGGCTACGCTGCCGATCTGACAGGTCTGCTGGACACAGATTCCTTGCGCGGCTCAGCGCTTGAAGCCATCGACAATGATGGCAAGATCTACGGCGCTCCCATACTCGGCGCCTACTCTGTCGGGCTCTACTACCACAGAGACATACTGGCAGATCTGGGCATGGAACCTCCGAGCAATCAGGCGGAGTTCATGAGCATGTGCGAGACCATGCTGGACAAGGGCATCACACCGCTGGTGGTTCCGGCGTCCGATGGCATCGTTCCCTCGTTCATCTATTCGATGCTGACATCGAGCGTCATGGGCGCGGAAGGTTTCACCGAACTACGACAAGGCAAGCGCAAGTTCACCGACCCGGACATGCTCGAAGCTGCCCGCTTCCTGCAGGACATGGCGAAGTGCATGCAGCCCGGTGCCGTTTCCACACCGTATGTGGAAGGCAAGGCGTTGGCCGCACTGAAACAGGGAGCAATGATGCCTGGTGGTTCTGCCGATTATCCGGGATATCAGGAGATCAACCCGGACGTTGATCTGGGAGTCGTGCCTTTCCCGGGTGTGGGTAACAACAAGCCGGCCACGGTGACAGGCCTGGAATATATCTATGTGGTCAATGCCAAATCCGAACACCAGGAGGCCGCGGTGACCTTTCTCAACTGGATGCTCGGTGACGATGCTCAGCAGATGGTAGTCGACACCATTACCATGACCACCAACAAGAATGTCGTTCCTGCAGAAAACCGTATTCTGGAGGAATTCGTGCAGGCGGCTCGCGTCAATGATGTTCGAGTCTTCTACGAACTGCCCGAGACCAGCGCGGTATGGAACACGATACAGCAGAACGCCGCCGCACTCCTGCTCGGTGAGATGAGTCCTGAGGACTTTGCCCAGGCAGCACAGGACGCGGTCAAGGTATCCAACTGACCACCGTCATGCGGTGAGAGGCTGCGCCTGCGCGCAGCCTCTGCTTTCACACTACCAGCGAGCATTCACCATGTCTTCTCCCCGAGCACAATCCACGCTCAGTAGCACCTACGGACATCTCTGGTTCGTGTTACCAGGATTCATCTTCTTTCTGGCGGTGATGCTCATACCTCTGATCCTCGCCGTGGGTATCTCGATGACCAACTGGACCGGCTTTGGCGGCGAGCTGGAATTCATCGGTCTGGCCAACTATGCCGAGCTACTCACATACTGGCCGTTCTACCGTGCCGCCATGCACAACGCCATCATCTTCCTGGCGATACTGGTCTTTCAGCATACGGTGGGACTGTACATCGCTGTCCTGCTCAATGAGAAACCACGGTTCATGCAGTTCTACCGTACCGTGCTGTTCTTGCCGGTCATCATGTCGCTGGTGGCCACCGGCTTCATCTGGACATTGATGTTGTCACCGAATATCGGCCTTATCAATCCGCTGCTGAAGAGTCTCGGACTGGACTTTCTCGCAGGTCAATGGCTGTCAGACCCGAAGCTGGCGCTGCCTGTCATCATCTTCGTCACCGCCTGGAACAGCATGGGCTGGGCGATCATCATCTATCTATCCGGGCTGCAGAATGTGCCTGAGGAACTCAAACAGGCAGCGGCCATGGATGGCGCCAATACTCGGCAGATATTCTGGCGAGTGGTCTTTCCGCAGCTGTCCCCCGCATTCACCGCGTTGACGGTTCTGACCTTCATCGGCACCTTTCGCACCTTCGATGTCGTCTATGTACTGACCGGCCCCCTGGGTGCTCCCAACTTTGCCACTGATGTCATGGGCACCCTGATTTACCGAACGGCATTCGGTGGCTCTTCGTTTTCCAGCGCCGATATTCGTTTCGCCTTCGGCCTGGCCATGGCCCTTTTATTGATGCTCATCATGGCAGCCTGCTGCCATCTGTTGATTCGTCTGTTACGCAGCCGGGAAATCGAAGCATGAACCACTCTTCCTCCAGGGAACTCAAACGCTCGCAAAGCGATCTGGGCATACTCATGGGCAAGAGTGCGCGCACAGCGGTACTGGTGATTGCCTCGCTATGGGTACTTGCCCCACTGCTGTTGATGGTCATCGCCTCTTTCAAGTCTGTCCCGGAGTTCTTCATGAACCCGTTCGGATTGCCGGAAGAGTGGAAGTTTTCGAACTATTCCCGAGCCTGGACCGACGCCAATCTGTCATTGACGCTACCCAATACCATCATCGTCACGACCATTGCCGTACTGATCAGCACGATTCTCTCTTCGATGATTGCGTATGGATTGAGCCGCAAGAAAAAGAAATATGCCATGGGGCTCTATATCCTTTTCGTCTCGGGCTTGCTGGTGCCTGTACAGGCCATCATCCTGCCACTGTTCGTCATGCTCAAGGCCGTCGGCCTGTTTGGAACCTTGCTGGCCCTGATCTTCCCCTACATTGCCATGGGTCTGCCGCTGGGCGTGCTGGTGCTCACCCCCATCGCTTCCGCCCTGCCGCGCGAACTCGTTCAGGCAGCGCGCATGGACGGTGCTTCCGAATGGCAGATCTACTGGCGTATCGTACTACCACTGATGAAACCGGGACTGATATCGGTATCGATCCTGAACGGGGTATGGATGTGGAATGAGTTCTTCATCCCTCTGATTCTGGCGTTCAAGCCCGAAGTGCAGACAATGCCCGTGGGAATCGTCTCTTTCATCGGCTCCTACTCCACCGAGTGGGGGCTTGTATTCTCCAGCGTCATCGTCTCGACACTGCCGGTAGTCATTGCCTACCTGTTCATGACGCGGCAATTTCAATCCGGCCTGACCGCGGGTGCTGTCAAAGGCTAGCATTGATGCACCCAGGGTCCTGTTTGCAATCATCCTGTCACAACGTACACTGCAATACAGGTACGAAAACGGTCTTGTTACTGCATCCGACGGTGAATGGTTGCCAAAGCCACCGGAGCAAGTGTCGGAAAATGCAGTCCTGCCGCCAGCACAGGTCAACAAACGAGAGGCACTGCACATGTTCGGACGAAACAGGAAAAACCAGAGCACTCAGAACCGCAACTTCCTGAAATCGGCACCCAGTTATGATGTTGCCAAGATGCAGAAACCACTGCCAACTGCAGCACAGTGGGCGCTGGATACCAATGGAGGGAGCTCGAGTCAGCCAGCGCTCAACCTGATTCATGGTTACCTGCAACAGGATCGCCGGGATGCCGCAGTCAGGCAGATGATTCTTGGTCAGCTGTACTTCATCTGTGACTATTACCTGCGTACGTCGAACGATTCCCGAAAATATTGGGTAAATGATCTATACGAGCAGGTCGTCCACAAACTTTGCGAATCCATGAAGTGTTCAGTCAATACCTTGCCTGAAAAACTGGAGACGTACTATGGCCGTGTGCTCGGAGACCACGGCTACAAGGTAGACCATCAGCAGATGGCTCATGGCAGCGTGTCCAAGGTGGCCGAGTATCTGAGCAACGCTGAAAGGCTCAAGTACGAAATAGAATTTTACCAGGGCGGTCTCGCTTACATGATGAGCCGCATGAAAACCTTGTCAGGGTATCAAATGGTCGGGAATTGCGAAGTCCTGGCAGACTCCACGAATATCGGCTGGCAGGATGGTCGAGGACACACTGCGCCCGCAATGATGTCACCAGGCTATGCGGGTTTTGCGCTCAGCATGGGGAGGCGTTTCTACATGGCAGAACATCGGGGCAGTTTCTGTCGGAACTTCTTTCATTCCAGCTATATGGCGGGAGATGCCGTTCTATGTGCCGGAACCATCCTGATTCGTCAGGGAAAAGTATTGGCCATCAAGAATGACAGTGGGCACTATCGCCCTACCGTGCAACATCTGCTCAACGCGGTGCAGACACTGGAAATGTATGGCGTGGATATCTTCAATCTGCAGGTAACCGCCGTGAAATACTCATGGTGTGATGACACCGGCCAGCCCGGCAGATACGACCTTACGCTGAGTGGTGGTCAGATCAAATACTACTATGACAACCCTGCTCAGATGCAAGAGCGCAAGCGATTGAACGCACAACAGCAAATAGCCAATGGTACCGCCAGAAATCGCACATTGGGCCCGCCAATCCCGTAAAGGCCGGATGGGATGCAAGCGAACCGCCGCGCAGGAGGCTCTGACGATGGCAAGGTAAGATCCGCGATGCAGCTGATGACTCAAGCAGCTGGCGGATCGATGAACATTGAATGCGGATTTGCCCCGGGAAATCCACGACGATTCAGAAAATCCATCGCATTGCACTCATCAAACTCCCCCTGGCCTGGCGCCGACCTATCATCGAGAGGGCGTGTAAACACCCGGTAGAATTTCACCTTCTGCAGATTGATGTGCTTGGCACGCAAGAACTCCAGCAAGGTGAGCATATGCCTGGATGTGGGCTGGTAGTGTCCGCTTTTCGCGGAGATCCATTTCAACTTGCCCTGTTCACATCGCAAGGTACCCGCCGCCAGCACATCCCTGCCCGCCATGAAACTGGTGTGTTTGAAGTCCTTCCCTGTCTTCAGCAACATGTCTCCACCTGCAATATAAAGACGTAGATTTCTGCTCAGTACGAACGGTGCTCCGCCGTGTTCCAACTGATTCTGACCTCCGCCGCGATGGGCTTCATAGTCCGTGTCGTAGAGGATGCTTTCATCGTTGTCTTCGCTGCTGTCCGTCATGCAGACATGGCCATTGAAAAAATGCAACAGGTAATCCTTGCGCTCGTTCGCGTTCATGTACTTGATGGCGTTCAGATTGTCCTCATGGTGGTTTTTTGCACTGATACCGAACCGCCGAGCCATGATGGCTTTTGCATCACTGAAGTGTCTCTTCTTCATCCGTTGGCATAGCTCCCCTCTGGCCGAGTGCATCAGTGCTTTCACACTGTCGATTCGCTCCTGCTTACCAGCGATGCCCGACAAATGGGGATGTCGCAACGCATGGTCACAATGCATCTGTATGTCATAAAGGAGGGACAGCCTGCCGTTGTTGCAACGAGCCAGCATACTTGCGTCGTGCATTTCGAGCAGCTTGCTGATTCTGTGCATGGAACCTTCAGGCAGTGATCGCCTGATACGCCCTACACCAAACTGTTTCTTGAATTCCTTCTTGGTGGGCATTGCAGCGTATTTCATGTTCAATCCCTCTTCAAGCACCTGACCTGTCCGTACGTGTTCTACCGCCGCGGCCTCTTGCGGTAAGACACCTTTGCAGGACTCCCGTGACTTGCGCCGGAAACCCGTGCAAATCGTGGCCTTGCACCGGCCATCACCCTATCCATCTTCACGACCTGTTGCCGGATCTTCACTATCTGCGGTTGCCAGCACCCAGCTCTCGCGAACTGTATACCGCACACCATTCGTGTCAAGAATACTTTCGCACAGTTGCAGGGAATCGAAAAACGCAGTAAAGGAAGGCGCGATCAATGGTGCTTGAGGAGGCATGCTTGTCAACAAGCGCAAGCTCGGTATTGCGATCGATTTCTCCCAGGAAAGTCAGTGTTGCATGCAGGTTCTGCACCGGCACCCGCCGCCGAATGGCTGGCCAGCATTGCTCAGCCCAGCGGTCGATCGCCATCGCCATCTCGGGGTCAGGGATAAGTGTCAGAAATGCTCGCATACCGGTCAGTGAGCTCCATAAGGCTACACAGTCATGTTCTGCGAATCATTCACTCATGGCAGACAGAGGCACAGCGCTGCCTGCATGCGTGATTGTCCGAAGAAAACCATCCGTTCAAAGTCATCGATTCGCACGGGAACCGACTGTGTATCGCCCGGTGCCTTGCTCAACTGTGTATCGACATCAGGATCGTGAAGATAGACAAAGTTGTCATCCGCCGCAACGAGCACCACCCAATGCGGTGCCTTGTTGTCATTGAAGCGCCAGGAGCTGATCAGCACCAGCGGTACGCATCCGGATTCCAGCGCCGTGACAAGCGAGGCTGTATCGAACCCATCGTGGGTCATCTCGATGTCGGTTTCGGTAATTTGTGCCACGAAGTCGTCGTGGACCAGTTCGAGTACGGTCTTCTTGTCCGCGCGGCGGACACCATCGAGGAACAGGGGCCCGGAATCGTTGAGCATCAGTCGTGCATGGAAGCCGCGTCGACGAGCTGCCAGAGCCAGCCCATGCGGACTGCATCCGCCATGGCCGGAAGTCATGTAGATGGTCGTCGCTTCGCGCCATAGCTGGACTTCCAGCCTGCGGTCAGCTTGCAGGGAGGGGTCGAGCGCGCGCATGGCCATGATCAGGCTGGCGGGCCCGCAGGTGAAGTCCAGAGTCTGCTCGTAGTAGGGGACGGGCTGAGAGGTCAGCGGCGGCGTGTTCAGGATGCGTTTCTGATAGCGCAGCGCATCGCCGTGATCCTGGTAGTAATCCTCGACCGTGCCGAACACGCTGAAGCCGTTGCGTTCGTACAAGGCCACGGCACTGACGTTGCGCGGATCCACTTCCAATCGGAGGTAGACGCACTGATGCGCCTCAGCCATATGCTCTGCCTCACTCAACAGCTGCTGCCCCAAGCCACTGCCGCGGTGCAGTGGCGAGACGGCCAGTGAATAGAGTCTGGCCAGAGAGGTTCCCTTGTGAAACAGCACGAGCACATAAGCAACCAGTTCGCCCTTCTGCACACAGACATTGAGCTGCGCGTTGGCTCGGGTGATCATCCAGCGAAATTGCCGACGACTGATCTGGTCGCTGCTGAAGCACTGGTCCTCCAGAGAGACCAGCGCGTCGACATCATCCAGGGTTGCAAGTCGCGTGACTCGTTCAGGTGGCGTTTTCGGACAGTTTATGGCGTTCAATCGTACTTATCGAGCGGTTGGAAAGGGTTCAACGTGCTATCACTATATACACCCATTACTGCCGATAGCGGCAGGATGCGTGTTCTTGTTCACTACCTCGACTATCAGGATTCTATTGAAAGATGCCCAGTGTCTCTGTTGTCATCAGTGCGGCTGATGACTGGAAGCCCTATTACCCGAGCCAGGATGTCACACCGGTAGACACCTACCTGGCGGCACAGGAAGGTCCGGTGGCGCAGACCGTGATTCTGAACCTCTGTCGCAACTATCGCTACCTGAGTCACGGGTATTATTGCTCTTTGCTGGCAGAATCGCGCGGCCAGCAGGTGATGCCTTCGATCCGTACCATCAACAGCCTTGGCAGCAAGTCACTGTACCTGCTCGATCTTGATGCCGTTGGCGGCGCTCTGCAGCGACTCGATGCCCGACTGAGTGCTCGACTGGAGCCGACGGCGCGCCCCGAATTCACCCTCACCCTCTATTTCGGCACTACCAACGATGGTGATTTCAAGTCACTGGCTCGTGCGATTTTCGATCAGTTCCCGTGTCCGATTCTGGAAGTCCAGTTCCGTCGCGATGAACGTTGGCACATCAGCCGCCTGCGCATGCGAGGCATCACATCACTGAACGAGGAAGAGCAGACACAATTTGCCGAAGCACTGGACAGCTTCAGCCGCAATATCTGGCGGAAACCGAAAAGCCGCAAGCAGTTCCGCTATGACATGGCGATTCTGGTGGATCCGGACGAAAAGATGCCACCGTCAGACGCAAGGGCCCTGAAGCGCTTTGAAAAAGCCGCGCGTCGCATCGGGTTGGACGTGGATACCATCACACGCAAGGACTTTTCCCGCCTGGCCGAGTACGACGCTCTGTTCATCCGCGCGACGACCAATATCGATAATCACACGTACCGATTTTCCAAGCGTGCAGAGTCGCTGGGCTGTGTCGTGATTGACGACACGCAGTCGATTCTGCGATGCACCAACAAGATCTATCTGGCCAATCTGCTGGAGGTGCACAGGATACCGACGCCGAAAACGCGCGTGCTGAATCGGCATCAGGAAGATTGCCTGGAAAAGGCCGCAGAAGAACTGGCCTTTCCCCTGGTGCTGAAAATCCCGGATGGAGCCTTTTCGGTCGGTGTCAGAAAAGCCCGGGACATGGCTGAGCTGGAGTCGATCGCCGGGGATTTCTTCGCACGTTCGGCGCTGATCCTTGCTCAGGAGTTCTACCCCACGGATTTCGACTGGCGAATTGGCGTCATCAACGGCAAGGCACTATTTGCCTGCAAGTATTTCATGAGCCGCGGTCACTGGCAGATCTACAATCACGCCGCGAACGGTCGGGTCTCTTCCGGTAACTTCACGACGATGGCAGTCGAGGATGTGCCGAAGAAGGTGTTGCGCACCGCGGTGGAAGCCACGCGCCTGATAGGCAATGGCTTCTACGGTGTCGACCTGAAGCAACGCGGCAAGGATGTGGTCATCATCGAGGTCAATGACAATCCGAGCGTGGATGCAGGTGTCGAGGACAAGCATCTGGGAGCTGCCCTGTATGACCAACTCGCCGCCGAATTCCTGCGCCGACTGGAACTCAGAACCGTGCACAACGCCCGTTGACGAACGGATCGGCACTTGGTGACAGCCGCCTCATCAGCCAGTCCGGCACTGCCCTGCCTCAAACCGCTTGAGGCAGACGCATTGCTCCGCGGTTATGCCGGTTTCCTGCGCCGAGGCCTCTTGGGCAAGGAGACCCGATACCTGAATTCGCCCACGGCTTCGTTGATCAGCTCGAGCCGATCGGTGCGCACCGGGTGAATGGCATACACGCTTCTCTGGATTCGCTCGGCACCCTTGACCAGAAACAGCTCTCCGCCCTTGATTTCATCAGCAATTTCCCGGCTGGCCAGGTAACCGGCCCCACCGAATTCGAGAATGAATTCCAGCGCCACACTGGCGTCTGCAATGCGAATTGCAGGTTGGTGCGCATCCGGATACAGTCGATGATACTGAAGGGCTACGCTCAGCCCCCAGTCTATCCAGATATACCCCTTGCCCATGGCTTTCTCTACATCAGCATCGGGGTCGGTGGTCACCATGACCAGTTCCAGTTGGGCAACTTCAATTAGATTGAGGGTGTCTATCTGAGGCGGCTCCATGATGAAGCCCAGATCGAGTTGACCATCCAGTAGCCTGCGTACCAGGGTTTCTGGTGTGTGTATTTCCAGAATCAGGGCCAGGTCGGGGTATGCACGATGCACATCATGCACCCACTCTTGCATACCGGCATCCCAGACGCGAATCGTCCCTCCTACCGCAAGTTGTGATTCGGTTCCTCCCAGCGATACGTCGTGACAGGCCTTACGCCATTCGGCGATCATGCGTTCTGCGTATCGCTTGAAGCGATGCCCCTCTGGCGTGAGATCGATCTGCCGATTCTGCCGGATGAACAAGGAGACCCCGAGTGTTTCCTCCAGCGACTTGATACGCGAACTGACTGCCGCCTGAGTGACAAACAGTTCCTCTGAGGCCTTGCGAAAATGCCGTAATCGCTCAACTTCCAGAAAGGTGCGAAGCAACTCTATGTCCATGAGCAACGATAGGTGAATACGGTTGAAACGGAGAGTATAGAGCGATGCTGCAAAAGGATCAGGAAAAGCCGAAGTCAGGTGACGCAGTGATCGGGCAACAGATGCTCGTTCCAGGCAATCCGGCATGGAACGTTCAACTGCGGCCCCCTGCGGTTGTGGACTATCCGCATCATATTACCGGCAAGGGTCTGCGCATACCTGGCGGCTCCCGACAAGTGTCCACGCCAACGCCGGGAATCCTGCATGGCCGGGGCTTGCACAGCTGCTGGCGGTCATGGTCAGGGTCGCCGGGAACGTCACAACGATGTCATCCGTAGACGTTTTCGAACTTGAGCTTGAATACATCCATGGCACGGTAGAGTCGCATCTTCGTGGCACTTTGGCTGAGATTCAGCGTTTCAGCCATTTGCTGGATGGACAGCTCCTCGAGATACCTCAGCGCCAGGATTTCGCGATTCCTGTCGTTCAAGCGCTCCAGCGTCGCGCGCACTTGTTCCACAAGCTGCTCACGGGTCTGCGCGGTTGCCTCCGGGAACCTGTCTGCTTCGACAAGAGCGATGCAGTGCTGCAGGTGATCGGAAAGCACATGAGATGTTCTTTTTCTCATGAAGGAGAAGCAATGGTTGTCCACGATGCGCCCCACCCAGGTGCGCAGCGACGAACGTCCCTCGAACCGGGCGATGGACCTGATGACCTTGAGAGTGATTTCCTGCACCGCGTCCTCAGCATCGGCACGGCTTCCCAGCAGCGACAGACAACGGCGCTTCAACCATTCATTGTCGCTGGCCAGCCAATCCAGCAATTGCTCGATCCACAGGGGTTGATTCCGCAGGCAGGCCTGAACCAGCTGCACTTCGACACAGCTGTCAGAAGCCGAATTGAATGATGTTTCCGCTCTCATGGTTGTCCTCCTGTGTTGTGGCAAAGCTCTGCCACGGTAGAAAGAAGCATGATCGGCATCTTCGATTGATTAGTAAAACTATATATATTTGTCGAATATGAAAATATTATCTATCATTGATATCGACGAAAGAATCAGCGTCCATTGTGACTTTTCCAGTCTGGCTTGCGTCCATGACGATATCGATTGAAAGAAAACCTGGTTGATTCGAAACCGGGAACCGACTTGTCTGATCAACGGCATGCGTAGCTGGATCGGCAAACTCTATCTTGTCATGGGAGAAAGTAGTGATGAAGTTCAATAAAAGTGTTTGGGTTGTTGTTCTGCTCGCCACGATGATCGCCGGCTGCGCCAGCCGGAGTCCGTCTTTCGGCGACTCCGTGCGAGCCGAGGGAATTGCAGTAGCGGATATCGGCGATAAATGGGAAAAGGGGCAGGCGATGATTCGCAAGGGGAACAAGTTGGTCCGCAAGGGCAACAAGCAAATCGCCGAAGGCAAGGAAAATGTTGCGGATGGCACGTCGATGGTCAAGACAGGTGAAAAACTGATCGCCGATGCGGAGCGCGCCTACGAGCAAAGTAAATCCGGTCAGGCCGCAGAATGATCAAACTGGCATGGCCGAGGGATATATCCTGAGGCCTGTCAGAGCAAGGGCGGCCAGACGCTCACTGGTGCGAGTGCTATGATCAGGCATGAGTGCAGAATTACTGGCGTTAGGTCTATCCCCTTTTTTCACGCAACAACTGTCGCTTGAAGAGATGGAAGTTACCCGCTTGGTGCGGGTTTTCCAGGTGCAGCGTTCCCTGCTGGTCGTTGGCGATGGCTCAGCGAGCTGGACGGTGGCCCTCGGAGGAAACTGGTCTCAGCTGCCATCCGAGGCGCGGGCCACGGTGGGAGACTGGCTGGTGCTCGATGGTAGCGGTGAGAAGATCCTGCGCCTGCTGGATCGCAAGAGTGTATTCAAACGTGTAGCGGCCGGAACAAAGGTAGATGTGCAGCTCATGGCCGCCAACATCGACATACTGTTCGTGGTGAGTTCCTGCAATGAGGACTTCAACGAGTCGAGGCTTGAACGCTACCTGGCGCTGGCGCGTGAGGCCGGCGTTGATCCGGTCATCGTTCTGACCAAGGCGGATCTGGCGCCGGATGCAGCGGCTTATCGCGAGCGTGCGCAATCAGTCTGCGGTGACAGCCCTGTAGAATTGGTGAATGCACAGCTCCCCTCCTCTCTCGAGAGCGTAGGGAAATGGATTTCCACAGGCACCACGATCGCTTTGGCGGGTTCTTCCGGCGTAGGCAAGTCCACCCTGATCAATTCTCTGGCCGGACAGACGCTTGCCACTACCGGAGACATTCGCGAACAGGATGCCAAGGGGCGTCATACCACCACGTATCGCGAATTGCATGTATTGCCCTCTGGCGGATTGCTGATTGACTTGCCGGGTATTCGGGAGATCAAGCTCGGTGAAGCAGATTCGGGCGTAAGCGAGGTATTCGACGACATCGACGTGCTTTCCCGGCAATGCCGGTTTGCGGACTGTCAGCATCATGATGAGCCGGGTTGTGCCGTTCAACAGGCCATTCAGGCAGGTGGGCTCGATGCACGTCGGCTGAGAAACTACGAAAAACTTGCCAGAGAGGAAGCTCGCCACTCAGCAACACTGGCAGAGCAACGGCAACAGGACAAGGCCTTCGGCAAGATGGTCAAACAGCACACCAGCGCCAAACGACGTCGTTGAATGGCGTACCCGCCTCGCTTCATGGGCGAGCGTGAACAGGCCCCCGTCGCCAGGCAGGAACGGGGGCCATCAGAGGATCTCGCTGTAAGAGCAGGCAAGACGAGCACGACGAGCACGACGGCAGTCTATGCGTCTCGTTGCTCCTCATTCTCGTGATCGAGCTGGAAGGATTCCACATGGCTGCCCACCTCATCGATATCATCGCGGAAGCGAGCCAGATGCAGCACTGCATCGCCCTCATGCACCACCGGCAATTCCATGCGGCCGATGATGACACCGTCGTGCTGTGATCGGATTTCATGACGTACACCGTCGGATGCAGACGCGATATGACCCACGATGTCACCCCTGCTGACCTGTGCGCCCAGCCCGACATCGGCGCGGAACATACCGCTCTCGGGCGCTCTCAACCAGCGACTGCTGCGCGCCACGAACGGGTCCTTCTCTCTGGAGCGCGCCGCACGGGAAGCTGGCAACATGTCCAGGGCACGCATGACATTCAGGATGCCGGTCACACCCGCTCGAATCGCCATGTCATTGTACCGAAGGGCCTCCCCTGCCTCGTACAACAGAATGGGGATACCCATTTCACTGGCCGAGCCTCTCAGGGATCCATCGCGTACGGACGAGTTCAGGATCACGGGCACACCGAAGCGTCGAGCCAGTCGCTGGGTTTCCGGGTCATCCAGGTCTGCCCTGATCTGCGGCAGATTGGTGCGGTGCCCGGACCCTGTGTGCAGATCGATACCGTGAGTGGATACGGAAACAATCTCCTGCATGAACAGCTTGGCAAGGCGTGCTGCCAGTGAGCCGTTGTCCGAACCGGGGAAGACGCGGTTCAGATCGCGGCGATCCGGCAGATAGCGACTCACCTGAATCAGGCCATAGGCATTGACTACCGGAACGGCTATCAGCGTCCCCTTGATCCTGGTCATGGTCCTTGACGCGAGCACCTGACGAATGATCTCGATACCGTTCAGTTCATCGCCATGAATGGCAGCACTGACAAACAATACCGGGCCATCGCTTTTGCCATGCAGCACATGCACCGGCATGTGAATGCTGGTTTGCGAGCTCAGGTCCGGCATCGGTAGGTTGATCAGCTGCCGACTGCCGGCACGTACCTCGTTGCCAGCCAGAATGAAGGGGTCGCGCATGGTCTCAGCCCTTGCCTCGTGTCTTGGTCAAGGTGGAACGATTGACGTTTTTCTCCAGATGCTTCTCGATGAATTCGATCTGCATGGAGGCAATGTCCAGCGATGTCGCCGTCTCGATGCCTTCCAGACCGGGTGAGGAGTTCACCTCCATGACCACAGGGCCTCGTGCAGAGCGCAACAAATCAACTCCGGCTACGTTCAACCCCATGGTCTTGGCAGCCTTGATCGCCGTAGCACGCTCCTTCGCGGACAGTTTTGTCAGCGTGGCCGAGCCGCCCCGGTGCAGATTGGAACGGAATTCGCCTTCAGCACCCTGACGCTTCATCGCCGCCACGACCTTGTCGCCAACGACGAAGCAACGAATGTCGGCGCCGCCGGCCTCCTTGATGAACTCCTGAATCAGTATGTTCGCCTTCAGCCCCATGAATGCCTCTACCACGCTCTCTGCTGCCTTCGGGGTTTCAGCCAGCACCACACCGATTCCCTGCGTGCCTTCCAGCAACTTGATGACCACCGGCGTGCCACCGACCATCTTCAGCAGATCCTTGGTATCGCCAGGCTTGTGGGCAAAGCCGGTGACGGGCATGTCCACGCCCTTGCGTGACATGAGCTGCAGAGAGCGCAGCTTGTCCCTCGACCGGCTGATGGCAACAGATTCATTGAGAGGAAAGGTTCCCATCATCTCGAACTGACGCAATACCGCCGTACCATAGAAGGTCACGGACGCGCCGATTCGGGGAATGACAGCATCAACGCCGGTGATTTCCTTTCCGTTGTAATGAACTTCGGGCCTGTTGGCCGTGACGTTCATGTAGCAGCGCAGTACGTCGAGCACCACCACTTCATGGCCGCGGGACTGCGCCGCTTCGACTAGTCGTCGAGTGGAATAGAGGCGAGGATTTCTGGAGAGGATGGCAATCTTCATGAGCTGCTTATGCTGTTTTAGTGAATGGGACGATTTCGTGTCACTCCCGTGACTGAATCCGGACAGGGTGAAACATACAAGACCGAAGCCTTGGTCGTTCATGGGCAGAGGCCGGTCGATACAACTGCATCTATAACACTGGACGCAGTCTCTGATGGAAAAGTCACAACAATGTTTCGCTGCTTGCACTGTATCGCTGATCAGCGCCGGACAGTTGGAAGGAATCGGATCCATGACAGCGACGCACCTTGCGGCAGGCCCTTTGCACCCTGTCAGAAAGAATCAGAGTGCATGATTCTGCCGGAATGCGTCCGACACCCTGTAGAGCCTCACGCTGTCGGCGCTGACAGACACTCCCGCACAGATGCCATTTGCGGCATCGACAGACTTTCCAGGATCCTCAGTGTTCCGGGCAGGATCTCGATACTGTCTGCACCTGACATGACTGCCTGAACGAGAAGATCGCATACAGCAGCGTCGTCGATGACATCATCGGCTTATCACATCAACAAGTAAAACTATACTTTCTTATTGATTTGTAAAACAATATTTATCGTTAACGCAGCTATACCTCGCCCCTACCATCAAATGTACGCCGGTGTATCGACGATGGGTGGAGGTATGAGTTCCTCGGCAAGCCCCGCTTCTGCTCTGCAGTCTGACCCTGACGAGTACGAACCCCTGACCACAGGCGGTAACCCCGATCTGAAGCAATACTCCTGACAAGGCAACCCTGCCCGATAGAGGCCTGTCACCGGTTCTGGAAAAAACTGCAGAGCAGTGTTGTCACAACGGTGGCAGACTATGGTTGAAACAGGCTCTCTTCCACAGTCGCTGGCAAGTCGAGCAACGACAGACCTATACTGTGAATGTGGCTGTTACCAGCTCATTGTATGGAGGCCGTGGCAACATGGCTCGATATCCGTGATTCGAGCGGCCAGGGATTGCCATTGACTGTCACCACCAGAGGTATGAGATGCACAAAGTACTTGTCGTCGGCGCGGGACCAACAGGGCTGACCGCAGCTCTGGAGCTAGCCCGACAAGGGCTGGTACCCGAGATCATCGAGAAGCAGGCTACCGGGTCGGGGCTGTCACGGGCTGTCGGCCTGCTGCCGTCCAGCATGAAGATCCTTGAAGCATCCGGTGTGGCCGAATCCATTCGCGAAGAGGCGATGGCTTACAGGGCCGCAGCCTTTTATGTCAATGACAAACTCACGGCTCAGGTACCCCTGCAGGAAGATGATTCAGATTCCCCCTTGCTGTATGGACTGGCGCAAGACAGAACCGAAGCACTGATGAAATCAGCTCTGGAGAGATCCGGAGTTGCAGTTCAACACGGTGTGAACCTGGTATCACTGGATATCGAGGACGATCACGCAGTAGCAACCTTGTGCCTGGGAGGCTCTCGCAAGGAGGTCAGGAAATATGACCTGCTTGTCGGCGCTGACGGCGTTCACAGCACGGTGCGTCGAAGCCTGGGCATGGCCTTCGAAGGGTTTGATCTTGAAGAGCCCTGGTCGATTGCTGACGTGGAGGTGGAAGGTTGGGATACCTCACTGTTCAGCCTGTTTCGACTATCACACGGAAAAGTGGTGGTAGTGGCACCTGTGGAGTCTGGCCGGGTAAGAATCATTTCCAATACAACGGATGCCATCAAGGCGGTGCCGGTGCCGATGAACATCACCAAAACCATCAACCAAGGCGTATTCAACATCTCTGTAAGGCAGGTCAGACAATACAATCATGGTCCAGTCTATCTGGCAGGAGATGCCGCCCACTGTCACTCACCTGCAGGAGGGCGTGGCATGAATCTGGGTATCGCTGATGCTGCCGATCTTGCACACCGGATCATGAATGATGAACTGGAAGGTTACGACGCCGCTCGGCACTCGGCAGGACGTGAGACCATTGCCCTGAGCGAACGCGCGCGGCGGGCCATGACCACCCGCAATGTCTTCTACAGAATGCAGATCACCACGACAATTGGCGTATTGTCGCGCAACCGGCTATTGCGTGAACGCATGATCAGCCGCATGCTGGCCATGTCATGACGATCATCGACACTGTCGAACACCGGTTCAGAACCAGAGGCGCAAGGCTGCCAACAACATGCTGGTATTGAGAACGCCATAGACAACCAGGTCACCCACAAATGGGGTGACCTGTCGTCCACTCACTCGGGACAGCAGTGATGCGACAAAGTGTGGAGGTTCTGATTCGACGGCATCGTCAACGGTGGCGCCTCCTCGCAGCCAGTTTTCCAACAACGTCAGCGGACAGGTATTGTTCATCGACAACCACATCAGCTGCAACAGAGTACCTCCGACAAGCACCGCCCACCAGGAGAGGTTCCATGGCAATACCCAGCCCGTGGCAAAGAAGCTGACGATGAGCGCATGCAACAAGGCAAGGGTATCGGCAGCGTGAACTCGAAGGGAACTGACCGCGTTCATGCTGCCAGCCCTCCATGTCGCGCACCGTTCGCAATATCCTCACACACTCTGTCGACTGGATGTCGTCGCGGTGCGCTGCTGGCGGTCAGGTGTGCGACTCGGCAACCCGGATCACTGGCTTTCAGGTAATGTCGAAGGCTGGGTTCGATGAGAAATTCGATACGACCCTGCAGGCGGTTGCGCCAGGGGTGATCGTCCAGCCGGGTATTGGCCGAGATGATGCCCGCGGCCACTTGCAGGCCAGGGTTCAGGCGCAGAATCGTTGGCCGAAGTCCTTGCTCTTGCAGGTAATGCTGGATGGCATCACGCCGTGATTCTCCGCTCTGGGCCGAACCGATGATCTCCGCCAGCCACTGGTTGGAGTTCTGATAGCGCGTAGCGAATGGATACGACAGACGGCTGTACTCAGGTGAATGGATAGCCTCGCGAACCGGTGATTGCAGGGTTTGCCGGATGGCCTTCTGCAGGGGCGGGCTCGGAATCAGCACGCCGGTTCGATAGGCGTAAGGGTCATCACGAAAGAAGTCGATGAGTGAATGTCTCGCCAACCTGCCCGAGGCGCTTTCGTGCCAGTTGAGCAAGTGATCCACAAACCACTTTCCATCATGTCTTATCGCGAAACCTGAGTGGGTGTAATCCGGACACTCGGTATCGAACCGGTATTTTCCCAGATCGGACCCTGCCCGACTCACCACCGCCAGTTCCGCTCCGGCAGTATCCAGGCAGCGCTCCACTTCATGCAGCATCAGATGTTCCAGATGTTGCATTCTCTGCATGATCTCGGGCGAGTGCCTCGGTCGTCGACATGGCCGGGTGCTGATGCTTCTCCAGGCACTGTCCCATTGAGAGACGCCTGTGGTATCGGGGATGATGGCATCGGTGTGCATCACTCTCTCTCCTGGCCAGTCGTGTGCGCTGAGAAGCGACAGAGACTAGCCAGACTGTATGACAGGGACAAGACAGCACCGCCTGATCCGTCACATAGCCGGGCGCCACCTCGTCCTGCCCACCTCAACCCCGTTGGCCGGTTCGATTGATCACACCGGTCTTCGCCAAAGGTCTAGTCCGATCAGTTTGCGTGCTGCTGGCGTATCGCTCATCATGGAAAAGGCCTGGAACAGAAGCATCATGCCTGGAATCGGGAGCAGACATCATGGCCCAACTGTCAAAACCCTGCCTTCGCCCCCTCCTCTGCACGCTGGTCGTAGCCTGCCTGCTCGCCGTGCAGTCAAGCCCACCGCTTCACGCCAGTGCGCTGGTCACCCATGACATCCGCGACGAGTTCGGTTTCGAGCAACCATTGACCGCGATGACAATCCAGACGCCCCCAGACTGGGTCGTTACGGGTGCGGTGCAATGGGCCGGGAATCCACAGTGCGTCTTTGACCGGATGAAGGTCCACTTCATGGCCACGGCACCGGACGGTAAACAGTGGGTGGAGATGATTCCGGGTGGCGCCTGGGCCTGGAACAGTAATTTTCAGACGTTCCCTCAGATGGCACAGCAGGGTGTGATGGGTTGCGAGAGCCGGCCCATTATCGACATTCAGGGCTTTGTCGACACCTATCTACCGCTGATTCGTCCCGGCGCGCGGATCCTGTCCAGCCGCCTGCGACCCGATGTCGTCGACGAGGTCCGTGAAATGATGGGGCCGACGCAATTACAACCCGGGCAGCAACAGCGTATCGAGGCAATGGAAATTCGCATCAGCTACTCCGCACAGGGCGCAACCGTCGAGGAGTTGCTGATACCGGTATTGATGTTTCTCGACCAGCCGGTCGCGGATCCGTACGGCAGCATGAATGCCCGACTGACACTGGCCATGGCAATCGGCACGATGACCACCGCCACCGTCGATGGCAAGGCCGATGAAGCCGTGCTGGATCGTATTGGCGAAACGATAAAACCGGACCCGTCCTATCAACAACGTCTGCAACAACACTTCCAGCAGAAGACTCAATTGGCCGTTGCTGCCTCCCAGCGACGATTGGCCGCACAGCGTGCAACGATGGCTGCCATGCGGGCGAACCGTCAAGCCTCCCGCAGCCAGGTGGATACCACTGGCAGTGACCTGCTCGACATTCAGATGAATACCTGGATAAACAATTCCGAGATGAACGATGCCGGGCATGCGAATACTGTCAACATGATTCAGGAAAGACGACCCTGGCAGACAACGACCGGGGCCACCATCTACATGCCACAGGAATACCAGGCCGTGTACCAGTTGCCGAACCAGGTCTATGCTGGCACCAATGACCCGTTCTTCAACCCACTGCAGAGTGTGGGTGAATTTGGCGAGCAACTGCAACCGCTCAGCGGTCAGTGATGATGGCTTCCGGGTGAGCGTGGTTCAAGCGATACTGCGTCGGCGACACACCCACAACTCGTTTGAATGCCTGCCTGAGTGTATCCACCGATGAAAAGCCACTCTGCCGGGCTACCTGCCCCATCGGCTGAATACCCGTTTCCAGTATTCGCCTGGCATGATCGACACGCACACGCTCAACCCAGCGCGCCGGCGTGGTTCCGGTGCGTTGCGTGAATACACGAGAGAAATGCCGCTCACCCAGTGACAGTCGTGAGGCAAGTACCGCATTGCACAGATTGCCAGTGGGGTCGTGCGAGATTGACGCGAGCAATTCATCCAGGGAATCTTTGATGTCATCAGGCGTGCCGAGTGCATAGCGCTCGCTGAACTGCGATTGTCCACCGCTTCGATTCAGGTAGAGCACCATGCGTTGGCTGGTTTCGCGTGCCAGTGCTTCCCCATGATCACGAGCTACCAGAGACAGGGCGAGATCGATGCCCGAAGCCATACCGCCGGAGGTCGTGACCGATCCCGCCTCGATGTACAGCGCATCGGCAACCACATCCACCTGCGGATACCGGCAAGCCAGTTCCCGAGCATGTGCCCAGTGCGTGGTAGCGCGTCGCCCGTCCAGCAACCCCGCTTCGGCCAGCAGAAACGCACCGGTACAGATAGAGGCGACCCGCTCGGCCTGTCCCGCCAGCCGGGCGATTTGGCGAATCACCGCCTGTCGTTGCAGCAAAGGCTGAACACCATCCCCACCAGGCACAATGAAAGTGTGTGTCGACTCTTGTTGCTGGATTGCTCCATCCACCCCCAGACGCAATCCGGACTCGGCCTTTATCGAGCGGATTCGTCCCATGCCGACAACCTGCAGTGAATACAAGGCCTCGCCCGCACGCTGATTGGCGATCGTGAAGACATCCGACGGACCCACCAGGTCGATCATGGCGATACCGTCGTAGGCAAAAAGTGTGATGCTCCTGCTCATGAAGACAGTGTACAGAATGCATGTCCGAAATCCACTGAAACATGTCATCAAAGACATGGCTCGCTGCAGCATGATGTGAGCATGGATATCACGATACTGCTTTTCGATGAGGTGGATCTGCTGGATGCTGGCGGTCCGTACGAAGTCTTCCTGACCGCGTCGCGGCTGGTACAGCGAGACGGAGGTGAAACGCCGTTTACGGTCAATACAGCAAGCCTGGATGGGCAGCCGGTGAAGGCCTTCGGTGGGCTGGGCCTGATACCAGACAGACCTGTGGACGAGGTGCTCACGCGACTTGAGCAATTCCCGGAATCAGCGCATGTGCTGATCGTACCCGGCACGATCGATATCGACAAAGCCATGAAGAACAGCGAACTGCTGGCGGCGATACGACGGCACGCGTTTCAGGGTATGACAGCAACAGGCGCCGCTGCGGACTCGGGCACGGAAACTGTGACTTTGACCGATATCAACGAAGGAATTGACACCGCCACGGAAGCGAGGCAGTCAACAGACAAGGCCTTCCAGGCAATCACCGCCAGTGTCTGTACCGGCGCCTTCCTGCTCGCCGAGGCGGGTCTGATGGACAAGCGTGACTGGACCACCCACTGGGAAGATGTCGACCTCTTGTCGGAACGACTCGGTCCGAAAGGCGCGCAACGCAACGTGCGCTGGGTGGATACGGGCTCGGTGATCACCGCGGGCGGCCTCAGTGCCGGTATCGATATGGCATTGCATCTCGTGCATCGCTTTGCCGGACTGGAACTGGCCGCACGCACTGCGAAGCAGATCGACTACACGTGGGAGCCCGAGGGCAGGCAGACGACGACACGGTAAGCCTCTGGAGTACGTTGATCCAGCCGACCAAGTCTGCACACGCACCAATGCCAGGCAGAACACGCAACAGGCAATCAGCTTCTTGCCTGTCAGATCACGTCGAGACTTCTACAGTTGAGTTGAAGGCGGCCGTTTCACACTGACAGAGTCTGACCGGCCGTTTCAAACCCGCCAGGAATATCATTCCCGGCGGGAACTGAAATGGAGTGAACCTAGAACGTCAAACGCAAACCGGCGAGAAAGCCCATATCGATGTCATCAACACCATCGACATCCGTCTGTCCGATTTCAGCAAATGTGCTGAAGCCCTTGGCTTGAGGAAACTTGTAGATCGCGTTCAGGTACCAGCTGTCGACATCGGCCAGGCCCAGTGCCTGTGCGTTTTCATCGCCTGCGTCAACCATATCGAAGCCCAGGTTGAATTCCGTGGTGGACCAGGGTTTGAGGGTACCGACAATATGCACGTTCTCGATGGTATCCGGCGCTTGATCGATATCCAGAGAGCTGAATGCAACCCCGATACCGTACATGCCAATACTGTACTCAACGCTCAGGCCGAAGGTATCTGCATCAGACACACCGGCATCGAATTCGACATTCGTGGCACTCTGGAAAGCAAAGCCGATCTCAAAGCCCTGGAATTCGGTGAACAGCATGATGTCAGTGGAACTCTCGTCGTCATCCACTTCCAGGTCGTGCGACAGGCCAATCGAATAGAGGTCTGTGCTGTAGTTGAAGGCCAACAGGTCCTCAGAGCTGTCCAATGCAAACACGTCTCCATCGACATCGACAACATCAATGTTCTTTTCGACACCGAAGTCATCGGTGACGTAGTCGCTGGCACCCACCCAGAAGCTCATGTCGTTCTTCTTCAGACCTATGTAGGCTTCTTCGCGGCTGACATCGCTATCCTTGGCAATTTCCAGATCCAGCTTTGCGAACGCCGACAGGCTTTCTCCGAGATCATAGGTGAAACGGTTCTTCAGTTCACCGTCATCGTAGTTGACGTCCAGATCCTCATCGATGCCAGAGTCCTGCAGCAACTGGATCTGTACGTCGGCACCCAACTCGTAGGTGAAATTCTCTTTCTCGAACACAGTGACCGCGGCAGAGGCAGTGCCTGCTGTCAACGCTCCCAGTGCCACTGCACACGTAACGTGCTTCTTCATTAACTGAACTCCCCGCTTGGTTGATGCGACAAAAGCCACAAGTGTCTTTCAACCACCTGTGTGTCGCGTTTTTACGACAGGGCAAGTCTAGTGCTCGAAATGCTGCTTGCATATGTCAGAAATGCGCAAATACCGTCATCCAACGGACTTTCATCTGTGAGCGTTGATACAGGTCTACCGGCTGACACGAGCTGAATCGATTTCGTAGCACCGCGATTGTCACTGGTGGCTCCGCGAGAAAAATCATGACATGTCCAAGGCGCTTTGATCACGTTGAAGAATCAGCCGTCCGATCACACGGGACCAGTTGCATCGTGCCTTGGAAGTTCACGTCTTCACTCTCCAGTAACAGTACAACGCTATGGTCGATGCAATGACCGCGGCTGAATCAGCGATGGAAGCATGAAGCACGGCAGGCCCTGCCCACTTCACGCCACCTGTTCGCGTTCATTTTATCCACCCGTTTACAATCGACAACTGCAGAGACACACCATGAGAAAGATCAGACGCCGTTCGATCGGCCGTTGTACGCTGGCCGCCGCGCTGATTGCTTCCAGTACCGCCGCTGGCGTGGGTATTGCCTTGGCACAAGACAGTGAGCCCGCCGAAGAAACAGGCTCCCCTGTCGAGCCGCAGCCAGGCTTCCGCGTGCTGCCCTATCTCCAGGCACCCTCATCGAGTTCGATGACTATCGTCTGGATCAGTGAACTGAACACACCGGGCGAATTGATTGCGGTCGGCCCTCACACCGAGTTGAAGACGTACACCAGCGAACCGCAGCCACTGGACTTGATGAAATACTCCGAGGCCGAACTCTCTGAAGAGATCCCAGGCCTGGAGACCGGTTCCTGGCTCCATTCGGATGGCAACTATCGCCATATCGTCCAGGTAGATGGACTGCAGGCAGGCGAGACTTACTACTATTCTGTCATCCAGGATGGTGTGCGTCACTTCGCCAGTTTCACAACCGCACCCGGCAAGGACGACTGGGATCACGTAAGGATCATTGCATTCTCCGACACCGAAACGGAGCCTGCAGGGCGAATCGAACATCGTGAATGGGAGACTGCCCTCGCCGGGCTGGCCGACGGCTCTGTGGCGCGCCCGGGCGTTGGCTCTGCCTGGTCAGAGCGCTATGGCACAGCCGTGCGTTACGGCCAGGAACTGGTGAGGTATCCGATCAGTCAGGCCGAGGCACTCAATGCCAATATTGCCACGATTTCCCGACAGAACCCCGACTTGCTGCTCATCGCTGGCGACCTGGTGCAAGGGGCTGGATATCAGCCTGCCTGGGATGAATTCTGGCGCCACTTCGCGGGGGAATCCAGTGACCTGGCATCCAGAGTACCTCTGGTCACTGCCCTGGGAAACTGGGAAACCTATGCCGGCATCAGCGGTGGCTACGGCAGCAGCGATGATCGTACGCCACCCGTGATCTCCCGCAATCGCTATCACGAGTACATGGTGACGCCGGGTGATTCGGAGAATCCACGGTTTGCGGATTCCTACTACCGGCTGGACCATGGTCCGCTTACCATCCTGACGCTGGATTCAACCAATGGTCTGCCTGATGAAGACACGCGAACCGGCGTTCTGTCAGGTGAGGTCTTTTCAGGCGATGATACCCATCTGAGTCCTGAGCGCATGTCCACGGATACGCAGGGTTCATTCACGGCGGAAGAATATGATGCCGCTTTTGCGAACATGTTCGAAACCGATGCATCACAATCGGACTTGCCCGATCTGAACCCGGGTAGTGAGCAATGGTTGTGGGCCCAGTTCCAACTGGCAGATGCCAGAGCGAAAGGGCAAGTGATACTTGTACAGTTTCATCATGCAGCGTATTCCAACGGTGTGCACGGTACACCACCGAACCATGAATTCGCTGACAACCAGTCGGGTGTTGCCATGCGTGCCTACACCCCGATGTTCGAGCAATACGGTGTTGCTGCGGTAATCAGTGGTCATGACGAAATGTTTGAACGTTCATTCGTCGACAGTGATGGCGACGGCGTGGGTGTTCAGGTCTATGACGTGGGCGTTGCTGCAGATGGCTTGCGTGGCGAACAATTGTTCGAAACCGAGGATGGCACTCTTGCCGCGATTCGGTTCAACAGTCATTCACAATGGATGGCGGCGGCTGACGAACCCGAGCTTTGGGCCACAGACAGCAACGGCAATCCGCAGCTTGTCGACGGGGGCTTGCATTACGGTCACTTGCAACTCGATCTGGAACGCACCAGTTGTGGTGCAAGGCTGACAATGACGCCTGTCTACCTGTTTCCGGTCATGGATCACGAGTACACGGTCATCGGTACAGAGCGAAGAATCTATGATGATGTGGTCACGCTCGATCTGTCGCCGGATGGCACCGTCATGATCGATGATTCCTGCCACCGGCCGAACGACAACGATGTCATGATTGATGGAAACACCATCAACTGGGCTGATAATGGCTGGTATCAGGTGCAGGACGCCACGACCTATGAGTCCCTGTGCGAAGGTGGTCGATTCTGCGAGGTTGTTGATGGCAGCTATATCGTCATCAATCACACCACAGGGAAACGCTTCGAAGGTATTCAGGTTCCGGCAAAGTAGCGTCCGGCTCTCTACCTGGGCGCGGGTTGGACGGGCGGCGGGAAGGCAATGGCGGGCGAGCCCCTCTCCTGCCTTCCCGCCCCACCGGACACTCAGTGACTGAATCACTGACGAGCCATCCGGTGCTTGTTATGCTCGGGCTCTCGGTATTGGAGTCTTCCGCATGAAGTTTCTGGTCTTTCTCGGTACGGTTCGTGACAGCACCCCTCCCAGACCGGCACGCCTCGGCGAACGGGTATCCAGAGCCTGTCTGGATTGTCTGATGACGGAATATCCGGCGCATGAGGTAGAGCTGGTGGACGCGCTCGATTACCCACTGGAGCCGGTATTCAAGCCGCAATGACAGAAATGCTACTGTAGTATCTTCGGAAATGGCGCGTACTACGGTGATGAGACTACAAACGATTGAAGAGCTCATGATTGCACAAGCAGCACGAGTGACATCTGGAATCGCTGTCAGGGTTCCAGCATGAAAGGCGCAATCTCTCCTGCAGCGGCAGCTGAACTGATAGATGACGGATCCAGTCTGCTCATTGGCGGCTTCATGGGTGTCGGCACCCCCGAACGCCTGATCGATGCACTGGTAGCCAGTGGCAAGTCGAACCTGACCGTCATCGCCAACGATACAGCCATGCCGGGCCGTGGCATTGGCAAACTGATCACAGCCGGCCTGGTATCGCGTGTCATTGCCTCGCATATCGGACTGAACCCTGAAACACAGAGCGGCATGATCAGCGGGGAAATCGATGTCGAGCTAGTTCCTCAGGGCACTCTGGTCGAGCGTATCCGTGCTGCGGGTATGGGACTGGGCGGTGTGCTGACTGCTACCGGTATCGGTACAGAGGTGGAGGAAGGAAAACAGACGATAGAGATCGATGGCCAGCTATTTCTCGTCGAAACACCCATCAAGGCAGATTTCGCACTCATCAGTGCCTGGCAGGCTGACTACGTCGGCAACCTCAGTTACCTGCTGACGGCTCACAATTTCAATCCGATCATGGCCCTTGCCGGCAAGACGGTCATTGCCGAACCCGGCAGCATCGTACCGGTGGGTGTGATCACACCCGACGCTGTCAAGACACCTGGCGTACTGGTGGATCATCTGCTGGTTCGAGCCTCATGATTGCCGTGTCACCATCACAGGGAAAACTCAGAACCCACTACCCGAGGAAAGCCGCTTGAACGCCAAGGAACTGATTGCCCGACGAGTCGCGCAGGAAATCAAGACGGGCATGCTTGTCAATCTGGGTATTGGACTGCCCTCTCTGGTAGCCAACTACGTCGCGGTGGACCGAGGCGTGTTCTTTCAGGCTGAGAACGGTGTGATCGGACTTGGCGCTCGCCCACCTGAAGGCATGGAAGACCCCCACCTGACCGATGCCGGCGGTGGTTTTGTATCGGCGGTGCCTGGTGCCGCCTCGATAGACAGTGCCATGAGCTTCGGTCTCATTCGAGGAGGACACCTGGACATGACCGTTCTGGGCGGACTGCAAGTCGATGAATCCGGCCATCTGGCCAACTGGAAAGTGCCCGGCAAGATGGTACCCGGCATGGGAGGGGCAATGGACCTGGTCTCGGGAGCCTTGATGGTTGTCGTTGCGATGCAACACACCGCCAAGGGTGCGCCGAAAATAGTACCGGAGTGCACTCTTCCGCTGACTGCGGTTCGGCGAGTCGATCTGGTAGTGACCGACCTGGCCGTCATTGAACCCAGTCCGGAAGGACTGATCCTGCGTGAACGAGCCCCCGGTGTGTCAGTAGACGATGTATGCAAGGCAACGTCTGCCACGCTGCTGATAGATGGTGATGTGCCGGAGATGCAATTGGAGCCTACATCATAGCGCCTGGACTCGGTGCCGTTGTGACGTGCCGCAGAGCCTCTTGCGTGTTCCACCTGTATAGTGACGAGCAGATGCAAAGTGCCATCAGCCAGCATTTCGTGGCTTGAATGATTTCGGGAGGCGTTACAGGCAACCGGTTGCATCGACGTGAGACCCGTCCCTTCACCATCGATTTTCATACTTCCAATACAACAATGAAAAACTCAATACGCCACTTCACGGTAACGACAATAGCTACGGCCGCTTTGGCAGCAAGCGTACTTGGCACATCGGCAGTTGCCGCGCCAAACAGCCCTTCCGATGGCCTCTGCAAGGAATTTCAGGGGCAAGCAAGAGCAGTCTGTAATCAAGCTCACAAAATCGCCAACCGAATAGAACGACTCGAGGACAGAGGCTCTTCTCTGGCAGCACTCAGAACTGCCGAAAGACAGCTTGAACGAACGAAGGCTCGATTCATGGAACTGACTGGCCTTGCGGTCCCCGGGTTCACACTGCCGTGTGAAATTCCGGAAATCAACACATGGGCAGAATCTCAGAATGCTCCAGGAATTCTCAATCCGGAGGCCACGGTTGGTACAGATGGTCAGATTTGCGCTATAGGATTCGAATTTGTGGCTGGCTATACTGAGGAACATAAGTGCGAGGCGCAACCCTTCGTGCTCATGTACCTGGAGGCGGGAATTTTTGCGACAAGAAATTTGGTTCTGGGCGAGCCTGCCCCTGAAGACGGCGGCCTCACCTTGTGTCAGAGCGATAGCTCATACTCGGCTACCGCCGATATCCTTCAGCTTGAAGCATGCGCCATTTCACTGGGCTGCGATATCACACCATCTGCCCAATAGGGTATTGCGCTGCCAGATGGCAGTGTGAGAATGGGACGCTCTCGGTCTCGGGAGCTTCCTTCCTCAAGGTTGTAATGGCAGGAAGGCAAGCTCGCATGACTACGCCATGGAAGCGTTGTATGAACGCCAACGACAAGACGCTGTGACTCATCTTGACGGCAAGACAGCGGCATATACCGGCAACGACGCTTGTCCCCGTGAATTCATGCCATGATGACGGCCATGGAAAACAAATTCGGGCCACTTGAATGAAGCCGGGCAAGTCCATGTCACCACTGTCCAGACAGGCAGCCACGTTGTCCTGTGTGCTGGCCCTGGCGCTATGGTATTCACCGGCCATTGCCGACTGCAAGGATCTTGCGCGGCCGGATGTCGATTGGAGCGGTTGTTCCAAGAAGATGATCATCCTCAAGCAAGCCACTCTGCGTCATGCAAATCTGGAAGAGGTGGATTTCACCAGCACTGACCTGACGTCCGCCAGACTGGAAGGTGCGGTGCTGGATCAGGCAAACCTGACTTTCACCCATCTGGAAACGGCCACTCTCACCAGCGCTTCGATGTTCAAGACATTCGGCTTTCGAACGAATCTTTCCCGAGCTGACCTGTCCGGCGCCAACATGAGCTTTGCCGAATTGTACCGCGCTGACTTTTCCAGGGCTTTGCTGATGAAGGCCGATCTGTCCAGAGCAACCTTGCCACGAGCGAATTTCTACCGCGCCAACCTGGCAGGTGCCGATCTGTCAAAAGCCGACACCATCAGGTCGGATTTCACCGAGGCTGATCTGACGGGTGTCGACATGCACCACGCCATTATCGCACGCACCTCTTTTCAGAATGCGAAACTCGAAAACGCTGACTGGAGTAATGCCTATCTGTACCGGGCGGATATCAGAAACACGGATCTGAGTGGCGTTCGAGGCCTCCGTCAGGAGCAGATCATGCAGGCCTGTGGCAATGATGCCACTCGCTTGCCCGATGATCTGGTGGCGCCGGAACCGTGGGCCTGCTTCGATTGATGCGTGGATAGCGCTCAGTTCAGCGGTATGTCGTTCTGATCCTTGCTCGACTGATACACGTCCGACAGCTCGTCGTAGCGAGCAACAATGGCCTGCGCGCGCTTTACCAGCAGGGTTTTCGGCGGCTCCTCAAGCTGCGCGATCAGGTCCCGGATGCCGAAGCCTTGCCAGAAGGCGTTCTTGCGCCGGTATTGTCCGGGCTCGACATCAAAGACTTCTTTCAGGATCTTCAGGTCATGCGGTATGGCGAAGCTGTCGCGCGAATCCTCGTGACTGAAGAAATAGTAGAAGTTGTCGAATCCGCACCAGGTGATCGCCGACAGGCACAGGCTGCAGGGTTCATGCGTGGTCAGGAAGATCAGAGAATCGGTTGGCGGGCGTTCTGCCGCCGGTAATTCGTAGAATTTCTTCAGCGCGTGCATCTCGCCATGATGCAGTGGGCTGACGATCTCGTTGTTGGTCTCGGCCAACAGCAACTCGCCACTGCCCTTGTGCAGCAATGCCGCACCGAACAGCTTGTTGCCACTGGCCACGCCTCTTTCCGTCAGAGGGATGACGTCCTGCTCGATGACATCCAGCAGGCGAGACAGAAAGTGGGCATCGTGTCCGGCCGGTTTCATGGTCAGCTCTCCTGATGAACGGTTCGAATCCCGTGGGCGGGAATTGCCCTACTGGCTTAACTATCTGCTGTCATCCCGAGGCCAGCCAACGCTGCCCGGGACGTCTCCGATCTTAGCACTCCTCGGGGCATGGGCAGTCTTGACTGATGCAGGCTTCATGACACTCCCACCCAAGGTCTGTTTCACCATTTCTCCTCACTCGCCTCGACCCTGCTGATAAGATTCCGCAGATTGTCAACGAACCTGGTGTCGGTACGAGCTTTTCTTGCATCGCAGCGACAACACACCGAGAGTCACGCCCATCAATATCGAACAGCCCGTACTCGGACGCAAGGGAACACTGCTCCTGCTGATCACTCTGGCAGCCATGCCACCGCTGACCATGGACCTCTACCTTCCCGCGTTGCCACAGATGGCCGAGACCTTCTCGACCAGTCGCGCCATGGTCAACCTGACGCTGGGCGCCTACATGGTGGCCTTTGCCATCGGCATGTTGTTCTGGGGACCGCTGAGCGAACGTTCGGGCCGCAGGCCCATCCTGTTCGTTGCTTTGGGAATCTACGTTGCCGCCAGTCTCCTGTGCACTCTGGCCGACAGCATCAACACGCTGATTGCTTTCAGGGTATTACAGGGCTTTGCCGGCGGCGGCGTGACCGTAGTCGGTACCACGATCGTCAAGGACCTGTTCGATGGCCGGGAACGGGAGCACGTCATGGCGACGGTCATGTCACTGGTTCTGGTGGCTCCCATGATTGCGCCGGTACTGGGTGCCTTTCTATTGAAAATTGCCTCGTGGAAGGCGATGTTTCTCGCACTGGCAATCTTTGGTTGCTGCGCCAGTGTGCTCGTCGCCATGTATCGGGAAACACTGAAGGAGAAGTCCACCGGCAGCCTGCCAAAAGCCTGGGGCCGACTGTTCGTCGTGCTGTCGAACCCCCGATTCAGCTACCTGCTGATCATCTTCTCTCTGGCGCCCATGTGCCTGATGTCGTTCATCGGCATCGCCGCCTACGTCTATGTTGACGAATTCGGCCTGTCCGAGCAGGTATTCAGCTTCGTGTTCGCCGCCAATGCCGTTTTCGCCATGCTGGGGCCGCGATTCTATATCCGGCTTTCTCAGACATTCCCTGTCCGAAAACTCATTCTGACCAGCTTTAGCGTACTGATCGCATGCGGGGTAGCCATGTTGCTTGTCGGGCGTCTGTCTCCCTGGTATTTCGCGGCACTGGCGGCTCTTGCCACTGTGTCGGTGATCATGGTCCGTGTACCCGGGGCGAACCTGCTGCTGGAACAGCAATCGCGGGACACCGGCTCAGCCGCCGCGCTCATTCAGTTCTGCGCAACACTGGCAGGAGCAGCCGGTATTCAGATCGTATCGGTCAACTCCCACGACCTCATTCGCAACTACGGCATCCTGATGATCGTCATTGGCAGCGTCTGCACCCTGCTGTGGACGATCGTTCAACACCGCACCTTTGTTGCCGACAAGCTGTACCAGCCTTCACGGGCCTGAAAACAAGCACGGCAGACGACTAATGCACGGACAAGACCCGGCTTTCACCCGTGGTTTGCCAAGGCCCTGCATGACAGGCAGGGCTCACGGTAACAAGCGATTCCAATCGCCGCTTTCTACGCGCATCTGTCACAAAATACCAGACAGGCCCCGCTCTCCTCGTTCTACACTAGCCAAAACGGTCAGTAACACCGTCATGCGAATCAAGGAGATCTTGCAATGGACAAACGTACTTTCACACTCTTATCCGCTGCGGCATGCCTGACGGGCACGGGCTCCGTCGTCGCCAATGATGTCTTTCAGGTTCTCGTAGAAGAGCAGACCATGACCTGGGGTGCGGACACCTTCGGTTACATGCAAGTGCAGGATGCCAGCACCTGGGAAACGCTTTGCGAGTTTCCCGTCTACACGCTGCAGGACACCCCTTCCGGCAATCGGGATGACACCGCCTGCGCGGTGTCCCCGGGCACCTACAACGTCATCAACCATACGACCCGGCAGCGCATTCATGGCCTCAGTGTCGGCGAACTGGAAGGTCTCTATACCGCACCGGAAGTAGAGACTATCGATGGTAGCTGGGTCTACTACGATCCCTATCGGGTCATCCAGGCGGACACCATCTACAATCCGCTGAATGATGTACCTGCACCAGCTCAACTCTCGGCCGACGTGTATTCCAGCAGCGCAGCGGAGCTGTTCTGGGATCGTGCAGACGTTTTCGGGCTGTCTTACGATATTTTTGAGGGCGACCAGCTGACAGGCACGACAGACGGCACCAGCTATTTCCTGAGCGACCTGCCGGCCGGCAAGAACCTCGAATTCCGGGTTATCGCTCGAGATTCGTCCGGCAGACAATCCGCTGCCACAACCGTCAGCCTGCAAACCCCTGGGGATGGCTCCAGCACCGATACACTACTGGAGATGCCCACCGGACTGAAGGCTTCGGTGTATTCGTCGAATACCCTGGAGCTGTTCTGGGACCGTCAGGGTGCTGGCCAGCTGTTCGAGGTGTACAACATCGACGGTGAATTGCTGGCAAGAACCGATGGCATCAGCTACTTCGCCAGCGAATTGCCACTGCAGGAGAACCACCGTTTCATCGTTCTGGCGGTCGATGACGATGGCAATGCCTCAGAACCTGCATCCATCGATGTCCCCATGGATCCCGTCCCCATGCCCGCCGATATCACGCTGGACAATGCCGAGGATTTGCTCAAGGCGGCAATCCGGATCGCCAACAGAGAACCCTTCGAGGAGGCGGCCGAACAGCTCGCCCCCGGTGTGAGCGCGGTATTGCAGTATGCCTACGCCATCGTGACCGGAGACGACATACCGGATAACGGTCTCACCCTGGTAGAGGGCACCGCCGGTGGTTCATCCGACAGCGGCTTCGGCGGACTGAACGGCGGCGAGTATCTCTGTAATGCAGGCGGCAGTGCGAACGCGCTATCCGTGTTTGGTGGGGAGAACAGCCAGGGGTACATGGTCAGTCTCGACGAATGCGCACTATCCACCGGCACCTACAGCGGAACGGTCACCAGCTTCTCGGGAGGGCGCTCAGGCTATTCCGGCAGTAGCTACGAAGACACTGAGTTTTCACCAGTGGCCGATACACTCACATACCTGTACAGCGGCGCCTACAACCAGACCTACAATCGCTATCAAGGCACCGGAACCGACACCTTGACAGTCGATCTGTATAACGAGGAGTCGACCGATGGCGGCACCAGCAGACAAGTCACGGATTTCGAATCCGTCATCAGTACTCAGTACCAGCAGGAAAACGGCTCGTTTCTCGATATCCTGTACGCTGATATCAGCGCAACGATCAACTTCACGGCTGACTTGCCAGCATTGCTTGACAATCCGCTGACGGTCGACATCGTGCTGAACTACAGTCAGGACACTGCTGTCACGGACCCCGTCGGGCTGTGGAATTCCGGCACCTTCTCGATCACATCGGCCGATGGCAGCGCGCTTTCGGCAACGCTTGAGGACATCGATGGCGACGCTACCTTCGAGAGTATCATCATTGTCGTCGGTGACGAACTGTTCACTCGGCCGGTCAATGAGGGCTATCTGGTGTCTTGCCGAGTCGATTCCTTCGAGGCATGTATCCCTTGAAAATCGGTATAAGCCGCAGCAAGGTGTGAATACAAGGGCGGGCCGATTGAATCGACCCGCCCCGGCATCATCTCAGCTCGCCCCATAACGCGCATTGAACGCATCGACTCGACTGCCGGAAACCGTACTCACCACCTTCCCGGTATAAGCCGGATGGCAGTTAGAACAGACATCCAGACTTGCGTGGTCCCGCCTCGTGGATGCAGACGGTATCTGCGTGCCGCAATTGGTGCACGAGAAGACGGTAGCTGTCACAACGGGATGTATCTGCTTCTTCATCACTCTGTTCCTGTTTAAAGGTTCGTAATCACTCAGTTACGTCCGGCCATCACGCCACCATCCACATTCAGGATGGAGCCAGTGATCCAGGACGCTTCGTCAGACAATAGAAACTGCACGGCCGCGGCAACGTCGTCGGCTGTGCCGATGCGACCAATCGGGTGAAAGGCATTGAAGCCTGCCAGAGCTTCCTTTACCTGCTCTTCTGGAATGAAGCTGTTGTATACCGGCGTTTCCACCACCGCAGGCGCCACGGCATTGGCTCTGATCTTCTTGTCCCCCAACTCCATTGCCAGATGCTGCGTAAACGCGTGCAGGCCTGCCTTGGCCATGGAATAGGCCGCTGAAGGTGTTGCCTTGATGGCCTGATGTGCCCACATGGAACCCACATTCACGATAGCGCCAGCCTGGTCACCGTCGATCAGTTGCCTGACGATGGCCTGCGTCAGAAAATAGGTACCGCGGTTGATATCGTGGTAGCTGTCATAGTCTTTCGGCTGCGCATCGACAAACGGCTGCGGTACGAATATACCGGCGTTGTTGACCAGGTAGCGTACGCCCGGAAAATCACTGTTCAGTCGAGCGACCAGTCGCTCCACATCAGCAACATTTGCCAGATCGGCCTGTAGAAAGCTGGCACCGTCAATGGCTGCGGCTGCAGACTCGCCTTTCTCTATATTGCGACCGACCAGTACGGCTCGTGCACCTGACTTGCTCAATCGCTCTGCGATGCGCAATCCAATGCCACTGGTGCCACCTGTGATCACGACTGTTTCATTGTTGAACATGATTCTTTCCTCGTTGGCATCCTACTAGAAGGTAGGACAAATAATCAAATAAAAAGGGGTCTTGCATCATCTACCTGATGGCAGATCATCACTTCAAACACCCTACTAGTTGGTAGGTATTTGTGTCGAATAAAAAAACGGTAGAAACTCACCTATCGTACGTTCTTGAAACACTATGACACCCAACTAGTAGGTAGGTTCACTGGGTAAATAGAATATCTACTTCAACTGTGCAACCAGCGTCTGCTTCAACTTCTTGAACACGGCTTCGTCACCCATGGCATTGGCCATCAACAACCCCCCTTGCAATCCTGCCAGGAAAACGCTCGCCTGGGATTGAGCGGAACCGGAGAAGTTCAGCTCTCCCGCACTCTTTCCTTCTGCCATGACCTTCGTCAGCCACGCCATGTGCTCACTGAAAAAGGCCTCCAATGAAGGCTTCAATTGCTCTGGCAAGGCACCAACATCCGAAGCCATCATCCCAGCCAGACAGATGCAATGATTGCTCAGGGTATTGGTATACAGCTGCGCATACCGCTGCAATCTCTCGACACTGCCCTTCGCACCAGACTCTATGGATTCAAGCTGTGCGACAAAGCCTGACCGATAGCGTTCAAGCAACTCGCTTTCCAGATCGTGTTTGGTGGGAAAATGATGATGAATGCTGGCTTTTCTGATACCTATTTCTGCCGCGATATCGGCATAGCTGAACCCGTTGAAACCACGGGTCTGGGCCAGCGCCTGCGCGCTGTCCAGAATGAGGTCTCTTGTCGGGTTGGTGTTCATGCAGCGATATTACCTTCCTACTAGTAGGGTGTCAACACTTGACAGCGAAAATCACGATGCCATCACCCGAAATACACATCCGGCAACCTTCAGGAGAATGATTCTGTAATGGGTATACGCCCATCAGTCATCTGCTCTATCAGATTCTCCGGCACGCCGAACGCCAAGCCGGCAATGGCTCCCAGCGCCATGCTGCGTCCACAGCTATCACCGCCACAGCGAATATTGTCACGCACGGCAGATTCAAAATCACTGGCATGCCTGAGCAGATGCCAGACCAGCGGCATGGAATGCTCGACATAGCAGGCAAGCCCGAACCGCTTGGCCGTGTCCAGCGGCTGATAACTCTCGATGCTCAGCGCCTCTCGCATCAGCGCACCGACATCGCCCGTCATTGCATCTGCCGATACACGCAGAGCGTCTTCCATGGACGCGCCCTGTTCGAGTTCTGTCAGACACCGGTAGACTGCTTCCGCGGATGCCACCACCTCGGGATTGATGGATATCACTTGCGCGGCCTTGCTCACTGTTTCGGTGGACTGCCCACTGGCGAAAATACCGGCTACCACGCACACCGCCGGCATCTGGTTGTCATCCATACCCGACGCATCGCTGATGTCGGCCTCCTCGCTGATCATGCGAGCCACCAGTTTCTTCGTGGGCCGATCGGCATAACCGGTGTAATGACCGCAGGGACCGAAGGACTCGAAAAAGTGCTTCCGGTGAGTATCTGTCTGGTATTCGCCATCAGCGCTCAGTTGGCCGACAATACGTGCCGATTCACCATAATGCGACAACTGGCCTGCACGTCTGGCTGCGTGCGCAAAGTAGCCTTTCCTGCCCTGGTAGACAGCGGCATCCGGCTGACGAAACAGGATATCCCCGCTCTCCGAGATCGTCTTGATCTGCTCTTGATCGTACAGCCAGTGCAATCCCATGGACGCGGCATCGGCCACCAGTACTCCGGCGAGGGCATCTTTTCGATTCATGAATGTCTCCGTAGTGATATCAGTGTTCAGTGTATCAATCCCCCTCCGGCGCAAGGGGGAGTTTGAAGGGGCTGCCCCAGACGCTTGAGCCTGCTGCACAATCCTTGCAACGTGTACCGACACTCAGGCTTGACACAGAGAGCTGCATCAGCAATCCACGGCAGGAAACCATAAGAGGGTGCAGACTGAAACTGGTTCCTCTGTTGCCACACGGAACCTGCAAGCGACGAAACAGCACCATCCGCAACATCCTGGAGATGCCGCAGATCTCACTCCTCTTCATGATTCCGGATATATCCATTACCTTGGGGGTGAACGGGCAGGCACAGATCACATTCGATCCAGACGTTCTGTCGCGTTTCGTGGTCAAGGAGCGACTGCCGAAGAGGGTCATGGTCGTGACGGTGCAAGAAGCCTACGGTCACTGCGCCAAGGCAATACTTCGAGGAAGCTGTGGCAGGACAATTACAAGGTAGGCCCTTCGGAAGCTCCCAGCCTGGCGGAACTGATGTCACACCCTCTTTCGCTGAGAACAGAAGAGATAAATCAGATAGACAAGACCGTCGTTCAGGACTTGAAGGACAGTATGTACTGATCGCTGAAAACCAGACAAAGCGCAGACCGGAGCACTCCGGTGAGTTGACACTCTCACCGGAAGCAATCATCCGGTGAGAGTGTCGTTGTTGTCTGAACTGCTACAGTCCGACGGGTCGTTGTCTGACGACTGTATCGGCGTGAAGGCACGCGGATACGCAGCAATTCGGTTCATGGTCTGGCCACACTGATTTGCTTACCTCCTTCAAGTTACAACCATTGACTGTTGTGCGTGTTCACTCGACGCCAACAATTTTCAGATCTCCCCTTACGCGAAAGACCCGGACGAATCGACAAGGCAACCTTGATACAGAACCTGGTGTCAGGCCAACATGTCCACCAGTTGCCCGGAACGTTGTGACCCAGCGCTTGAATCACTATCACCTGCTGCCAGTTGCCTGTCGATGAAGGTCTGGATTTCGTCAAAGCTTGCGCCTGACTCTGCAAGTTGACTGGTTCCGGCCATCAAGGCACTTCTTGCATCTTCTGACAAGGCACCACCCAGAGATTCCATGGGGGCAACGCGCGAGGAAGGACCGCCATCGCCTCCACCGGGAGGCATGGGCGGGCTGGTTTGAGCCTGTGACAAGGACATGGCTGTCGATGTCAGATCGTTAGAGGTGCTTACATTCATGTTCGGACACCCATTACAGAGCAACAGCTGCTCTATCAATGATAACGACTCAAGAAATACGCATCTTGAACGCTCTAGCCCGAGATGAGCCTGTCTGCACAAGAAACAAACGGTAAAACCGGTACTGATGCTCACCGATAGAAAACCGGATGTGTACTGATCGAGTATTGACGGAGAACGCTGACGCCGAACCCGGAGTGATTTACCAAGACGTCAAAGCGGCGCCTCTTCATAGTATGTTCCAATATCGAGTATCAGCCTTTGGCGAGATCCGTCCATCAGTCAGGCGTTTGCCCTTTCCTGGATCCATCGCCTCAGCCGCGACTGTCAGACCGCGTTTGGCAGGCCTTTCCAGAGAAACCGACTCATGGCGACACACCCGGGCAAGGCAATCTGGCCATTGCTACTGCTCTTCAGCATCCTGCTGGGTAATTGGAGCGGCATCCAGGCTCAGGAACGCCCTGATGACAGGGAGCTTCAGCGCTGGAGTGTGATGCTGGATTGGATCGAGCTGGAGCTGAAGGAAAGCGAGATAGTGACGGCAGACTTTCAGCGCTACGAATCCCGACTCGGCGCACTGATCGATGACGCCGAGACCTTGAAGGCGGCAGTCGAGAGCGAGCTTGAAACACCCCGACTGGAGCTCGAGACTCTGGGTGAGCCGCCTGAAGAAGGAGAGCCCGCCGAGGCAGATGCCATTCAGGCGCAGAGGGCGTCGATCAATCAGGAAATTGCAGCCCTCTCGCAGCAAGTCAAGCAGGCTGAACTGATACAGGTTCGGGCAGAGAAGCTTCTGGAAACACTTGGAACCTCGCAGCGACAGCAGCTCGAGTCTCGCCTGCTGACGCGCTCACCGGCCATCTATACCGGCGGGTTCTGGTCGAATTTTCTGACCGACGCCAGGCGTGTCGGCGAGGGTCTTGCCGCAGACATTCGTGCATTGCCGCAGGGCCAGGGCCGCGCCAACTGGTCCGGCTGGTTGATGCTGCTGCTGGTGCTGACCGCAGCATTGAGTACCATTCCCGGTGGGCGCTGGCTGGTTGACGAGTTCGGGCGTCGCCCCCAGGCCAATGAATCCTCCTACTCCCAGCGAACCGTTAGTGCGTTTGCCGAGGGGGTTGCCAGTGGCTTGCTGCCTGCGGCCATCATCGGTGGTATCGGCTGGACACTGATCAGTCAGGGGCTTGTCGGCGAGCAGTCCATGACACTGGTCAGGGCAATCACCGTGAGCCTCGTCCTTGCCATCATCGTTCTGGCGCCCGTCAAGGCAGCTCTGGTGCCACACGCTCCCACCTGGCGACTGGTCTCGGTAGACTCGGCAGTGGCTGCGCGACTCAGCAGGCGGATACAGTGGCTTGTGGGCTTCTGCGCAGCCATGCTTGCCGTGTACATGGCAACTGAACGATTTCGCCCCTATGACACTGAACTCGACATCGTCAGCAAGCTGACCGTAACCATCGTGGTCGGCACCTTGTTGCTGAGTGCCTTGCATCAGGGCTTCTGGCAATCGGCGATCAACAAGCCGAGCGTTGAACGCGCCTTTCGGATACTGGACACCATACGCCGTGCATTGATGATGATCGTCATCGCTGCCCTGCTACTGGGCCTATTCGCCTATCTGGAGCTGAGTGCCTTTCTGGTATCCCGACTTGCACTGAGTATTGCTACCGTTTGCGCTCTTCTGATGATTCGCCGCCTGCTACACGATTTTCTCGATCGACTGACGACACTCTGGCGCAATCTGGTCAAGATCGACGGTGAATCAAGCAGTGGCACCAGCAAACTGCTGTTTCGCGCGCTACTGGATGTTCTGCTACTCGGTCCGATGCTGCTGCTGTTGGCAAAGGCCTGGGGAATTCCGCAAGCAGTGATTCAGTTATGGAGTCGGCGCCTTCTGGATGGGGTCACTCTTGGAGAATTGACCTTCTCTCCGGGCAGGATTCTGCTTGCCATACTGGTTTTCTCGATCGTCTTCATCGCCACGCGCTTGTTGCGACGTATCGTCTACGACCGTGTCCTACCCGAAACCCGAATGGACTTCGGCCTGCGTCACTCCATCTTCGTGGGAATCGGCTACCTGGGCCTGGCAATTGCCGGCACTCTGGCCGTGGCGACGCTGGGTGTCGGTTTGCAGAACATGGCGCTCGTATTCGGTGCCTTGTCTGTCGGTGTGGGTCTGGGGCTGCAAGGCATTGTCAGCAATTTCATGTCCGGCTTGATCCTGCTGGCTCAGCGTCCGGTTCGAGTCGGCGACTGGATAGCTGTTGGCGAGCACGAAGGCATCGTTCGCAACATCATGAGCGTCTCGACTGAAATCGAGACTTTCGACAAGGCCAGCATCATCATCCCCAACAGTGAGCTGGTGTCGAATTCCCTGGTGAACTGGACCCACACCGATACCACCGTGCGCGTGATCATCAGCATCGGGGTCGAACACGATGCCGATGTCACCCAGGTACAGAAACTTCTGCTCGACTGCGCATCCAGACATCAGGAGGTGCTCTCGACGCCCGAGCCCTATGCCCTGCTGATGGACTTCGGCGAAAATGCCCTGCAGTTCGAACTGCGGGTATTCGTCACCGATGCCGAGCGCTACCATATCGTATCCAGCCAGCTGCGCATCATGATCAACGAGGCGTGCCGCGAGGCCGGTATCGAGATTCCGTATCCACAACGACGCCTGCACATGGCTGATGACGAGCGCTCTGCCAGACACACGCTCGAGTCAGTGGATACGAAATGATCAGCTGATCGTCTGATGTAAACGGCAGAGCAGATACCCGGATGCACACCTCATGGCGTGCATCCCGCTGATCAAGGACGAATGACCGTATTGCAGGTGACCAATCCGTCGTCGTAGTCACAGGTTTCCAGCGTCGCCTGAAAATCACTGTTTCGTGGAGAGGTCCAACTGGTGCTCACCACCAGGTCGACAGTTCCATTATCCCGGGAAGTCAGCTGTGCACTGCCCGAGCAATCGGCGAGTTCCTCGAACACGATGTCCGCATCCTCGGTGGTATAGCTGAATGTCTCGACGCCATTGCTGCGATCCCACTGAGAGGTCTGCACATCATTCGATCTGCCGTCCGTGAAGATCATGGATCCCGAGCTGTTGTCCGCGCTGTTGATCGTGTAATCGACGGTAGTCCCATCAGGAAATTCCACAAGCGTGGTCAATACCTCTCCAGACAGGGAGGCATTGACTTCAGCACCCAGGAGGCCGCATTCCCCGCTCAGAAACAGGCTGTGATTACAGGTGTTGTTGGTATAGGTGGCAGGCCCGCCAGCGGCCAACATCACATTTCCCAGCGATACCATGGCCACGTTGACAGTGATGTCGTCAGCGTTCGTGATTCCTTCCTCCAGAAGCCTGTCGCTGATGGCCCTGAAGCTGGTGAATTTCGGTGCATCCAGATAGACATCGTATTCCGAGTCGGTCAGGGACAAGGTGTCCAGCACGCAATTGTTCGCAGCCACCACTTCACCGGTGTACAGCACATCGCCACCTGTCGCGGTTCCGCCATTGTCGCCCGCTGCAGGGCTCTCGCCGTTATCGCCCTCCGCCGGATTGTCCCCGTTGTCTTCCCCTGAGGGTGCGTCACTACCGTCTCCGGCATTTCCAGGCACATCTGCCGTCGTGCCACTATCCCCACTGCCACTACCCCCACAGGAGGCCAGCAGTACGCTCAAGACCGATACGGCTAGAAGGCGCTTTCTCATGTTCATCAAATCCGTGTGCTGAAAAGGCAATGACTATAGACATCTTCCAACGCCCGGGGTGGAAAGAATCGTGACATACGAACCCTGTCACACCGACAGACCCCGGGCATCAGCTCGGAAATTCAGTCATAGTAGACGGCCTCCGCCAGCTCACCTGCCCCCACCTTCAGATACCCGACGACATGAACAAATCGCCAGCTGAACTCATGCAGGAAGCCACTCGCCTGACGCTTGCCGGCGACGCCGCCGGTGCGGCAGCCCTGTTGCAAAGGGCATTGTCGACCCGAGAATTCACGGGAACGGACGAGCGCGCGGAAGCTGTTGAGGAGACAGTATCGAGCGCCGTAGACGCGGCGTCATTACCCACCGATCTGTTTCTGGATGGGCACTTTGCGCATCATGACATGAAGATCGACTACAAGCTGTTCATTCCCGCCAGGGCCGCCGGACGACCCGCACCGCTACTGCTCATGTTGCATGGTTGCAGCCAGAGTGCCGACAGTTTTGCCACGAGCACGCGAATGAACGAGATCGCAGAGGCCGCTGGCATGCTGGTGCTGTATCCCACCCAATCGAGCTCGGCAAACGCCAACAAGTGCTGGAACTGGTTCGAACCTGATCATCAGCGACGCGGGGCCGGTGAACCCGAGATACTGAGCGCTCTGACTCGTCACGTCATTGATAGCCAGGCGATCGATCCCGGGCAGGTATTTGTCGCCGGCTTCTCCGCCGGCGCTGCCATGGCCTTGATTCTGGCTGAACAGTATTCCGACTTGTATTGCGCCGTGGGTGAACACTCAGGCCTGCCCACGGGCGCCGCAAGCTCCAACCGGGAAGCCTTCTCCCTGATGCTGGGCCATGCCGCCGGTGATACGAATTCGACAGCGCAGACAACGGGGTCTACCGACACGCACAGGGATTCGAATATCGAATGCCACACCCCGCTCATTGTCTTCCACGGCAGCCAGGACAGAGTCGTCAGCGTGATGAACGCCGAACGCATCATCGCCAATTGGCTCAACAGGGAAATGCAACGGGATGAGCAGCTGCACTGGATGCCGCTACCACTGGCTCAGAGCACAGCCGACGGCCACCATTGCGTGGTGACGACCTACGTGGCCGAGAGCCAGCCCGACCGCACGGGCTGTGAATACTGGCAACTGAGCGAAGGCGGGCATGGCTGGTCAGGAGGCAGCCCGCAAGGCTCATTTACCGAACAGAACGGGCCGGACGCATCCGCCGAAATGGTTCGCTTCTTTCTGGAATGCGTATCTGCTGGCGCGATCAGTCGCAGGCAGCAGTCACGATGATTTCCACCTTGAGAATTTCTCTTGCCAACTTGACCTCACCACAGGCTCTGGCCGGAGCATGCCCGGTAGGTACCCAGGCGTTCCAGATCTCGTTGAACTCGGCAAAGTAGCTCATATCGGAGAGCCAGACCGTTGCCCGAAGCATCTGCTCACGCGAAGAGCCGGATTCCTTGAGCAGCGCATCGACGCGGCCCAGACAGTCATGCGCCTGCTCGGCAAGCGTTTCACCGGCACCGACCTGCCCCGTCAGATAGACCACACCGTTGTGCTTGACGATCTTGCTGCTGCGCTCATCGGTATGCTCTCGTTCAATAGCCATGGATTATCGAGTCTCGAATCGTGAAGGTTGGCCGTCGAGTCTACCGCAGCTTGCCAGCTCGAACACTGCATAGGGGGTGGAGATGACTCCACCCCGCAAGACGAATCACGCAGCAGCGGTCGTCTTCCTTTCCCAGGCAAATTTCTCGAACACCTGATCCACAGGCGTCTTGGCGAAGTGGTTGGTGTAGTTGGACATCAGCTTCTGCGCCGCACCCAGGATCACTTCCAGAATATTGGTGCTGGTGAATCCTGCATCCAGAAAGGCCTGAGTATCGGCTTCGGACACGAAACCGCGATCACGGACAACCAACAACGTGAAATCGCGCAGAGCCTCGAGTTTGGCAGTTGGCAGGGGCGTTTCGTTGCGCAGGGCTTCGGTGATTGCATCATCGACCTTCATCATCTTGGCAATACCGGTATGCGCAGGTACGCAGTAGTGGCAGTTCTGCTCGACATTGATCGTCTGCCAGACAACCGTCTTCTCTTCGTCGGTCATCGTGGTGGCCATGAACTGCTTGTGAGCAAAATTGTAGGCCGCCAGCAGGCTGGGAGAATCGGCCATCACTGCGTGCAGGCCGGGGATGCGGCCGTTGTTCTTCAGCGAATCTTCCAGCAATGGCTTGGAAGCTTCAGGAGCAGATTCAATCGTGTGTTTGACGAAGTCGGTCATGTTCTTTCCTTATGTGGTTTGGGTTGGAGTCAGTACAAGCGTGAATCGCCGACACCTTTCAGCACCGACGAGCACTGTTTGAACAACAAGCACCTTGAACTTCAAGACACTTTAATTGAATGATCGTTCAATTATGGGGCGACTCTAATTGCATTCAAGGGGTGAGTCAAGCTAAAATTGAACGATCACTCCAAATTGTTTTCACGGGGCTGGAATCGGCCCCTTGCACGAGACCCGACAATGGCACGAACTGCCCGCTTCGATCGCCAGACCGCACTGGATAGTGCCGTAGAGCTCTTCTGGACCAGAGGCTATTACGCATCCTCCATGAAGCAGATTGAAGGCGCCCTGGATATGCGTCCAGGCAGCCTGTACGCCACGTTCGGCAACAAGAGCGGCCTGTTTGCCGAGGCCCTGCAGGCCTACGCCGAACGCTCGGGCAACAACTTTCAGCAGATCATCGGTGGGTCACAGAGCCCGATAGAAGGCTTGAAGAGCTATCTGCGCTCCTTCGCCAGACCGTGCAGCAGCGGCTCGGACACACCGTCAAAAGCCTGCATGCTGGTCAAGACCTTGCTGGAGCTCAATGATGAAGACGCCGAGTTGAGACAGCAGGTTGAAGCCATGCTCGATACCGTTGAGCAGGGCCTTTGCGCGATACTCGAAAAGGGCAAGGACGCTGGAGAGCTGCGCGCCGATGTGGACTGCGCCCGCCTGGCCCGGCTCCTGCAGACCCAGATCATCGGCTTGCGCGCCTTCGCCTCGCGCGATGTCCCGCAGAAGCAGGTCGAGGCCCTTGCCGAGGACATGGTCGGCCTGCTCGATTCCTACCGCGCCGATTGACGTCGACCAGGGCCCGCACGACGCGTCTATACTTTCCGCGACCAGCCACTCCTCATCGTCTTCCAGCACCTGCATCATGAAAGCCATCACGCGTGCCGTCTCCTCTGCCATGCACCACTGCGAACTGACGCATATGGACAGACAGGCACTGGACCTCGATCGTGCTCGTCAGCAGCATGAAGCCTACAATCAGGCCTTGCGAAAACTGGGCGTGGAGGTGATCGAACTACCTGAGCAAGCCGAACTGGCCGATTCGGTATTCGTGGAAGACACCGCCCTGGTATTCGACGAGGTGGCCGTCATCACCCACCCCGGAGCTGTCTCGCGTCGCCCGGAGACGGCCAGCATTGCCGAGGCGCTCGAACCCTACAGGCCACTACGCCACATCGAGCCGCCAGCCATTCTTGATGGCGGCGATGTACTCACCATCGGCAAGAACGTCTACGTGGGTCTGTCCAGTCGCAGCAACCGCGATGCGGTCGAACAATTGAAAACGCATCTGCAGCCGTTCGGCTACCGCGTTCATGGCCTGGCGATGGGTCAATGCCTGCATCTGAAAACGGCCGTTACCGCCCTGGACGATCAGAGCGTTCTACTCAATCCGGACTGGGTGGATCCTGCGCTGTTCGAAGGCTACGCCATTGTCGAGACTCACCCTGATGAACCCTTTGGCGCCAACGTCGTGCGGGTGGGTCGCCACCTGCTCTACGGCGCGGCCTACCCCAACACGCAGGCAAGCATTGCCGCACTGGGCCATGACGTCCACACCGTGGACATGTCAGAGCTGGCCAAGGCCGAAGGCGCGGTGACCTGCTGCAGCCTGCTGTTCAATTGAGACAAGCGCGCAGGATCAACCCTGGCCGAAAGTCTGCTGGCCGGGCGTCTCTGCCTTGATGGTCTGGTATTCGTGAATGTAGAGTTGCTCGATGGCCACGGCAATCCAGCCACTGACGAGCATGTCGTACCACTGCTGGACACCACTACAGGCAACGACAATATCGCCGTAGACAAAGGAGCCGAAGAACAGCAGATCATCCTCACGCAGTGAGGCGGGATGCACCAGCTGACTGTTGATATTGGCGTTCTGCGCTCGCCAGGCCTGACGCGCTTTCTGCCTCGCCATCTGATCAAAGGGGAGCGTCCATTTTTCGGGCTCTCCCAGCGACTCTTCATGCAACACGGCGTCTTCGAACTCCGCTTCCCATGGCTTCAACCGAGGGTTCATCACGACGATGTGAAGTTCCTGCCGGTTGGTTCGCTTGAACAATTGTTCGATGGACGGGCGCACCAGGTCAATGGCATCGGTGACTATGTCTATCTGACTTCTCATGGATTCCACTCTTTCAGGTATTCCGGGTGACAGTCGGGATCAGCCGGAGTATCGCGTTCTCTACGTATGGAACAGCCACGCTTACTGCCATACCAGTTCATCCGTCATGCTAGCACAATCGCCTCGCCCCACTCCGTCGCTACCGCTCCATGATCGTCACTCTCCGCCAGAACCCTGTTTGACGCTCTTGGCAACGGAAGGGGGATTGGCCGCGTCTTCCAGATCACCGATACGAAGATAGGCAATTTCGCGCACCAGTTTTATCGTGGGCCGCAAACCGAAGAAAATCGAGCCGATGAGAAACAGCCAGGTACCAAGCTCGACAGTACTCTCCTTGAAAAACAGTATGCTGCCTACCACGAACAGAAGCGCCGCCACGAAGTCGACTGCAGTATAGGCAACCTCGGTATAGGCGTAGATCTTCCTGTGCTGATCGCTGAGCTGCTGATTGGCGGGATCGAAGATACTCATCGTGTTTTCCTGTTCAAGTTGTGCCTGATCGGCCAAAAAACCGCTGATTGCTCGGTCATTTTACCCGGGCGGCCTCCTTGTTCGCAGGCATACTGAAAGTCTGCCACCCTCCTGCGTGGAAGGTGGAGAGCAACAGGCAACAGGCAGTAGGCAACAGGCAGTAGGCAACAGGCAGTAGGCAGTAGGCAGTAGGCAGTAGGCAGTAGGCAGTAGGCAGTCATCATGGACCAGAATCAGAGAGGACAGTCATCATGTCCAGTTTGAATGGAGTGACACACGAACCTGTAAGGAACATCTGCAACAACGGGACACTCACCGTCGAGAGAGATCACTCGGGAAAGGCAGCACACCGGCTGTCAGCCGAATCTCGCTTTCTCGACTTGCTCGGCAGCACTACGGTTCGACTGCCCTGCCCCGATTTCGGGCACGAACTGTTCAACGAACCGGCCAACAGTGGCGTCGAAGGCACACTCGAAAAAAAGAAAAAGCCCGGAAAGAAAAACGGTGGAGGCAAACGCGACCGGAAAAGCAGAATCGACAGTCGGCGCGGTATCGACTCCCTGCTGCGCAATGCCTATCGCGCTCAACTGGATATGCTCTCCCTGGCGGCCGTCAAGGCAAACATCATGATTTCACTCAATGGCCTGCTGATATCCATGCTCATCATCTCCGGCACGCATATCATCGGCGTTGATTTCTGGTTCGCCATTCCGATTACAGTGTTTCTCCTGAGCAGCGCTGTCGCCACCGTTTTCGCCGTACTGGCCGCGCGGCCCGATGTGAGCCGCAAGCGATTCCTGCCCAGCGATTTCAGAGATGACAAGGCACATCTCTTGCTCTTCGAAGAGTTCTCGGACCTGAGTGAAAAGCAATACGTCAAAGCCATGTTTCGCATGCTCAAGGATGACGACAGGGTCTACAAGAACATGATCTCCCATGTGCATGAACTGGGTTCCACCGCCGACAGAAAGTATCGAAAGTTACATTGCGCCTACACGGTCTTCATTGCAGGCATCATTCTGTCAATCATGTCGCTGCTGATTCTCGAAGGGTTGAAATGGACAAATCATCTGCCGCCGGTGTGAATGGGCATCGCATCCGCGCCGTTCTATTGGCTTGCCTTACCGTACTGATGATCTCGGGCAAACCGGATCATGCCTTTGCCGAGCAAGGCGACCCGCTGATGGATATCGAAGGGCGATTTTCCACCTTGTACGAACCCTCCGGTATCACACCCTTGCCCGGCGGTGGATTTCTGATTGTGGAGGATGAACCGAAACGAGCACTACGCCTCGTCAGTTTCGATACATCCTCAAAAGACGATGGCAACTTCACCCGGGAATCAAACCTGGCATTACCCGCAAGCTTGACGGAACGGCTGTCCATCGGAACGCTGGATGATCTCGAGGGCACCGCCCACGATCGGTCAGGCAGAATCTATATCGTCACCTCACACGATGACTCGGCACCACACTGGGTCAGCAAGCGCCAGAAACTGCTGCGATTTTCCGTACAGGATGGTCGCATGCAGGATGTCGTCAGCAGTCAGACCCTGCGCCGGGATCTGCTGGCCACGTTTCCCCAACTGGATGCCAGAGAGTCTGAAAAAGGCAAGAAGGAATCAGACGGCATGAACATCGAAGGCCTGGCCTATGATCGACGTCGTGATGTTCTTCTGATCGGGTTTCGCTCCCCTGTTCTCGATGGCGAGGCCATCATCGTCAGCCTGATGAACCCGGATGCCTATCTGTCCGGGGACGCACCCCCCGTTCTGAGCACGTCTTTGTGGTCAGTCGATCTTGACCGGGGTGGCCTGCGCGCGATGAGCTATGACGACAGCAGCGATCAGCTGTTGCTGGTCAGTCGTCGAGAGAACCACAAGGATGATGACTACAAGCTCTGGCGACTGGCCGCTGATGGCAAAACCGCGGCGGTGCGAATCGAACTTGATGATAAGGAAAAAAGGATGCAGAACGTCGAAGGGCTCGCGCCCATTACCTTCGATTCACAAGCGAATTCTGCCCTGCTGCTCGTCAGAGACAATGGCAACCGCAAGAAGGGACAAGGCGGAAAATGGTTCATCCTGCCACGCGCTGAACTCGGACTGGATGCGGATACGCCCTAGGCAGCGACGCTCGGAGACGATGACAGGACGCTGATTCTGGCTCCTGTTGATGTACATCAACGCCAATTCGCTCAGTCTCGCTATGCTGACTCCACGACTATGGAGGCAAGACATGTACAAGAATATTCTGGTCCCTGTGGCACTTGATCATGAGCACGATACCAGCATCTCGCTGAACATCGCACGTCGGCTTCTGGCCGATGGCGGCATGATAACCGCTCTGCATGTCATCGAGGGCATCCCGCAATTTGCCGCTGTCTATCTTCCCGAGGACTACAAGGACAAGCAGCAATCTGCAGCTCTGGAGCATCTGAAATCGGAACTCGGTGAGGCGCAGGACGTATCCTGTGATGTGGTCACCGGGCATGCGGGCCGAACGATTCATGAATACGCAGAGAAGCTGGGTGCTGACTGTATCGTCGTGGCCTCACATCGCCCGGGGTTCAAGGATCATTTCCTTGGTTCGACGGCTGCCTGGGTGGTTCGTCATTCAAGCTGCGCGGTGCATGTGCTCAAGTAAGTCATGACGTCGTGCTCTCGAGGTTGTACACCTGCCAAGGACAAGCCTGCAGTGCGGTAATAGTTACAGCGTACGATGCAGTGAACGCGATAGAGGTTAGTGTCGCTGATGTCATCTACTCCGATCAGTCGCCTGTCAGGCAGTGTGCCGACGGGGTCTGATCGGTGACATTCTCCTGCGAACAGACCGAGCGATCACTATGGACTGGTTGACGACTACCTGGACCGACTTCTGGCAAATAGGTCTCAGTGCCATGGGCATTCTTGCCGCCGTTGTCTTGCTGATTCGGTTGAACGGTTTGCGCAGCCTGTCGAAGATGTCGAGTTTCGACTTCGCGGTCACCGTTGCCGTCGGCAGCATTGTGGCCACCACGCTGATGTCGGACTCGGCATCCTTGTCCGAAGGTGCCATTGGTGTGGGAGCCCTGCTACTGAGCCAGCGTCTGGTCTCCATTGCGCGGGTACGCTTCAATGCATCGGCTGTGGTGGACAATCAGGCAATCGTGTTGATGATTGGCGAGACGATGCTGGACGACGCCATGATCCGCACACGGGTGACACGAGACGATATTCGAGGCAAGCTGCGTGAAGCCAATGTCATCGACCTGTCTGAAGTACATGCAGTGGTACTCGAGTCCACCGGCGATATCTCGGTACTGCACGGCAGCGACGGCAAGACACTCGATGCCCGGCTGCTGGAAGGCGTCGCCAACGCCGAGCTTGTTGTCACCGACGGATCCACGCGATAGCTGCCGAACGACAGGAGTCATCTGCCATGGATATTGTTCAGCCTACCCTGATCATGATAATGCAACTGGTGGCAAGCGTAGTTCTCGTCCTGCCAGTGGCCTGGGACCGGGAGCATGAAGGCCCCAGCATGGGACTTCGCACCTTCTCTCTCGTCTCTCTGGGCTCGTGCGCCTATGTCATCATCGGACTGTCTCTGGTGAGCACAGACGAGCATGATGTGCTGATACGAATCATGCAGGGATTGATGTCCGGCATCGGGTTTGTCGGTGGTGGTGCCATCATCAAGGATCGCGATCACGTCAGAGGCACGGCATCGGCCGCCTCGATCTGGGTTACCGGCGCTCTGGGAGCTGCGGTCGGGTTTCAGCTATGGGAGCTGGCCATTGCACTGTCGGTTGCCAACTTCGCCGTGGTCTTCCTGATGACCCGGGTAAAGCGCGCCGTCAAGTAACACCGCTGTCAGTCTTGACCAGACCGCCCACGATATCTCGACAACGGCGATGTTAACTATTCTGACAAAAACACCGCATTTCGTAGTATGTTCAGGTTCCCATCAGCGGAAACCGGAGGTGATCATGTCTAGAGTAATTACTTGGATGACAGTCGAGACAGTTGGGAACAACGACTCCAATGGCAGCCCGGAGGAGTAGGGGTTCCTGATTGGGTAGACGCCTAACCGGCTGACATCCGATGAACTCGAAGGGCCGCCCATAAGTGGGTGGTCCTTTTCACGAGTGAGTCACACGGACTCGATCTGCAGCGCGATCCGATTGACCTGCCATGACTCGCGAAGCACTACAAACCCGAACGACAGCGCGATTCTGTTTATCAGCAACGACTCACGAAGCACTACAGACTCGAACGACAGCGCGGTCCGATTGACCAGCAACGACTCGCGAGACAGTCATGACCGCCAATGCCGGCTCCGCAATGGTTCTTGCTATTCAGCCGCCTCTTCGCTTACAGGTACAGCAAAGGCCGCATCCTTCTGCTTCAATACTCGAAGCAACCTGCTTTCCTCTCTCGACAAGCCTGACAAGGCACGGCCAGACACCTTGAGGGAATAACAGGACCTGGCCGCATCGATCAAGACCGGATGGATATAGTATTTGCGTGACACCGCTACGGTGTTCCCGAGCTTTTCCGCCACCTGCTTCACCATGGCCGCTTCCCGTTTCTTGCCGAACTTTTCATCCACCTCATTGGCTGGGTTCTCGAACAGAAACTGACAGGCCGCCGCGCTACCACCCCAGGTGCGAAAGTGTTTTGCCGTGAATTCCTCACCGGTGTGTTCCCGCAGGTAATCGTTGACATCGCTCGAGCCAACATCGCGCTGCTCTCCCTCCTCGTCCACATATTGAAACAGTCTCTGTCCGGGCAGTTCCTGACAATAGGCGATACTGCGAGCCAGCGCTTCATCTTCCAGCACCACATGTCGCTGCACACCGGACTTGCCCTTGAAGTCCAGCGTCACCTCGTCACCGGAAACACTCGCCGAACCGGATGACAGCGTGGTGGCACCTCGCGAACCATTGGCACGCAGATATTGCTCATTGCCCACTCTGACAAGACCACTGTCGATAAGCCTGACCGCGGTGGCGATGACGCGCTGCCGAGCATGGCGCGGTCCGGTCATGTCCTTGTCGAGCTGTCTTCGCAACGCTGGCAGGCATTCGGCAAACTTCAGCAGTTCATCGAATTTCCGTTCATTGCGCACCCGAGACCATTCGGGGTGATACAGATACTGCTTGCGCTGTGCTTCATCGATACCTGTACTGAGAATATGCGCATGTGCCAGTGGCGAGATCCACACATCATTCCAGGCCGGCGGTATGACCAGAGAGCGGCAGTAGTCAATCAAGGATTTTCGTTTAAGCGGCTTTCCACTGATACCCAGATAGGAAAAGCCTCGCCCACGTCGAACACGAGAATAGCCGGGCTCATCCAGCCTGGCATATTCCAGCTTGATCATTGACGCACGACCCCGCGTGACCGCGGTGATGCTGCTGAATTCATGATTTTCCTGCTCTCTATGCTTTCACTGAACACTGACCCGACACCCACGGTCGGCTCGGTAACAGATCTTACGGACGATTGCATTACAACAGTAGCAGCGAAAAACGCAATCCGGATCGATTTGCAATTTGGCGCATCGCGGCAATAACAGCAATAACAGCAATAACAGCAATAACAGCAATAACAGCAATAACAGCAATAACAGCGCAGAGTCCGCCTCAGATGGCCAGCTCGAGAATCTCTGCATCAATACCTGTATCGCTGACCTGCAACATGGCAACCGACACCGGTAGAGAGAACCGCCTGGGGCCGGCGCTGCCGGGGTTCAGATACAACACATCGTCTTTTCGGTGCATCGCAGGCTTGTGCGAGTGTCCATAGACCACGACCTGGAAACCGGCAGCCACGGGGTCTATCCTGAGATCATCAATGATGTGCAGCACATACACGAAGCGGCTGCCAAGTTGCAATACCGCATCGCTCGGATAGAGCGCTCGCACCTCGGCCTTGTCGATATTGCCGTGTACGGCCGTAACCGGCGCTATTTCCTGCAGCGCTTCGATGATCGCGCCCTTGCCGATATCACCGGCGTGAATGATGTACTCGCTTCCCTGAAGAGCGTCCAGAGCTTGCGGTCGTATCTGGCCGTGCGTATCCGAAATGATGCCTATTCTGGTCACGATGGTCGCCCTTTGCAGTGGTTCGAGGTCGAACGCAACCCCCGCTGACAGCTGCGCGCAGGGACACTATAGGGCTTGATGGGCGCGAATGGCATAGCCCAGCATCAGCAGAGAGGCCCCACTGCTGAGAAAATTGATGCCGACCAGAAGCCCGATCACGATCGTGCTGCTTGCCGGCCAACCGAACAGTATCGACAAGGCCAGCAGCAGGGAGATGACCCCACTGGCCACCATCCATTTCCAGGCCGGAAACACCTGACGAAACTGGACGCCCACGGCGGTGTACACAATGCCTTCGAGCAGAAACAGAGCGGCCAGTATGGCTGTCAGGACACGCATGCCCGCATCCGGTCGGACCACCATGATGAGCCCGGCAATCGTTGTCAGCAGGAACAGCAGCCCCATGGAGCGCCAATTGAATACGCCCCGCCCCTGAACCGCCACGTAGATCCCCCCGATGCCTGCAATCAGCAGCAGCCAGCCGATGAACAGGACGGTGGCGAGCGTCGCCACTTGAGGCAGCACGATGGCCAACAGCCCCAACACCAGCAACACGCCCGCGCAGATGAATACCGGGCGCGAATTCAGGCGATCGATATTCAGGGAACCGGAAACGATCGTGGTGCTCATGTCTACCTCCTGACGTGTCATGGCTGGATGTGCCGCATCAAACAGCCTTCTCCAGTTCTGACAGTATGCTGATGGCAGATGAACATCACCATTCGTACATTCCCATTCACACCTTGTGGACAGTACGTAGTCACGGTGCGCACTCAGTCCTTGGCTGAAACCCACAGACCGCAGAAGGAGCGGCGAGGAACATCCCCCGCCCCTCCTGTACTCATCGCCACCGTGCAGCCGTTCAGCCGTTCAGCCGTTCAGCCGTTCAGCCGTTCAGCCGTTCAGCAAGGCAGGCTACAGGCTGGACGCCCAGTCATTCACTTCCGCTTCGGCCGCTTCCCGGTCGAGTCCGTATTTGTCCTGTACCAGCGTGACCAGAGCGTCCTTGTCGCCATTGATGCTCATCAGTTCTTCGTCCGACAGATCTGCCCAACGATCCTTGACGCTGGCGATGGTGTCCTGCCAGTTGCCTTGCAGATCGCTCCATCCTGCATTGTCGGCAGCGTCCATGACCGAGTCTGTTGCGGACTCCACGGCAGCCGCAGACGAATCAGCGGCTTGCTCGATGACATCGCCAGCCTCGCCAGCCTGCTCTTCCACGGCGCTCGTCACATCAGCAGCGGAATCCTGCAGAGCGGCGTCAGCCTCGCTCTCGGTGACCACTGATTCTGATGCACCATCGCCACCGCAACCGGCCAGAACCAGACTGATGGCCGCTGCCAGAACCAGATTTCCCTTGAAAATGCTCATTGTTCATACCCTCGTATCGCGTCATGCAGAGTAGGCGGATCGGTATGATCCTCCCTGCCGCCGAGATTAGCGGGATGTGAACCGGTTCACTCTTACAAATTGGGAACGAAGACGCCCTGCCGGACTGCAGGCGCATGGGCAGTGACGCTCAGTGACATGACATTCAGGACATGCTTCATGATGCATCAGCTGTAGGGCGCACCCAAGGCATCGGTCGTCTCCTTGAGCAATCGCGCGGACGCTGCCAACGCGTCCAGCTCGCTCTGCGTCATCGAGGGCAGGAGCGTATCTTCCACACCGCTTGCACCGATGATCCGGGGCAAGGACAGGCAGACATCATGAACGCCTGCAACCTCTGCAGTCATGGATGACACGGTCAGCACTTCATGCTGATCGAGTGCGATGACACGAACAATTCTCGCCAGTCCGGCGGCGATGCCGAACCAGGTCGCCCCCTTGCCGGCGATGATCAGTTGCGCAGCCTGCCTGACACTCTCATCGATCTGTCCGCGCAAGGCATCGGTCAGAGGGCAACCGCGCTGCCGCGCAAAACTGTCAAGTTGCATGGCGCCGCACTCGGCAGACGACCACACCAGTACCTCACTGTCGCCATGCTCGCCCAGCACATGCGCATGGATCGATTGCGGCGACACGCCCAGATGCCTGCTCAGATTCTTGCGAAAGCGCGCTGTGTCGAGAATCGTGCCTGTGCCAATGACCCTGGCCGGATCGATACCCGAGAGTTTCGTGCTGACGGCGGTCATGACATCCACCGGGTTCGACGCCACCAGTAGAATCGCACCGGGCGCCACTGCAAGCACCTGCGCAATCACATCGGCAAAGATGCTGGCGTTGCGTCCCAGCAGTTCCAGGCGTGATTCGCCGGGTTTCTGTGCAACGCCTGCGGCGATGACCACCATGACAGCGCCCTTCAGATCGTCATAGTTTCCGGAACGCACTGACACGGCACCGATGAAGGGAACCGCATCGGCAATGTCTGCCGCTTGCGCGGAGGCCAGCTCCGGATTGTGATCAATCAACACCAGTGAGGAGGCTACGCCGGTGGCTGCAATTGCGTAGGCTGCTGTACTACCGACCATGCCGGTTCCGACGATACCGATTTTCATGCCTGACTCCATTGAAGGGTGGGCCAAACAAGCCCCAGGGGTTCACGATCGATTCTGCGTATGCCGTCAACCGAGTGTAGGTGCTCCAGCGGCCTGAATCTCGTCTCCGAGCGTAATGTTCACCTGCCGGTCGACAACCCGGTATTGGAGTAGAGTATTCCCGCTGACGAGCTTTGAAACATCATCAACATGGCCTTTCATGACAGCAGTTACGTAGCGGCACAGACTGCGCCTGGGATCCACTGATGAATACCGACACAGGCCGGCATGGATACGGGGATGATCGATGAGCCGTCGGCGAGCCAAGGCCGATCCCGCAGCGGCAACACGCCGGCTGATGAAGACAATGACACAGCTATCCATGCAGGCCGGCTCCCAGGCGCTCAAGCATGCAACGAAAACCGTGGAGGCGCAGTCCAGACCTCCACCAGGTGCCGGCACCTGGATCAAGGGACATGCGGTCGGCGCCGGTGGAATGCGTCGGTATTACCTGTTTCGCCCGCACGGCGTGGCAATAGGCGAGCGCCTGCCCTTGCTGGTGATGCTGCACGGTTGCAGCCAGAACGCCCGCAACTTTGCCAGCAGTACACGCATGAACGCCATCGCAGTGCGTGAGCGCGCGCTGCTGCTCTACCCGGAGCAGGACATGCGCTTCAACCCGCAGGGCTGCTGGAACTGGTACGACACGAAGAGTGGTCAGGCGAATGCGGAAGCATCGACATTGATGGCCGCGATCAATCAAGTCTGCCTGTTCTACCCGGTGGACCGTAAATCGGTGGCTATAGCCGGTTTCTCGGCCGGTGCCAGCATGGCAGCACTACTCGCCAGCAAACACCCTGAGCGGTTTAGAGCCGTTGCCATGCACTCCGGCGTGCCACCGGGCAGTGCCCGCTCGGCGGCATCGGCAGTGACGGCCATGGGCGGGCTGCACCGCTCGGCGACGTCCAGCGGTCCACGCACCTGGCCACCACTACTGGTGGTACATGGGCGCAAGGATCGTGTTGTCGCTGTCAAGAATGCGCACAATGCCGCGCAACTCTGGGCCAGTGCGCTGGGTGCCAGAGAAGGCAAACCCCGCACGGTGCAACGCGGCAAGCGATACACCAATACGGTGACCGATTACCGAGTGGGCAGGCGAGTCGTCGTCAGCCTGAATGAAATCAGGGAACTGGGTCATAGCTGGAGCGGTGGCGACGACAAGCAACGCTTCAGCGACGCCCAGGGCCCCGATGTTTCCCGTCTGATCTGGCGCTTTTTCGAACGTCAGCTGCAGGGTGCAGGCTGACGTTCAACCATAGCTGAACAAAGAACAACCGGACTTGTATTGATAGTCAGGCCGTCAAAGGCATCGGCAGGCACGACGGGACGATCAGTCGAACGATGATTCCACGTCGCCCAATTCCACATACACGCTCTTGACCTGCGTGTAGTGATTCAGCGTGGCCAAACCGTTTTCGCGACCGACGCCAGACTGCTTGTATCCGCCTACCGGCATCTCCACCGGTGACAGGTTGTAGCTGTTGATCCAGCAGATTCCGGCTTCCAATTGCTGCACCACTCGGTGAGCCCGACGCAGCCCTTCGGTAAACACGCCGGCGGCCAGACCGAAATGCGTATCGTTGGCACGACGAATCACTTCCTCTTCATTCTCGAAGCTCAGTATGGCCATGACTGGCCCAAAGATCTCCTCGCGGACAATCGCCATGTCATCCGTGCAATCGGTGAATACCGTTGGCTCCACGTACGCCCCCTTGGCAAATGCCGGCCCTTCCGCCCGCCCGCCTCCGGCCAGGAGATGCGCACCTTCGATCTTGCCGATTTCAAGATAGCCGAGCACCTTTTCCAGATGCTGGAAACTGACCAATGGACCGAAATTGGTCGCAGGATTCAGCGGATCTCCCATACGAATTGCGGCAACACGTTCGATCAGTCTCTGTTCGAAGGCAGCCTTGATGGATTGATGCACGAAAACGCGGGTACCGTTGGTGCAGATCTGCCCGGTACTGTAGAAATTGGCCATCAAGGCCGCAGACACGGCTTTTTCCAGATCCGCATCCTCGAAGATGATCAGCGGCGACTTGCCGCCCAGTTCCACTGTTACATCCTTGAGTGAGGAGGTGGCAGCTGCCGCGGCCACCTTCTTGCCCGTGCCCACCTCGCCGGTGAAGGAAACCTTGTCGATGCCCGCATGAGCGGTCAGCATGGCGCCGACGCTGCCATCACCCTGCACTACATTGAATACGCCATCAGGAAGCCCCGCCTCGGTAAAGATCTCGGCAAGCTTCATGGCGCTCAGTGGTGTTACCTCGCTGGGTTTGAACACCATGGCATTCCCGCAGGCCAGTGCCGGCGCCGACTTCCAGCAGGCAATCTGTATCGGGTAATTCCAGGCACCGATACCGGCGCAGACGCCCAGAGGCTCACGTCGCGTATAGGCAAAGGCGGTTTCGTTCAAGGGGATCTGTTCACCCTCAACCGCCTGTGCAAGACCGGCGTAATACTCCAGAGCGTCCGCACCGGAAGCGATATCGACGGCCTCGGTCTCGGACAATGGCTTGCCGGTATCCAGTGTTTCCAGGTGAGCCAGTTCATCGTTGCGTTCGCGCAGCAAGGCGACCGCACGGTGCATGATGCGAGAACGCTCCACCGCGCTCATGGCTGCCCAGATGCGCTGGCCGGTGTGCGCCGATGCTACCGCTCTGTCGACATCGGCCTGCGCCGCCTGCTGTATTCGGCACAGTACTTCACCGGTCGCCGGATTGACCGTTTCGAAACTCTTCCCGGATGTCGAGTCGATATGGCGGCCATTGATATAGAGAGCTTGCTCAGTCAGTTTCTGCACCGTTCGTCCTCGAAGCTGTTGTCCTGATGAGCAGTGTACGACTGCCCACCGAGTAAAGGTTCATTCAATCGCTTGACGCAGGAGATTTCGCAACTCCGGCGGCTTGCCGTGACAACCATGCCGGTGCGCCGACAATCGGGATTGTCCCGGCACGATCCGTGATCTTGCTCATCGGTGGCAGCGTGATTGTCGACGAAGGTATCAATTACCGGGAATCCCCGCATCGATTTACCGGCGCTGGAGTAAGATTTATCATCATTTCACGAGAGCCCTGCTCCATGTTGCAGCTTACAAGCCGAGTTACCCTGAGCACGGTACTGTTTCTGGCAATTCTGACAGGCAGCACATTGAGCATCGCTGCCGAAATGGATGCCAGACTCAACATGGCCAATCGCCTGCTGGTGGAAATCGACGAAGGCCTTTCGTCCCTGCAGGCCGGCGATGTCAGCCGTTACAACGTGCTGAGCGAAAAACTGACCAAGGCCGCTGAATTGCTCAGAAGTACCTCATCGACGCAACACCCCGACTACACACCCGCCACACAGCAGTGGAATGCCTTGCGACAGACGATGGTTGAGACCGCTCAGCAATGGCAGCAGGGCCGGGCGCAAGCCCAGAACCAGAACCAGAACCAGAACCAGAACCAGAACCAGAACCAGTCGCAGTCGCAGTCGCAGTCGCAGTCGCAGTCAACCATGCAAGGTGAAAACGATGCAAGCAGGCTTGCCTCGTCCAACGGCGATGACATACTGGCACGGTATCGCAACGACGCACTGCCGGCTCTGCCTGACGCGCCAGATAGCGAACAGCTGAATGCCTGGGCAGCGTCATTGCAGGCCCTGCGTGGCAGCCAGTTGCAGGCAGACCTTGAGACCCTCGATTCCGGGTCCGTGGACCCACAGAATGCCGACCGGGTCAGACGCTGGATAACAGGCAGTTTTCAACAGCAGATCAACGAGCGGATTGGCAGACAGGTCAATGTACGCCAGAGCACTGTGCGGGATGCACATATGCTGGCAGAGAGGATTCTGGCGATACCCGACGAGGATGAGATGCGTATCTACAACTTCGCCCATGGAGACAATGGCGACGACAATCAGCGGCGGTTGACAGCGGGTATGGCTGCGACACAAGAGCTGGCGCTACTCGCCAAGCACTTTCCCGACAGGGTGGAGGCATCGCTCCGGGAATCTGAGGCCGTCATCGAGTCGGCAGCAAGGCGCTTTTCGAACATGCGTCAGCAGGCAGAAAAGACCGCCCTGGAGCTGGCCGCCATGCCGAAGAAGCAGAAGGCGCGACGACCTGAATTCCTGCAGGGTATCGAGCAGACTCTCTACTATCGGGGTAGTCATATCGGCTCGATCTCACGCAAGGGCACCGTGGTTGTCGACGGCGCCGATATCGGCTCGATCACCACGGATGGCAGAGTCTGGGTACGCGGAAACGATGCCGGTTCCATCGAAACCAATGGCGAAGTCTGGCTTCGTGGCAATCAGTTGGGCAGCCTGGAAGACAATGGCGAGGTGTGGCGCAACGGCACGCAGGTCGGCTTCGTTGACATATCCAAGGGCGGCGATTTCTGGATTGATGGCAACAGCAATGGCAGGGTGGAACCCTACTCGGGTGAATGGAAACGTGCCGCCATCGTGTTCTATTTTCGGGATATGTTCGCCGACCGCTGAGAACAGGAACCGTCAGGGCAAGAAGCAGCCGAGCACACCGCTTGGCTGCCATGCCTGCCCGGCCCGAACCTCAGTTGGCGCCTGTATCGGCGATGAACCCAGCCGCCTCGATACCCACCACTGCGCACTGTTCATCGTTGTCGGAGGTGTCTCCGGTGATACCCACAGCGCCTATCAATTCACCCTCCTGGCTGCGTATGAGTACACCACCGGGAACAGGCACCAGAGCCCCATCACACAGGGAGTTCATCGCCTGGATGAAGAAAGGCTCCACCTTGGCGCGCTCGAACAGGGCACGCGAGCCCAGACCGAGAGAAAACGCACCATAGGCCTTTCCGTGGGAAATCTTCGGTCGTAGCTGACTGGTGCCATCCTGGCTTTCACTGGCCTTGAGTGCGCCGCCCGCCCCCAGAACAGTAACGGACATGGGCTTGAAGCCCTGCTTTTTCTGCTCAACGAAAGCAGCTTCGATAATGCGCTTGGCACTGGCCAACGATAATTCCACAAGATACTCCTCTACAGATTGACGAACAGGATCCTGCCAGCGGCAGGGTCCCGGGGTGACAGAGTGATTGCGCCGAACGGCTACGGCTCCTGATCTTCAATCCATTGCCTGACGGCTGCAAACTTGTTCTCGAGATGCTTCTTCAGTATGGCGGAAAGCGCCTTGCCGTCGCGCGCCTCCAGCGCCTGAATGATCGACTCATGCTCATCCACAGCCTGCTTCCAGCGCTCGGCGCTCATATTGGCCAGATACCGGGCCTGCCTGACACGTACCGCCAGAGAGTTGTACATCGTGATCAGCGTTCTGTTGCCGGCCGCTTCCATGATCAGTTCGTGAATGCGCTGGTTGTGCTTGAAATATCCGGGCATATCCGATGCCTCGTATCGAGTCAGCATCTTCTCATGCACGCGCTTCAGTTCCTTGATCTGGGCATCGCTGATCTGGGCACATGCCAGCTCACCCGCCAGAGACTCGAAGGCTCCCATCAACGGGAACACCTCTTCCAGTTCCTGTACCGTGATGGCTCGAACACGCGCGCCACGATTGGGCTCCAGCGTCAGCAGACCATCCGAAGCCAGCACCTTGAGCGCCTCACGCATGGGGGTTCGGGAGACGCCCAGCTTTTCGCACAGCGCACGCTCCGGGACCTTTTCGCCAGCCGTCAACACACCTTCGACGATCATGCTTCGCAGACGATCGGTCAACTCCTCGTGCAACGACGGTCGGCTGATCGAACCAACTTGATCCAGCGCACTCATGATGAACTCCTGACAAGGGGTCGCTCATTGTATCCCGAAAGCGGATCAGTCAATGCCATGCGAAGTCTCCGCACGACGCAGGGCCATGGCCAGTATCTGCACAACGTGAATGGCGTCACGGCTCGCTCCGTCCGATATCTGATGCCGGCAGGAAGTACCATCCGCCACGATCAGCGTATCGGCCTCGGCCTGACGCACTGCCGGCAAGAGACTCAGTTCTGCCATGTCCATGGACACAGTACTGGTATCTCGCCCATAACCGAAGGCACCCGCCATGCCGCAGCAACTGGAGTCGATCACGTCCACATTCATGTCCGGAATCAGCGCCAGAGTCTGCTGCACCGCACTGAAGGCACCCAGTGCTTTCTGATGACAGTGACCATGCACCAGTACCCGGCTCGCGGGCGCCGCCAGTGTCCACTTCAGCGTACCGGCCGCATGATCCCTGATGATCAGCTCTTCGAGCAACAAGGCATTGTCAGCCAGCAGATCAGTATCCGCACCGGGTAGCAGAGCCTTGTACTCATCTCGCAAGGTGAGCAGACAACTGGGCTCCAGGCCGACGACCGGCACGCCCTTCTTCACCCATGGCAGCAAGGCATCGATCATGCGCTGCGCCTCCTCTCGAGCCTGCTCCAGCATGCCGGTTGCCAGATAGGTTCTACCGCAGCACAGTTTGCGCTGACCGGGCAGCCGAGCCAGATGAACACGGTAGCCGGCGGCCTGCAGAACCACTCTGGCGGCTCTCAGGTTATCGGGCTCGAACCAGGTGTTGAAGGTGTCGGCCAGCAGCACAAGCTCCTTGCTGCCATCGCCGACAGACTCACTCTCGAGAAAGGGTTGTCCAGCCCAGACGGGCAATCTGCGGCGCGCGGAGAAACCCGTCAGGGACTCGGTCATGGCGGCAACACCCGGCAGGGTATTACGCAGATTCACCACAGCGCGCAAGCGCGATGCCAGAGCTGCATAACGAGGCAGATGCGCGACGAGGCGTTGATGCAGGGTATGACCGTGCTTCCTCGCGCGGGCAGCCATGACTTCCATCTTCATCTTCGCCATGTCCACACCTGTAGGGCATTCACGCTTGCAGGCCTTGCACGATACGCACAATTTCATCGTTTCCTGCATGGCATCGGAACTCATGGCCTCCTCCCCCAGTTGTCCGGACATGGCCAGGCGCAGTGTATTGGCTCGCCCGCGTGTCACATGCTGTTCATCACGCGTAACGCGATAGGAGGGGCACATCACACCACCCTGAGTCTTGCGGCAGGCACCGTTGTTGTTGCACATTTCTATGGCGCCCTGCAAGCCGCCACTGGCACCGGGCCAGGCAGACCAATCCAGTTCCTGCCTGATCTCGATCATGCGGTAGCCCGGAGGAAAGCGGAACAGGTTCCGGTCATTCATGCGCGGGGCATTGACGATCTTGCCGGGGTTGAACAGATTGTCCGGATCGAAGTGCTGCTTGACTCGAGCGAAGGCATCTACCATGCGTTCGCCAAACATCTTTGTGTGAAACTCCGAACGGGATATGCCATCACCGTGTTCGCCCGAGTGGGAACCCTTGTATTTCAGTACAAGATCGAAGGCCTCCTCGGCAATCTCGCGCATGGTATCGGCGTCCTTCTCCAGCTTCATGTTCAGCACCGGCCTGACATGCAGGCAGCCCACTGATGCGTGCGCATACCAGGTGCCGGGGGTGCCGTGCCGGTTGAATACTTCGGTCAACTCGGCGGTGTACTCGGCCAGATCCGGCAAGTCCACCGCACAATCCTCGACGAAGGATACCGGCTTGCCCTCTTCCTTCATGGACATCATGATGTTCAGGCCCGCTTTCCTGACTTCCCCGATACGCGTCTGCAAGGCAGGGTCGACCGCATCGACCACACCGCCCCAGTTTCTGCCCTTGCCCTTCCAGGTGAAACCGAGATCCGCCATGCGTTCATGCAACAGCTGCAAGTGACGGATATTCTCGGCTTCACTGTCAAAGGCAAATTCCACGATCAGCAGCGCCGCCGGATCCCCACGAACGAACTCGGCCACCGACGAGCGATAGAGATCGATATCACGAGCCAGCGCCACCATTGTATTGTCCACCAGTTCCACGGCGTGCGGACCCAACTCCACCAGATGCTGCGTGGCATCCATGGCTTCATAGAAGCCCGGAAAATGACAGACACCCAGCACCCGCTGTTCCGGCAAAGGCCACAACTTGAGCTCGATGGCCGTGGAGTAGGCCAGCGTACCTTCGGAACCAACCAGCAGATCAGCCAGACGGTAATGCTCCCTGGCACGCAGGCTTCCATCTTCGCCCTGCTCATGCGGCATCAGCGCATCGATGTTGTACCCACCCACGCGTCGTAACACGGACGGAAATCTCGCCCGGATGGTCTCTGCCTCGCTCGCGCCGAGACGCAACAACGCTTCAATGAGTGTTCGCTGGCTACCGCCCATGCCACCGAGCGATGCGGGCACCTCGGCGAAACGAAACGACTCACCGGAAGGCAGTATGGCATCGATCGCCTGTACGTTTTGGCGCATGGTGCCGTAGTGAATGGAGCGCTGACCGCAGGAATTATTGGCCGCCATACCGCCAATGGTGGCGCGCGAAGCTGTCGACACATCAACCGGAAACCACAAGCCATGAGGCTTCAGCAGACGGTTGAGATCATCCAGCACGATCCCCGGCTGCACCACACAGCGCCGCGCGTCGACGTCCAGCTCGAGCAGTGCATTCAGATGGCGCGAGTTATCCAGAATGAGGCCGGTGTTGACCGTCTGACCGCACTGGGACGTACCGCCACCTCGCGGCGTCATCGGCACCTCGAACTCTCGTGCCAGCGCCAGAGCCGTACGGACATCCTCCACGTCTCGCGGTATGGCCACCGCCGCCGGCATCATCTGGTAGATGGAGGCATCGGTGGCATAACGGCCACGCGTGAAGATATCACCCGACACCGCGCCGGCCATTTCCGCCTTGAGTCGACGCAGAAATTCTGGATGAGCAGAAGAATTCATTGCATTGTGCTGGAAAATAAATTAATAATGAATGCAAAATGCAAATTAAGCAACTGCTTGTGGAGCCCCACCGTATGCGTCAGCCCGGCCGTCACTTCCTTCAGATCCCCGGCCCCAGCGCCGTCCCGGACCGCATTCTGCAGGCCATCGCCATGCCGGTCATCGATCACCGGGGGCCCGGCTTCGCCGATCTTGGCAACCGGGTGCTCAGCGGCATCCAGAGCATCTTCAAGACCGAACAACCGGTCGTCATCTACCCCTCATCGGGTACCGGCGCCTGGGAAGCCGCCCTGGTCAACACGCTCAGCCCAGGGGACAGACTGTTGATGATCGAGACCGGTCATTTCGCCTACCTGTGGCAGCAGCTGGCCCTGAAACTCGGCCTGCAACCGCAATTGATAGAAACCGACTGGCGACGCGCCGCGGATCCTGAGCTCATCGAAGAGGCCCTGCGCGAAGACAGCGATCACAGCATCAAGGCGGTGTGTGTGGTACACAACGAAACATCAACGGGTTGCACCTCGCAGATCGACAGAATACGGGCGGCCATCGATGCCGTCGGGCACCCTGCGCTGTTGATGGTCGATACCATCTCAGGGCTGGGCTCGGCAGACTTCCGTTTTGATGAATGGGGTGTCGACGTTGCGGTATCAGGCTCTCAGAAAGGCCTGATGCTACCGCCAGGTCTCTCCTTCAATGCCGTCAGCGAAAAAGCCCTTGCAGCCAACGCCAAAGCCACGCTGCCCAATGCCTACTGGCAATGGCGCGACATGATCGAAGCCAACCAGCGCGGTTACTTCCCGTACACACCTGCCACCAATCTTCTGTACGGACTGGCCGAAGCCATCGACATGCTGCACGAGGAAGGCCTTGACACTATATTCGCCAGACACAAGCGGCACGCGGCCGCCACACGGGCTGCCGTCAACGCCTGGGGTCTGGAGGTTCAATGCACCGTCGACGAGGAATATTCACCGGTGCTCACTGCGGTCAGAGTGCCCGATGGCACCGATGCCGATGCCTTGCGTTCGATCATTCTCGAACACTGCAATACCTCGCTGGGCAATGGTTTGTCGAAGGTGCAAGGCAAGGTCTTCCGCATCGGCCATCTCGGCGACTTCAATGACGTGATGCTGCTGGGGACGCTCGGCGGCATCGAGATGGGCCTGCATCTGTCGCAGACACCGCACGAAGGTGGCGGCACCCAGACCGCACTGGATTACCTCAAATCAACCAGCTAGATCCTGCAAAAGGCGACATCAGTTCGCCTGCAGGTCTGGTTTTCGTCGCATGTGCGACAGATTCAACGAGGAGTAAAGTCACCATGAAAAGACAGGCAACCGCCATTTTGCTTGGCGCAGCGCTTTCCCTGGCAGCTGGCCAGGCATCGGCAGAGAAACTGATCCTGAAGTTCGGGCACGTCGGCAACCCCGGCTCCCTGTTCGAAGCCTCAGTGGATGAATTCGTGAAGAATGCCAATGCAAGGCTGGGCGATCGAGCCGAGGTACAGGCCTTCGGCTCTTCTCAGCTTGGCAAGGACAAGGAGCTCTTGCAGAAGCTGAAGCTGGGACAGATCATGTTCGCACTCCCCTCCTCCATCATGTCGTCGGTGGCCGATGAATTCGGTGTCTTCGAAATGCCCTACATCGTGCAGTCTCGCGAACACATGAAAGCCATCCAGGCAGAAATGGGTGAGAGTGTGTTCGGCGCCGCGGCAGAGAGCAAAGGCTACCGGATACTCGGCTACTTCGAGAATGGCTTTCGTCACATCACCAACAACACACGCCCTATCTCGACACCAGAGGACCTCAAGGGCATCAAGCTGCGCACCCCCAATGGCGAATGGCGCGTGAAGATGTTCCAGCTGTATGGCGCCAACCCTACCCCCATGGCGCTCTCGGAAGTGTTCACGGCTCTCAAGACCGGTGTCATCGACGGGCAGGAAAACCCCTATGCGCAGATCTGGTCATCCAAGTTCCAGGAAGTGCAGAAGTATCTGTCCATCACGGGCCATGTCTACACCCCGGCCTATGTGCTTACCTCCGCCAAGAGCTTTGCCAAGCTACCCGACGATATCCAGAGCGATCTGATCGCGGCTGCGGAGGAATCACAGGATGCGGTGTACACCATCGCCGCTCAACTGGAAACCGAGCTGCTGCAGAACCTCAAGGATGCCAATGTGGAGGTCAACGAAGCCGACAAGCAGGCGTTCATCGATTCATCCGCACCGATCTACGAAGAGTTTGCCAACTCGGTTGAAGGCGGCGCCGAACTGATCAGCACCGTGCAGTCTCTGGCCAGGTAGTCACGACTCGACCTGCAATCCGGCAGCAATGCCGAAGCACCTGACGTCGCTGTGCCGGACACACGGCACAGCGATCAGTCGCCCCGTTGAGAGGAGTTCCAGTGAATCGATTTTCCCACGTCCTCGAGCGCCTGCTCGAGTGGTTCCTCATGCTGCTGATGGTTGGCCTGACCGCCATTGTCATCATCTCCGTCGTCTACCGAAAGTTCGATGCGTCTCTGTCCTGGTACGACGAGGTCGCCAGCATCACCCTGGCCTGGATCACCTACTACGGTGGTGCATTGGCAGTGCTGAAACGCAAGCACATCGGCTTTGACAGCGTGCTGCTGGCCATCCCCATGCCGGCAAGAATGTACGCAGCCGTGTTTGCCGAGCTGGTGTTTCTGGGCTTTTTCGTCCTGCTCGCCTGGGCCGGCTGGCAGGTATTGCTGGTACTCGAGGGCGATACGCTTGTCAGCCTGCGCTGGGTACCGGTTCAGCTTACCCAGTCAGTCATTCCGGTAGGCGCCGTGCTGTTCATTCTCTGCGAACTGATCAGCGCACCGGCCTATCTGCGCATGGTCGGTTCCGGTGTGTCTGCGGAGCATGCCGAAATCGAGGCGGAAATCGAAGCGGAGATGCAACGCACATGATCGTTCTGGGCATATTCATCGTTCTGGTGCTGCTGATCTGCATCAACGTACCGATTGCCGTGGCACTGGCGGTCGCCGCCATCTTCGGTCTGGTCATCTCGGAAGGCGTCGGCTCCCTGGTCACCGTTGCACTGGACATGTACGACGGATCCACCAAATTCTCATTGATCGCCATCCCCATGTTCGTCCTCGCCGGAGCCATCATGAACGCCGGCGGCATCACGGACAAGCTGATCAACTTCGTGGCCGCTCTGATCGGCTTCGTACGTGGCGGCCTGGGCATGGTCAACATCGGTGTCTCTCTGTTCTTTGCCGAGATATCCGGTTCGGCCGTGGCCGATGTCGCCGCGCTGGGGTCGGTGATGATTCCGCAGATGAAGAAGCGCGGTTACTCCGGCCCGCTGGCGGCTTCCATCACCTCATCATCGGCCTCCCTTGCCATCATCATTCCGCCCTCCATCCCCATGATCGTGTATGGCGTATCTGCCAACGCCAGTATCGAGCAATTGTTCGTGGCCGGTGTGGTACCGGGACTGCTTGGCGCTGCCGGACTCATGGGTGTGGCGTATGCCTTTGCCTGCAAGTACAACCTGCCTACCGAAGAATCCTTCAATACCCGTCGCGTCAAGGAAACCTTCAAGGAGGCTCTGCCGACCTTCCTGCTACCGGTCATCATCCTGGGAGGCATATTCGGCGGCTATGTCACCGCAACCGAAGCTGCCGGACTTGCAGTACTGGTATCCATGGGGCTCGGTATCTACTACCGGGAGGTGAACCTGAAACGACTGCGCCAGGCGATGATCGAAGGGGGCATACAGACAGCGGTCGTCATGCTGCTGGTGGCCGCCTCGGTACTGATGGGCGGCTATCTGACCCGAGCACAGGTGCCTCAGGACCTGGCTCAGGCAATGATGGACATGACCAGCAACAAGTACGTCATCCTGTTCATTCTGAACATCTTCTTTCTGGTCATCGGCTTCTTCCTTCACTCGGTAGCTGCCATCATTCTGGTGGTACCCATCGTCGTGCCACTGATCGAGCTGGCCGGAATCGATCCCGTGCATTTTGGTCTCATCGTGACATTGAACCTGGCCATCGGCCAACAGACTCCACCGGTCGCCTCGGTGCTCATCACATCCTGCTCCATCGCCAAGGCCAATATCTGGGATGTATCCAAGGTCAATGTCTACTTCGTGGCCGTGCTGCTGGTCGTGCTGTTCATGTGTACCTACATACCGGCGATACCGATGTTCCTGGTCGACTATTTCTACGGCTGAGCAGCTGTCACGTACAGCTGACACATCCATCAACCCGCTCTCCTGAACATGACCACTGCTCGAGCTGCCCATGAACGACGACGATGAACTGCTGTTCGATCTGCAGGATGGTGTCGGCATCATCACCTTCAACCGACCGGGCGCCCGTAACGCCCTGACCTTCGGCATGTACGAACAACTGGCATCGCTGTGCGAAGGCGTCAGCGACAGGTCTGTCGACGTCAAGGCCCTGATCATCACCGGAGCAGGTGAAAAGGCATTTGCTGCCGGCACCGACATTGCCCAGTTCCGCCACTTCGCCACGGCGGAAGATGCGCTGAACTATGAACGCACCATGGACCGTGTGCTGGGCCTGCTGGAAGCGGTACCCGTACCAACCATCGCCGCCATTCGAGGCGCCTGCACCGGCGGTGGAGCGGCCATTGCCGCCTGCTGCGATCTTCGCGTTGCCAGCTCGGATATCCAGTTCGGTTTCCCGATCGCTCGTACGCTGGGCAACTGTCTGTCAGTGGGCAATCTGTCAAGACTGGTGGAGCTGCTCGGCGCACCAAGAACCCGGGACATTCTGCTGAGCGCCAGACTCATCGGCAAGGACGAGGCTCTGTCCTGCCTGTTGATCAACGAATGTGTCAGCGACCCGATGAGTCGGGCCAAGGAGCTGGCCAGCCGGATGCAGCAACACGCACCGTTGACGATGGCAGCCTCCAAGGAAGGCTTGCGTCGTTTGCGGCAGCATGCCGCCGACATCGATGACGATGACCTGATCGTGCAGTGCTACACCAGTGAGGACTTCCGCGAAGGCATGGAGGCCTTTCTGGCCAAACGGCGACCACAATGGCGAGGACAATGAATGGTGTCTGACGCGAGCAAGCCGGATCAGAGTACGGGACCGCTGTGCGGCATGAAGGTGATCGAGCTGGCACACATCATGGCCGGACCGGCTTGCGGTTTGCTGCTGGCCGACATGGGGGCCGACGTCATCAAGGTGGAGAAAACCGGGGGCGGAGATGACAGCCGGCGATTTCTGCCACCGGACATACAAGGCGAGTCCGCCGCTTACATGATGATGAATCGCAACAAGCGAGGAATCGCACTGGACCTGAAGCAGGCAGAGGGCAAACGCGTCTTGAAAAAGCTGCTTGAACAGGCCGACGTCGTGATCGAGAACTACCGTCACGACACCATGAGCAGACTCGGGCTCGACTACGAGACGCTCAGGGCATTGAACCCGGGCTTGATCTATTGCGAGATTTCAGGGTTCGGGCGTACAGGCCCCTACCGGGAACGGGGTGGCTTCGATCTGATTGCACAAGGCAAGTCCGGCCTGATGTCGATCACCGGCGAAGGGCCAGGCAGACCACCCGTGAAAGCCGGACCACCGATCACCGACATCACGGCAGGCATTCTGGCTGCCATGGGGGTCTGTGCCGCCTACGCCTCGAAACTGCAGACCGGTCTGGGCCAACGGGTCGATACCTCGCTGTTCGAAGCCGGCATAACCCACACCTTCTGGCAATCGGCCATCGCCTTCGCCACGGCACAGGCACCTGAGCCACTCGGATCCGCGCACCCCTTGAACGCCCCCTACCAGGCGATCGCCACGCAAGATGGCTGGATGAATCTGGGGGCAGCCAATCAGGCGAATTGGGAACGCATGCTGGCAGTCATCGATGCCAGGCATCTGAATGATGATGCGCGCTTTTCCAGCAACCCCTTGAGGATGCAGAACAGGCGTGAGCTGGTTGCAGAGCTGGAAGTCTACTTCCGCCAACGCAAGACCGATGAATGGGTCAGCTTGCTGAACGGGGCGGGTATTCCTGCAGGACCGATTCTCGACATCCTGCAGATGCACCAGGACCCACAAGCGCTTGCGCGAGAGATGATCGTGGAGGTGGATCACCCACGCGCAGGACAGGTCAAGACGCTGGGCTCGCCCGTGAAGTTCCATGGTACGCCAGGCAGTATCCGGCGCGCCGCACCGCTGCTCGGCGAACACAGCCGAGAGGTGTTGGCAGAGGCCGGCTTCACCGATGATGAGATTGATCTACTCATTGACAGTCACGCAGTGCAATCGGGCTGAGCCGGGCTGCGCTGCCACCCAGGAGGCTCCCCGCCCCACCCGACCCGCCTATCGGATTGGTGCAATGCATTATAAAGAGGGATAAAACACGCTCCAGACCAGTTTTCCAAAAGATCACATGGCTTGTGAACATTTCAACTCATTGATTTATATGAGAAATAAAAAGGACTCCCGATTCCTTGCAGAAATATCGCTTTTCATGTTGCACTGCAAAACATCCGTCCCTATAATCCTTCCCATCAAGACGTACAACACCTCCACATCTTCACAGGGAATAAAGCCATGAACAACATTACTGAAACCATGAACGACCAAGTCAAGCAAATGATGGAAATGCAAGCTCGCGCCATCGAGCCAATGCGCGCTTTCGCAGTGGTTGCTGCTGATGCAGTCGAGCAACTGGCTCGCAAGAACTACGCAGTTGCCGGCGATGTACTGGAGTCCACTACCAAGCAGGTACACCTGACAGCTTCAGGCAAGGACCTGACAGAAGTTGCCACTGCACAGGCTGCTGAAGCCAAGGCACTCGTCGAGCTGATGAACACTCGTGCTTCTGAATACGCTGACCTTGCCAAGCAAGTCTCAAGCAAAGTGAAGGAAGCCACCGAAAGCGTTGCTGCTTCTTACAAGTAAGCTTCCGATCGGCTGAATCGGCAGGATCGCCTTCTGGCGAGTCTGTAGAACAAGCAGCTGGCTGATGCCCCGGCCCCCGGCGATACTTCATCGTCGGGGGTTCGGGGCTTTTTTTTGCGCGCTCGTGCGAAACAAGGCTGGCAGGCTCCGAACCGTGCAGCGCCTACAGATCTCCACAATGTGAAAAAGTATGCAATGCAACACATCTAACTCTCTCGCCATCGTATTAACAATTGCTCACAAAATGTTATCAAGCTCTTGTTTTAATTGAAAAACACAACCTGAAAAATACTTCAAACTCCACGAAAACCATCCTTTTTAATGCACTGCAACAGTTGCATTCACTCGGCGAAGTACCTACGCTCGATTCTGGTTGGCTGCAGTACGTCAAAGTGTTTCGTTCGCCAGGAAGCGAATCTGCGAGAAGCCACAGACAAGTCGATCACCGATTGAGGCTACACCATGAATCCGACATCTACCGCCAATGACCTGGCTGGAATGCTGGACCGGCACCCGGTCATTCCCCCGCAAGGAATCAGCCTGGATTCGACCTTGCCCGCCGGCAGCAATCCACATTCTCGCGACCGCAACTACCGTCTGTATGTCCCGAAGGGTTTCAATCCCGACAAACCCAGTGCATTGCTTGTCGTGCTGCACGGTTGTCATCAGACACACGAAGACATACAGCTGATCGCAGGCGTCGACTCTCTGGCAGACCGCGAGCAGTTTCTCGTCCTCTACCCCTACGTCACCAGCTACTCGGGTTATCGCGTGCGCGAATGCTGGGGCTGGTGGATCAAGGCACACCGCACCCGCGGGCGTGGCGAGGTCGAGGATATCTGGCGTATCGTGGAGCAGGTCAAGCGCGATTTCGCTCTGGATCAATCCCGGCTTTATGTCTGCGGCCTGTCCTCAGGTGGGGCCATGGCTGTCAATTGCCTCGTCGCTCACCCGGACAGGTTTGCCGGTGGCGCCAGCGTGGCGGGGCTCGCCTACGGTGAAAGCCCCTCCGCTGTCAGGGGGTCCGCCTTTTCCATGGCCCGTTACCATTCTCTGCAGCGTCTGTGCTCGGCAACCCGAAAGAACCTGGGCGGAGCGGCACCTCCCAATCTGCTCATCATTCATTCGGACGGTGATCAGGTGGTGTCTGACAAGGCAACGGATAATCTGGAGCAGAGCTGGCGGGAAGTCGCCGGCCTTGATACCGGTGCGAGGCAATGGCAGATCGAGGGCGATGCATCCGGTGTGCCGTGGACTCTGACAGGCTACACCAGCGGCAATCAAGCTCGACTACTCAGGCTGGATACGCCGGGCTTTCCTCATGGTTGGCTAGGTGGCCCCGAAGGCCCTCACAGCAGTCCTGAAGCGCCGTGTATCTCGGAGCTTATCTGGTGGCATCTGAACGCATCGGCCGGCAGGCAACGCAGTGGAATCGACCCTGCCCGGGATGAGTTGCTGCAAGAGGCCAGTTGAAAACCAGGTGAGTACCACCCCCGAAGGAATGACGGTCGAACGCTTGCCTCCAGCTCATGCCGCAAGGGTGGCGTAGCGCGTCCCTTCATCACGAAATAAGGAAAAAAATAGGCAACGCCACGACAGGCCCTGCCCGGCCTTTACGCGTCGATAAACTACCGCATATTGGATGGCAGAATTTCCCATGGAGACTGTCATGAGTAAACGGACCATCAAACGCAGCTGCCAGGCAATCGTGACTCTGCTGATCGTCAGCCAACTGAGTGCCTGCCCATTGATACCACCACGGGCCCCGGGCGGTCATGCGCCAGCGCCTGTCCATCACGCACCACACTGAGTGCACGCAGTGCTGGATACAGAGATCGCACCACGGCAATGCCGAATTGTGCGAATGGCTGATCCAGCAATCAACGGCTATACAGGATTGTTTCCGAGCACCTTGTTCACGGAATGAAAACCAGAAAGATGCACCTACCTCGCCTACCTCGTTACCTGATCCCGATTGCTCTGCTGGTCGTCGCCTTCGTGGCCTGGAAGTCCTTTACCGGCACGCAGGACACCCCTCCACCGGCAACAAGCAGAGTCACTCGCGATACCGTGCAGGACACCGTGCTGGCCACCGGGATCATCGAGGCCAATCAACTGGTCAGCGTCGGTGCACGCGTGTCAGGACAGATCGAAACACTGGCAGTCAGACTCGGACAATCGGTGGACGAAGGCGATCTGATTGCGCAGATCGACTCACAGGACCAGCAAAACGCCGTACTGCAGGCAAAGGCAGCTCTGGCCAACATCGAGGCGCAGATTGCTGCCACTCGCGCCCGCCTGTCTCAATCCAGACATGATCTGGAGCGGGAGGAGGAATTGCTGAGCAGCAACTTCACCTCCACGGAAGACGTGGAAGCCGCCCGAATGAACGTGGCCGTGTACGAGGCCGAACTGGAGGCACTGCAGGCACAGCTTTCCAGCGCCGAAGTCAGTGTCTCGAACATGCAGATCGCGCTGGAAAGAACCAGCATTCATGCACCGATATCCGGCACGGTAGTGGCCATCGTGGTCGACGAGGGACAAACCGTGAATGCCTCGCAAAGCACACCGACCCTCGTCAAGATCGCCGAACTGGATACCATGCTCGTCAAGACGGAGATATCCGAAGCGGATATCGTCCGGGTACAACCCGGTCAGGCCGTCACTTTCACGATACTGGGTGAGCAAGACAGGGAATTTCACGCAGAGGTTCGTGAGGTGGAACCGGCGCCATCGGAAATCGAGACCAGCGACACCATCTCTTCCGACGAAGCGGTCTATTACAACGCCTTGCTGGAAGTCGATAATCCACAGCATTTGCTGCGCATCGGCATGACCACGCAGGTGTCGATCATTCTCGACAGCGCAGACAATGTGCTCACCATTCCGGCCGCGGCCCTACGGGCTGGGCCTCAGGGACGCACGACGGTGGAAGTATACGATCCCGCTAGTGATGAGCGCACCGTGAAGGACGTGACAGTCGGCCTCGACAATGACGTCAGGGTTGCAGTTCTCTCCGGGCTCGATGAAGGCGAGCTGGTGATCACCGGATCGGCATCAGCCGACGGTCCGGATTCGGGCAATGAGCCACGCATGCGCATGCCTCCCATGGGCCTCTGACATGTCTGACATACTCATCCGGGCACGTGGTCTCTGCCGAAGCTTTCGGGCCGGCGAGGAGAACATCACCGTACTGCGGGATGTGGATATCGATATCCGGGCCGGTGAGCTGGTGGCCATCATCGGTGCTTCAGGCTCCGGAAAATCGACGCTGATGAATATCCTGGGTTGTCTGGACCGACCCAGCGCAGGACAGTACCTGTTTGACGGTCAGGATGTCGGCGAACTGGATGCGGCAGCGCTGGCCCGATTGCGCCGGGAACACTTCGGTTTCATTTTCCAGCGCTATCAGCTGCTGCCAGACCTCGACGCCATCGGTAATGTGGAAGTGCCTGCCATCTACTCGGGAGTCAATCGCGGTGAACGCCAGCAACGCGCTGCCGAACTGCTTGCCCAACTGGGCATGGCCGACAGACTGGACCATCGCCCCTCGGAACTCTCCGGCGGACAACAACAACGGGTCTCTGTTGCCCGTGCCCTGATGAACGGTGGCGAAGTGATTCTCGCCGACGAGCCAACTGGCGCGCTCGACAGCAAAAGCAGTGCCGAGATGATCGAGCTGCTGCTTGAGCTGAATCGGCAGGGGCACACCATCGTCATGGTCACCCACGACCCGACTGTGGCCGCGCACGCCCACCGCACCATCGAGATCAGCGACGGACGTATCATCTCGGATACTCGGGACAAGGCAGAGCCAGAACCGGCAGGACAAGGCAAACCCGCCTCAACGCAACATTCGGAAACACGTGACGGCAGTCTGTTCTCACGGTTTGGAGAAGCGCTGGCCATGTCCGTCAAGGCCCTGACCGCACACCGTGTCCGCTCCCTGCTGACCATGCTGGGCATCATCATCGGTATTGCATCCGTGGTGCTGGTGGTTGCTCTGGGCACAGGCAGCCAGGAAACCGTCCTGCAGAACATCAGCTCACTGGGCACCAACACCATCACGGTACGCCCCGGCAGCGGCTTTGGACAGCGAGATGCACAACGTACCGAAACGCTGGTGTCTGCCGATACCGATCTTCTTGCCCGACAGGAGTTTGCCGACAGCGTGTCCCCCGCCGTTTCCAACTCTGTCTCGGTGATCTACCGCAATGTCGAGGCCACCGCGCAGATCAACGGTGTCAGTGGTGACTACTTTCAGGTCCATAACTACAACACTGTCGCCGGCACGGTATTCGGTCCCCGACATGTCGAGGCGCTGGAACAGGTGGCCGTGATCGATGAAGATACGCGTGACACCTTCTTCACCGACGGCAGCGATCCGATCGGTGAAGTTCTGATGCTGGGACGCGTACCGGTGCGCATAATCGGTGTTGCCAGCTCCTCGGGGGCAACCTTCGGCCCGTCATCCCTGCGTGTCTGGATCCCCTACACCACCGCCATGGCACGGGTTTCCGGGCAAAGCTTTCTCGACAGCATCGAAGTTCGCGTGGCCGATGAGTACGACACAAGCACGGCCCAGAACGAAATCACCGCGCTGTTGACGACACAGCATGGCAGCAAGGACTTCTTTCTGGTCAACAGCGATACGATCCGCTCCACGATCACCTCGACCACGCAGACCCTGACCTTGCTGGTGGCGGCCATCGCGGTGATATCACTGCTGGTTGGCGGTATCGGTGTCATGAACATCATGCTGGTCTCGGTAACCGAACGCACCCGCGAGATCGGCGTGCGTATGGCCATTGGTGCTCGCCAGTCGGACATCATTGCCCAGTTTCTGATCGAAGCGGTTCTGGTCTGTCTGATTGGCGGCATCCTCGGCGTACTACTCGCCCTTTCAGCGGGATATGCAGTCAGCATGTTGAACGAAAGCGCCAATCTGGTGTTCTCCAACACGGCCATTGCCGTGGCTTTCCTGTCGGCCACACTGATCGGAATCACCTTCGGCTTCCTACCCGCCAGAGCCGCCTCGCGCCTGGACCCGCTGGACGCCCTGAACAGGGAATGATCAAGCCCGGTGGCATCGGTAACGGAAGGTTGATTGCCACGAAATAAGGAAAGATCCAGCAAGCTCGCCGCAGGAGGTCATCGAGGGCAGACAAGGGCATGGCTTATGCCTTCACGCCGTTGTCTTTCACACCTTCAATCCGAGCCTGCTTCAGTGCCTGGCTCACGACACCATCCTGATCACATGATATTGACGAGAAAACACCAGAGCGCGGCTCGACAGAAACCCTGCCACCTGTCTGTTCTGCCTGCCCTTGTATTCGGTTCGCTGCTCCTGCTGAGTGCCTGCAGCGACAGCGACTCCACGACACCGCAAGTCGATCCCACTACGGACTCATCGGAATTGTCAGAGGTGGAGGGCAACGCTGACATCGTACTGGACGCCGATTTCGAGGCAACAGACTGGACGGAGGAAACCCACAGCAAGGATGTCGACCCGAACTTCGACGAAGTCTTCGACGACACGCAGGTAAAACGCCTGGATCTTGTCATCACCGAAGAGCGCTGGCAGAACATGCTCGATGACATGACAACGCTATACGGTGAATTCGGCGCCATCTCTTCGACACCTGGCGGCGACGACGCGCCGCGAGGAGACGGCGCACCGCCCGCTGGCGGTCAAGCCGGCCCACCCACCCAGGCTGATGACGCCTTGACTCTGGCAGGCAGCGACGAGGACCCCATCTTCGTACCGGCCGAGGTGTTCTACAACGGCAAGCAGTGGTACCGCGTCGGCGTGCGCTTCAAGGGTAATTCTTCACTGCAATCGAGCTGGCAAGCCGGAATACTGAAGCTGTCCTTCAAGATGGACTTCGACGAGTACGAAGATGATTATCCGCAGATCGACAATCAGCGCTTCTACGGCTTCAAGAAATTCAGCTTGAAGAACAATTACGACGACCACTCGGAGCTGCGTGAAAAGGTGGCCTCGGATGTATTCAGAGCTGCCGGCGTCCCGGTTTCTCATACCGCCTTCTACACCCTGTATGTCGATCATGGCAATGGGCCGGAGTACTTCGGGCTTTATACCCTGGTAGAAGAGGTCGATGGCTCAGTACTGGATACGCAGTTCTCCAGCGATGACGGCAATCTGTACAAGCCCGAAGATGGCAGCGCAAATTTCGCGGAAGGCACCTTCGATCCGGAAGACTTCGAGAAGAAGACCAATGAGGATGACGAGGACTGGTCCGACATCGAAGCCCTGTTCTCAGCCCTGCACGACGATACTGCCACGACCGACCCCGCCCTGTGGCGTGAAAATCTGGAAGCGGTCTTCGACGTTGACGGTTTTCTGACTTACCTCGCTGTCAACGGCATCATCCAGAACTGGGATACCTATGGCCGGATGATTCACAACTACTACCTCTACAATGACCCGGATACGGGCAAGCTGACCTGGATACCGTGGGATAACAACGAAGCCCTGCAGGAGGGCAAATGGGGTGGATCGCTGGCGCTGGATTTTTCTAACCTCGACAACGAACAGTGGCCACTGATCGCCAGGATCTACGCTGACGAAACCTACAAAGCCCGCTATGACATCCTGGTAGCGGACGTGATATCGAACGCTTTCGAAACCAGCAGCCTCCAGGCGACATACGACAACTATTCGTCGCTGGTCTCTCCCTGGGCCACAACCGAACGGCCTGGTTATTCCTTCCTGGATGACAGCAGTGCCTTCAGCGCAGCCATCAGCGAACTCAAGGCCCACGCTGCCAGTCGGTCGGCAGCCGTCGAACGCTATCTGAGCGATCAATAGCCGACGAAGACCGGAAGCCGGCCTTGCAGGCTTCCGGTTTCCCCTTGTCTGGCGAGAACGACGCAGGGAACTGAACAGGACGCTACGTGTCCGACGCCCAGATGACTACAATGTCAGTTCATCGCCAGACACTCAGGGAGAAACATCGCATGTACATCAGGAATTTCACCGCACCCGTATTGGCACTTGCATTGATCGGCAGCAGCTTCAATGCCCTGGCACTGGATGTCGATGGCAGCCAGTCGAAGGTCAATATCGTCTCCACCAAGGTTCTTGCCGATGGAAAATCCAGCGTTGCCGAAATCTTCACGTTCGACTCGCTCTCCGGCAATGTAGACGATAGTGGCAAGGCTTCCGTCACGATCGATCTGGCCGCCATACAGACCGGTATCGACATACGTAACGAACGCATGGGCGAGTACCTGTTCGAAACCGATCGCTACCCCGAAGCCACGATCACCGCTCAGGTGCCGGATACCGCATTGGCCAGCGGCAACCAGACAATGGATCTCGAGCTCACCGTCGACATGCACGGCAAGCAGATGATGTACACGGTGCCTGTCATGGTCGCAGGCGATGCCTCCACGGTCATGGTGACAACAGAAGAACCCTTGCTGATCGACGCAGCCTCGTTCGAACTTCAGGGCGGGCTCGGCAAGCTTGCCGAACTGGCCGGTCTTCTGCACATCCCGGCGATGGTACCCGTCACGTTCAGCCTGAGCTTCACCCGCTAGAAACGCAAGCCTCTGCGTACCTTCAACAAACCACCGCGTTGCAACGGTTCGCAGAGGTGTTCTGCTCCCACCCCTCTGAAGTCTCGGTAATCAATGCCGTCACGGTTGCGCGTTCTCCGACCTGAAGTCCCGCTCCCACCTGCTCGCCGACCTCTGCAATCAAACATGACGTCTTGACGTCATCGTGTATTTGCTTCACGATAGTGCGTCGCGTTGACGAAGGCCGGTACCGTGAGTAAGGATCAACCCAGCAAGAAAAACACATCCTTGCGCCTGGAGAGCAGCATGCTCAAGGCCCTGAAGATCCGGGCAATCGAAGAAGACAGCAGCGTGCAAGTCATTCTGGAGCGTCTGGTTGAAGAGTATCTGAACTCACCCAAGAAGCAGAAAAAGACAAAGAAATGAATCCAGCACTGGAAAAGACCTGGCTACTGAAGAATGCGCTTGAAGACAGCGAGCTTGCATCGGTACTGGAAGCCGGATTTCGCGTCGAGATCGATCCGGCCGTGACCTCGGACCTGACGATTCACGACGATTTCGATGCCGATCTGTGGGGTGCCGACCTGATGTTGTGTCGTGTCGACAAGGGCAGACTGAAACTCCTCCACGGCCGCGATGTGGTCGGTGAGGTGCGAGCGCCGGCCAAAGCGAAGTTCTGGTGGGACTTGCCCGACGGCGAGGTCAAGGATCTTCTGAAGAAGAGGATCGGCTTGCGCGCCTTCATGCCCATTGCCTCTCTGACCTTGATCGACACACCCTTCGCATTGCGCAACGACGACGAGAAGATCGTCGCCAGAGGCCGGATTTCACAATCAGTCGTGGGCGATGACAGTCAGTACTACCTGAGCTTGCAGGAGCTGCGTGGTTACCGCAAGGAAGCTCAGAAGGCCAGAAAGCTGTTGAAGCCACTGCTGGACCAGGAAATACCGGACTTCGGTTTGAAGGCAATGCTGGTCCGGCAGTGCCCGGAGACAGGACAACGGGAAGCACAGAAAGAAGTGCAGCTACTACCGGATATGCCGACAGAGCTTGCCGTGCGTACCATGGCTACCGGCATGATCGACCACGCGGTAACTCACGTCGATGGCATCATTGCCGACACCGATACGGTTTTTCTGCATCAGTTTCGGGTCAGTGTGCGCAAGCTGAGGTCCCTGATCAGTCTGCTGAAGAAAGCGCTGCCTGCCCAGAGCGTGGAATCCGTGGCACCGCGACTGTCCGGCATTGCCGGCAAGACCAGCCGATTGCGCGATCTCGACGTCTTTCTGCTGGACAAGAAGCACTATCAGGACATGCTGCCTGATAGCCACGCTCAGGGTCTTGATGAACTGTATGTGCAGGTGGAAAAGAAGCGGCAACTGGAGAAGAACCGACTGGCCCGCTACCTTGCATCGAAGCAGTTTCAGAATGACATCAGTGATTGCAGGAGCGAGCTGTCAGAGACGCCCGCCTACCTGTGCCCGCTGTCCAGAAAGCCCATACAGGGCGTTGCCAGATCCCTGCTGATCAAGCGCTTCAGGAAGATCGAGTCCATGAGTGCGCAGCTGCATGCAGACTCGGACGACGAACAGGTGCATGACATTCGCAAGGAATTCAAGAAACTGCGTTACCTGATCGAGTTCTTCATCGAACTGCTCCCGAAAAAACGGACGGCCAGATTGCTGAAGAACCTCAAGCAACTGCAGGTCACGCTTGGCGACTTCAATGACTACTGCGTGCAGATCGATTTTCTGAGCGGTTTCGAGGACGAGGCACAGATAGAGATGACGAAAGCGCTGAGCGGACTCATTGCCGTACTGCATATCAGGCAGATCGAATCACGCCGACAGGTGGAGGCTGCACTGGCACGCTTCTTCACCAAGGACATGGCCTTGCAGATAGAACTGGCCTTCGGCACGAAAAACCGTGGAGAATCCCGATGAAAGTCATCGCCTGCTACAGCATGAAGGGTGGCGTGGGGAAAACCGCCACGGCGGTCAATCTGGCCTATTTTGCCGCGAAAGCCGGCAAGCGGACCTTGCTGATCGATCTTGATCCGCAGGGTGCCTCCTCGTTCTACTTTCGCGTCAAGCCCTCATCCAAGAAGTGGGGAGAGCGCTTCTTCAAGGCCTACAAGAGCCTTGTCAAGAACATCAAGGCCAGCGATTTCGAGAATCTGGATGTCATCCCTGCGCATCTGAGTTTTCGCAATTTCGACTCCATGCTTAGTGATCTCAAGAAACGCGAGAATCGCCTGAAGCGGCTGCTGAAGGGATTCAGGAAGGAATATGACCTGGTGATCCTCGACTGCCCGCCCTCCATCAGCTTCCTGTCCGAGTCGATATTCACGGCATCGGATGTGGTGCTGGTACCGGTCATCCCGACCACCCTGTCGGAACGCACGTTTGATCAACTGGTTCGCTTCTTTCAGGAGAACAAGTACCCGCTGAAGAAGATCGTTCCGTTCTTCTCCATGGTTCAGGCACAGAAATCCCTGCACAAGTCCACCATGGAAGCCATGTCCACACGACGCAAGGTTTTCCTGAAAGCCACGGTGCCCTACTCATCGGACATCGAAAAGATGGGACAACACAAGGCCCCGGTCGACCTGTTTGCCCGGTCGACCACCGCCAACGATTCCTACAGAAAGCTGTGGGATGAAATTTCAAGAAAGCACCTGTAGCTGCTGACCCGGGAGCACTGGCATGGCAATAGAGATAGAGCGCAAGTTTCTGGTGAATGAACTCCCCGGGGCCGAGCTGGAGCAAGCCCTGGTGGAACAGATTCAACAGGGCTACCTTATCCGTGAGTCGGAGCGGGAAGTGAGAGTTCGGCGCAAGGGCGATCTTTGCTTCCTGACCGAGAAAAAGGGCTCGGGTCTGCGGCGGGAAGAACACGAAATCCTCATCAGTGAAGCGATGTTCGAGGCCCTGTGGCCCCTGACCAAAGGCATGCAACTGGCGAAGGCCCGCAGCACGTTCACTCTCGATGGACACCAACTGGAACTGGACGTCTATCAGGGAGAGCTCGAACCACTGATGGTTCTCGAAACCGAGTTCGAGTCAGAGGAACAGGCACATGCCTGGACACCTCCCTGGTTCGCCGGCGCCGAGGTAACCGGCGACAAGCGATACAAGAATGCCCAGCTGGCCATGGCGGGCAAGCCAGACCGTGGGTAAGAAGCATCAGAAGCTTGACAGGCGAGTCGCTGTACTCCCTGTTCTGATGACGAAAGGAAAGAAGCGGAAAAGGAAGCGCAAAATCTATCTGATCACCAGCCGCGTGCATTCGGCCTGGATCATTCCTACCGGCAAGCTTGAAAAGAACCTGAGCAATCGGCGTGTTGCCCTGCTTGAAGCCTTTGAAGAAGCAGGCGTTCTCGGCAAACTGGATGAACAGTTCAGGATGCAGGTATCGATGCAGCGCCCCTGCAGCAAGAAGAAACGCAAGACGATCCTGTTCCTGCTTCACGTCGAGCGTGTCCTGAATCACTGGCCAGAGGAAAAGCAGCGGAAGCGAAAGGTCGTCAGCTTCGAAAGCTATACCAGAACCCTCTCGAACAAGAAACTGAAGAAGAGGCTGTTGGCAATCTAGTGTACTGTTTCACACAAAGCGTTCATTCAGCGAGTCGCCACGCAGCCAGCCGCTAGGCGCGAGCTCGAAAAGCTATCGGGCATACCTCGAGTGCGAGCAACAACGCGGATGGCTGCCTGGCGGCTCGCCCTTCGGGAGCTCAAGCTCACAGCCCCGAGAGCCGATAGCCCCGCATGGGTAACAAAATGCGTCTGGCGCTTGCCAGCCTCTATGGCACCGGAAAATCACTCAAGGCCAGCGTGCAGCCGCGCTCTCTCTGGTGGTCTGTTCCTGTATGGGCAGGCGCAGCTGCCTTGCTGATAGCCGCTGCCCTGTACGGCATGGACAGAACCGAAAAGCGACTTCTGGCCCAGGATGCGGAGCACACAGCTCTGCAATATGCAGATTTCATTGCCCAGACAGTGCCCGACCTCGAGAGACTGTTCTCCGAGCAGCAACTGAGCTACCAGGCTCGCGTCGCCCTGCAGCGCAATACACGCCTGGGCGATGTGTTTCGCTACAAGCTGTTCAATGCCAAGGGGTACTTGCTGCTGACATCCGACGATATCGACTCGCTCGATCCCCTGGCTGCTGCAGGCACTGCAAAAATCGATACGCAGCAACACGCCGGCACGAATGACTATGTCAGTGATATTGTCCTGGGCGGCGAGAACTATATCGAATTGGGAGATGGTCGCGAAAAGCCGAACCGACCGGATTTGTACTCCGAGGCCTACGTGCCGCTGAAAGGACCGGAAGGCATCCTTGGGGTCATCGAGGTCTATGTCGACCAGAGCGCTCGTCAACAGCGCATCGCCTCTGCATTTGCCAAGGTTGCCTTTACCGTCATCGGTCTGTTGTTGCTGGGCGGGCTGGGGCTTGCCTGGCAAGCTCGGCAACGCCAGGCAGATCGTCGGCGCGACGAGGAGAAAATCCGCTACCTGGCAGAACACGATGTCCTGTCCGGCGCCCTGAATCGCGCCAGCTTCGAGACCGTGCTCGTCGCCACCGCACGAGCCGCGGAAGTCTCCGGCGAAGGGTTTGCCGTGCATTGCATCGACATCGACCGCTTCAAGGAAGTCAACGATACCCTGGGCCACTCTGCCGGTGATGAGGTGCTGCGTGAGGTGGCGTCTCGCCTGACCTCGCTGCACCAACCGGGCGATGTCCTGGCGCGTCTGGGGGGCGACGAGTTCGCCATTCTCCAGTCGACAGTGCACGACACCCGAGACGTCGAAAATCACGGCCGTCGCATTGTGGAAGCATTGGCAAAGCCCATGGATCTTTCCGGCAGCCGGGTACCCTGCGGTGCAAGCGTCGGCGCCGCGTGCTTCGGCATCGATGCAATCGAGATCCATGATCTCCTGCACAAGGCAGACCTGGCGATGTATCGCTCCAAGACGTCAGGTCGTGGTCGTTTCAGCTTCTACGATGAGGCTCTGGATCGTGAACTGGAGGAGCGGCGCTTGCTGAGCATCGACCTTCGCACCGCACTGGTCGACAAGGGGCTCAGTTTGCATTATCAGCCCCTGTTCGATGCCTCCAGCAGTACATCAGCAGTGGGCTACGAAGCTTTGATGCGCTGGCAACACCCGGTCAGAGGCAATATCCCGCCTTCGGTATTCATTCCGCTGGCTGAGGAGTGTGGAGAAATAGAATCTCTGGGCACGTGGGCAATCGAACAGGCCTGTCATGATGCTGCGCAGTGGACCAATGGGGCGCGAGTCGCCGTCAACCTCTCTGCTGCCCAGTTCCACGCGGATGCAGAAGACGTCGTCGATGTCGTTTCCAGCGCACTTGAATCGACGGGTCTCCCCCCCGAACGGCTTGAGATCGAGATCACCGAGTCCTTGTTGATCAGCGATCCGGAAAAGGTACTCGACAGCCTTGAACGTCTGAGCCGTCTGGGCGTGAGGGTCGCCATGGATGACTTTGGTACCGGCTATTCCAGTCTTTCCTATCTGTGGCGCTTCCCATTCGACAAGGTCAAGATCGACCGCGCCTTTGTCAGCGAACTGGAAGATGAAGGCAAGGTATCGCTGGTTGTCGCCTCGATCATCTCGCTGGCCCATTCACTGGGTATGCGCGTCAATGCAGAAGGTGTCGAAACCGAAGCACAGCGAGCAGCGCTTCGCAAGCTCGGCTGCGATGAATTACAAGGCTTCCTGCTGGGCCGGCCTGCGCCTCTGCAGGACGCAGACGAGGCGAACAGAAAGGCCGCCTGAACCAGCGGTAGAGGTCACCGGCAATGATGGTAGCGGTACATTCAACGCCGGATTGGCATCGCCCGCCAGCCCGATCGCTCCGGCATGCAGCACGATTCCCCGGTTTTCTCTAAACCGGGCGAGCCACTGGTAAACTGCGCGCTGCCTGGTTCAGCTGCTGAGCACCGGGCGTTTACCGTGGTATCAAGGGCACATTCAATGATCAGGCACATCGTATTCTTCACCGCCAAGCGCCGGGAAGACTTGCAGAGCATCTACGACGGACTTTCGCTGCTGAAGGACATTCCGGATTGCCTGCATTTCGAAGTGGGTGTGAACACGCGAGACGATCCGATTTCCCAGAGCAAACCCGACTTCGTGGTCTACGGGGAGTTTGAATCCGATGAGCAGCTGAAGGCGTTCAAGCAACACGCCAACTATCAGCGTTCCATCGATCTGGTGAGACCGCTGAGGGACATGCGTATCGCTGCGGATTTCGATGCCGCCTGAGCCGGGTATGACGGCTCCTTCCAGAGACTGAATAGCGCCAATGCGTTCCAGCGACCGATGATCGATCCGAAGCGCCTTGCCTGCTCGCAGGACGCGCAAATCGAGCCCCATGAACGATAGCCATGCTTGGCATATCGAACCGACCGGCATCAATGACCGGCGGACTGTCTCACCTGGCCTCCGTCTCATGCGCTCGACAGACACTCGACTTCTGACTAGTGTACTGTTAGCCAAGGGCCGCTAGAGACAGCACGTCAATGAACAACAAGACAGCATTCGTCTGGGATGAGAAGTGTTTCTGGCACTTCGGAGGCAACTACGCGCTGCTGGCGCCGGTCGGCGGCCTGGTACAACCCATGGTGTCCGGTGGCCTGCCCGAAGCTCCCGAGACCAAACGCCGATTGAAGAATCTGATGGATGTCACCGGCCTCTCCGCTGAACTGGCATTGATGAGTGCAAGGCCTGCCTCTCTGGAAGACCTGAGCCGCGTTCATCCGGCGCACTACCTCGACGCTTTCAAGGACATGTCGGATAACGGGGGCGGCGAACTGGGGCTGCGCACACCCTTCGGACCCGGTGCCTTCGAGATCGCGGCCCTGTCGGCCGGGCTCGTCTGCCAGGCCCTTGACAGCGTGCTGCGCGGTGAGGCTCGCAATGCCTATGCGCTATCACGGCCACCGGGGCATCACTGCCTGCCTGATTACCCCAATGGTTTCTGCCTGCTGGCCAATATAGCCATTGCAATCGAGCGGGCGCGCGCTCTGGGGCTGGCCAGCCGCTTCGCTGTAGTCGACTGGGATGTGCACCATGGCAACGGCACCGAAGCGATCTTTCTGGAGCGCGACGATGTGCTGAGCATCTCCCTGCACCAGGACCGCTGCTACCCTCCGGACACCGGCAAGACCGATACCGTGGGCACGGGTGCCGGCAAGGGCTGCAACATGAACATCCCGCTGCCTCCGGGCTGCGGACACAAGGCCTACCTGGATGCCATGGAACGGCTTGTGATACCCAAGCTTCAGCAGTACGGTGCCGACGTGGTGATCATTGCCTGTGGTTTCGATGCAGCAGGCTTCGATCCGCTGGCACGCATGATGTGCTCTGCCGACACGTATCGATGCATGACTCGCCAGATCATGGATATCACCGATGGCCGTCTGGTTGCAGCGCACGAAGGCGGGTATTCCGAAGTCTATGTACCCTTCTGTGGGCATGCCATGCTGGAGGAGATGTCAGGCTCGAACATTCATGCGCCAGACCCGCTGGCCGACAGAATCAATTCGCAGCAACCTGACGAGCACGTCGATGCCTTTCATCGGAGTGTCGTCGACAGACTTCTTCACGAACTTCAATCGGGTGGCGTTCTGTAAGTGGCAAATTTTGCCTCGACAGATGGGACTCAAAGCCGGAAGTCTACCTGGCAGGACGCTTGAGCTCGGGGATCCTGTCAGGGTCATCAGAACTGATACAGCCTCTGAGCTTTTCCGTATCTCAGGGTATACCCGGAAATACCGGGCAGTTCGCAGGCAGCAGCGATCAGCCGCGGTGAATGCCGAATTCTGCCAATAGGGTACGTTCCTCCGTTGTACGCAGTTGCTACCATGAGGAGGTCAGAAACCTTACCCGTAATCGGACACCATCGCCTGTGAAGCACTTCAAGACCTTTGAAATGATCGAGGCTGTCGTGCGAGCCGGATCCATCCGCAAGGCTGCGGAAGACATGAATATCACGGCATCGGCCCTGAACAGACGCATTCAGGGATTCGAATCCGAGTTCGGTTATGAGTTGTTCGAGCGTCTGCCACGCGGTATGCGACTGAATCCCGCTGGCGAACTGCTGATGCAGCATATTCGTGCTCAGATGAGCGATCTGGCACGTGTGCAGTCTCAGGTGGCTGATCTTTCCGGTCTACGTCGCGGCCATGTGTCGATTGCCTGCTCGCAAGCGCTGCTTCCCTATTTTCTGCCTGAACAGATATCGCTCTACCAGGCCCAGCATCCGGGCGTCACGTTTTCGATCAACGTGCGTGATCGGCAACAAGCCGAGCGTGATCTGACGAATTTCGAGAGCGATCTGGCGCTGGTATTCGAGCCGGTTCACATGGTTGATTTCGAGGTCATACAGGCCGTTCCGCAGCCCGTTCATGCCGTTTTCAGGGCTGATCACCCGCTGAGCCAGGCAGCGGAATTGCGCCTCAGAGAATGCATGACATTCCCCTGTATTCTGCCTGCACTGGAATATGGTGTGCGCAATCTGCTGGAGATCGGTGCAAAGAAGATTCGCAGAACACTGACGCCCGCCCTGGAGACGGAATCCTTCGAGCTGATCAGACACTACGTACTGCATAATGATTCAGTCGGATTCCAGATACCCATCGGCCTGGACGGTAGCCGCAGCGAACAGGCTGCACACCGCCCCGTGGCACGCAGGGACATGCCCATGGGTCGCCTGTATCTGGGCCAGAAAAAGGGCCGGATGCTACCGGTAGCCTCATCCCGATTCGCCGCCCAGCTCTACTCGGCAATGGAAGAGCGATACGGATCGCTGGAAGACGATTTGCGGGATTGAATGCCCGGCGACGAGCCGGTTTTCACAGGTCGACATCGTGTCTCATTCGATGAACAGCAACAGGCTGTGTTCCTTTTTTTGCACCTACCCGTATCAAAAATAGCAGCGATGCTCTCAGGCCACTGTGGATAGGATGACTGCGTACCAACGTTGCCATGGCAGATGAAAAGATCGTGTCCGCGGCAACATCGCTCATCCATCACAACAGGCGGACGACAGCATGCGCAAGATCACGAGCACACGAAGAGGATTCCTGAAGACGGCGGTTGGCGCCGCTGGCGGGATCACACTGGGCACCGGTTTGTTCAATCAGTCGGTTCTGGCAGCTGATCTGAACATCGGCTTCATCTACGTCGGTCCGAAAGACGACTTTGGCTATAACCAGGCCCACGCCGAGGGTGCAGCAGCGGTCAAGGCCATGTCTGGCGTCAGTGTCGTGGAAGAGGAAAGCGTGCCGGAATCCATCGACGTGCAGAAGACCATGGAAAGCATGATCAACTTCGATGGCACCACATTGCTGTTTCCCACCTCCTTCGGGTATTTCGATCCCCACATTCTGAGCATCGCCCCCCAATACCCAGACTTGCGTTTCCAGCATTGCGGTGGACTGTGGCAGGAAGGCGTGCATCCCGATAACGTTGGCTCCTACTTTGGCTATATCGGCATGGGCCAGTACCTCAATGGCGTTGTCGCCGGCCATGCCAGCAAGACGAAGAAGATCGGTTTCGTTGCCGCCAAGCCGATTCCGCAGGTACTGCTCAACATCAACTCATTCCTTCTCGGCGCGCGCAGTGTCGATCCAGGCATTACCTGTCAGGTCATCTTTACCGGCGAGTGGTCCATGGCAGTACGCGAAGCCGAGGCCACCAATGCACTGATTGACCAGGGCGCCGACGTCATCACCTGCCACGTCGATGGTCCCAAGGTGGTTGTCGAGACAGCCGCTGGGCGCGGCGCCTATGTCTGCGGCTATCACGCTGACCAGAGTCCTCTGGCGCCGGAGAAATACCTGACCGGTGCCGAATGGAACTGGGCCAATGTGTACACCGGCATGATCAAGACTGTGCAGGAAGGCGGCTCGATAGACAACTTTGTTCGCGGTGGACTGGCCGAGGGCTTCGTGAAGATGAGCGATCTGGGCCCCGCCGTCAGTGATACCGCCCGAAACCAGTTCGAAGCAACACGCGCGGAAATCATGAAGGGTGGCTTCGCCGCCATCAAAGGCCCACTGAACGACAATGAAGGCAATGTGATCGCTTCCGCGGGTGAATCCTTCGAGGAATCGGACGTGGCACTCGAGAGCATGGATTATCTGGTGGAAGGCGTGATCGGCTCGACGTCATAGGCAGAAAGCACTGACGAGTCATCATCGTGCAGCCAAAGACTGAAGCAGGTACGGGCCGTTGAGCATTCCCTGGCACAGACCGTCATGGGCCACACCTCTGGCGCGCCATTCGGAAGCTCTGCTCATACCCGTGGGGGCACTGCTGGCCGGTTTTCTGCTGTTCGCTCTGTTTCTTGCCCTGCAAGGCAAGTCACCGGCCGAGTATTACTCCCTGGTCTACAAGGCCGGATTCGGGTCTGCCTTTTCATGGCAGAACACGCTGGTCCGAACCGCGCCCCTGCTGCTGGCAGCACTTTGCGTCGCCCTGCCTGCTCGCCTGGGCCTTGTCGTCATCGGTGGCGAGGGGGCCATTGTCATCAGTGGTCTGGCCTGTGCCCAGGTGGCGGTGCTGACGCAGCAAGCCGGTACAGCGCCGGGCATGGTGCTTTCGCTTGCCCTGATGTTCATTGCCAGTGCTCTTGTCGGGGCAGCCTGGATAGGCGCCATCGGCGTCCTGCGCCACTGGCGAGGTGTCAACGAAACCATCGCCAGTCTATTGATGACCTACATCGCCATTGCGCTGATGAACCATCTGGTGGAAGGGCCCATGCGGGACCCGAACAGCCTGAACAAGCCCTCCACGGCACCACTGACGGACTGGCAGCGCGTCGGGCAGATACCCGGGCTCGAGGTGCATTGGGGGCTGCTGGCTGCGCTGATCTGCTGCATCGCCGCCTGGCTGTTGATTGATCGGACGACCTGGGGATTCGGGGCACGCATCGCGGGCAGCAATGTACGCGCGGCGCAACTGCAAGGCTTGCCTGTCGGTCGCATGATCATCATCGTCACCGCCATGGCAGGGGCGTGTGCAGGGCTGGCCGGTGCGTTTGAAGTAGCGGCCATTCATGGAGCCGCCAATGCCTCACTGGTATCGGGCATTGGATACAGTGGCATCCTGGTGGCCTTTCTGGCTCGTCAGAACCCATTGGCCATCATCCCGGTTGCCATCATGCTGGCAGGATTCGAGGCTTCCAACGGGCTGGTGCAGCGACGCATGGATCTACCCGATGCCACCGTCCTCGTGCTGCAAGGCATCGTGTTTCTCGCCATTCTCAGCAGTGAAACGCTCTACGGACGATTCCGGGTATTCACGCCTGAGCGCTGGCAGCCTCTGCCTGCCGAAGGCGAGATATCCACCGTCCAACAGGGGAATCCCGCATGAGTGAAGTCGATCTGGGTTACTGGGGCGTACCATTGGCCATGCTCGGCGGCGCCATTCGTGTCTCCACACCCTTTCTGTTCGTCAGCCTTGGAGAGTGCCTGACTGAACGCAGTGGACGTATCAACCTGGGTCTGGAAGGCACACTCGTCTGCGGGGCCATCTCGGCCTACGCCGTGGCCTTCGAGACCGGCTCTCCGTGGCTGGGAGTGCTGGTCGCTGCACTCTGTGGCGCGCTGTTCGGCCTCTTGCACGGACTGATCTGTTCATTGCCGAAGGTCAACGACATCGCCGTGGGCATTGCCATGATGCTGATGGGCATGGGCCTCGCCTTCTACTTCGGCAAAAGCTATGTACAGCCGGTTGCGCCCGACCTGCCGTCCATCCCGTTGGGTGCCTGGTCGGATATTCCCCAGTTGCAGGCAGCCCTGGATATCAACGCCCTGTTCTTTCTCGGTCTTTTTGCCGCCATCGTTCTTGACTGGGTACTTCGCAACACACGAGCCGGCCTCTACGTGCGTGTTGTCGGAGACAGCACAGCGGCGGCTCGGGCCATGGGGGTCCATCCCAACAGAGTACGCGTCATCTCCACGCTCGCTGGCGGCGCCCTCGCCGGTATTGGTGGTTCCTATCTGTCGCTGTACTACCCCGGCAGCTGGAATGAGGGAATCTCTTCCGGACAGGGCCTGATGGCCGTGGCACTGGTGATATTCGCCCGCTGGAAACCCTTGTACTGCTTCGGTGCGGCCTTGCTGTTCGGCAGCGCCGGTGCGATAGGACCAGCCTTGCAGTCTGTGGGCATATCCAGTGGCTACCACCTTTTCTATGCAGCGCCCTATCTGCTCACCTTGATCATACTGATCATCACCAGCTCACCGCATCGCCTGCTCAGCGGGGCCCCGGCCGAGCTGAGCATCACCAAATGACGAATCATTCACTCACACAGGCCAGTAGAGGAACACGACAATGAACGGTTTAGGCGGGTTGAACAAATCACCTCAGGGTGTCGGACTGGGCATGGTGCAGCTGCAGTTGCCCGTGGTTGAAACACCTGAACATCTGGCCGCGCAAACGCAAGTGATCGTGGACATGGTCGCCAAGGCGCGGCGCAACATGCCCGGCACCGATCTGGTCGTGTTCCCCGAATACGCCCTGCATGGTCTTTCCATGGACACCAACCCGGACATCATGTGCCGCATGGACGGTCCGGAAGTCGCCGCCTTCCAGAGCGCCTGCCGGCAGAACGACATCTGGGGTTGCTTCTCCATCATGGAATACAACCCGGATGGCTATCCCTACAATGTCGGCCTGATCATCGATAATGAGGGCGATATCAAACTCTACTATCGCAAGATGCACCCCTGGGTACCAGTTGAACCCTGGGAGCCCGGCGATCAGGGAATACCGGTCATCGATGGTCCCAACGGATGCAAGCTGGCGCTGATCATCTGCCATGACGGCATGTTTCCGGAAATGGCCAGAGAGTGTGCCTACAAGGGAGCAGAAATCATGCTGCGCACGGCGGGGTATACCGCGCCGATTCGCAACAGCTGGCAATTCACCAACCAGTCCAATGCCTTCTGCAATCTGATGGTCACAGCCAATGTCTGCATGTGCGGTTCCGACGGCACGTTCGACAGCATGGGCGAAGGCATGATCGTCAACTTCGACGGCAGCATCATCGCCCATGGCACAACCGGCCGTGTGAACGAGATCATCACGGCCGAGGTTCGGCCCGATCTGGTACGCGAAGCCCGCGAGCACTGGGGCGTGGAGAACAACATCTATCAGTTCGGGCATCGCGGCTACACCGCCGTCAAGGGTGGTGCACAGGACTGCCCGTACACCTACATGACCGATCTGGCCAAGGGCGAATACAGGCTGCCCTGGGAGAATCGGGTACAGGTACGCGACGGTACGAGTTGCGGTTTTCCTGCACCCACACGGCTGTATGGTGAAAAACAGACCGAAGGAGTCGGCATCCACGACGAGAGTACTGAACCCACACCGAGCGGCAAGGCCACGCAGAGCGAGACCGCCTGATGGCCACCATGAAGGCGACACCGTATGCCTGGCCATTCAATGGCGATCTGACACCGGCGAACACCGCGCTGATCGTCATCGACATGCAGATAGACTTCTGCGGTCCGGGAGGCTACGTCGACAGCATGGGCTACGACCTCAGTCTGACGCGTGCCCCCATCGAACCGATCAAGGCCGTACTGGAGAAGATGCGTGCACTGGGCTACCACATCATCCACACGCGCGAAGGTCATCGCCCTGATCTGTCCGACCTGCCGGCGAACAAGCGATGGCGTTCACGACAGGTCGGCGCCGGCATCGGTGATCCTGGCCCCTGCGGCAAGATCCTGGTACGGGGAGAAGCAGGCTGGAACATCATCGATGAACTGGCACCCTTGCCCGATGAGCCGGTGATCGACAAACCCGGCAAGGGATCCTTCTACGCGACCGATCTCGAGATGCTGCTGCGAACGCTGGGCGTGCAGAACCTCATTCTCACGGGTATCACCACCGACGTCTGTGTTCACACCACGATGCGTGAAGCCAATGACCGCGGATTCGAGTGCCTGATTCTGGAAGATTGCTGCGGTGCGACCGACAAGGGCAATCATGACGCCGCCATCAAGATGGTGACCATGCAGGGGGGAGTCTTTGGCGCTGTCTCCGATAGCGCCACCTTGCTACGGGAATTGCCTTCGTGAGCGCAACGCTGCCGCTGGTGAATGCGCAGGAATCGCGCGCAGCGACATCGGCAGAGCTGGTCGGTCTCAGCAAGCACTTCGGATCCCTGAAAGCGCTGGACAAGGTATCGTTGAAGATCGATGCCGGATCTCTGCATGCGTTACTGGGTGAGAATGGTGCCGGCAAATCGACACTGGTGAAATGCATGATGGGCTTCTACCAGGCGACGTCCGGTCAGCTGGTGGTTGATGGTCGTGAACGCAGCATTCCCAACCCGCGAGCAGCCCAAGCACTGGGACTGGGCATGGTCTATCAGCATTTCACGCTGGTACCTTCCCTGACCGCTACCGAGAACCTGGTCATCAATCGACCAGACTGTCCCGCCGTGATCAATTGGGAGAAGGAAAAGGCCTCATTGACAGAGTTTCTGTCCACCATGCCTTTTCAGATCCCCTTGAACGTACCGATCTACAAACTGGCATCCGGACAGAAACAGAAGCTTGAAATCATCAAACAGCTCTATCTGCAGAGCACCCTGTTGATTCTGGACGAACCCACCTCAGTACTCACGCCATCCGAAGCAACCGAAGTGCTGTCGCTGGTGAAATCCTTGTGCGAACAACGGCGTTTGAGCGTATTGATGATCACCCACAAGTTTCGCGAGGTCAGCGATTTCGCCGACACGGTCAGCGTGCTTCGCCAGGGCCGCTACACCGGCGGGGGAAAAGTGGCCGACCTGTCGCATCAGGACATGGCCGCCATGATGATGGGCCAGAGCGCGGCTACAGCGAGGCCTGGCTCGTCTGGTGGAACCATCACGACTGCCAAGGGCAGATCCAACGCCAACGACAACGACAACGACAACGACAACGACAACGACAACGACAACGACAACGCCACCGCCAGCAACAGCAACAGCAACAGCAACAGCAACAGCAACAGCAACAGCAACAGCAACAGCATATTGCAACTGCGAGGCATCAAGGCAACACCCAGGAGTGGCGCAGGCCTGATCAGCATCGACTCTCTTGACGTCGAAGCAGGCCGGATAGTGGGGGTTGCCGGTGTTTCGGGGAACGGTCAAAGCGAGCTGATGGAAATACTCTCCGGCCAGCGCCCACTGCTGTCGGGCTCCATGCAGGTCGATGGTCAGCCGTACACGCCAACTCGCAAGGCCGCCCGTGAGGCGGGAGTACGCTATCTGCCGGAAGAACCGCTGCTCAATGCCTGCGCTGCGCGCATGTCGGTTGCCGAGAATATCGCCTTTCGCAACTACGATCTGAAGGCAGACGGCAAACCGGCGTGGTGGCTTGATCGCACCGCGATCAGGAATCATGGCAAGGACATGATCGCGGCTTTCAACGTGAAGACCACCTCGCCCGGTGCGCCCATCGATTCATTGTCGGGAGGCAATGTGCAACGAGCGGTACTGGCCAGAGAACTCACTGGCGACATTCGTCTGCTGATCGCCTCGAACCCCTGCTTCGGCCTGGATTTCACCGCCGTTGCCGAAACCCGCGAGCGTCTGCGGGCGGCGCGGGCTACGGGCACAGCCATCTTGTTGCTCAGCGAGGATCTGGACGAGATCCTCGAACTGGCTGACACCATCGTGGTGATGTCCGATGGTTCGATCAACTACCAATGCTCCCGTGATGAAGCAGATGTGCCTACCATCGGGCATTACATGGCTGGCCATGCCGGAGATTCCACCGCCCCTATCCACTCAGCGCCTGTCTGACCCTCATGATCATCGACGATGCCCAGCCGTTTCCCTTTGCCTTCGAAGAAGATTCCTGCGCACTACTGCTCATCGACATGCAACGTGACTTCATCGAGCCCGGCGGCTTTGGTGAAAGTCTGGGGAACGATGTCACCCCCCTGCTGGAGATCGTACCGGCGGTGTCGACCTTGCTCGACGGATTCCGCTACAACAATCTGTGCATCATTCACACGCGCGAATGCCACCAGCCGGATTTGAGCGATTGTCCACCCAGCAAGCGGCACCGCGGCTCTCCAGCCAGACGCATCGGCGACCCGGGACCGATGGGCCGCATATTGATCGACGGCGAACCGGGGGCCGATATCATCGCACCTCTGGCACCGCTGCCGGATGAGATTGTGATCACGAAACCCGGCAAGGGCGCTTTCTACAACACGGAACTGGAAGCCGTTCTCCAGTCGAATGCCATATCCCATCTCATCGTGGCAGGCGTCACGACCGAGGTCTGCGTGCAGTCGACCATGCGCGAGGCCAACGACCGGGGGTATGACTGCCTGCTGGCCACTGACGCCACGGCCAGCTATTTCCCCGAATTCAAGAAGAGCACGATCGACATGATTCGTGCGCAGGGCGGCATCGTTGGCTGGACCGCCACTGTCGACCAGATCGTCAATGCCTTGCCCTTGTAGTCGCTTGCCTCGGCATTTCCACTCGTCAACCGCTGTGCATGGCTGTTCCATGAGTTTCCCGTCGCAACCTTTCTTCCTCACACTGCATTGACCGGCCTCGCCGTACAGGTAGACACCCATGAGCGTCAACACACATATTCCCGGACTGATTCTGGGCAACTGGCAGGAACAGGTTTTCCAGCCTTTCAGAGAGGGTATCGAGATCTGCACCTTGCATGAAAATGCACGGATCGATACCCCACAGAACACCGAATCCAGCGGTCAACCGGTCATCGCGCTGCTGCGCTACCAGGCTGGGGCTTCAGTTCCTCGCCACCGACATCCCGGCGTTGAAACGATCGTGGTACTGGCCGGTTCGCAGAGCGACGAGGCGGGTCGCTACCCCACAGGCTCTCTGGTCATCAACCCCGTCGGTTCCGAGCACTCTGTCTGGTCAGACGATGGCTGCGTGGTACTCATCCAGTGGGACAAGCCTGTCGAGTTCGTCTGAACAGCCAGAGTCTGCCTTCCTTCTTCACCCGATGCTTTTTTTGCACCACTACAGTGAAAAATGAGCAATGGAATCATGCACTCCAGCCGTGCATGATCCCATCAGGCATCTGCCAGGCGTCATTGATAGTCGCAGCGGCAGGTCATTCCTTCACATACTCGGGAAAGCTGGATGAAAACTTCACGACGTCAATTTCTACAGATGAGCGGCGGTGTCATCGGTGCCTCGATGCTGCCGTTCCTGAAGTCGGTGCCTGCCAATGCCGCAGGCAATGATGTGCTGGTTGCCGTCATCGGACAGACCATCAACAGTCTGGACCTGCACCGTACCGGAACCAATCGCGCCTCCTATCAGGTTGCCATCAATTGTTATGACAGACTGGTGTCTTTCGGTACCCGGGAAGTCGAAGGTGGCGGACTGGCCTACGATTACTCAGCCCTTGAACCGGAACTGGCCGAGAGCTGGGAAGTCTCCGAGGACGGACTGACCATTACCTTCAAGCTGAAGTCGGACGCCACCTTCTGGGATGGCAGCAAGGTCACCGCGGAAGATGTGAAATGGTCATTCGACCGATCGGTGTCCGTTGGCGGATTTCCCACCGTGCAGATGAAAGCCGGTGGCCTGGTACGACCCGACCAGTTCGAAGCGATTGACGAGGAAACCTTCGTCATCAAGCTGGACCAGCCTTCCAAACTGACCATCCCCGACCTGGCCGTGCCCATCCCCTTCGTGATCAACTCCAGGGTTGCATTGGCCAATGCCACCGAAGATGATCCCTGGGCCATGGAGTACCTGCATCAGAATCCGGCAGGTTCCGGTGCCTACAAGGTGGCCCGATGGGCTCCGGGCGAGCAACTGGTTTACGAGCGCAACGATGCCTGGGTCGGTGGACCGCTACCGGCCTACAAGCGAGTCGTATTGCGTGAAGTGCCCAGTCCATCCACTCGACGCGCCCTCATAGAACGTGGCGACGTGCAGCTCTCCTTCGATATCCCCGACAAGGATGCCTCCGAGCTTGCCTCCAAGGTCGATGTGTTCTCGACTCCCATAGACAATTGCATGCACTGCCTGTGCCCCAACAGCAATTTCGAACCCTTCCAGGACCCCGACGTGCGCAAGGCGCTGGCCTACGCCGTCCCCTACGAAGCCATCTTCAAGACGGCCGCCTACAGCCAGGGACTGCCATTGTGGGGTGGCGATGCACAGATCGACGACATTGCCTGGCCGCGCAAGTCACCGTATTACACGGATCTGGACAAGGCTCGCGAACACCTTGAAAAGTCCGCCTTCGCCAAAGGCTTCGAAGTACCTCTGTCCATCAGCCTTGATCTGGCCAGCTGGATGGAACCCACGGCGCTGTTGATTCAGGAAAACCTGAACTCGCTGGGCATCAAGACCGAGATAGAGAAGATACCCGGTGCCAACTGGCGTACGGCTGCCTTGGTTGAAAAACGCCTGCCGCTGCACCTGGAGAATTTCGGTGGTTGGCTCAATACGCCGGACTACTATTTCTTCTGGGCCTATCAACACGGGCATCTGTTCAATTCATCCAACTACATGAATCAGGAGATCGAGGATCTGGTCAGTGCAACCCTGCACATGCCAATGGACGATCCGGACTATGCACCAAAGATCAAGCGCATGTTCGAAATAGCCTTCGAGGACCTGCCGCGCATTCCCTTGTGGCAACCTTCCCTGAATGTCGCGGCCAACGGCGTCACCGATTACGAATTCTGGTTCCATCGTCAGCTGGATATCCGACCACTGAAGCCGGCCTGATCGCAGATGGTCACCGCCATCACCTCCAGACAATGCCGAGCAGTGCTCGGCAGACTGGCTCAGACAGTACCGGTCCTGTTCGGAGTGGTGGTCATCAGCTTCCTGCTCACCCGCGCCCTGCCCGGTGACCCCGCGGCCTACTTCGCCGGCGCTGCCGCCGATGCGGACTCCATCGAACAGGTGCGCGAGTCACTGGGCCTGGACAAGCCATTGCCACAGCAATTTCTGATCTATCTGGGTGATCTTGCACGGGGCGATCTCGGTCAATCCATCTCTACCGGGCAGCCAGTGGCCAGCGACCTGGCCAGCCGCCTCCCGGCGTCACTGGAACTGACGCTGATGGCACTGCTCCTGTCGTGCTGCCTGTCCATTCCACTGGGCGTCATGGCAGCCATGCGGCCCGGATCAGCCATCGATCATCTGTGCCGAGTGGTGGTCACCGCTGGTGTGTCCCTGCCAACCTTCTTCACCGGCATACTCCTGATCTACATCTTCTACTATCTGTTGGGCATTGCGCCATCGCCTCTGGGACGACTGGACTTCATCTATCTGGAGCCGGACAGGATCACCGGTTTCTACCTGATCGATGCCGCCATCGCGCGCGACTGGGAAACATGGACCGGAGCGCTGAAACAGCTGATACTGCCCGCCATCACACTTGCATTGTTCACGCTGGCCCCGATAGCCCGCATGACGCGTGCCGCCATGCTCACTGCCTTGTCGTCAGACTTCATCCGCACCGCACGTGCGGCCGGCCTTACCGAACGCAAGGTCCTGTTCGTGTACGCCTTTCGCAACGCCCTGCTTCCCGTGGTGACAACGCTGGGCATGGTCTTTTCATTCACGCTGGGAGCCAATGTGCTGGTCGAGAAGGTTTTCGCCTGGCCGGGTATCGGCTCCTATGCGGTGGAGGCCCTGGTCGTATCCGACTATGCCGCGGTACAAGGCTTCGTGCTGGCCATGGCGGTCCTGTTCGTTCTGCTGAACCTGTGCATCGACCTGCTGTACACCGCCATCGATCCACGCATAGGCTTTGATGCACAGTGAACCAATCCACTCCCCCCACCGCGCTTGACGAATCGGTCTTGAGTGAAGCGCAGAGTGCATCGAACGACACGGGGTTCGGCGCCCATCTGCTGTATGTGCTGCGAGCCAATCCGGTCACCTTGCTGGCCTTCGTGCTGTTTCTGCTCATTGTGGCCTGCGCGCTGTTCGGTCACGCACTTGCCCCCTACGATCCCCTGGCAACCAGTGCGGGCGATGCCTTGCAGCCCCCGTCCGCACAGCACTGGTTCGGTACAGACAGCGTTGGTCGCGATGTCTTCAGTCGGGTACTGGTGGCCACTCGACTCGATCTGTCCATCTCGATTGCCGCGGTGGCCCTCTCCTTCGTCATCGGCTCCATTCTGGGGGGCATTGCCGGATTCTGGGGCGGCTGGCTCGACAGCGTTCTGAACCGGATACTTGACACCATCATGGCATTCCCGCTGTTCGTGCTGGCCATGGGCATAGTGGCTGCTCTGGGCAATACCATCGAGAACATCATCTACGCCACAGCCATCATCAACATCCCTTTCTATGCAAGGCTGGTTCGCGCCGAGGTCAACATCCGGCGAGACGCCGGATTCGTCCGGGCTGCCAGATTGGCCGGTAACAGCAAGCTGCGTGTGCTCGTCATCCATATCTTTCCCAACGCCCTGCCTCCGATGATGGTGCAAGTCTCGCTGAACATGGGATGGGCCATTCTCAATGCCGCCGGACTGTCCTTCATCGGTCTGGGGGTCCGTCCCCCGACGCCCGAATGGGGCATCATGGTGGCCGAAGGGGCCAACTTCATCGTCTCGGGCGAATGGTGGCTGGCCGTGTTCCCGGGGCTATGGCTGATGATAGCCGTGTTCACCTTCAACCTGTTGGGCGACGGCTTGCGCGATATGGTCGACCCACGAAAGCGGACGTGATGGCATGTTGAGCGTAAGGAATCTGGCTGTCGGCTTTCAGACACGACGCGGCTTTGTCAGCGCCGTGCGCAAACTCGACCTGAGTCTGGACAAGGGAGAGATACTCGGCATTGTCGGTGAAAGTGGCTCTGGCAAATCAGTGTCCTCCTATGCCCTGCTGCGTGTGCTTGATGCCGGCGGTTCCATCACCGCCGGTGAGATTCACTATTCGGGAATGGATCTGCGAGCCATCAGCGAAAAGGACATGCGCGACATTCGCGGACGCGAAATCTCCATGATCTTCCAGAATCCGCGCGCTGCACTGAACCCCATTCGCACGGTAGGTAGTCAGATAGAAGACGTGTTGCGTCGGCACGCTCAGGCAAGTTCCCAGAACGCCCGGGAGAAGGCCATCGAGGCCTTGCAGGCGGTGAAAATCAATGATGCCGAGAAACGCTATCACGCATACCCCTTCGAGCTCTCTGGCGGCATGTGTCAACGGGTGGTCATCGCAATTGCGCTGGCCTGCAACCCGCAGCTACTGATCGCTGATGAACCCACGACCGGGCTGGACATCACGACGCAGAAAGCCGTCATGGACCTGGTACGTGACCTGATTCGAGAGCGGGGCATGAGCTCCATCCTGATTACCCATGATCTGGGGCTTGCCGCCCAGTATTGTGATCGCATCATGGTGATGAAGGACGGCGAAATCGTGGAACAGGGCGAACCCACCAGCCTGTTCAGCCAGCCATCGCACCGCTACACGCGCAAACTGGTGGACGCCACACCTCGAGAAGGGGATTCCATCCGCGCCCTGCTGCCGCCCGAGGCCAGAACGCCGGAGCCTGCGCGCAGCCTGTCAACGGACATCCTTCTGGATGTACAGGACCTCACCAAGACCTATCAAGGCAAGTCAGGCCCCGTACAGGCTGTCAAGGGCATCTCATTGCAGATCGCCAAGGGACAGAGCGTGGGGCTGGTTGGCGAATCCGGCAGCGGCAAATCGACAACCGCCGAGATGCTGGTACGTTTGCTGGATCCCAGTTCAGGCAGTATCGTTTTCAATGGCCAGGACATTGCCGGCATTGCCGCAGACGACTTTGCACGCCACCCTCTCAGAAGCGATATACAGATGGTGTTTCAGGATGCCACGGACAGTCTGAATCCGCGCCATACCGCTCGTCAAACTCTGGCCGAACCTCTCAAGAGGCTCGGCCGACTGCGCAAGCGAGAACTTGGCTCTCGCATCGAGGAGCTCGCTGATCTGGTAGGCCTGCCGAACCACTTGCTGAACCGCTTCCCGCATCAGCTCTCCGGCGGGCAGAAGGCACGCGTCGGTATTGCCAGAGCCATAGCTCTGGAACCGTCATTGCTCATACTTGATGAGCCGACGGCCGCACTGGATGTCTCCATCCAGGCCGTGGTTCTCAACCTGCTGGTGGATCTACGTGCCAGGCTTGGCATGAGCTATCTGTTCGTCAGCCACGATCTGCACGTGGTACGCCTGCTGTGCGACCATGTCGTCGTCATGAAAGGCGGCGAAATCGTGGAATCAGCCGATGCCGATTCCCTCATGAGCAATCCACAGCACCCGTACACACGCGAACTTCTCAGCGCGGCCCCATCACCCCCCGAACGACGAATCAGCGCCAGGGTGTAGCCGCCCATGGCATGACCCCTTCGCTGGCCAGCGCCTTTTCACTGACCGACTCATTGCGAGAGCAGCAGCCGTTGATGCGTGTCTCGATCTTGCGAAGATGGACTAGACTTCCCCTTCCGAGTTTCACCGCAGGCAACCCCATGAAAAGCACATCGTGAAAAGCGCGCCCATCGCCATCATCGGAGGCGGCCTGAGCGGTTTGTGCTCAGCCTATCGTCTGCACCAACGAGGTATTGCCTTCCAACTGTTTGAAGCCAGGGATCGGCTCGGTGGCAGAATTTTCAGCACCCAACCCCATGGGCTGGATCTCGGCCCCTCCTGGTTCTGGCCGGGCCAACAACAGATTGCCAGCCTGATCATGGAGCTGGGCCTGCAAGCGCAGGTCCATGCACAGGCCAGTGACGGACTTTCCGTCATGGAATACGCTGACGGTTCTCTGCAGCGCAGTCACGGCGGCGCATCCATGGCCGGTTCCAACAGACTGGCCGGCGGGATGAAACGTATCATCGACACATTGGCTGGCAGCCTGCCTGCCGAGTGCATTCAGACCTCAAACGATGTACAGCATATCGCCCGGACTGCGGACGGAATCAGCCTCGGCATCCGACAATTCGCAGCCGAATCAACCCGGCCCTTCAGTCACGTCATCCTGGCCTTGCCCCCGCGCGTCGTGAGCCAGCGCATCCGCTTCCAGCCGGAGCTGCCCAGCATCGAGAAGCAGTGGCTCGATCAGGTGCCGACCTGGATGGCTGGACAGTGCAAATTCATCGCGGAATATGCAGATGCGTTCTGGCTCGAGCAGGGACTGTCCGGCGACGGCTTCAGCCAGCTGGGTCCGCTGAGTGAGATTCACGATGCCTCTCCGCTGTCCGGCAGTACACAGGCGCTGTTCGGTTTTGTCGGCATAGCGCCCGAGCAGCGCCGGGGAAAGGATAATGCCTTGAAGCAGGCCGCTATCGAGCAACTGACTCGACTGTTCGGTGACGCTGCCGGTTCACCGATTGCCGTACACCTGAAAGACTGGGCATTCGATGAACGCACAGCCACCGATCATGACCGTCGAGTGCAGGGCTCACAAGGTCACAGCCGCCCCACCCTCGACCGTGAATGGGATGATCGAGTGCTGTGGGCAGGCACCGAAACCGCCAGCCTGTCAAACCATTCCAATGGTTATCTGGAAGGGGCGGTTGAATCGGGTAACCGCGCAGCGGCTCTGGCTGTACAGCTGCTTGAACATACATGAGTCCGCACACGTGCGCGTTGCACAACGGGTCGATATCAGCGCCGGCAAGACATCGCAATCTGCGACATCGTGCACATGAAACCCACGGCAAGGTTTCATGACCATCGCCGTACCGTCGGCAACACCGCAAAGACTTCCCAAGTGTAATGTGGTTTACGGAACCCTGTTCCAGGCGCTGAACACACCAGTCTCATGCGCTTCAGTTCGCGTTCCATTCGATAAACGGCTCACGTAACACACGGCTGAAACGTGGACACGGAAGCCTTCGGTACACGTATTGCAGCTCATCAATACCAGCCTGTAACGAAAAGTCGAATACATTCACTGGTAGCGTGCAGGCCGCTCTATTCGTAACCACCAAGGATTCCGCCTTGCCAGCATCAACAAAACCACTGTCACGCCTTCTGACTCCAGCCATCAAACTGACCCTGTCCGCCTCCCTGCTTTTCGGTACGGCCGCACAGGCTGCTTCCCTGAAAGTTGCCTTCATTGGCGACCAGGGTGTTGGCGAACATGCCGAGTCGGTACTCTCACTGATTGCCAATGAAGGCACCAACCTGCTGCTGATCGGCGGGGATCTTGGCTACAAGGAAAATACCGCCACCACCTGGGAATCGCATCTGAATACCTATCTGGGGTCGGATTTTCCCGTGCTCACGCTTGTCGGCAATCACGAGAATTTCGAATGGCCGCTCTATCAGCGCCTGATCCAGAAGCGAATCGATCGTGTCTCCGGGCTCTCCTGTTCCGGCAATACCGGCGTCAAGGCCAAATGCAGTTACGGCAATGTGGAAGTCGTTCAGGTTGCGCCGGGAATCAACGAGGTGGCCGGTATCTCCGCCGACGACGGATACGCCGACTTCATTCGCTCCTCCTTTTCCGGCAACAGCGATCGCTGGCGCATCTGCAGCTGGCACAAGCCGCATCGCATGATGCAGACCGGCAGCAAGAACGGCCCCAGCCAATGGGATACCTACGATGCCTGCCTCGACGCCGGCGCCATGATAGCGCTGGCACATGAGCACGCTTATTCGCGCACACACCTGCTCAGCGATTTCAGCACGCAGAAGGTTGTCCATACCGGCAGTGACATGGCTCTGCAGCCCGGACAATCCTTCGCCTTTGTCTCGGGCCTCGGTGGTCGCGAAGTGCGATCACAATCGCGCGGTGGTGATTACTTTGCCTCGATCTATACGGCAGATCAGGGTGCCAAGGCCGGTGCCTTGTTCTGCGACTTCGGAGACAAGACCGCCAGTTGCTACTTCAAGGCCATCAACGGTGCCGTACCCGATCAGTTCACGCTGACCCGCAGCGGCAGCTCCACTCCGGTCACCGGGACAGTCGCCGAATCTTCACCGCCGCCAACGATTTCCGACGTACCTTCCGGCAATGGCGACGGTTACGTCTTCTCTCGCAGCGACAAGACCGAGTACCGCTGGATCGCTCGCAATGCCAACGGCGAGATGGGCAGCACCTGGATCGATCAAGCCTGCGCCGCATCCCTGGGCGGCAGTACGGCTTCGGGTGACTGGGGTGATCTCATGAGACATGCTCCGGCTTTCGATACCCTGGAGTACCCCTGCAACAGTTCGACGGCCAGCGCATCATCTTCGAGCAGCAGCGCCAGCACAACGAGTAGCTCATCAGACGGGTTCGTCTTCTCTCGTACCGACAAGACGGAATATCGCTGGATTGACCACAACGCCTCAGGCCAGCTTGGCAGCGTGTGGATCGATCGATCCTGTGCCGATTCCATGGGAGGGGTCAGGCAAACGGGAGACTGGAAGGATCTGATGAACCTTGCACCCGGCTTCGACACCATCGCCAGCCCCTGCTACTGAGCCGATGTGAGGCGTTGCCGACGTCTGAAAAGACCCGTCGGCAACGCCAGACAAGCTCGACCACTCAGCGTCTGTTGCTACGGAATCCTGAAATCAAGTGAGCCGTAGTAGACCGCATTGCCGATGTAGATCTTGTTTCCCGAGGCCTGCCAGTACTTCTCCGGCTCGTTCTCGGGCGTGGCAATGACGCGAGCATAGTATTCACCGGCAGGCAGCAAGCTTCCATCCACCGCCTGACTCACTGTCTCAGCAGAATCCGCAATGCCCCGCCTGTCCACCACGACCTCTCCGTCCGCATACAGGGGGCTTGTCGCAATCTGCAGGCGATACGTGATGTCGCCAGAGGTACCTGTCACATCATGCGCCGGCGTCCAGCTGAATTGCCACTGACTGCCGGAGGATTGTGGCTCCAGCAGCAGCGGCGCCATCAGCACCCGAAACCGGGTACGCAGCGCCTCCAGATTCTCGCCCGGTGCCGTGATCAGCTTCTCTGCCTGGTATAACGAGAAATTCGGGTTATGCAGGCTATCAGGTGCCCGCTGCTGATACGGTGCAACCAGATTCAGATAGCCATTGACCCGATCAGTCATCACCTGTTCGCTCAGCACCGACCGCCGCAGTTCTTCGGCGGCCTCCACGATCTGCTCATGGATCCCCGGCAATCGGTAGAACTTCTCCAGAAAGATGTTACGAGCTGCCACCGCATAGCCGTACTCGACTCGTTGCCTCAGAGCGTCATTGCTCAGGTCATTGGGCGGATCTCTCCAGACCCCCATCGCGGCATCGTAGTCCCAGGGAATGAAATAGAATTTCTCGGTGTCCACCGGATTGAAGAGAAAGAAATTGTGCCGGGTGATGTCTGCCTGATGCACCAGGATGTTGAAGCTGATCCAGGCCATGACGTTATCGATGTCGAAGTGGTTGTCCAGAACCGACTGGAACGCGGTGTCCGGATCGTTCAGGGCACTCAACATCGACTCCAGGGCCCGATGATCATCGCCGTTCTCGATGCTCAGAACGCTTTCGAAACGGTCCTCGTCAAGCGGCTCACCCTCCTCATCCACGCGGATATCCTCAAGGTCCTTGGCATCGAAACGAAAATCCTCGGCCTTGTACAGATTGCCATCATCGTCCCAGTCTCTTTGTGCCAGATAGTACTGGCTGCCTCGCTCCACATGGGTGAACAGGCCGTAGTCCACAGGCCCTGCGCCGTCATCGATCCACAGGTTGACGAACTGACTGCGAATGCTGGGCAGATTCGGCACCTGACTCATCAGGTCCATCGCCAGTTTGTTGCGTATGCGACTTGATTCGAAGGGATGCTTGTTCAGTTGCAGATGACGTTCACCACGCCAGAGGTCCTTCTTGCTATCAAGCTTGATACGCAGTGATTTCTGCGCGCCGTATCGAGAACCACCGCCACGCATACGCAACTCGGCGTTGCTGATCTGACCATCATCCGGAAAATCATCACTCTGGAAATGAACCGCAATGTCCACGGTCAGATCATCCGTCTTGTCGATATCCGCCATCACATCATCCAGCGTACATCCCGATATATCGTCGGCAGTACAGACACCTTCCGTGGTTGCCGTACGCAGATCCACCCTGACCACCTCGATGGGGTCATAGCCATCCCGGACATACAGATCGACCGGCTCGGCAATGTTCGAATCACTGGCCATCGGTGGATCAAGCGGACTCAACGGATCCGGCGGGCTCAGCGGATCATCATCCTGAGGCCGATCAACCTCTCCGGTGGACGTGGTATCCACGCCGACGGATGCGGCTGCCGAGCGCTGCCCGCGGGTATTCAGGGCGAACACCTCATAGGTGTAGCTCGTTCCCTGCGCCAGGTCGTCATCGTAGTAACTGATCCCATCGGTGGTACGGAGGATGATTCCGTCCCGACGGACCTCATAGCTCATACCGAAGACTTCAGACCGATCCCAGAAGATCTCGGCTGCGGTGTGAGAATAGACACTCGCGCGCAAGCCTGCCGGTGGCAGTACGTCGGCAGTGTCGTCAGGCACATCGGTATCGTTCCCCGGGTCACTCGTCGAGCGTTGACCGCCGGTGAAACGGGTGAAGGCAGGTGTTGAACGATTGCCTTCATCATCGATGGAGGTCACCTGAACATCATAGGTCTGCCCCGCCTGCAGCGAATCCCGATAGAGGCTCAGGGCATCCAGTCTCAGCACTTCATCGTTGAGCTGCAATTCGTACTCGACAACGATGCCGTCATCGACTGCACGCTCCCAGAAAATCTCTGCAGCGGTAGCCGAATAGACCTGGTAACTCAGGTTGCCGGGCGGGGAAGGGGCCGCCGCCATTGCCGGCAAGGCCACAGACATCAGCAAGGACACCAGAAGTGCCCGGCAGACATTGGGGCGCAAGCCCCGTTCAACCCGGATACAAGGGAAAGTACACATAGCGCGTCATCCTCCTGTTGCAGGAAGGGCCCCAGTCAGCGATGTCGGTATCACTTACCCGACCGCGCTGACAGGGCGCCACCCTGTTCAGTTGAAACGCAACCCGATACTCGGCACTCTTGTTCTGGCGCTGACAGGTTCGCGAACTATATCGCAGGCCAGGCATCGGATAGATGAATACACCACGCGCTTCGTATTGAGTGGATCAGCGTCAAGGCCTTCACCTATCCTCTACCAACAGCAGCTCGGCTAAAACCGAAAAATACCGGTATTTCGGTTAGTTTTTACCAGAGCACAGCGACACGCCTTGTATTTCAGGCACTTAACCGTCTCTCAACAGTCGGCGAAGAATCTTGCCGCTGGCCGATTTTGGTATCGTGTCGACGAACTCGACGTCGTGAACCTGCTTGTAGCTCGCCACATGCGGTTTGACGAAAGCCCGGATATCCTCGGCGCTGGTAGTCGAATGCACCTCTTGATCGGTATCCGGTTTCAACACCACGAACGCCTTGGGCAACTCGCCGGCTTCTTCATCCGGCATGCCGATCACGGCAACATCGAGCACCGAAGCGTGTGTGGCGATCAGGGCTTCAAGTTCGGCTGGTGCCACCTGAAAACCCTTGAACTTGATGAGTTCCTTCACCCTGTCCACGATGCTCATATAGCCATCACTGTCGATTCGGGCTATGTCGCCGGTATGCAGCCAGCCATCCTCATCAATGGTCTCGCGCGTGGCTTTGTCGTTGTTCAGGTAGCCCAGCATCACTTGTGGCCCCTTGACCAGCAGCTCGCCCTCTTCATCCGCACCCAGATCCTTGCCATCGGCATCGACGATGCGGGCCTGGGTATTGGCAACCGTGACGCCGCTGGAGCCGGCGCGACTCTTGTAGCCCGGTGTGATATGGCTGACAGGACTCATCTCGGTCATGCCATAACCCTGAACGATGGGGCACCCGACTCGCCGCGAGGCCACTTCCGCAAGCTCTCCTCCCAAGGGTGCAGCACCCGAGAAGATCTTGCGCAGACTGCTGACATCGTACTGCTCCAGCAATGGCGTCTTCGCCAGCCCGAGAACGATGGGAGGCACGGCAAAATACTGAGTGATGCGATGTTCCTGAATGAGCTGCAGTGTCTGCTCCATGTCGAAGCGCGGCATGGTCACGATCGTCATGCCTTCCGCAAGCAGGCTGCCCATCAGGATCTGCATGCCGTAGATGTGGAAGAACGGCAATACAGCCAAGGCACTTTCATCCTCTTCGTAGCCCAGCGCTGCATTGATCTGCACCAGGTTGGATACCAGGTTGTGATGGCTCAGCATGACACCCTTCGGCAGGCCGGTGGTGCCGGATGAATAAGGCAGGACAACCGTGTCTTGCCGAAGGTCCACGGCAACCTGCTCGATCTCGTCACCCAGCAGCTCATCCAGACTGCGATGGGTTTCATGCGGATGCACGGTGATCAGCTCTTTCGACGCCGTGCCCTGCGACGCTTCGACTGCGACGTCCAGACAGGCGTTGTCGGCGATCAGCAGGCAGGCACCGGAATTCTTCAGCTGCTGCTGGATCTCCTCCGCAGCATAGGCCGGATTGATGGTCGTGACCGTACCGCCGCAGACGGCAACGGCATGGAAAACCACGGCGTAGTCCGGTGAGTTGGCTGCCAGCAGACCGACGACATCACCCCGCTTGATTCCCTCTGCCTGCAGCCCGCCTGCCAGGCGATGGATACGGGAACGCAGCTGCTCATAGGTATAGCCCTTGCCGCTGGGCCCATCGATGATGGCATTCTTGTCGGCCAGGCTGGCCGCCCGCTGCAGAACAAATTCGGTAATGGCGACATCAGGAATGTCGACGTCAGGCAGTGGGCTGTTGAAGACCTTCGATGCCATGGTTGGTGAACTCCTCCGTTATGAAGAGACTCACGTTAGCAGCACAATCTTCAATAAACAATCCCGCCGACAGGTCGTCGAGTAGTTCTTGCCCCCTCCGGGAATCAGTCAGTCATTCCCGGACGGGGGTTTGACCATCAGCCGCACACAGCCATGCGCTGATAGCTGGCCGAGCTGGCGGACTACTCGTCGAACAGTCTGCCGCGATTCACCGTCAACACGTCCACCACATCATCCAGCATGTCGTCGTCAGCGTCGGCATTGGCCACGACCACAGCGTCCATGCAGATGGTGTTCAGCTCGGTATCGAATACCAGCCCCTTGGCCACATCCGGCTCTTCGAAACGGTAGATGGGCCGTCCCAGCTCGGGGTGCTTGTCGTTCAGATCCCAATCCTTGATATCCACCAGTTTCAGATTGTCATTCTCCAGCACGGTCTTCAGATAGCGCTGGTCGAGATTGAGCGGATCGCTGACCCACATGAAGGCATTGATCTCGCCATCAGGGTTGTTGGCGATCTCGTTGAGCAACTGCAGGCCACCCTGGAAAAAGGTGGTGCCTTTGGCGAAATCCGGTTCCAGATCCTGCATGTAGGACCAACTGACAGCGGACCCGGAGCCGCGCTTCTGCACCGCCACCTTGGCCTTCTTGCCCTGCAGATCGCCTTCATCATCAATCGGTCCATCGGCGTTGACCGCCACATAGACACATTCGCTGTACAGATTGCCGAGCACCTTCAGATCACCGGCCTTGCCGGGATTGCGGGCCATCCACCAGGCAAGCGCGTCCAGCTGGGTAAACCCCAGGGTCGCCTCGCCACTGGTCACACGTTCGATATTCTCGATCGAGCCCTTGCTCTTGACCGAGTCGGCCTGATAATCGTACTCGACCAGAATCTCGGCCAGTTTCTCACCGGTTGCAAAATAGGAACCTCCACGGCCTCCTGTACTGATGATGACGTCATCTGCCAGTACAGGCAGAGCGATGGCGGAGACGACAATTGAGGCAATCAGGGTCTTCATGGAGTGGTTCCTTGAGCGGTGGCTTCTCTTCATCTACCGCGTTCACTGGGGGCAAGCCCGAGAAATTCAAGTCGATTGCGCCGGCCGGGCAGCCTCCAGCAACACCTGCACATCGTCGTGAGTGGGGATACCGTCAAGTCCGTTGGCCGAGGCACACTTCAATGCCGCCGCCGCATTGGCAAAGCGGATCGCCGCCGATTCCGCCTGGCCGCGTGCCAGCTGCAGTGTGAAGGCGGCGTGCCAGACATCACCCGCGCCCAGGGAGTCAATGGATCTGACCGCGATCGCCGGCGTATGCAGGTACGCCCCGTCCTGCAGATGAAACACACCGTTTTCACCATCTGTGACGCAGACCCAGTTTCCGAACTGTGCCTGAGCCTGACGCAAGCCGGCTTCCGGTGCATCGACGCCGGCATAATCCCGCAGGCCCTGACGAGAGAACGCGATGTGAGTGGCCAATGACATCGCCGCGTGGCTGACCGGCGCCTCACCGTCGATCACGGCGGGAATGCCGGCCTGTCGGGCAAAGGCCAGCACCTGCAGGGCAGCCGCTTCCCAACGCGTGTCGACCAGTACGGCATGAGGCGTTTCGATGCCCTGCAATCGCCGGGCATCGAAAGCCTCAGGCGACGAGGCGTTGCTGTGGCTGCCTTCGCTGACGCTCGGACCGGCGCTGGCACCGCCTCCGGCTGGCGACACGATGTCAGCCTGGCGATAGTTGACGATCTGCCGCTCGCCCCGATCATCGACAAAGACACTGGATACCGGCGATTTGCCGTTCGGCATGCGATGCAACAGCCCATCCCCCAGCGAGCGCCTGGCGATCTCGTTGCGCAGCAAGTCGCCGAACAGATCACTGCCGAGCCGACCTGCCAGCTGCACCTCGGCGCCGAGCCTCTGCATCGCTACCGCAGCAATGGCACCGCCTCCACCAAGACTGAATCGCACATCCTCGGCGCGGTATTTCTCGGGCAGTCTTGGCATTTCACCCACGCGAAAGGTGATATCGGCAGAGATCAGTCCACAGGCCAGAAGCTTCGTCGTGTCCTTCATGCCGCGCGCACTCGTTTGCCGTCACATCTGTTCATGTCTCTTACCACCTCTTTGCTCATGCTTGTTGCCACGCACGGCACCCTCAGCGCCTGCGCCGCCCACTATCCAGCCATCGAGTTGAGTCGCCGAACTCAATACCCGTATACTGCAAATGCAGCACCGCCACCCGACACCACATCAATACCACGCCACGTGACACAAGAACACCCATAAACAGTCGTCACCGCATCCAGGAGAGGAAACACCACGATGGCCATGAAAACGAAAGCCACCAGCACCCTGCTGAGTCTGTGCATCACCACAGCCCTCAGCGTGTCGACGCTCGGTTCCAGCGCCATGGCGCAGGACAAGATTACCATCCGCATGTCCACACCGGCATCGGAAACCGACTTCCGCTCGCAAGGTCTGGCCAATCAATTTGCCGAAGGCATCAGCGAGTTTGCCACGTATGAGCCTCACTACAACGACTGGACCGACGGCCTGCTTGAGCGCATCAACGCAATCCAGTAATTGTTCTCCATGACCAGTGGACTGCTTCGTTTCGATGTGTTCTTCAGCATCCATATCGTCTTCTCCATCGCGGTCATGCTGCGCTATGCAGTCAAAGCCTGGCTTGCAATAAGAGGCACCCTGGACGCATGAGCAGTGCCTTTCTGCTGTGCCTTGCCGTGCTGTTCGGCCTGGCTGCCATCGGAGCGCCCATCGCACTGGCAATGATCGGCGCCCTGTTGCTCGCCAGCTTCTTCTATCGCTCGCTGACACTGGCCAGCCTGCAATCTGCTGGGCATCGATCTCGTGCACTTCGGTGTCGTGGTGGTGGTCAACACCATGATCGGTCTGATCACCCCACCCTACGGCATACTGCTGTTCGTCATCAATGCCACCACCGGCGCTCCATTGCGGGACATGATCATTGAAATCTGGCCGTTTCTGATTGCCTTGCTGGGAGCGCTGCTGACCATCACACTCGTGCCCGAGTTCGTGCTCTGGCTGCCAATGCAACTGGGTTATGCCCCTTGAACGATCCGAGAGATCCACACCATGAACAAACCCGTCAACGGCATCATCCCCGTCATGCTGACGCCCTACACCAGCGAGGGCAGCATCGATGAATACGGCTATCACCGCCTGACGGAATGGTATCTGGCCAACGGCGCCGATGCCCTGTTTGCCGTTTGCCAGTCCAGTGAGATGCACAAGCTCAGCCTCGGCGAACGCGTCGCTCTGGCCAGACAGACCGTGAAGATTGTCGATGGTCGCGTTCCGGTGATGGCCTCCGGCCACATTGCAGGCTCCCGCGAACAACAGTCGATGGAGCTCAAGGCCATGGCGGACACCGGTATCGATGTGCTGATGCTGGTCACCAACCGTCTGCCGGAATCACAGGGGGCAAGCGACGAGGCGATACGCCAGGAACTGCAGTGGCTGATGGACCAGTTGCCGTCCGATCTGCCCCTGGGCCTGTATGAATGTCCGCTACCCTACCGTCGTCTGCTGAGCGATGAGGTGCTGAAGTTCTGTGCCGACAGCGGCCGCCTCGTCACGCTGAAGGATGTCTCCTGCGATCTGGAAACCGTGCGGCGCCGTGCCGAACTCGTCAAGGGCTCACCCTTGTCCATCGTCAATGCCAACGCTGCCATCGCCTGGCCAGCCATGCAGTCAGGCTCACGGGGATTCTGCGGAGTGATGGCAAACTTCCATCCGGATCTGTATGCCTGGCTCTATCACCAGGGCAAGCATCATGCTGCGATTGCGCAGGAGCTGTCCATCTTTCTGGCACTGGCCGGCACCTCGGAAACCCAGGGCTATCCGGCCATTGCCAAACGCCATCATCAGCGTCTGGGGACCTTCGGGTCCATCGATTGTCGCAACGTGGATGTCGACATCCACAAGACATACTGGGCGCTGGAAGCCTTGCTCGACAACATGGAACAGGGTGCACAGCTGTACCGGGAGCGAGTCTCGAAACTGCTGAGGGTCGTGAAATAGGCGCCATGCGGGCATGACGCCATCGGTGTCAGTCGATATCGGCCGCAGCAGCCTGCCAATAAGGAAGCGTGCTGCGGCTATCGACAGAAGCCGTCTATCAGAGCTTTTCCAGTACGGCTTCGGCGGCGCTGACCGTGGCCGAACCCGGATCGGTTTCAACAGCCAGATGCGTGACAACGCCATCGTCCAGAATCATGACGTAACGCTGTGAACGTTCGCCGAGCCCCAGAGCCGAGAGATCCAGTGTCATGCCCGCAGCCTTGGTGAACTCGCCATTGCCGTCCGCCAGCATGTCAACGCTGTCCTCGGTACCCAGGCTCTTGCCCCAGGCGTTCATGACGAAGAAGTCACCGGTGGATACGCAGGCAACGGCATCCACACCCTTGTCTCGCAGGGCCTTGGCATTGTCGATATAGCTGGGCACATGAGACTCCGAGCAGGTCGGTGTGAACGCACCGGGCACTGCAAACAGGACAACCTTGCGTCCGGCACAGTAGTCGGCCAGAGGAACATCCGTGGGGCCGGCTGCCGTCATCTGCTTGAGCGTTACCGCTGGAATCTTGTCGCCTTCTTTGATCATCGTGTTTTCCTTCTGTGGTGAGTGGTGGATTGCCGTGCATGGCACCCTTGCGACTATACCGCAGCGGCCAGTCGATCAACGGCGCTGCGCAGGCTTTTCATCACCGCCAGGACACCCGTTTCGAACAGCGATCATCACGCCGCCTGACGAAACAGGGATTCAAGCTGGTTGAGCATGACGGGACCGAGCTGACGCGCATCGAAGACACTGACCGCCTGCTCGTAGAAACGACTGACATCATGTCCGATACCGATGGCGAGCAGCTCCACCTGATTCGCCCGCTCGATATCGTCTATCACTTGCTGCAGATGCTTCGCCAGATAATCACCGTCATTGGCACCCAGAGTACTGGTGTCCACCGGCGCACCATCGGAGATGGTCATCAGGATGCGGCGCTGCTCGGGTCGTTTCATGAGCCGCTGATGGGCCCATATCAAGGCCTCACCATCGATGTTCTGTTTCAATATGTCGCGATCCAGCATCAGCCCCAGGTTGCGCCTGGCCAGACGATAGGGCGTATCGGCCGATTTGTAGATGATATGCCGCAGATCGTTCAGACGACCGGGATTGGCCGGCTCACCCAGCTGCTTCCAGCGTTCCGTGGACTCCCCGCCATGCAGGTGCACGGTCGTGAAACCGAGAATCTCCACGCTCACACCGCAACGCTCCAGCGTGCGGGCGAGAATGTCGGCGCAGGCTGCGGCAATCATGATCGGACGCCCCAGCATGGACCGTGAATTGTCGATCAGCAAGGTGATCGTGGTATTGCGAAACGCCATCTCGCTCTCGGCCTTGAAGCTCAGCGGCATCAGAGGATCCGACACCACACGCGACAGACGGGCCGAGTCCAGAATGCCCTCATCCAGATCGAACTGCCAATGACGACGTTGACGCGCCAGCAAGACGCGCTGCAGGCGGCCAGCCAGACGCCGCACCAGTCGGCCATGCACATCGATATGCTGGTCCAGCGCCGTGCGCCACTGTTGCAAGTCGGCGGCAGACGCCCCTTCGGCAGCCATCATCACTTCATCGAAATCGGTGGTGAAGGCACGGTAGGGCAACGTCGTACCACTGTGCTCGACGGTTGGATCAAGACCCGCCGAAGGCGCCTCATCCAGTGCCTGATCGGGCAGTCTGTCCGTGGGCTCTGGTTCACCAGGGGAATCGGACAGCTGTTCTTCGGAATCAGCTTCGCGCACCTCAGCCGCCGCGCCATCGTCACTGTCCGGCAACTCGTCCGGGTCGGCCGCATCATCGGCTTGCTCGTCGGCATCCTCCTCTGTCACCTCTCCCTCGATACTCGCCCCGGACTCCGCATCGCCTCTGACACTGGTGGCCAGAGAGCGAGACACCTGCCGGGCAAGCATCGCGAAGGCGGTCTGATCGTGCAGCGACGCGACAAGCTCCGGCAACCGCGGTAGCAAGGACTGTTCGAGCAGGTTCAGTTCACTGGGCAGCACCGCCTGCCGCTCTGCCGGCAAACGGTGTCGAAAGGCCTGCCGGCAGGCGCGATACACCGCACCAGCCAGGCGTTGCCAGCTGTCATCGATGCCTTCCGCAGACGGCCGGGCAGCGTCTCGCGCATCCAGGTTGCAAGCCACTCCCGCGTACTGGTTGGCCCCCAGCGCCTCATATCGCTCCGTCTCCATCAAGTCGAACAGCTCTGCGGCAAGGCTGTCCTGCGGCATGAAACGCTGCTGCACATTCGCGTCGTGCCAGGCGCGTCGCAATGCCTGGGCATCCTGTCGGCCGCGCGCAGAGGCGGTATCCGGCGACGAGGACGAGACCAGTTCCAGCGAGGCATCCCCGGCCAGGGTTCGTGCACAGGCATCAATTGCCGCCTCTCTCCGCCCCTCTGCCTCCACTTTGCTACCCTTGTCTGTCAAAATTTGCGTGTATCCCTGAGTGTGCATTTGTCCATGCCGTCTGCTGAACTACCTTCGACATCCGACCTTCCGACGGCCCAACGTCAGGCTCTGGAAACATGGGCCGAGCAGGCCATCGACGCCGGTTGGCTGCCCACCACCGCCACCGAGGACCTGCAATCGGTTACCACCCGTGCGCCTGCCCAGCTGTTCGACGCCCGCGATCGGCCACTGGTGGCCGGCCTGTTCGGCGGCACCGGTGTCGGCAAGAGTACGCTGCTCAATCGCCTGGCTGGTGAATCCATCGCCAGGGCCAGTGTCGAACGCCCCACGTCACGCGACATTACCGTATACGTGCATCGTTCTCAGGTGGTTGACCGCCTGCCTGCGGCATTCCCCATGGAGCGCATGCGCACGGCCCTGCACAACAATGAGCAGTATCGGCACGTCATGTTCATCGACATGCCGGATTTCGACAGTGTCGAATCGGCCAATCGCGACCTGGTAGACGTCTGGCTGCCCCATCTGGATGTCGTGCTCTATGTGGTCAGCCCCGAACGTTATCGCGACGATCAGGGCTGGCGCCTGCTGCTGCAACATGCGCGCGAGCATGCCTGGCTGTTCGTCATGAATCATTGGGATCGTGGCGACCCCTTGCAACTGGACGATTTTCGCCAGCAACTCAGCGCTGCCGGCATGAACGAGCCCCTGATCTTCCGTAGCGACTCATCGGGCAAGAGCGAGCAGCAGGGGCGACAGGCAGACGATTTTGCCGAGCTGTGTTCAACGATCGCCCAGCTGGCCGACGAATCCATCGTCAGGTCATTGAACGAACTGGGCATACTGGCTCGGCTCAAGGCATTGAAGTCGGCCAGCGACCCCTGGCTCTCATCACTGGGCAGTGAGGAGCAGATCAGCGCCATGCAGGCCGCCTGGCAGACGCACTGGAACAGTGTCACGAAGGATCTGGACCAGACGCTGGCGCACAAGGCGCAGCGACTGGCTCGACAGTACGCTGATGACGAAGGCTCGTGGCTGAATCGCCTGCGCGGCAAGCCGCGGCAGCCCCAGACGGATGTGGTGTCGATCTCACTGGTCGACGATGCGCTGCTGGAACGCCTTGACACCGTTGTGGAAGACTTTCTGAACCGTCAGGGGCAGCACAGCGCGATGCCACTGGCCGCACAGAAACAGGCCGTGGCGCGGCCCTACGCCCGAGCGCGTCGCGACTTTGCGACCACGGTTGATGATGCCGTGAGCCGCTCCCTGGCGCTGCCCGGCAGCCTCTGGCAGAGACGACTGTACGCCCTGCTCGGCAGTCTGTGCCTGTTGCTGCCACTGGCCGCCATGGGCTGGATCGGTTGGCGTGTGGTCAATGCCTTTGCCGAGGGCGGCAGCGATTCAGCGGCCTATCTGGGCAGCAATTTCGCCATCAATGGCGCGCTGCTGCTGGCCCTGGCCTGGCTGATTCCGGCCTTCCTGCAACGGAAGATGAAACCCTCTCGCGAAAAGGCGGCCCTGCGAGGCGTCAGCAACGGTCTGGCCACCGCCCTGGCGCAGACATCCGCTGCGGTGGGCGAAGGCCTGGGCACGCTGGCCACGCAGTCGCGCGCCTTGCGTGAGCAGTATCAGGCACTGTGGCAATCCCTGCCTCACGCCGCTGGCGATGAACTGCCGGAAACCGTGCGTCGCATGCTGGCCAGTGAAATCAGCCAGCCGGCTCAGCGGGAACTCGATGTACGCGCCAACACCCACAGTTCAACCGACAGCGCACCGGTGTCATAGAGCTCTCGAGCCAGCTCTCTGGCGGTAGAGCCGGTTGTCATCACATCATCAACGATAGCCACGTGCCGTCCGGCCACGTGTTCATCGGCCAGAAAGGCGCCCAGAATGCGGTACTGACGCTCGGCACGGCTGAGCCCGGCCAGCGAACCGGTGTCGTATTCCCGCCTCACGGCCCGGGCCCGCGACTCGATTCCCAGATCCCGTGCACACCAGCGCGCGATATCTGCAGACTGGTTGTAACCCCGTTGACGCAGTCGGCTGACATGCAGTGGAACGGGCAGCAGCCACTCGGGCAAGGGACAGGCCGCTGACTGTTGACGGCGAACCGTTCGAGCCAGCAAGGTGCCGAGGACTCTTCCCAGCACGCGTTGTTCACGATACTTGAGTGATTGCACGAGATGATCGACCGGGAACTCGTATCGATAGGGTGCAACGATTCGGGTGAAGGGTGTCGTGAGACCTGAGCACTGCGTGCAGGGCAACCGGCTTGTCGCTCCCCCGCGTTCAGCGCTGACGCCCGACACCTGCGCGCCGCAGTTCAGGCACAGTCCGGAGACCAGACCACCGGGTTCTTCGACCCGACAGCCGAGCAACAAGCTTTCACAGTCGTCACACAGATCGACGCCTTGCCCACCGGGCCGGGCACATATCACGCACTGTGAGTCAATATTCAGTCGTGAAAGGGATTTTTTCGTCCATTGTGGCCAGGAAGCCATTGAAAAAAGCATCTGCAAGTGTCCTTTTGCATATGAATCGTGGTGAATAGCCTACACTCTGGTGTAAGTCCTGACGGTGGTTACAGTCCGGTTGTTGTTTTTTTCACACATGAATACGGTGTATTGAGTTTACAATCGGAGTGTTTACCGCTATACAAGACAAAAATACAACAAATCTGCGCGGAATCCGGAAACGCTGTTCCAACGGCCGGAGATTTGTTGATGTTCTTGAGTTTCTGTCTGGTCGTAACGGTCCGCAGTTCGTCCCTCGGGCGCTGCGTGACTCACGAGGCCAGCGGGTTGTAGGTTTTTTTTGCTTATTCAAATGTCAACTAGTGGGAGCTAGCTATGAATAGAAATATTGGTACCCTCAGTTCAATCGCGGCCTTGCTATTGGGCAGCAGTGTCGTCAACGCACAAGGTGTGGCGCTGGATCAGACCATCGAAGTACCTGCCGGCAACAGCGGTTACGCCAACTCCATGGGCGATGCCATCAAGACCGGTCTGAATGATTGTCTGCAAACCGGCCAGTTCGATGCCGAGTCTCAGGTTGACGCCTGTGAAGGCATCGAAGACGCTCCTGAAGAGGTTGTTGAAGCAGAGCCGGCTCCAGAAGCTGCGCCAGCGCCTGAACCTGTTGCAAAAGAGCCTATCGTCACCACGGCGACTCTGGGCGGCGAAGCGCTGTTCGACACCAATTCCGACGTACTGAACGCCTCCAGCGAACAGGCCATGGCAGACCTCGTCTCCCAGCTTGAAAAATTTCAGGAAATCACTGCCATCGAAGTGGTTGGCCACACCGATTCCACTGGCGAAGCCAGCTACAACCAGGGCCTGTCCGAGCGACGCGCCGCTGCTGTGGAAGCTTTCCTGAAAGCGGCCTACCCCAATGTAGAGGTGACCAGCAGTGGCATGGGTGAAGATAGCCCGATCGCAACCAACTCAACGCCTGAAGGACGTCAACTGAACCGTCGTGTTGAAGTTCAGGTGACAGCCAAGAGCATCACTGAATAAGTCGTAGTTACCTTGATCGGCGGGAAAGACATCGCGTTTTCCCGCCGACTTGTTGCATTATCTCTTTCCAGTCTCGATCGATCCGGATCGCGAGTGTTCTTTTCCCGGACATGCTTCCCTGCAGTAACACTCGGTAGTATCTTGTCTCAACGCACAGCCAGACCACCTCGGAGAACAAACATGAACACTGGTAAATTCATTGCATTCGGAGCCTGCCTGACCTTCGCGTCATTCGGCGCATCCGCCCACATCACTGAAGAAGATCACGGCCACATCGAGAACGATGCAGCGGGCAGTTATGTCAGCTCTGATGGCGCTGTGCTGAAAACCGGCCTGGGTGATTGCCTGCACACCGGCACATTTTCCGACGACGCCATCATCAATGTGTGCGAAGGCATTGAAGAAGAAGTTGCCGAAGTCGAGCCAGAGCCAGTCGCTGAAGTCGAAGAAACCGTTGTTGCCGAAGCACCTGCTCCAAACCCCGGCAAGATCGACACCAAGCAATTCAGTGAAGAAGCACTGTTCGACACCGATTCCGCGCAGCTGACCAGCGCTGGCGAACAGGCCATGAACGACCTTTTTGCTGCTCTGTCAGAGTACAAGGGCATCACTGATGTGTCTGTCACCGGTTACACCGACAGCCGTGGCGCTGAAGACTACAACCTGGCACTGTCTGAAAGACGTGCTCAGACAGTGGCCGGCGTGATCAGCGCGCAATACCCTGACGTCCGCATCGATGTACAGGGCATGGGTGAGAGCTCACCGGTTGCCAGCAACGACACCGCTGAAGGTCGTCAGCTGAACCGTCGTGTTGAAGTTGAAGTCACTGCAACTCGCATGGTATTCAACTAAGCGTCGATAGCGCTACCGGGCACTTTCAGGGTCCGGAAAAAGCGCAAGCAGACGATGCAGTACAAGGCCAGCCTCGAGCTGGCCTTTTTTGTGGGCGGATCGTGATGCTGCCCGGCCATGCCCGCCGTGGCAGGCCCCTAACTTGCTGAACAGGGGCATGAAGAAGAACGTTCTCCAGTCACCTCGCCGGCTTGCCGCCTCACGAGTCCGGCCGTTCATGTATCTGGCCCTGGCCAGTTTCATCAGCGGCTGCGTTACAAGCAGCCATGCAGAGCAGGACCCGATCGACTGCACCCTGCCGCATGTCGACAATCGCCTATCACAATGCGAGCGTGTCCGGCGGGCCAGTGAATTCAGTGGCTGCCTGTCTGCGGACGACATCAGCGAGCACAGCTGCCTGCTCATGGACGCCGATGTATCGTTCTGCTCGGCCGAAGACAGCTTGCCGATCACCGCCTACTTCGATCAGAGCGAGCGCACTCTGGACTGCGCCGGTGGCACGATCGATCATGGCTGGGGGCGCGTCAGTCTGCCGCAGGGTCCTGCCACCACACAGAGAACGCGTAAACCGGCGGTTCGCTTCTTCAACGATCGCTCACTGTCGGATATCGCGGTCAGAAACTGCACCTTGCGCGGAACGAACCACATGGGTATCGAAGCCACCCGCTTCTTCGGCGGCGAACTCGGCCCCGATGGCGAGATCGGCGATGGCGAAGCCTTGCCGGTCGGGCACAGCAAGCTGCGTTTCGAGAACCTGGTCATCGAGGACACCATAACCGGCATCTATCTGGGCAGCTTCAGCCAGTCAGTGGATATCCATCAGGTGAGCATCGACAACACCGAGCGTATCGCCATCTATTCAGAGGCCGGTAGCCACGACGTGCGCATTCGTCAATCACTGATCAGCAACAACCAGTCCCGTGAAGCCATTGCCATCGATTCCACGTATGACAGCGAAGTCTCCGACACTTTGTTCGTCAACAATCGGGAGGGTGGCATCAATGTCTATCAGAACTGCGGTGAGCTGAAGGGAATCGTGTGCCCGGTCATACGCTCGACACCGCCCAACAACAATCGCATCACCGGTAACCGCTTCGTCAACACCGGTGTCTCCGGCGTTCAGATCGCCTCGCGCCAGGGGCGCAGACACGCATTCGGCTGGTGCGCGACCCTCAACGGACTACCCGGAAAATTCACCGACACCGCCGAGGGCAATGTCGTCAGCGACAATACCTTTGTATGCAACGATGGCACGTCCCTGATCGTTCAGGATGGCCCCAACACCATTGCCAACAATACCATCGTGGCACGCAAGCACTGCATCCCCTTCGAGATATCCACCGGCGGTCACGGCAGCAGCCAGAGTCATCTGCTCGACGGCCTGCAGCTACTGGACAACCATATCGATGCCACACGCCCGCCACGCCTGCGCAATGTGAGCGATGCGGTCACCATCAGACAGTAAGGGTCGCGGGCAAGGTACTCACGCGAGCTATCTTTGCCGATCAACTTGCAACACTGGACAGCTCCTGAAGCAACTCCTGACGGCAGCCGCTGTACGCCACTCACGAATGCCACTCCTGAAAGCGACGTCCTTATCCAGCCTTCAGGAGCGGCTCAGTTGCACGATTTCAAGCGTTGCATCACCCGACTCGTACACGGTCGAACGCTTGCGCAACAGGGTGGCCTGAACTGCCGATGCAGCATTCGGGAGAAGCTGCTGAATCGCCTCGGGCAACTGGTAACGACCATCGTCTTCCAGCTCACACACCACCGCGTTCGCCATTGCACCCGACTTATCTGCAAACGTCAGGGTCAGCTCGATAACGTCCGCCGGATTCGTCGAGCCTTGCCACTCGATGGCCTCGCCCCTGTCCCATGCAACACCCGCCTCAGGTGCCAACACCTGCAGCGGCGCCAGTGGCACAAGACTGATCGAGTCGAAGGCCGGGACGTCTGTCGAGCCGGGCACATGCAGATAGGCATCCTCGGATAGCGCCTCTTCCAGCCAGCGCTCCTCCGTGGCATACACAACGGCCTCGCCCCACACCTGAGCCGGCATGCGAGCCACCACCCCACCCCTGTCGCGGATCTCCAGGGCCGAGCCTGCATCAAGGGTCTGCTGCCAGAGCGAGCCGACAGACCCGGAGTGCGCATCGGCGCTCGCACCGATATCACTCAGACCGACCTGCGAGATTCGCTGACAGTTCTGCCGCCCTGCCTGCCACAACAGATCGGCGGCTGCGGTCACCTCAGGCAACCGGGTGAACCAGGCATCCAGCGTGTACACACCGGCCTGCTCATCGAGCACCAGCACACCCCGTGAGGCAGCCTCGGTAGCCACGTCGCCCGCCGAGGGCTCGCCATTGGGGGTATTTCCACCACCACAGGCGGTCAGCAGTAGCAGGCTCGAAAACACGACGCACAGGCGCATGGACAGAAAGACGACCAATCGTTTGGGTAACCCAGCTAGCGACCTCCCGCGTGTCTGTCCTGAGCAGCCGTACCCGGAGATGCCTGCTAACTCACACTCGCAGCGCCCGTGGATGCCTCGTCGTAATAGTCCAGCATGATGCGATGCAATTGTTCGAGACCGTCGCTCAAGGCTGCCGGGCCTGGCTGCAGAATGTTGGCGGATTTGATTTCATGCAATCGCCCCTGCCTTACCGCATCGATGCGCTGCCAACCGGCACGAGCGGCCACCTTGTCCGGACGAAATTTCTTGCCACACCAGGAACCGATGATGATTTGTGGATCGGCATTGATGACACGCTGAGGGTCGGCGATGATCCGGTCCTTGCCCAGAGGCATCCGACCCAGCTCGGCAAAACAATCCTGACCACCGGCAATCTCGACCAGCTCCGATACCCAGCGTATGCCGGATATCATCGGCTCGTCCCATTCCTCGAAATACACGCGTGGCCGTGCCACCTGTGGGTGCGCCTGCAGACAGGCAAGCACGCGCGCCTGGATCGCGGACAGACGTGCTGTGTATGTGGCCACCAATGCCTGTCCGCGTTCGGCAGCTCCCACCATGGATGACAGCGTGAGAATCATGTCCAGAATCTGTGCCACGGATCGCTGGTTCATGACCAGCACATTCACCCCGTGGCGAATCAGCTCGGCGGCTATATCGGCCTGCAAATCGGAAAATCCGATCACGAGGTCCGGCTTCAGGTCGAGAATGCGCTCGTATCTGGCCGAGGTGAATGCAGACACCTTCGGTTTCTCGCGGCGCGCCTGTGCCGGTCGAACCGTGAACCCCGAGATTCCGACGATCCTGTCCTGTTCCCCAAGCAGATAGAGCAGCTCGGTGGTCTCTTCCGTCAGGCAGATGATGCGCTCGGGGTAACGCGCCTTGAAGGCCTTCACGCAGACGCGTTGTCAGCCACGACTACAAGCTTGGCTCAGGCAGACTGATCACCATCAGATCACCGGCCTGCTCGAAAATCAACTGATGGCTGGTCACACCTGCCAGGGTGGTCGCATCATCCACCACGCTGCCGACGTCGAAACGCCGCTCATCGGCCGTGATGACGTAGGAGGGCTTGGACGCCGAGACCAGAACCACGGGACTGCCAAACAGATTTTCCAGCGTCACCAGAGCTTCTGCTTCCGGCAGATGATCCAGCAGAGCACTACCGGTGTCCGGAGTGAGTTCTGATGCGTCTTCCGCAAGCGTTTGCGAGTCCGCGGTATCCGCCGAGGAATCTTCCACTGCCAGTTCCTCGGGCACATCATCAGCCTGAAAGGCCTCCATGACCCTGTCGGTCACGATCAGGCCGAATGCCACGACAGCCAGTGCAATCAGGATGCGATTCAACTTGCGCGGCCCCTGTCGAGTCCGGGAATCAGCGGTTTCGTCATTTTCTGAATCTACGCTATCGGAGTTCATTGAATTGTCCATCCCGTTCAGAAAGTGTCATAGCCAGGTATATCCGTCACCCAGCGAATCGGCTTAGACAACACCGCCTGATCGGCCGGCGGCTTCGCTTCATCAGCCATATCGGCCAGCATCTCATCCGACCCTGAATCGATGACGAGCTCCGCTGCCGCCTGGTCTGCAGTTTCCGGATCGCGAGCAATACCTGCCAGAGCCGCACCGATTTCCATTCCGCCATCTGCATCCGCAGGCGTTCTTGCATCATTGTCCGCCCAGGTTCGGGCTATCAATCCACTGGTTCGCTTGACAAAATCCGGGTGTCCCGAGATCCGTATGGCGTCGCTTCGTATCTCGATATCGTTGCCCGGTGCCAGATCATCGAACAGGGAATCCCGGAATTCTTCGCTCAGTTCATCGCTGATCACAGCCACCGAGACGCTGCTTGTCTCGCTGCCGGCCGCCGCGTTCACGGTGCTCTCGTCGATGTCGAAGAAAACAGGGTAGTTGGCCGACAGATCCGACAACACCTGCGGCACCGTGCCACTGAATCGTGCGGAAACCGGCATATCCAGCGGTCCAGTCATGACGGCCTCCTTACCCGACAGCTCCGCCAGTTGCCTGACCACAAGCGACAAGGGGGCTTGCTTCACCCAGAGACTGACTTCCGGCGCCGCACTGTTGGCTTTCTCTGCCGTTGCATCAGCGGTATCTGCGAGAACCGGCCCTGCCGCCAATGCCAGGCAGCAGAACAGCCCTGTCAGAACGGGCAGGCGCGCGCTCATGAGTTCTTCTGCCTCTTGAGTGTCAATACAACCCCGCGACGAGGCATGACTTCGTCGAACAGCTGCGGTGCCCAGCAGCCTTCCTCGAGAATCTTGTCGTGCTCGAGACCGGAGAACAGCAAGGCTTCCTTGACGCGATTGGCCCGCCCCAAGGCCAGCAGACTGTTGCCGTTGCTGATTTCAGTCTGACCGTGGCTGCAACCGATGACGGACAGGATATCGGTCTCGGGATCCATCTCGGCAACGTAGCGCTCGATGATGCTCTTGTTCACATCGCCCAGTCGCAGCGAGTCATTGGGGAAGATCAGGATGCTCTGATCAACATCCTCGAAACCGGCAAATACCCCGCGATAGTTCGAGGCCATCGTTTCATAGATATTCTGCTTGATCGGCGCAGGCTCGTCGCTGTTGAACCAGTCCAGGGCCGTGGTCTCCGGCGGCGCCAGCACATCATTGATGTCCGGACCATCGTAGGGCTTGAACGCCACTGTGCTGTATTCACTATCGGCTGCGCCGAAGATCTCGTCATCCAGACTGATTCTGCGTTCCCGGGTGCCGCGTATGATCTGCTCACTGACCGGCACGGTCTTGTCGGCCACCACTTCGTACTGTCGTTCGACCGACAACTGGCCCACGGAAAGCACGTACAGTTCCTGTGCACCATTGTCCGAGGCGACTTGCCTGATCTCGGGTGTCACCCGATTGAGGCCTTCATGGCCTTCGACTCGTTCTACCTTGTAACCGCGATCTCGCAGTTCGCTCTCCACCTGACGTTCGAAACGGGATCGTGGAGGCGCTACCTGAACGGTGGCCATCAAGGGGTTCAGATGAGGAAACTGTGCCAACGAATTGACGAGATTCTCGGCAATGAGATCGTAGTCAGGCTCTGGCTCCTTGCCCCAGGGCGCCTTCACCCCCACCATACTGCAACCCGTGAGCAGTGATAGCAGAGATGACACCAGGAGGACTTTTCGAATTCGGGGATAAGCTGTTGCAGAAGACTTGAATCTGACCATCGTCACCGGGTTCTCTTACTGGTTTTCCGGCTCGTAAGTGGAAACGCGCCGGCAATCAACTAGCCTGCCTCATGACAGGACATCACCCTCAACCATAGCCGTTTAGATCAGCAAACGGCACTGCTGAATTGCGACACCATTGATGTCTCGCAGCAACTTAACCGTTTTGTAATTGACTTTAGCGTTAAGCGTCAGAATAACGTCGCCTAGTCCGTTAGCCTTGCATTCGGCGCGATGGCCGACATGTTCTTGACACTTGTTTTGTGGCGATGTAACCGTCACAACATCCCACTACCCATACCCTGTACACACCCTGGCCATGGCTGTCCTCCTACTCATCCTGCTGATCGGCACACTGATTGTCGGACCGCAACTCTGGATCCGCTGGATCTTCACGCGCTATTCGGCCGAACTGCCCGACATCCCCGGCACCGGTGCCGAGCTTGCACGGCATCTGTTGCAACGGTTCGAGATTGATGGTGTCGTGGTGGAGGAGACCGACCCTCAGCGCGATCATTTCGATTCAGGCACGCCGGCCATCAGACTCTCGCCAAAGAACTATCACGGACGCTCGCTGACCGCCATTGCGGTGGCCACTCACGAGGTGGGGCATGCCATCCAATGGCACCGCAAGGAAGCAGTATTCCGCTTGCGCCAGCGCTACATACCGCTGGCCCTGAAATTCCAGAGAGCCGGCATTCTGATGCTGTCGCTATCCCCCATCCTCGGTGTGATCACCCGCAGCCCATCCGGCGTATTGTTGCCGGTGGCTGGCGGTGTGCTGGCAGCCCTGTGCGGGGCTGCCACCTATCTGATTGTGCTACCCGAAGAATGGGATGCCAGCTTCAACAAGGCCATGCCGATTCTGGTGGAAGGCGAGTATATCGGTGAGCGCCAGCACCAGGCCGTGAGATCCATTCTGCGTGCCGCCGCCTTTACCTATGCAGCGGGTGCCCTGGCCTCGTTATTACAAGTCTGGAGATGGCTACCCTTGTTGCTGCGGCGCTGACCCGACGAAATCCTCAGACGATATCGGACGAACTGATGCGTGCCACGCCCGCATCCGCCATGGCCTTCCAGGCCGCCAGCACTGAACCGTCAAGATCGATACCGCGACAGGCGTCTTCGATCACGGACACCGACAGACCGGCAGCGGCAGCATCCTGGGCAGACCAACTGACACAGAAATCCGTTGCCAGCCCGCAGACATAGACCTTGCTCAGCCCCCTTTCCTTCAGATAACCGGTAAGGCCTGTCTTGGTACTGCCATCGGCTTCCACGAAGGTGGAATAGCTGTCCACTTCATTGTGATAGCCCTTGCGAATGATCAACTGCGCGTGTGGAATATCCAGGCCGTCCGCCAGTTGCGCATCCCTGGAACCCTGCACACAGTGGTCCGGCCACAGCACCTGGGTGCCATAGGGCATCTCGACAGTCTCGAAGGGTGCCTTGCCCTGGTGGCTTGACGCAAACGATGCATGCCCCGGTGTGTGCCAGTCCTGCGTGAAGATCACGTTCTCGAACTTGCCGCCCAGCGCGTTGATGACCGGAATGATCTGATCGCCATCGGATACCGGCAAGGTGCCACCGGGCAGGAAGCAGTTCTGCACATCAATGACCAGCAGCACCGAATCGGCGTCCGGTGTGATTTGCGCCGCGCTGGCGAAGCGTGCGGCCAACGGCATCAAGGCCGCAGCGCTGGCACATTGCAGAAAGCGTCGGCGGGTCGTTGTCGCAGACAGTGGCTTGTTCACTCTTTTCACGGCCATTCGGGTCACCATGGAGTCGTATGCTGGAGGATTCTGCATAGACCCTATACGGTTTCCCTGTCCGACTCAACTGACGATGACCTGCCCGCACGAACCGTGTCAGTTCAAAGAGACTTTTACGTCTCCCTCTTCAATACCTTCTTTGCCCGCACCGCGGTTCGAATCAGCAGATCCTTGGAGTTATCGGCAAGTGCACTCTCACCGAGCCCCTTTGGCTTCATGCCCATCTCTCGCAAGCGGCCGTTCAGGCTGTGGATACGCACATTCTTCTGGGATTGATCGGACCGGAATGTGATACTGAATGAAATCGATACCTCGGGGCCGTTCTGCACCCAGTGAGGCGCATGGATGGGCACATGAATGGCGTCTCCGGGTTGCAATACCACTGCTTCCTCGCGCGCCTTGAACTCATCCTTGTAGGTCAGATTCCGGTGCTTGTGCGCGCCATAGTAGGTATTTTCGATATCTTCCTCCGACACCACCTCACGGTCCTTCGGATCGAAGATATTCATGGTTTTCGACCCACGTAGCTGCAGCAGGAAGTTGTGTTCGGGGTCCATATGAAACGGGGTGATCGAATTCGGCGACGAGACGAAAATGAAGCCGGCGCGTTGAGTTGCACCCGTCACATACTGGCTTGTCAGATCTTCAACCTCTTGCAGGCAGTCGTAGAGCACTTGCTTGTACTCGGGCATCACCTGAATGTTCTTGAGCACCAGCCAGGATTTGGTTTGCTCGATCTGTTTGATCGTCTCTTCCGGCGACAGCCCGTTGCCCGGTGTCTTGCTGGGATCCTGATTGATGCTGGCATCACCGGAGTTCCATTCCATCTGAGCTTCCGGCAATGCTCTGGCCAGATCGACCAGCGCCTCCACCGTGAACAGGGGATGACCCACCAGCTCATGCTTTATCGTGAAATGCTTGTGCGGAAAGCCTGCCTGAATTGCGCCTTCCGTATCTTTCAGTAGATTCATTTGCTCTCACCCTTCAGTTTTTGATTCAAGCCGACACAGTAGTCGGTCAATGTGATCATGGCGCCGCGACAATCATGGATTGGTGTGATATCGACATTCACGATTGCCTTGCGCTCTTTCCAGATCCGGTTGATCATCGGATGGTCAGCGGCAGCACAGGAATCGATCTCCTGAATGTCATCGTTCTCGAATGCCAGCCGCGTTGCTTCCATCATCAGCAAGGAGCCCAGCGAATATTGCTTGTATTCGTAATCGCTGGCGATCTTGACTGTGCAGGCATGGGTCCTGACCAGCGACCTGAACACGATCACGCTCGCTATCGTTTCATCGTCCAGCGTCATGCTCACGATATGCGCACTCCCCCTCGCCATACCCTCTCGCAGACAGGCTTCGAAGTAGCGCTGGTGCTCGATGTCGCACGCTATCGCAGTGCCCTGGTCCTGTTTCCATCCCTGATTCTCGAGATCAAAGAAGTCCTGCACGGCTCTCTCGACCACGGACTCGTCTGAATTCCCGTCGATCAGTCGCGTCCTCAGATCACCCAGCTCGCTCAGTCTGTTCTTGTTGCGACGAAGCTCCTTGCGCTTCTTCTTGTTGATGGTCGGTAGAAAGACGTCATCGTAATTACCGACGCTCGAAACCATGGCCCGAGAGACCACCCGCGGGTTCACTTTTGATACAACACCCGGAATGGCCTTGCCGGCTACGGTGGACATCATCTCGCTGTCGCCTGCCAGCCAGTACAGGGAGACGAATGAAGAAAGCCCCTTGTGTGCCCGGACGTGCTCGAGCATGCACTGCAGCACCTCGCCTGTCCTGTTTCTGGCAATCAGCGGTGTGCACAGAAAACAGTAATCGTGACGCCAGATACCGGTACGACGGATGGGCAGACCCCGGTATCGTTTCTCCACAACCAGGGGCACCAGGCCCAGCATGCTCTGGCAACTGCGATCCTCCCAGACCACCAGCACTTGAACGCCCTCTGAACTCAGGTGCTGCAGGGCAGGCAGCAGACACCAGGATTCGAAGAAGGGGTTGGGGGTCGCTGCATTTCCTGCCAATTCATCCCATGCAGTCGCATGTTTCCGGATGCCCTCCACGCCAGCAAATGATTCTGCATATATAGCCAAGGTTATAACTTCATCTTGTCGTTGGTTGAGCTCCCGAATGGCACACCGACTCTCTGCCTCAGGGGTAGTGGTCGTGGTACCGCGAGATTACTGTCTTGCCTCTTGCATTGAACGACAGGACTCATTCGCATGGTGCGGCAAATGCCTCCCTCAAATACGTGCATTTTATTACCCGGCAAGGCGCTCGAACGCGAAGCATGCCCAGCTCAGGCCCCTCATCACCGGCCTTGTCGATACGACGCCATGCGGGGCCTGGCACACAGGACCTTCAGCACGGAGTCGATCCGACACAAAGCATGAGCGTATCGTATCAAGGATAGCCGGCGGGAATTGCACGACCAGCCGACAGAATCCCGCTGCCAGTATTTCATCCTGTCTCTCCATGCCCGTTATGGCAGGAATCGACCGACTCGAGGTCACGATTCACCTGACCGATGGCCGGGTACTCTGTGGGTCCAACGCGCTTTCAGGGATCGATGCCGACACGTCGACGACATGCAGCGTCCTCAGAGGCAAATCGGCACAAGAAGGTTCCGTATGAAGTCATGGAGGGTCAAAATCCATGACGGGCACGCAGTTCGCCGCCTTGCGACTTCAGCAGCGTCTCATGGACGCTCGCCTGACTCAGGCGCTGCCCGACATCGCGATCAACGCCCAGGCGCGCTCGCCGTCACATCAAGCCCCGCTCCGCCAATGAGGTCTGCACCCCCTGCCCGATGATGAGGTGATCCAGCACCCGCACATCGATCAAGGCCAACGCATCCACCAGCTTGCGAGTCAAACGCACATCGGTATCGGAGGGTTCGGCAACGCCTGAGGGATGATTGTGCGCAAAGATCACCGCGGCGGCATTACTCGACAGACAACGCTTGACCACTTCCCGCGGATAGACCGCCGCGCTGTCGATGGTGCCGCGAAATAGCTCCCGGTATTCAATGACCCGGTGCCGGTTGTCGAGAAACAGGCCGGCAAACACTTCATGACCCAGACCGGTCAGGTGTAGCGAGAGATACTGACGCACATGCTCCGGAGAACTGAGCACATCGCCCTGCATGCTGGTCTCGAACACATGCCGACGACTGATCTCCAATGCTGCCTGCAGGACGCTGTAGCGCGCCTCCCCCAGGCCGCGTGTCTCGCAGAAGCAGCGCCGCTCGGCCATCAGCAGTGCGCTCAGTCCGCCAAAGCTGCGCAGCGCCTCGCGCGCCACCTGCACCGCAGAATTGCCGGCAGTGCCGGTCTGAATGAAGATGGCCAGCAGTTCGGCATCGCTCAGCGAACCGACACCGTGGTGCAACAGTTTTTCGCGCGGCCGCTCGGTTTGCGGCCAGTCCCTTATCGCCATGATCAGCATCCTTGTGATCGTTGAATGGTCGTTGCAGTAGATCACATGCCGGGCAGTAGAGTCATCGATGCACGCTGCCGATATGTCGTTCTGTGAAGCCTGACACAGCCCTCGGCACCGCAGACAAACTGATACCATTACCCCCATGTCAACACTCAGCAACAAGAAGATACTCCTTGGTGTTTCCGGAGGCATCGCCGCTTATAAAAGCGCCATTCTGGCCCGTCGCTTGATCGACGAGGGTGCCACCGTGCGCGTGGTCATGACGCAAGGCGCTCTGGCCTTCATGCAACCCTTGACCTTTCAGGCGCTTACCGGAAACCCGGTACACACCGACCTGCTGGACCCGGCTGCCGAAGCGGCCATGGGGCATATCGAGCTGGCACGCTGGCCGGATGCCATTCTGATCGCGCCTGCCAGTGCCAATACACTGGCACGTCTGACTCACGGGCTCGCCGATGATCTGCTGAGCACCCTGTGCCTGGCGACCGACGTGCCGGTACACGTGGCCCCCGCGATGAACCGCCTGATGTGGCAGAACCCTGCGACACAGGCCAACTGCCAGACCCTGCGCTCTCGCGGCGTGCGCTTCTTCGGTCCGGGCGATGGTTTGCAGGCCTGTGGCGAAACGGGTTCGGGTCGCATGCTTGAGCCTGAAGAGATTCGTGATCTGCTGATTGCCGCCATGCAGGGCCCGGCAAGCAGCTCGGCCGGGCTGGCAGACCCATCCGCTGCCAGCGCAGCGGCCGAAGGCGCGGCAACGGCCAGCTCGGACACATCGCTGAAGGGCAGGCACATTCTGATCACCGCAGGCCCGACCCGAGAGGCCATCGACCCGGTGCGCTACATCAGCAATCACAGTTCGGGCAAGATGGGCTTTGCCCTGGCCGAAGCCGCCCGCGAGGCGGGTGCCCGTGTGACGCTCGTGGCCGGCCCCGTCAACCTCTCATCCGACCCGGCCATCAAGCGCATTGATGTGGTCTCCGCCAAAGACATGCTCGAGGCTGTCATGGGGGCAGTCGGTGATGCCGATGTGTTCATCTCGGTAGCGGCCGTCAGTGATTATCGCCTGGAGCAGATCCAGGAGCAGAAGATCAAGAAAAGCGCAGATCAGATGACCCTGTCGCTGGTGCGCAACCCCGACATTCTGCACAGCGTGTCCGCACTGCCCGATCGGCCGTTCGTGGTGGGCTTTGCCGCCGAGACCGAGCAGGTCGAAGCCCATGCCCGTGGCAAGATGGAGAGGAAGGCTCTGGACATGATTGCAGCCAACCACGTCGCCCAGGCAGACAACCCCGTCTTTGGCAGTGACACCAATGCTCTGGATGTCTACTGGCCAGTCGATCAGGGTCATGCTCACATACCATCCGCCGACAAGCAGGCTGTTGCCCGGTCGTTGCTGGATATCATCTCTCTCCGGTTTCAGGCCCACAAGCTCGCTCAATGAACAGTGTTGACTACACCATCGTCGATCCGCGTATCGGTGACACCATTGCATTACCCGAATACGCCAGTGCAGGCTCTGCAGGTCTGGACCTGCGCGCCTGTGTCGAGCAGACGCTGACATTGCAGCCCGGCGCTACCGAGTTGCTGCCAACGGGGCTGTGCATTCATATTGCCGACCCCGGCTATGCCGGCCTGATCCTGCCGCGCTCCGGCCTCGGCCACAAACATGGCATCGTGCTGGGCAACCTGGTGGGCCTTATCGATTCCGATTATCAAGGACAATTGTTCGTCTCCTGCTGGAACCGTAGCAGCGAGCCATTCGATATCGAAGTGGGCACCCGCATTGCCCAGCTGGTCATCGTGCCGGTGGCACAAGTCAGCTTCAACCGGGTGGAGAGTTTCGATGCCAGCTCCCGAGGCGAAGGTGGCTTCGGCTCGACCGGCAAACAATAAGCCTTTTCAACATGGAATTCGCTGCACGACACGGCCGTTCCGACAGCGACACTGAATCAGCCTTTAACGGAGTACGAGCATGAGCATATCCCCCGCAATATTTCGCGCCTATGACATTCGTGGTGTGGTCACGGACGCGTTGACACCGGCAGCCGTCGAACAGATCGGACGAGCCTTCGGCAGCGAATGCCACGAGCGACAGATCGAGACCGTAGTGGTTGCCCGCGATGGTCGCCTCTCCGGTCCTGAGCTGATCAGTGCACTGAGCAAGGGCATCCAGAGCACTGGCGTCAATGTCATCAACATCGGCATGGTGCCGACACCGGTCCTGTATTTTGCCACCTACCATCTGAACACCGGTACCGGCATCATGGTCACCGGCAGCCACAACCCGCCCGAGTACAACGGTCTGAAGATGGTACTGAGTGGTGACGCACTGTTCGGCGATGGCATCACTGCCCTGCATACACGTCTGGTGGAAGGCAATCTTCATGACAGTGACCAGCCCGGTACGCTGAGCGAGCAGGACATCCTTCAGGACTATCTGGATCGCATTCTGGGTGATGTCAAACTGGCGCGCCCCATGAGCATTGCCTATGATTGCGGCAATGGCGTCGCCGGCGCTGCGGCTCCGCAACTGTTCGATGGGCTCGGTTGCAAGAGCTCGGCCCTGTTCACCGAGGTGGATGGCAACTTCCCCAACCACCACCCGGACCCGGCCAAGCTGGAGAACCTGGAAGACCTCATCAAGCTGGTCAGGGACGAAAAACACGAGGTGGGTCTGGCCTTCGACGGCGATGGCGACCGGGTCGGCGTGGTCGACGATCAGGGCAATGTGATCTGGCCGGATCGACAGATGGTGCTGTTCGCCCGTGATGTACTGAAACGCAACCCCGGTGGCCGCATCATCTATGACGTCAAGTGTTCCAAGATTCTGCCCGCTGCCATCAGCGAAGCCGGCGGTGAGCCGGACATGTGGAAGACCGGTCACTCCTTCATCAAGGCACGCATCAAGGAGACCGGCGCCCTGCTCGGCGGAGAGATGAGTGGGCACATGTTCTTCAAGGAGCGCTGGTACGGTTTTGACGATGCCCTGTATGCGGCGGCCCGGCTGCTGGAAATCCTGTCACAGACCGACAAGCCCGCCAGTGAGATCTTCGGCGCCATTCCCAACAGCATCAATACACCCGAGCTGAATGTGACGCTGGACAAGGACGGTGCTCAGCATGCATTCATCGAGAAATTCATTGCCGGGACCGATTTCGGCGATGCCCAGCTCACCACCATCGACGGTGTACGCGCAGACTACGCCGATGGTTGGGGTCTGGTACGGGCTTCCAATACCACCCCGTCACTGGTCATTCGCTTCGAGGCGGATACCCAGGAAGCCATGGATCGCATTCAGGCGCAGTTTCGCAGTGCCATGCAGGCCACCGACAGCAGTGTCGCCGTACCGTTCTGACCAGCGACTCGAACCGACAAGATCATGAGTGAAGAAAAGGACACAGACGCTCTGGCCGACGGCCGGAGTGCTGCCGAGACCGCACGGGTACTGAACGAGGCCCTGCCTTATCTGCAGCGCTATTCCGGCCAGACGGTCGTCATCAAGTACGGCGGCAACGCCATGACCGACGCGAAGCTGCAGCGTTCGTTTGCACAGAACGTCGTGATGATGAAACAGGTGGGTATCAATCCGGTCGTGGTGCACGGTGGTGGACCACAGATCGGACAGATGCTGAATCGCCTGGCCATCGAGAGTCAGTTCATCGATGGCATGCGGGTCACCGATGCGGCCACCATGGAAGTGGTTGAAATGGTGCTCGGCGGCCTGGTCAACAAGAATATCGTCTCACTGCTCAATCAGGTAGGCGGGCGTGCCATCGGCCTGACCGGCAAGGATGCCAACCTCATCGAAGCCTCACCGATGCACCTGCCCGGCAAACCGGATGTCTCCCTGGGCTATGTCGGAGAGGTGGTCAACATCCGCACCGGGGTTCTGCACCGTCTGATGGACAATGACATCATTCCGGTCATTGCTCCCATTGGCACGGACACACAGGGTGCCAGTTACAACATCAATGCCGATCTGGTGGCCAGCAGCATCGCCATTGCCCTGAATGCGTCACGCCTGCTGTTACTGACCAATACGCCGGGTATTCTGGACAACCAGGGCGAGCTGCTGACAGGACTGACTCCGAGTGAAATTGCCGCTCTGATCAGTGACGGTACGCTGCACGGTGGCATGTTGCCCAAGGTGCAGTGTTCTCTGGATGCCGTGGCAGCAGGTGTGCGCAGCGTCGTCATCATCGATGGCCGGGTGGAACATGCCGTCTTGCTCGAACTCTTCACGAATCAGGGTCTGGGCACGCTGATACACGACAACCCGGACTGAAGCAGCAGTCCTGATCCTGCCATCTGCCGGTTCCGATGATCATGTCCGGATGATCATCGGCATCGACTCGTTCTCACGATTCTAAAGAGGCACGGCGAAACGGCAGTCGTCATCTTGCGCCGATGGCCTGCCCGAATAGCCTGACTGCCCACGACACCGCAAATCCCCTCAACCCCCGACATCGCACAGGCGGCGAATTACCCCCGCAATCAGCACGCCGGCTCGTTACCTGAACAGCCCACGAACAGCGGCAGATCGGTCAAGAATGGCGCCACGGGGCCGATGAAACGAGGACTGTGGTTTTTCCGGGTAATGGGTTGTGGCGATGAAATTCAGATCACTTGTAGTCAGATGCACTCTGCTGGCGAGCTGCCTGTACGGCACGTCCTTGTGGGCCGAAGAAGCCGGTGTCTTTTCGGATCGCATTGTTCTGGGCCAATCGGCAGCCTTTGAAGGACCTGCCATGGCGCTGGGGCTCGGCATGCGCCAGGGCTTGCAGGCGGCCTTCAACGAGGTCAATGAACAGGGCGGCGTGCATGGTCGTCGGATCGAGCTTCTGAGCCTCAACGACGGTTACGAGCCGGATCGGGCCATCGCCAACACGCGGCAGTTGATCGAGAAGGACAAGGTCTTCGCCCTGATAGGCGCCGTGGGCACCCCCACATCCAAGGCAGCCCAGCCTCTGGCAAAGGACGCAGGCGTCCCCTTCATCGGCCCCTTCACCGGCGCTGGCTTCCTGCGTGATCCGGACAATACCCATGTGGTCAATGTCAGAGCGACCTATGATCAGGAGACCGAAGCCTGGATCAAACACCTGACCGAGGACCTGGACAGCCAGCGCATTGCCATCCTCTATCAGGATGACTCCTTCGGACGAGTAGGACTCGCCGGGGTGAAGAAGGCCATGGAGAAACGGCAACTGTCTCTGGTTGCCGAAGGCACCTACGCAAGAAACAGTGTTGCCGTCAAGACGGCTCTGCTGAAGATTCGCAAGGCAAAACCCGATGCCATCGTCATGGTCGGCTCATACAAGCCCATAGCGGCGTTCGTGAAACTGGCCCGCAAGATCCGTCTGGACCCGCACTTCGTCACCATTTCCTTTGTCGGTAGCAAGGCCCTTGCTGCAGAACTCGGCAGTGCCGGGGAAGGTGTTGTCGTCACCCAGGTCGTACCTTCTCACACGGACACCTCCGTCGAGCTGGTCAATCAGTATCAAGCGGCACTGGCCAGACAGAATGTCAGCGCGGAATCCGGCTTCGTATCCCTGGAAGGTTATCTGGTTGGCAGACTGATGATCGAGGCGCTGGAGAGAGCCGGACCCGACTTGAGCCGCGATGAGCTGATCAATCAGTTCCAGCAAAAGGAGGTGGCAATCAGCATCGGTGATGTTGTCCTGAACTACGGTCCCGGCGACAATCAGGGCATGGAGCGCGTCTACCTGTCCGTATTGCAGGAGGATGGTACCTTCCGCTACGTCGAACGTCTGGATCAAGCCATCAACACAGCCGAACTTCCCTAGGCGTCCTGCTGCGATGAACAGAATCACCATGGGGATACGGCCCAAGCTGCTGGCAGCGTTCGGGCTGATATTGGCAACCACGCTCATGGCCAGTGGAATTGCCCTGTATGCCTACACGCGTTTCTCCGATGCCATGACCGAGATCACGCAGCAGCGCGTGCCGTTCATGGCAGACTCCATGGAGCTGACACGCCTGGGCATGCAGACCAGCGCCATCGTGCCATTGCTGTCCGCCGCCAGTTCCCCTGAGCAAGCACAGCGGTTTCACAGCGCCCTGCAGGCAAATTCGCAGAAGATCAAGGCGCTTCTGTCTCCAACCGAACGAGAAAGCACGCTGGTCAGCACCTCGGCGCCACTGGAAATCGTACAACGCATTCAGGACCAGATTGACAGCCTGAGCCTTCGCGTGGAAGAACAGCTCGAAGCGCAACGCAGGCTTGACGAGGCGAGTATCAGCAGCAACACGAAGCAGGTAGCCATCAACCACCTGCTACGCGACATCATCGACTCGGCTACCTTCGACTTCGTCATCCAGGCTGAAGACATGTTCAGCGAGAACAGCGAGCTGATCGACACGATGCTCTACCAGAGCATCAGCACGATTGTTGCTGCATTGCAGATGGAGTCGGACGCCAACAGACTGTTCACCGAACTCAAGTCATCGACTGACAAACTGACACCATTTTCGCGAAACAAGAGTCAGGAAAGCGCCTCCGCCATCCTGGCTCATATGCACACGAAACGTGCAGAGATCGACGCTTCCTACATCAGTGAACTCGCCGTTATCGACGCGATCCTGTTGCGTCTTGACGAGCTGACACTGGGTGAGAGTTCCCTGTTTCAGGGTCAGCCCCTGGCGTCGACCACAGAGTCACAGACACTGATCGACGAATTGCAGGAACTGGAATTCCAGCTGGTGGAAGAGCTTTCACGGATTCTGGACGCCGGCTATGCGCGGGTGTTCAAGACCAGTCAGGAGCTCGGTATCAGTGCCAGAGAGACCCTGCCACTGTTCATGAGCGAAGGTGTTGCAAGCCTGGTCAGCCTGCTTGAACTGCGGGCGGAACTGAACACCATGGCAGGGATACTGGCGCAAGTTCCGCAGACCTCCGACACCTCGACATTGCTGCCTCTGGCAGAGCGCTACACCGCGGCTCGGGACGCCATAGTCTCCAACCTGACAGCCGTGGACAATGCCGAAGGCATGGATGAGGTACGGACCCTGCTCGGAGAACTGTTCGCCATAGGGGAGATCGAAACCGGCATCTTCGAACTGAAGCGTGTTTCCCTGAAGAGCGAAGAGCGCGTCGGACAGGTTCAACAGGAACTGAGCAGTACGCAGGACAACTTCGTCAACCAACTGGCAGAGCAGGTACAGCTGAGTCGCTCCCATGTTGAATCAGCCGGCGCGGACATCCTGTCCATGATCGATGCCAGCAGAATGCAGTTGTTCATTGTGGCGCTACTGAGCCTGATCATCACTGCTGGCATCTACTGGCTTCTGATATCCAGAGACCTGCTGGCCAGATTGCTGCAGACCATCACGGCCCTGCGCTCGGTGGCCGATGGCAACTACGATGTGTCGGTGAATCTGTCCGGTCATGACGAACTGAGTGATCTGGCTCGGACGGTCGAGGTGTTTCGCGGCAATGCCCTGAAAGCCCAGCAACTTCAGGAAGAGCGCAGTGAACTGGCAGCCCTGCAACAAGAGCAGGAACGCAAGGTGGCCGAGCAGGAGCAGGCCGTGCGTGAGCAGGAGATCGCCCGTCACCGCCAGGAACAGGCAGAGTCGGCCCGTCAGAAAAGGGAGGCCGATGAACTGCAGATGCGAGTGGATCAGCTGCTGGCCGCCGTCAGTGCAGCGGCCGAAGGCAACCTCAACCACCCGATCAATATCACGGGAGAGGACCTGGCCGGACAAATGGCGAAGGCTCTGGACTCCCTGTTCAGCGGCCTGCGCAGCAGCATGTCGAGCATCAACATGAATTCCGCTCAATTGACTCGCGCCTCGGAGAGTCTGACCAAGCTGTCGGTTGAGATGTTCGACTCGGCAAAAGCCAACTCCGCGCATGCGCTCGAGGCATCCAACCTGACCAATGATGTCGGCGCCAGTGTGGACAGCGTTGCCGGTGCCACTGAACAGATGAGTTCCTCCATCAAGGAAATCGCGCGCAATACCCGGGAGGCGGAAACCGTGGCTGCCGAAGCGGTCAGCCTGGCAAAGTCGACCGACACCACCGTTCGCAAGCTGGCCGACAGCAGTGCCGGCATCGGACATGTCATCAAAGTGATCACCTCCATTGCCGAGCAGACCAATCTGCTGGCACTCAATGCCACGATCGAAGCGGCACGAGCCGGTGATGCCGGTAAGGGGTTTGCAGTCGTGGCTACCGAAGTGAAGGAGCTGGCCAAGGAGACCGCCAGGGCGACCGACCAGATCGAGTCACGCATCAGTGACATTCAAGCCGACACGGAATCGGCCGTTCTTGCCATCCAGTCGATCAGCGGCATCATCGACAAGATCAGCGCCATTCAGTCTGCCATATCGGTTGCCGTGTCCCAGCAATCCAGTGTCACTCAGGAAATCAGCCGGTCGATCCTGCAGACTGCCGACGGTAGCCAGGCCATCTCCTCGCTCATCGACGGTGTCGCCGAAAAGGCACAATCCAATCAGCAGGCTTCCGACGACGTCAGCAAGGCCGCCGGTGAGCTGTCCGACATGTCTGCCCAACTACAGCTGCTGGTTCAACGCTACGCGGCCAATCAGGACGACGGCAACGCCATGGCTGCCTGATAGACAGCCGTACGCAGTTCACGCCTGATGGGGTAGCTGGACGAGGGATAGAGCTGCGTCAGAAAGACGACCAGGAGTTCCTCTGCCGGATCAATCCAGAAGAAGGTACTGGCCGCCCCGCCCCAGTGGCATTCGCCCACCGAGCCGAGCATCTGGGCTTCGATCGGGTCCAGCATCACGGCGAAGCCCAGACCGAAGCCGATACCGTTGTAACTGGTCTCGCTCCACACCGCCTGGCCCATCGACGCCATGTCGCCATTGCCCGGCAAATGGTTGCGGCACATGAAATCCACTGTCCGGGCAGCCAGCAGTCGCTGCCCGTCCAGTTCACCGCCATTGAGCAGCATCTGGGCGAAACGGGCAAAGTCATCGATACTACCAGTCAGGCCCCCACCGCCGGACAGCAGTACAGGTGTCTGCAGGAATCCGCTCCTTGCCCCGGGATCGACCAGCAGCGGTGGCTGATGGGACAGACCCAGTGCCGCCGCACGCGCAGTCGAGACCTTGCCAGGATCCTGAGGAGGGACTGAGCCGGCATCCGCATCCGTGGCCTTGCCGACACTGCCAAGCTCTCCGCCGGTGGCAGGCATGAACAGATCCGCCAGACGATCTTCGTCACCCTGGCGAACGTGAAATCCGGTATCGAGCATGCCCAGGGGCATGAAGATCCGATTTCGGAAGAAGTCATCCAGTGACTCCCCCGACCAGATCTCGACCAGCCTGCCGAGCACATCACTGGCCACGCTGTAATTCCACTGAGTGCCCGGCTGACACAGCAAGGGGGCCTTTGCCAGACGCTCGACCAGCTCGGCCAGTGGTGTGTCCGCCCCCGGAAATTCCAGTCCATGATCACGATAGTAGCGATCCACGGGCGTTGCATTCATGAAGCTGTAGGTCAGTCCAGCCGTATGCGTCATCACCTGTCGCACGGTAATCGGACTGTGCTGCGGCACCACGTGCTGGAGTATGGCATCGGGGTCGTCAGTACCCGGCGCAGGCTCATGGCCATCCCATACCAGCGTATCGGCGAAGGCAGGGATATACCAGGCCAGCGGATCATCCAGCTGAAAGTGGCCTTGCTCATACAGCATCATGGCAGCCACCGCCGTGACCGGCTTGGTCATGGAGTACAGGCGTACCAGCGTATCTCGCGTGAACGGTCGTTCAGCACCGAACTCGCTTGTCTGACGAGCCAGTCCGGCCGCCTTGAAGAAACCGGTTTCGCCCTGTCTGGCCAGCAGGACGCTGGCGCCAGCAACGCGGTTCTGCTGCACTTGCTGCTCCAGCCAGTGCTCCAGATGTTCAAGCCGTGCGGAATCCAGGCCCAGTGATGCGGGCGACGAAGCGGGTAATGTCATGAGTCGACACCTTCAGAACGAAGTGCCACACACTACACCATAAGCCGTTAGCGAAGAACTGATCCGGCAGCTCTTTCAAGACTCAGCCGAGTCTGCGCCGTGAGTGCAATACGCTCCGTGGACTGAGCGATGCGCTTATCCAGTGGATCGATCTGGAAACAAGCAAACACTCAGCGATTCTATCCGCCATGCAGGCAGGCGTTTACGCGACGGCGTACTAGCCGCGCTGCGCCTTCAATTCCCGATAGCGAATCAGGTCGTCTTCGAACTTGTCGGCCACTTCACCGCGCTCGGCAGCCTTGGAATCGATCAGTGACCAGGCATTCTCGATGTTGCGCTGAATGCTCTTCTGTTCGGCGTACAACGTTTCCTGGGCATTGCCAGGCCCCTGCGACTTCTCCTGCATCTGCACGCGCTTGTCGACCACGGCAAGACGCTCGGACAGGATGCGAATGCGATCATCAAGGCGACCGATGAGCCCGTCGATCATGCCGATACGATCATCCCGGGTGCGAATCAGATCCTCTTCGGTCGTGAAGGTTGCCAGCAGGGCGCGGTCACGGATTCTGGCCAGTTCCTTTTCACGTTCCCGCTTGCGGGCCTCACGGCGCTCCTGGCGACTGAGGACCTGTTCGAGCACCACCCCCTGATTGTTCAGAATGCTGTGGCCGTTGTCCTGAACCGAGTCAGGCGCCCTGTCCTGATAGATGATGAGCCCACGATCCTCGTACTTGTACACCGGTTCGGCAGTGGCTGTCGCGCACAGCGCGAACAACACAGAGCAGAGCATCATGCGAGACACTCTACCGCTGCCGACACGGCTCATACTCGGGCCCAGAGCTTCAGGAGCATGGGTCGAACGCCCAGTGAGCCTCATGGCTTGAAACATGATCGCACTCCGCAAGTCCTCCGTGCAGGCATGACCGGAGACCGTGCCCCTGCATGCTTGCCATCATCCAACAGTCGGGACGGCTGTCCCGCTTAGCAATCTAGCGTCATCCGGACCGACATCGTGAACGCCGATGATGGTTTCTGTGAGCCCGGTCTCCTGACAATTGTCAGGCGGATGACCCGTGTACAATCGCGGGCATGCGAATCATCACGGCAAACCTGAACGGCATCCGATCGGCTGCATCCAAGGGCTTCTTCACCTGGATGAACCGACAGAAGGCCGATGTCATCTGCATCCAGGAAACCAAGGCTCAGGAGTGGCAGCTGGAAGATCCGGTGTTCCACCCTCGCAGCCTGCATTGTCACTATCATGATGCCGAGAAAAAGGGCTATAGCGGTACAGCGCTCTATTCCCGACTCGAACCGCAGAAGGTCGTGCGAGGTCTCGGCATTGACTGGATCGACCGTGAGGGGCGCTACCTTGAAGCACAGTTCGGCAATCTGTCGGTCATCTCGCTGTACATGCCGTCGGGCAGCAGCGGCGACATTCGCCAGGAATACAAGTACCGCATGATGGATGCGTTTCTGCCTCACCTGCAATCCCTGCGGGCAAGTGGCCGCTCGGTTGTCATCTGTGGCGACTGGAACATTGCCCACACGGAGGCCGACATCCGGAACTGGCGCGGCAACAAGAAGAACTCGGGCTTCCTGCCCGAGGAACGCGCCTGGCTCGGCGAGCTGTTCGACAAGCACGGCTACTGCGACGCCTTTCGCCAGCTGCCACAGAAGGAACACGAGTACACCTGGTGGTCGCAGCGAGGACAGGCACGCGCCAACAATGTGGGCTGGCGGATCGACTACCAGATTGCCAGCGATGACCTGGCGCCACGCGTACAACGCACCCGGGTCTATCGCGACAAACCGTTTTCGGACCACGCCCCCCTGATCATCGACTACGACTTCCAGATCGACGCATGAAGCCAACCGTACCCGCCTGGCTGAGCTGGCTGGTCCTGTTGATCGGAATCGTGGCCACAGCCTGCTCTTTCGTGTTCATCCGTGAAAGCGTCGAGCCGCCGGTCATGCTGGCGGCCTGGCGGGTACTGCTGGCCACGCTCATGCTGAGTCCGGCCTATCTGCTGGCGCGACGCCGCCATGGTGATGGCACCGCCTTCGAGGTTCTGCAACGCTCACTGCTGCCGGGACTCGTGCTCTCTGCCCACTTTGTGACCTGGGTCATCGGCGCGCGCCTGAGTCTGGGGGCCAATGCCACGATCATCGTCAATCTGGTACCACTGGCCATGCCCATTCTGCTGTGGCTCATGTTCGGGGAGCTGATGCAGAGGCGCGAGTGGCTGGCCACTGCGCTGGCTGTGGCCGGACTGGGTGTGCTGGCATTCGATAATCTTCAGCTCGATGCCGGGCATATGCTCGGCGATGCCGTGTGCCTGTTGTCGATGTTCCTGTTCGCCTTTTACCTGACTCTGGCCAGACGCCATGCCCGGGTGGCCAGTCTGTGGCTGTATGTCGTGCCCGTGTACGCGGTGGCAGGCCTGAGCTCTCTGCTGGCCGCTCCCTTCTTCGGACCGGTAGCCCCCTCGCTGGAGTTGCACAACGTGATGATGGTCATCGGTCTGGCGGCCGTGTCGACGGTCATCGGGCATTCGGCCCTCAATTTCTCGATGCAGCACATGCGCGGTCAGACTGTGGGCGTGATGACGCTGGCGCAATTCATCGTGGCCGGGGTCATTGCCTACTTTCTCTATGCAGAGGTGCCCAGTCCGCTCTTCTACATCGCCAGTGCGCTGATGGTGACGGGAATGTACATGGTCGTGGTCAATCAGCGGGCAGACAACAGACGCAACTGATCTCGACCCCCATGGATTGAAGAGCTCGGGGATCGACAAGCCGCCTAACGGAACAGCACACGTTTCAATCGGCCCGGGAGCTCTTTCAGACGTGCTGCGACCGTCACGTCCTTCATGGCCACCACCGGTCCCTCGCTCTTGTAGGACGCTTGCCGGACATGCTCAGCGGCATACCCCCTGTCGCTCGACGTCTGCCAGGCTTGATCACCGACCGCACCCTTCTCGCTCGACGTCTGCCGCGCCTGACCGCCGACTGCCCCCTTGACGCTCGATGTCTGCCGCGCTTGCCCCCCCACCGACCCCTTCTCGCTTGACGACTGCGCGGCTTGCGCAGTCCGGCCTCTGTGCTGCCAGGCCTCGCGGCCCCGGCGAACCACGCTCCGCATCACGGTTCGAATGCGTTGTCCGCCATGCAGCCGAGAAGACTTGCGCGACGGCGTCCGCGCCCCCGCACGGCCTTGGCTTCTGCTGTCGACACCCGCTGTTCGAGTCGATCCCCGAGAGGCGTCATGCGGGCCCTGCTGCCGTCCATGTGCCACCCCTTGCCGCAGATGACTGCTGCGCTGCGCATCCAGCTCGATACTGCCCATGCGGTGCCAATCCATGGCATCGGTCAGCGCCTCAAGCAACATCACGGCGGCAGGCTTCTTCCGACGCGACAACGTGACCTCGGCGCCATCGAGCATCACCACCGTGATCCGATACAACGGCTTGCTGCGGTACAGGGCCAGTGAGAAACCGATCAACAGGGTCAGGCTGGCAAGCAGCATGATCATCGGGATGATCTCGGGTGTGGAACCCTGCCACACATGATAGAGGCTCAGGGCAATCAGGCAGAGACTCACGCACAACATGACAACGACCCCGCTGCGCGGCTGCCTGTGCGTGGAAAACTGCAGACGCGCGATGGTGCGGATCGCGAAACGAGAGCCGCCGTCAATCAGCCAGGAAGGCGTGACCTGCGATTGGCCATCATTGAAGAGTTCGTCGTCCAGAATCGTCGATCAGTGCAGCACCGGGGGACGTCGCGGCTCCTCGAAGTCATCCAGCTCGTCGTCCAGATCATCGAATCCCGTGTCATCGAATCGCTGAAAATCGGCGTAGTCCTCCTGATACGAGGCGTCCGGCTCAGGCGAGGCATGGTGCAGCAGCATCCGCCAGCCGCTGCCTTCCATATGGTAGATATTGGTAGAAACCATGACACTCACCACCTCGCCATCGAGCTCGATCTCCTCGCGCACGAGATGAATGGCCAGGCTTTCGTTGCCGGTATACAAGGCATCGACAATGGAAAAATTGAGAATCGGGGCATCCGCGAACAGCTCGACATAGCTGTCCATGACCGCTCGTCGTCCTTCGATGCGCGAAGAACCGGGGTGTACACAGACGATATTGTCGTCACTGGACCAGACTTCATCGAGCGCCTTGATGTCGGCCTGCTCGATGGCCTCGTAGAAGGCGGCCTCAGCCTCTTCGGGGGTCTTGAATATTCTACTCACAGCGCGTCAGAGGTTTGTCCAGACGGTCAGTCTATATCGGACACCCGCTCAATTGTCGGGAAAATGCCAGATTTGGTGAAGCAACGGGAAGAATCCGCGGTTACTTCGTCCGATCATTGCCGATCAGGCCTGCATGGCCTCGGCAGGCACATGCTGCATCCAGTCGACCTCGTCATCTCCGTAGACCAGAAAATGCGGATTGATCAGGGACTCACGCATGTTGTAGGTCAGATCCCGACTATTGACGTCACGGATATGCCCGCCCGCCTCTTCGACGATGCACTGCGCCGCCGCCGTGTCCCATTCACCGGTTGGACCCAGCCGGGCGTAGATATCGGCAGCACCTTCGGCGACCAGACAGGACTTCAACGCAGAACCCATCGGTATCTCATCGTAATCGCCGATGCCGTCGAGAAACTGCTGCATGCGGGGGCCTGTCCGGGGATTGCGGCTGCGCGCCACCGTGATCTGTGACGGCGCCGAACGCACACTGATCGGCTGGGGCGGCAGCGTAGCCACCTGTTTGAAGGCGCCGCTCCCGTGAGTGGCAAAATAGGCCACATCGAGTATGGGTGCCACGATGACGCCGAGCACAGGCCGATTGTCGACCACCAGCGCGATATTGACGGTGAATTCGCCATTGCGACGCAGAAACTCCCGCGTGCCATCCAGCGGATCCACCAGCCAGAATGCCGGCCATTGATGCCGCTCCTCGAAGGAAATGCCATCGGATTCCTCGGACAGAACCGGAAACCGGGGATTCAGGGACTGCAGCCGGTCGACGATGATGCGGTGCGCCGCCAGATCGGCCGTGGTGACCGGCGTCTCGTCGTCCTTGTAGTCCACCTTGCACTCATCAGCGCCATAGACCTCGACGATTCGCTTACCCGCCTGGTGGGCGATGGCAAGTGCATCCTGCGTCAGACGACGGGCTATTTCTGAAGGAATCCTCATGGCGGGGTCATCAGTCGGTCTTTGTTCCGAACTAGCGGCAGCATCTGCTTTTACTGAATCCTACATCAATCGATTGACATTGCCCTGTCGTTGAAAACGCACCCGACCACTGGAATCGGCTCGCCCCATCTGTCGCAGACCGTTGACTACCGCAGGAGGCGCATCCGCTGCCGGTGTAAACAGGACATCGGCAGAGAAATCACCATTGAGCGCGATCGACACCGATCCATCCATCGTTACATCCCCGCCCACCGCTGACAGGGTCACCACATGGGATTGCTCGTTTTCAGGTTCGATGACGATATCCACCTTGCCCAGAGCTGTCGGCACAGGCCTTTCCAGTGCAGCATTGTCCCAGGTCAGTGTGCCGCTCATGGACTTGAGTACATTGTTGGCCAGGGCGACGGTATCGAAATGACCGCTCAGCTCACCGGCAAAACTGGCAATGGGAACCGGCAGCAAAGGCTCCAGAGCCTTGGCCTGAGCCGTGAAGTCAAAATCCCTGACCACGATATCGCCGTTCCAGCGACGCAAGACTTGTCCGGTACCACCGCCACCGTAGCCATCGAACTGAAGATTCGCGCCGGCACCACCACTGAGCAGGGTCCCGGGAGCGAGCGTCCACGCCACATTGCGAAATTCCAGCGGCAGCAGATCATCGGTGGACCGCACCCGGTCGACAACGCCGTTGTACAGCTTGCCATTGACACCTTCCAGCGCCACCGGACCCAGCTGGGGACGTATCCTGTCAACGACAGGCGCGGCGGGAAAAAGTACCACGGTGGCAACGAGCCACGACAGCAAACCGACCAGGCAGAGCCAGAGAATTCGCATCAACTACGCTCCATGTTGAATCGTGCACTCACCGTGCCCGTATTCTTGCGGCTGATGGTCAAGGTGGTGACTTCCAGCCCATAGAGTTCCAGTTCGGCCAGCACGCCGACCAGCTTGTCGAACTCCACCTCTCCGAACTGCACCCGTGCGCCATTGGCACCGCTGGGCTCGACCCGCTCGGGAGGATCCATCTTTGCCTGGCGAATCACCTCGTCGATCAACAGATACGGTGCCTTGTCAGAGGTCTTTCCCTGCACGGAGTTGCCGCTGGAGGCGCGCAGCTGGGCACCGGCACGCGCCACATATTCCAGGGTTTCCTGCTTGCTGATCAAGGCCTGCTCGGTGCTGACCTTGCGGGCCTGTAGCGGATACCACGCCAGCGCATACAGCAGGCTGACCAGGGTCAGCACCCCGACCACGACGACGATCATGCGATCGCGTGGCGACTGTCTCAGATACCAATCTTTCATCGTAGTTGACGCTCCGTCACTCTATGCGCACGCGACCGCGCACCGTATTGTTTTCACGATTGGCCGACTGGACACTCATGTTCAGGGAACCACGTCTGGACAGCTCGGATTTGAGCGCGTCCAGTGTCGGTACGGCATCGGTATTCAGATCCAGGTCGAATCGCCCGTTCCGATAACCGATGGTCTTCAATTCAGTCTGCGGCTGCGTTGCCAGACTGGCAGCAATCTGCGACAGGCGGCTGGTGAATCCATCCGTGTTGTTGTTGCCCAGCTTGTCCAGTGCCGATTGAATCTGGCGGCGGGGTCGCTGCATTTTCGCACCGGGCAAGGCCTGCTCGAAGGCCTGCCGGATCTGGTTGTCCAGATGCGCTTCCTGCTCACGCAGTCGTTGTACATCCAGCCACTTGCCCGCAAACAGTGCAACGCACAGACAGGCTGCCAGAGCGGCCGTCCAGCGCCACGGCTTCCAGCTCTTGTCGAAATTCTTTTTCGGGTTGTATTCACCCTGCAACAGATTGATGCTTGGCGATGTCATCAGACCACTGGCGTACAAGGCCAGGCGATGGTCGACAGGGCGTTGCTCGACATCGATGGTGGTCGGGACATCCAGTGCACCGGCCTCGCCAGTGCTGAACACGACCAGTGAGGCACCGGCATCTTCGGGCAGTTCGGCATAGGCGCCCTGCAACATCATGGCTGCCATGCCCGGATCCGTTGCGAATCCCTTGCAGCCATCGAGCCGCACGACAGCAAGATCCCCATCGAGCAGCGCACTCCATGCCCGGATCTCCGGACTGGTGCTATCGAGCTGCGGCAGCGCCAGCGGCTCGGGAATCAGCTGCGTAGGCCGCAGACCGGCTTCCTCACACTGCGCCAGCACGGCCTCCATCATCTGACGACTGATCACCGCAACCGGATAACGATCCTCACGCCCCTTTGCGCCCAGTGCAAAATGCAGCTCATCGACATCATCGGCAACCTGTTCTTCCAGTGCATAGGGCACCGCCTGCAGGGCACGAGCCTGGGAGTTGCCGGGCACGACCGCCTCGGCCAGCAGCACATCGTCGGCTGGCAGGATCAGCGTCACGCGCTGACCTTCAACCTGTTCGGCCACCTCCGAGAGCGTGCTGTACTCGATGCCACTGCTCAGCCTGCCATTGTCTTCGGAAATCGCCCACTGGACGTCCTCCTCCCCAATGCGGGGCAAGTATATGATGACCTGTTTCGCCACGATGATTCCTGTTTCTAAAGCGTATCGCGTGAACGGTAAAGTACCCGCGTCTTGCCCTCGGTATCACGCTCGAACAGCGTGTACTGGGACATCTTCAAACCTTCTGTCTCGACATCAATGCGAACCTGAAAGTAACTGGAGCGCACATCATAAGTGCCGGCCGGTGCCGACTCTGCACCGGTATCGGCCGAGTCCACTTCCTGATCGAATAATAGCGTGCTCTCGTAGGGTTCCAGATCCCTGCCAGCTCCCGCAAGGGTGTCAGGACCGTCGTCAGCGCTCAGATCGAATATATCCTCACACTCAGGATAGTCTTCATAGGCGCCGGTGTCCCAACGCGACAGATCCGCAGCCAGCGGCTTGATCTCGTCGGAGAGCGATGCCAGCACTTCCGGCGTTGCCGTATTCACGTTCACCGGGGTGGGGCCGTTATCTGTCGGCAATGCTGAAACATGGGGTAACAACAGCGCGTAGTCCTCGGCTTCTGCTTCGATGGCACTGCTGAACCCCTTGACCAACTGCAACTCGCTGACACTGACAAACGGCCTGTTGGCCGCCCGATAACCATACTCCAGACCCGTATAGTAATCATCTTCAGCACCGTCGGGGATCGTGGCATTGATATCCGCATCCACCCAGTCGAGTATCGCCTGCGCCTTGACCTCGTCGATATTGAGCTCCTGCAACAGACGAGTCAGTTGATTGACGTAGAACTCGACGGCCTCGCCTTCCTCATTCACCAGGTTGTTCAGATTGAATCGCCCCTGCATATCGACAATGCAACCCTGGATGGATGCGGCGTCGATCGGAATGGGCGGTATGGTCTGCGCCCAGTCATCATCCAGGGAATCGGTATTCTCTCTCAGGCCTGCCTGCACATCGCGGTACAGCACCGCCGCCGCGAAACGCTCGCCACTGACGCCGATGGCACGTGCTTGCAAGATAATGCCTTCGTTGCGTTCGCGCTGCAGGTCAAGCTGCTGCCGGTTGGTGATGGACACGATGGTGATGGTCCCCAGCGCAATCAGCAACATGGCGGTAATGATCGCGACACCCTGCTGACGTCCTCGCAACGGGCTTCTGTCGCGCAAACGCGCACGCCCAGGCAGCAAACAGGCAGGTGGCATCTGTCTGCCACTGGAGCCTGCACCTGATGTCACGCCATTATCCGCACTGTTATTTCGTATGCTCATGAACTCGCTGATCATCCCGGCAATGCAAACACACGGGTGATTTCGCCATAATCCTCAAGCTCCAGCTTGAATTCGATGGCAAGCGGCATGCCGGGGTCCTCGATATCCGGTGGTGGCCAGCTGGTCTGCCATTCACCCTCATCGTCCAGAAATCGCAGATCCAGCGCTTCCACACCAGTCAGCATCTGCCGCCGGCGCGTTGGGTCTTCACTGATCGGATCCAGGTAATACCAATACTGACGAATCAGTTTGTCCTCTTCCAGAGCATAGGCCACACGCTGCAGATTGGAGCGCGCCGGTGATACTTCGGCCGCCGGATTGGCCCAGCCAGCCCGGGTGAACTCGAACAGATTCTCGCCATCGACATTGAGCTGCAGCGAGGGCAGCTCCAGATCGACCGCAGATCGTACCGGGCGGTCCGCGATCTGGGTGACATCCTCTGCCAGCCAGTAGAACGTGCGTTGCAACTCGCTCAGCCGCGCCGACTGCTGGTCGATTCGATCGCGGGTGGCCGTGATCTGGAACAGCATCTGGAAACCTGCGGTTCCCAGAATGGCGAGCAGGAACATGGCCACCAGCAGCTCGATCAGTGTGAAGCCACGCGATTTCATTGTCGAACCTCGGGATTTCCGACAAAACCCGACACGGTGTAGACGTAGTTCTCGGCGTCCTTGTCGCGCCGTACCTCGACGTCGACACGGCGCAGATCATCGTCCGAGACCCTCTGTGTACGGATGCGGACGTACCAGCGAAAATCACCGAGCATCGTCTCCGTATTGGTCGTACCCACATCAGGCCAGTCTGGCAGCACCTGCAGCTCGGTCAGCTCGTTGCTGGCCACCCAGCGGCCGAACTCACGCTCCCGCAGGTAATCGGCTCGCCAGGCACTGGAACCGGCCGATGACACCAGGGCGGACACACCCACGGCAATGATGGTCATGGCCACGAGCACTTCAATCAGCGTGAAACCACGGGTGACAGCGCGGCTGCAAGCGCGGCTGCAAGCGCGGCTGCAAGCGTGATTGCCAGTGCCGCTGCGACTGCCAATGCTGGCGCCGCAGCGGATACCTGCACGCATGGGGTTACCGTAACGGCTTCGGCCGGCAGGGCCACCGCGCAAGGCGGAGCCCAGCGCTGCGCTCGAGGCTGCCCGTCGCCATGAGTATCTACTGACTGTCACGAGCCTTCCAATTGCTCCACAACCACAGGCAGGATTTCCCCGGTCGCCACTTCGTATCGGTAGTCACCATCAAGGTCACTGATGAGAATGCGGAAATCGGGAATGATCTCACCGTTGGACAGGAAAATGACATGAGGTTTCATCGGGTCCTCTTCGGTGGCTTCGGCAAGCTCGGTCACCAGGTCTTCCAGCACGATCGGTACACCCGAGATATCCACCTGAAATTCCACGGGCACATCCTCCGCCCTGAAACGCAGCTGCCCATCCTCGAACAGCTCCCATGTCGAGTCACCCTCCTCATTCTCGACCAGGATGTAGAATTCATACGACTCGGGATGGAAACGAATGCCGAATTGCTGGCGAGAGTACACCGCCTGATCGGCGGCCAGGTCCATCAACAGACCGGTTCGCTGAGCCGTCGCGCGCACGCTCTTGCCAACGTTCCTGAAGTCGATATTGATCACGACCGCGCCCACCAGAATGGAGATGATGGTCACCGTGACCAACAGCTCTATCAGGGTAAAGCCTCGCGCCTGTCGCACGAACGGGTGCGATCGTGCCGTACCGGACATCACTCAGTCAGCGTCGAGATTGCTGATATCGGCATCGAAACCTTCACCGCCTTCGACGCCATCATTGCCCAGAGAGATGATTTCGAAATCGCCATCTTCACTCTGATACAGATAATCTCGGCCCCAAGGATCCTTGGACAATTTCTTCACATAACCCCGACCGTTCCAGTTGGCAGGCTCCGGATCACCGGTAGGTTTGGTGACCAGCGCTTCAAGACCCTGCTCGGTTGACGGATAGTTGAAGTTATCCAGTTTGTACAGTTCCAGCGCCGAGGAATAGGAGGCAATGTCGTTCTTGGCTCGCACCACTCGCGCCTCATTGGGTCGATCCATGATCAACGGCACGACAGTTGCGCCCAGAATGGCAATGATTGCCACAACAACCATGATTTCGATGAGGGTGAAACCGCGCTGCGCTGAACGTTTTCCAGCAGGCCTTACCGCCGACGGCTGTGCCGTCATGGCCGGTGCAACCTGTACTTGTTGTATCTGTTTGTCCATCAGGACTACTTCTCCCGTATTCTCAAAGGGTTGATGTTTCTTGCCGTGAGGATAGCATCGCCAATAAGACTCGATGCCCGCATAATGATTCAATCTTCAGAGTTCCTGATTCGCTCATCCGCTCATCGGCTGGCTCTATGCATCGGCCTGTTGTGTATTGCCCTGCAATACGCGGGCCTTGCAGACTCCCTGAGATTCGATCGAGAGTCTATAGATTCCGGTCACTGGTGGTTATTGCTTACCGGTAATTTCGTCCACCTGGGTTCCAGCCACCTGTGGATGAACATGGCGGGGCTGGCGTTGGTTGTCGCCCTTGTCTGGCAGCACTTCTCGGCCCTACAGTGGTTGCTGCTGACGCTTTTCTCAAGCCTTGTCGTAGGAGTTTGCCTGTGGCTGTTCAATCCGGAAATACAGGGTTACGTCGGATTCTCCGGTACCTTGCATGGCCTGATCATCGCCGGGGTGCTGGCAGACTTGCGTATCTACCCGAAATCTGCCGGCATCCTGCTGATTCTCGTGGTGGGCAAGCTGGCCTGGGAGCAGGTCGGAGGCGCACTGCCTGGTAGCGAATCGGTTGCCGGCGGCCTTGTGGTCGTGGATGCTCATCTGTACGGCGCCATCGGGGGCGGCGTGCTCGGCATTCTGTTGATCGCCCTCGGTCGGTGGCAGAACAGTCACCGTGACACCGCTCCGGATTCGGAGACACCGTGATGGACTGGCAATTCAGACACTTCGGTACGCTGGACACCACCAGCCTGTTTGCGCTCATGAAGCTGCGCGTCGATGTCTTCGTGGTCGAACAGCAATGTGCCTATCCGGAGCTGGATGCCCACGATAACGCCGCTGGCACACTGCACCTGCTGGGACTGCGCGAGGACACACTGGCCGCCTACGCACGGGCCATGCCCGATCAGAAGCCCGTGCAGGCGGTAGAGGACTATCTGGCAGGCGCACCGTCACCGTCACCGTCACCGTCACCGTCACCGACACCGACACCGACACCGACACCGACACCGACACCGTCGGCAAGTATGGTGCGCATCGGCCGGGTCGTGATAGCACCGGCCTTTCGTGGCCAGGCGCTGGGGCAGCAACTGATGCAGCGCATGATCACTCATCTGGACCGGGAGTTTCCGACGCAGGTGCAGTTTCTGTCGGCACAGATCGCGGTTCAGGGACTCTACGAGTCCCAGGGTTTTACTCCCGTATCGGACGCTTACAAGGAGGATGGCATACCGCACATCGACATGCTGCGCCTGCCTTCAACCGCACGCCCCGTGAAACACGCCGAGTGACGTCTTCGCGCCAGCGCGGCGCTGCAGGACAGCGTGTCTTCCGGTCCAGCTGACGCCGTCTCCGCGCCAGCGCTGCTCTGCAGGACAGCGTGTTTTCCGGTCCTTCCAGCTGACGACGTCTCCGCGCTAGCGTGGCTCTGCGGCAACAGACGCCGGCGAACGAGTCTTGCCGGAATTCGCGCCCAGACGCGAAACGCCCACACCAATCAGGATGATCAGCAGTGCCAGATACGCATTGGCCGGCAATTGCTCTCCCAGCAACAACACGCCCGCCAACATGCCGAACACCGGCACCATGAAATTGATCAGACTGAGAAACGAGGCCCCTTGTCGGGTAATGATGATCAGGATCATGACGGTCGCCAGAACCGTGGGGCCGATTGCCAAAGCTACTAGGGAACTCAAGGACTGCCACGAAGGCTGCAACACCCAGGGGGTGTCCAGTAACAGGGCAAATGGCAACAACATCAAAGTGGATGTAAACATCAGAGCGGTCATGGCAGACCATCGCGGCAGATGAGTCAGGCGCCGCGTCAGCAAGGCGTTGATGGCATAGGACACCGCACTGATCAGGATGGCCCCCTGCCTGAACAATTCATCTCCCAGGGCATCCAGAGCCGACATTCCCATCAGCACCACCACACCGGCCAGGCCAAACAGGACACCGACCAGCTTCCAGCGTGTCAGTTTTTCATCGTGGGTGAAGACATGGGCCATCAGTATCGTGACCAGTGGCATGACCGCCATGAATATGGAGGTCAAACCCGCCTCGACACTCACCTGCCCCCAGCTGATCAGACTGAAGGGCAAGGCATTGCCGAAAAACCCGGCGGCCGTGATGGGAATCCAGATTCGCCCCGGTGCCGGCATGCGCTGCCCGAACAGGCGCATCAGTGGATACAGCATCACGAACCCCAGCACCAGTCTGCCGGCGGCAATGCTCAGCGGCGGAATATCCAGCACGGCCACACGCGTCAAGGTGAAACTGAAACCGAACATCATCGCCAGAGAGATCAGCAACAGATAATCTCTCCAGCCTGGAGCACCTCTTACGGGGGTCATGCCAGGTGCCTCATGTAGCCTCGTTCACCAGTGCCTGCAGTTCGTCCAGCAACGGTCCGGATACCATGACACCTTCCTTGCTGTGCTGCTTGCGCGCGAGGTGTCGCCGTTGCGAGGGCAGTCGCGTTCCCGGCTGATCCAGAATTTCACTGAACAGGAATTCAGCCCGGGACAGGTGGTCGCCACTGTCATTACAGTGCGCCGGATCCAGTGCCAGTATCAGTTCACCACCCAGTGGTGCCCCGACGCCATGGGTATCGCTGGCGCTGGACTCGAGACTGAACAGGTCACCGATCAGCGCACCTGCCAGCAACTCCACCATCAGCGCAAGACTGGCGCCCTTGTGCCCTCCGAATGGCAATTGCGCCCCTTCCAGCGCAGCGGCCGGATCGGTGGTGGGATTGCCTTCGCTATCGATGGCCCACCCTTCGGGCAAGGGCTTGCCTTCACGCAGATGCAACTGGATCTCGCCACGCGCACTGGCACTGGACGCCTGATCGAACACCAGCGGCGGTTCGTCGCGCCGTGGAAATCCGAAGGCCATGGGATTGGTGCCGTAGATCGGTTTCGTGCCGCCCGCCGGTGCCACGAAGGCATTGGCGGCGGTGAAGGCGAAGACCACCAGCCCCGCCTCTGCCAGGCGTTCGACCTCTGGCCACAGCGCTGCGATGTTGTAGGTATCGTGGATGGCCAGTGCAGCGATGCCATGGCGCCGGGTCTTTTCCAGCAAGGCCGGTTCACCCAGCTTGAGCGCCAGCGGACAGAACCCGCCATGAGCATCCACGTGCACCACCGAGGACTCGCTGACGCGCAGTGTCGGTTCGACCACCGGATCAGCGTGCGAATTCTTCAGCGCCGCTACGTAGAAAGGGATGCGAAACAGACCATGCGACAGACAGCCATCACGCTCTGCCAGGGTCACCGTCTCGGCAATGGCCTGCGCCTGGGCAATCGAAAAACCCTGACTGATCAACACTCGATTGGCAAGTGCTTCCAGTTCTTCGAGTGAGAGACATTGATCCTGTGACATACCGGCGGCTCGCAAGGGGAAGTCACGCTAGTTTACAGTCCCGCCAGGCCGGGGACGGCACTATATAAGGCCCATAGAGCAAAGTTCTCGAAATTCACGGGCCATCAATGAAATTCGTCGAGTGCTATTTATGCGGTGGCCTCGCCGTTCAGGAGAGTGTCAGACGAGATCTGAGCGCCACCATCTTCTGCACGCAGAAGCTGTGTGGAAGATATCTCATCACGGAAGCCGCCATGCAGGCATTGCAGGATGGGGGTTCATTGAAGGAGCCGGCCGACACCATCATGGCGCGCGTCTACCTGGCCAACCGCCGCGATGAGCGTATCCTGATCAGCGAGGGTGATCTGCAGATCGAATCGGCCTCGTAACAGCACCATCAAGCGAAGACTCCCTTCGCGCCATGGACAGCGAGCACATCCGGCATGCAGAACGATTTCCTTGATTCACTGATGGAAAAGACGGTGCTGCCCAGCTTCAGCAGCATCGGCCCGTCCGTGCGCAGGCGGCGGCACGATTGGCCTTCCCTTGAATCCTACAAGCTCACCGGCAAGGTGGTGGTACTGACCGGGGGTACCTCGGGCATCGGCAAGGCCGCCGCGGAAATCTATGCCACGCTGGGAGCAACCCTGGTGTTGCTTGCGCGCGACGAGGAGAAGGCCCGACGCCAGATCGATCAGCTGCGCAAGTCTTCAGGCAATGACGACATCCACTCGGCGATTGCCGATCTGGGGGTGCAGCAGGAAGTCTTGCGAGTGGCCGCAGAACTTGGCGAACGATACCCTGTCATTGACGTGCTGGCGCACAATGCCGGCGCGCTGTTCAATGAGCGCAAGCGCACGGCAGACGGTGAGGATCTCAGCGTCGAGCTCATGGTGGCAACTCCCTTCCTGCTGACAGCCCGACTGCTGCCGCAGCTCGGCCACTGCCGGTCGTCGGAGCAGGCGCCATCGCGAGAGAGTCCCGGGCGTGTCATCACGATGAGTTCAGGCGGCATGTATACCCAGGGCCTGCACGTGGAAGATCTGGCAATGAGCGATGCCGAGTACAGCGGCGTTCGCCAATATGCTCGCGCCAAGCGAGCGCAAGTCATACTCAATGAAATGTGGGCAGAGCGTGTACCTCAGAATGAGGTGGTATTCCATGCTCTGCATCCCGGTTGGGTAGACACACCCGGCATCGGTGATGCACTCCCCGGCTTTGTCCGACTGCTGCGGCCGATGGGTCTGTTGCGCTCCGCTCGCGAAGGCGCGGACACACTGGTCTGGCTCAGCGCAGCGGATGAACCTGCGCACTGCTCCGGGAGATTCTGGCACGATCGCGCCGTGCGCTCCATCGACATGAGTGATAGCACTCGCAAGGCCGATACGCCGGCGAAACGCGCCGCCTTGTGGCAGTGGTGCGAGAAAAGGACGGGAGAGGATATGGATGACTCAGCCACATCATGTGACCGAGTCTCCGATAGTTCAGCAACCTGAGAAGTAGCTGGACCAATGATACGGTCTCTTACCCTGACTGGTTCAGCCTAACGGGTAACAAGACACAATTCTTCGCATCATTCTGCTACTGCCTTCACAATATCCTTGCCGGGAATGGCGATCTGAAAGCAGGAACCCTGGCCAGTTTCCGAGCTGACCGAAATGTGCCACCCATGGGCGTTGCAGACTTTTGCGCAGATGGCCAGCCCCAGCCCGGTTCCCGACACCGATTGTGAAGCCAGGCGTTCGAAGGGGACGAAGATCTTATCGAAGAAACGTTCTTCGATACCGATGCCATTGTCCTTCACCTCGATGACCAGACCATCCCGATCGGCAGGCTGGCGAGTGCGGATCGCTACCTCGCAAGCCACATCGTCGCGCCGATACTTGATGGCATTGATCAGCAGATTGCTGAACAACTGAAACATCCCGATCCGATTGGCCATCACGATCGGCAGCTCATCCACTCTGACGTGTGCGGCCGTCTCCGCAACCGTGATCTCGATGTCTTCATAGACTTTGCGCACGAGTTCGTTGAGATCGACCTGATCATCACTCTGTTCATCGCGAGCCGAGCGAGCATAGGCCAATGTGTCCTTGATCATGTTACTCATGCGGCGTGCCGAGTTGGCGACGGCCTCCAGATAGAACTCGCCATCTTCGTCGAACTTGCCCCGATAATCCTCGGCCAGCAAACCACTGAATTGCTGCAGCTTGCGCAGCGGCTCCTGAAGATCGTGCGAGGCGACGTGCACGAACTGCTCGAGATCCTCATTCGCCTTGCGCAAGTCGTTGTTGATGACATTGAGCTCGATATCCTTGCGCTGCATCTGCTTCTGCGTCCGGTCCAGCTCACCCAGCACCTGTGACAGCACTTCGATTTCCCGAATGAAATAGGCCTGATCGGGTTGAGCGAATTGTGGGGTACCCACATCGTCCAGTCGCGATGCGAGTTCGCCCAGTGGCAGGACCGTGCGTCGGTACAACAACCAGTAACCGATGGACCCCAACACCAGCATGGACAGTATCAGCGCGAAGAACAGAAACCAGCGATACCGCTCCAGTCCCTGGCGAGTGGCCGCGGCCACCTTCAGCAGAATCGATTCCGATTCGAGACGAATCTGCTCGATGACCGCTGGCACATCGATGGTCAATTGCGCAAGTTGCGCGCTGAGATCCTGCTGCAATGTGTCAGTATCCAGCGCGGATAATCGTCGGGCGAAGACATTGTTCTCCCCTCGAAGCGCCTGTCGGATGCGAGTCAGTGGCGTCAGGAGCAGATCACCACCGGCCTGATCACTGATATAGACAGCCCGGCTCACCATTGCCTGTATCAACAGATCCCGGGTCTGTTCCGCCAGAACGATCTGCTCACGGCCGATGATCAACGGCAAGCGTTCCAGTACCGACTTGAGCCCGATCAGGTCCTGACTGAACAGCAGGTAGTCCTGAATGATCAGGCTGTTGGCTTCGAAACGGTCAAGCGCAGAGTCATAGGATGCTGTGTCGTCGGACTGCGACAACGCAGGCTCGCTATCGTCCTCGGCGTATTCGGACAGTACCTCCCGGGTTTCCAGCAGCTTGTCGGTCAGAACCACCACCCTGTCCTGCACCAGCTTGAGCAGAGCGTCCATTTCAGCGATTCGCTCTGCGCTCGTCTGTGCAAGCCTTGCGCGATTCGCCAGTTGAGTACCGCGCACATCGGACAGACCGATGACCACATCCTGCATCTGATCGATGGTCTCGGCCAGGCGATCGGTATCGAACGCACTGAGCATGGAGCGCGTTTCGATGAGCTCCTTGGTCTCGCGTATCGATTCCTCCAGCATACGCTTGCGCAGCGTCAGGTCTTCGCGAGTGTCTGCCGTTCGGAGCAACAGCCCCTGAGACTGAATACCAGCGGTGGCACTGGTGAAACGATGGGCCAGTTCCAGATTGGGCAACACATAGGACGTCAGCTCGGCTTCTCGATCCAGAATGTCGGCCGTGTACTTCCACACACCGACAACCAGCACCACGAGCAGCGCTGCCTGTAACAACATGCACAGCACGAAGGCACGCATCAAGGGCGTCTGCTTTCGGGCTACGGTTACCCTATTCACTTGGCGCTCTTTCCTTCATGCTCTATTCTGAACTCGGTAAACCTTTGCGCTGAATGATAGCTCTCAGATTTCCTGATGGTAGGTTAATTGCTGAATGCCTTGACCCTGACGTTGTTACAACCCGGTTCAATGCGAACAGACAGGCAACTCGACGGATTCAACAACACGCATGAACATGAACCCGAGCAGACGACAATTCATACAGTTACTCAGTACGGGCATGCTCGCTGGAACCCTCAGCAATCTGCATGCCCGGGACACGCAGGATTGGTACCAGAACATCACGCGTCGAGTCAGTGAACTGGGAGACCAGGGACCCTTGCGCCTGCTGATACCCCAGGGCTCCGGCCCTTGTGTACGGGCCGGCACCGATGCATTCACGTCCATGACCGGTGTCGAGTGCATCATCAGAGAAGTGCCCGTCGATGAAATCAACGTCGAGCTGGTCCTGCAGGCGCACAACAAGGACAGCACCGTGGACGTCGCCTTGCCGGCAACCTTCGGCCTGCCCGACCTGGTGGAAGCTCGCGCCATCATGGCACTCGATGAGCTGGCCGACAAATATCAGCCCAGCGGTTTCTCCGATGGTTATCTGTACCGCAAGGGAGATCATTACCGCGATCACTTGTACGGCTACCAGACAGATGGCGATGCGTATCTACTGTTCTACAACAAGCGCATGCTGGAAGACCCTGCCGAGCAAACCGCCTTCGAACAGGAACATGGCCGCCCTCTGGGCATCGCCACTTCCTGGCAGGAACTGGATGAGATGATGGCGTTCTTTCATCGTCCTGCCGAAAAGCAGTACGGAGGCTGCCTGTTTCGCAATGCGGGTTACCTCGTCTGGGAATGGTGGGCGCGGTTTCACGCCAAGGGTTACTACCCGCTGCAAGACGACATGACGCCGAACATCAACAATGCAGCCGGCATTGAAGCCTTGCAGGAATTGATCGCTGCCAGTCGATGGCAATCGCCGAACTCGCGCACTAACGGTCTGTTCGAGAACTGGGATGACTTCGCGCAGGATAATGTCTTCTGCAACATCGGCTGGGGCGGCACCCAGAAACACATGATGAGCCTGCCCTCCATGCGCGACAACCTGGTCCATTCCCCATTGCCGGGCATTGCAGGCGATGACAGCAAACAAGGCATGGGATACTTCAACTGGGGCTGGAATTACACGGTCAGCGCCCAGTCCACTCGCAGTGAACTGGCTTATCTGCTGACGATCTTCTGTACCTCACCCACCATCTCGACCCTGGCGGTACGACAACCCAGCGGCTTCTTCGATCCCTTTCGCGAGGCCCACTACGAAGACTCGGAAGTGCAGTCTGTCTATGGGCAATCGTTTCTCGATGCCCACCGCCAGAGTCTGGCCAATTGTCTGCCTGATTTCTACATCAGCGGCCAGGGCAGCTACCTGGATGCTCTACGGCAACAGATACTCGCGGCCTTCTCGGGAGAAGTCGATGCCGCTCGCGCTCTGGATATCTGCACTCAACGCTGGAATCACGTTACCCGACGACTCGGTGCGCGTCAGCAAAGCGCGGAATGGTCATCGCTGAAAAGCGCATATCCCGAGGCACTGCAGGCTCTGCTGCGCGAACGATAGGCGGTCTGTGTAACCTCGAATAACCGTTTCCCGCTCCTCATTTCATCAAGGCGTGTACGAAACTTGATGCCGAATCAGGAAAATAACCGGGTTACCGCCGCTTATAATGCACAAGGAATATCATCGTTCGGACAACCGCTTCGCCTGGCTGACACCACTGCCCGGACACGCAAACCAGACCGGTCCCTGGCTGATCGTCGAGAACAATACAATACGGCCCGAACACGACAGCGCCGAACGGTATCGCAAAGTCAGCTGCGATTACCTGCTGCAGATGATGATCGATGTAATGGATAGTTCGAGCGGAACCGGTGACGAGCCCACACAGACTCGCTGGACCTCTTCATGCGGCCACTTCTCGGTTCTCCGCAAGCAGGGCGCCAGCGATGATTCACGCTTGTTCGTACAACGCTCCGATGACTACTTTTCCCGCGTGGAACTGTACGTGAACGGTGAATTGCTCGTCGCGTTTCAAGAGCCTGTCTGGCCACACCTGCAACCGGCCTCTCCTGCCGCGAGCAACCGCCTTTCCATCTCCGCTGACTGCCTGGAAGCACTGCAAGGCGGCGCCCTTGCCAACCAGAGCGCCTCTGAGTCGACCTCTGCCCGTAAGGCTATTGCGTCAGCTGCTTAGGTGATAGCGCCTTGCTGGAATTGATGGCGTGCCGGATGCTCAGTTCCAGCAATAGCGCAGACAGGTCCGACTTGTTGAGAAAGTACATCAGCAGATTATCCGGAATACGGTCTTCCAGTTCGTGACGGCTGTAGCCGGACATGAGTATCACCGGCAATCGATTGTTATGATCCGCGATCTGCCTGGACAGATCATCCGCCGTCTCCACACCCAGGCGATAGTCCACCAGACAGATGTCGATATCGTCATTGCGCAATGAGTGCAGGGCACTGTCGATATCATCGGCTTCAAACGTTTCCACCTGCAGCGACTTGATATGATTCAGGTGGCGCTTGATGATGCGTCGATCGCTCTCGCTGTCGTCAACCACCAGAATGCGGATCTTCGCAAAGTTCGGCAGGCGCTGTCCGGAAAAGCTCTGCGGTGTCAGCAAGGGCTTGCCCTGGTGGTCTTCATAGGCATCCAGGCGCGGTGAGAGATCAGTGATGGTGATGGTCACCGCGCTGGTCTGGCCACGATCCACCGCCGATGAGGAATAGGGCAGCAGTTTGATCTGCACGGGTGCACCCTTGGCCGTGAACACCTCACGATAGACGCTGTGACTGGTGCGACTGACGTTTTCTATATCCTCGAAAAGACGACTGTACTCAAGCTCGTTGGAGATGTGATGCAGCGGACGCCCGACATCACTGAGCAGCAGATTGAAATACTTCGCAGCGACTGACGTGTACTTGCGAATCAGCATCTTCTCATCAAGGAAGATGATGCCCACGGAGGTGGCAACCAGGATGTTGTCCAGATCATCGTTGACGGTCATCAACTCCTCGATCTTCTCCTGATGCTCACAGTTGACCGTATACAGTTCCTCGTTGACCGACTGCAGCTCCTCATTGGTACTCTGCAATTCTTCATTCGAGGACATCAGTTCCTCGTTGGCCGCCTGCAACTCCTCGTTCGTGGTTTCCAGCTCTTCGTTGGTAACCTGCAGATGCTCCTGCTTGTGCAGTAATTCGTTTTCCAGATCACGAATACGCTGCTGGGTCTCTTCCGAATAATCGAACACGGTTTCGCCCAGTTTCGACGCACGCTTGGCGGCACCTTCCATCAACACGACGGAGTAGTACGCCTCCATCCCTCCCTTGTCCGGAAAGTACTCCACTTGCATGTCGATCATCGTCGGCTGGTCGTTGATGATGGCCTGGATATTCGAGTAGGTGACAGGCTTGGATTCAGTCTTCGAGCGTGACAATGCCGTGTCCAGTGCCACGGACAGCTCTTCGACGATGATTTCATGAATATTGGTGGAAACACGCCCCACCGGAAAGCGGATCAGATACTTGTTGGCATCACCATACAGATGCATCGCCTGATGTTCCGAATTCAGTATCAGACAGGAAGGCACGAAATCGTTGATCAGGTGATCCTTGACGTGCTCGAAGCGATTGGAACTGCTGCTGTGCGCCCGATAGCTCCGCAGCAGGTTGGACACCGGACGCATGCCCAGCTTGGGCTTTTCCGAGCCTGCACTGTTGACGCTGGATATGGGCAGGCGCGTGTTGGTGATCTTTTCATAGACGCGGAAACGCTCATGCAGCACCTTGTAGTGCGTTTTGAGGTCCCCCACGGATTCGGATGAACCGAAAAATACGCGAGCCTTGTCTTTCAGCGAGAAATGAAAGGCCGACATGACCACCCTCTGCACAGCCTGCTGAAAATAGATCAGGACATTGCGGCAGGTGATCAGATCGATATTCGAGAAAGGTGGGTCATTGATCATGTTGTGGGTGGCAAACACCACGGTCTTGCGGATGTCCGGACGAATTTCATACTCCATCCCGGCCCGAATGAAATAGCGCGCCAGGCGCTCGGTGGAGACGTCATGCGCAATCTCCTCTCTATACCGGGCGGTTGATGCATGCGCTATGGCTTCGACATCGGCATCGGTTGCAAAGATCTTGACCTTCAACCGCTTGCCGAATTCACGCAAGGCCTCATCGATGATGATGGCCAGAGAATAGGCCTCCTCACCCGTGGAACAGCCGGCGACCCAGAAGCGCAGTTCACTACCTTCATCGGCCTTCTCGACCATCGGTGCGATGACCTGCGCCGCCAGATAATCCCATGCCGCCTCATCCCTGAAGAAAGAGGTGACGTTGATCAGAAGTTCCCGGCCCAGAGTCTCCAGCTCGGTCTTGGATGTCTGCAGGATATTCAGGTAGTCGAACTGGCTCTGCACCTGATTGATCCCCATACGGCGCTCGATACGCCTGGCGACAGTTGTCGCCTTGTATTGTGCGAAATCGATGCCGCAGTTTGTCTTCAGCAGGCTGAAGATCAGGGACAAGACACTTTCCTCGTTATTGTCTGCAGCACGCAGTACTGATCTCACCCCTCGCACCATGGAGTTCTTCAGAAACGTGGAGAGATAGACTGCCAGCTCCTCAGGAGGCAGAACGAAATCTGCCGTACCGGTTTTCTCGGCGTTGAAGGGCATGCCGTCGAACTTGGCCGACTTGCGATCCTGAACCAGTATCAGTCCTCCGGCCTCCTTGATCGATTTGATACCACGACTGCCATCGCTACCGGTACCGGACAGGATGATGCCCACCGCGCGGTGCTTGGCATCGGCCGCCAAAGAGCGGAAGAAATGATCGATAGGCAGATTGACCCCGCCCCTGCGTACCTGCTCACTCAGATACAGACAACCATCGACCAGAGTGATGTTCTTCTTGGGTGGGATCAGGTAGATGGTATTGGCCAGTACTTCAACCCCGTGCACCACGTTCTCGACGGCCATGCTGGTATTGCGGGACAGCAGCTCATCCATCAGACTCTCGAAGTCCGGGGAAAGATGCTGCACCACGATGAATGCCGCATCGCTGTCGGCGCTCATGTGATCAAAGAAGTCACGCAGGGCTTCCAGACCACCGGCCGAGGCACCGATACCCACATAGAGGACCGGGGATCTGACTGGCAGGCCTGCCGATTCATCCTCGGCCTGAACCTGTTCAAGTTCCCTGTTCTCTTCAGGCATCGACACGAAGGCCCTGCTTGCCAGCGGTTGAGTCGTGTCCTGATCGACACGGCGGTCCGTCACTTCCGTGACTGCAGTGAACGATTCACCGGCATCATCGCCGTGCGTTGAAGCGGTATCCGGCGAATTCTCGTCCGCCAGGGGGATGCCACCGAGCGCTTGCGAGCCCGCGGCTGTGCCGGCGGACGGTTGGTCAGCATTCGCATCGCTCAATACCGATGCGGGCTCACTCTCGTTCCCCGCGTTATTGTTCTCAGTCATATCTGCAGTTCCTTGAATCACAGCTCCCGGCTCGCAGGGAAGTCTTGGCGGCATGTGAAATCCGGGCCACCTTCACGTGGTCTCCGCCGCTCGTGATTCGCGACGGTGCGGTGTCTTCATCAATGCCTCGATCTCGTCAGTCGGCAAGGGTCTGGACACCAGAAATCCCTGCCCGTACTGACAGCGGGCTTCACGCAATTGTGCCAATGTACCTTCATTCTCTATACCCTCTGCCACCACATTGATGTTCAAGGCACCGGCCATGGCCAGCACCGACATGACGATCGTCCGACTGGGCTTGTCGGTATTCATCGCCATGACGAAGGACTTGTCGATCTTCAGGTAATCGACAGGGAGTTGGGTCAGATAGGCAAGTGAGGCATAACCGGTTCCGAAGTCATCCAGCGTCAGCTGCACACCCATCGCCTTTAAATCGTTCAGGACACGAATGCAACTGCTGTTCTTTTCGATCAACGCTGATTCGGCTATCTCTATGTTAAGACATTCTGGCGGCAAATTGCAGCGCTCAAGGATACGCTGCAGTCGAGAGCTGAAATTGGCCAGACTCAGCTGTGCCACCGAGACGTTGACCGACATGGTGCAACTTTCGTCGACAAGTCCCTCGTCGAGCCACTGACGATGCTGCCGACAGGCGGATTCCAGAACCCACTGTCCAACATCATTGATCAGGCCACTCTCCTCCAGCACGCTGACCAGCAATTGCGTATCCGGTGATGGCATGTCCTCAGGTTTCCAGCGCAGCAGGGCTTCAAAACTCACGATGTGCCGATCGTCGATGCGAAACTGTGGCTGGTATACCAGCGTGAATTCGCCGCGTTCGGTGGCTCGGCGAATTCTTGCCCCCAGCGCAGAACGCTGCTTGTCTTCGTTCTGGAATTCGCGGGTGTAGATGATCCAGCGTGATCGGCCCGATGACTTGGCCTTGTACAGTGCCGTGTCGGCCTGCTTGATGAACTCGTCGCTGCTGGTGTTCTGTTCATTGGCCAGCGCAATACCGATACTGACAGACAAGTGCAGATCATTGTCGAAGACTTCGAATGGCTTGTTGAAGCCTCTGACAATCGTTTCGGCAATATCGCAGACCTGGTCCGCATCACCGGTGTTGGTCAGGATGATGGTGAACTCGTCTCCGCCCAGACGTGCACAGACGTCATCGGACTGAACGACGGAACGCAATCGATAGGCGACCTGCCTCAAGAGCTCATCACCACAATCATGGCCCAGCGTATCGTTGACCGACTTGAATCCGTCGAGATCCAGGTACAGCAACGCCGTCTGCAAACGCAGACGGGAAGAATCCAGCCTCGATTGCAGACTGTCGAGAAAGGCGGTGCGATTGGCCAGGCCGGTCAGCACGTCGTGCGTGGCTGCGTAGCGCATGCGCTCAGTGGCCTTGTGGGTCTCGGTGATATCCAGCAACACCAGCAGACAGCCGGTGAAATGCCCCAGGTTGTTCAGAGTGGCCGTCGCGGAGAGCAGCACCCAGCTGATACTGCCGGTAGGTCTTTGCAGGCGAATGTTCTTCGAGAAGATACGGCCCTCACTCAACGCTTCACGCAGCTCCACCAGAGCATCGACGACGTCTTCGGCGTGCAGGGAATCCACCCAGCCCTCACCGATGGATTCATCCATGCTCAGCCCACTCAGCTGGCACCACATGTCATTGGCATAGTCACAGGTCCAGTCCGCCGACAACTGCAGGATTCCCACTGGTGCCACATTGGTCAGCACCTTGAAATGCTGGTGCCCCGTACTGGAATCGGGCACACCCGCCGTCGACGCCTCGTGTTCGAACAGGAAAGTCGTGTAGACCATCGAACCCACTTGCGTGAAGAAGGCGGAAGTCCTCAGTTGAACACTGCAGCCGCTCTCCACGATGGCAGTCACCGAGCGCGCTTCGGTCGGTACGGCTTTCTGCGGCCCGAGATTGGCATCCATCGATGCTGCTCGCTTGAGAATCGGCATGAGAAACTCGGCCGGCAGGTACCGATCCAGTGAGGTACCGAGGGCATGCACACTGTCTCGCCCGAACAGGTTTTCGGCCGCCGGATTGAACGCGGTAATGCTACCGGCGGAATCGACGATGACCACGGCGTTGAGCGAAGCGGTCATCAGCTGCACATAGTGACGGGCACCATCAACGCCCCCGTGATTCTGCAAGTGATTGTCTGCCGAGGCCAGATCCTCCTGCAAGCGTGTGCACAGCACCGAGCACATCTGCTTCAGTTGATCCATCGTGGATTTACAGCCCTGTGCCTGTTGTTCGGCGGCTGGATTGGCGATGAACAGCACGGATGTCAGCGACACACCGGTCTGCAATGGCAACATCAGAAAATAGCGAATGGGCGGATGAGAGCCCGGCAGGCACTTCGGCAGACCGATGTCGGTCGGCTTGCCTTGCACCCCCCGGTTGAGCCGCATGACTGCCAGTATCATGGGGTCGGGTCGGCGATCCGTCAGGGTATCGTGACAGGGCAACAATCGTCCTTTCTTGTCTCGCTCGACCGCCGCTCCCAGCTTCACGAACTGTTCGGCATAAGCACCGGCACCCGCCGATGACAGAACGAAACCGTAATCACCACCAGAAGCCTCGAGCGCATATTGCAACAGCAACTCGAACTGCTGGCGCTCCAGGCTGACGTCGAGAGTCGAGGAATTTCGAGCGATGTCATCAAGCGCCTCGGCCAGGTCGGGACACTTCGGGCTGGGTCCGATTTCGCTGGTTTCCATGCAAGAATGTTTTTCTGGATCAAGTCGATAGGGTCAGGCTGAACCACAAGGAACCAACGAGTGGCGCGCCATTGCAAAGGTTCATCAAGACTTGACGATAACTGCATTCACAATGACACCACGGACTGGCAAGGAAAACCAGATAAGCAAGCTGAAAATGTAACAGTATCGTGCTGAAAACAAAGAATTTGCTCGACTCTATCCGTGTCCCGAGAAAAACTGCGGTATGCGCCACACCGGGAAGAGCGTCGATCAGACTCCGCCGTAGTCCTTCTTTTCCTCTCCGATCCAGCGCCGAATCAGCCCCGTCACAGAATCGGGGAAGGACAGCAGAAGCTGATCCGCTATCTGGCTGACATCATCCAGCAGATCATCATCCCGGCCCAGTCGCGCTATACGAAACTCGGCCAGTCCGGTCTGGCGTGTGCCCAGCACTTCTCCAGCACCACGCAGCGACAGATCTTTCTCCGCAATCAGAAAACCATCATTGGTCTCGCGCATGATATCCAGTCGCTCACGGGCATTGTTCGACAAGGGGCTCTGATACAGCAGAACGCAACTGCTTTGTTCACTGCCTCGGCCTACCCGACCACGCAATTGATGCAGTTGCGACAGACCGAGTCGTTCGGCATTTTCGATGATCATCAACGATGCATTGGGCACATCGACGCCCACTTCGATCACCGTGGTGGCAATCAACAGATCGACCTCACGCTCCTTGAACGAATTCATGACCGCCTCTTTCTCTCGCGGCTTCATGCGTCCATGCACCAGTGCAATACGGTGTCGGGGCAAGAGCTGATGCAACGTTTCCAGCGTATCTTCTGCAGCTTCGGCCTGCAGCGATTCGGATTCCTCGATGAGCGTGCACACCCAGTACACCTGACGACCTTCGTCTATTGCGGCGCCGACGCGTTCCACCACATCGGCGCGCCGCACATTGTCCAGCGCTACCGTGGTCACCGGCTTGCGTCCGGGCGGCAGCTCGTCAATGACCGAGACTTCCAGATCGGCGTAGGCGGTCATGGCCAGCGTTCTCGGAATGGGGGTCGCGGTCATGATCAATTGATGCGGCTGTACATCATCTCTGGCCCCCTTGTTGCGCAGCGCCATTCTCTGATGCACGCCGAAACGGTGTTGCTCATCAATGATGGCCAGCCCCAGATCGGCAAACTCCACATCCTTCTGAAACAGCGCATGCGTGCCCACCACAATCTGCTTCTGCCCCAGGGCCACCGCCTCGATGGTGGAGCGTCGTTGCGCGGCGCGCAGCTTCCCGGTCAACCAGGCCACCTGAATTCCCAGCGGCTCGAACCACGCCGAGAAATTGAGCATGTGCTGTTCCGCCAGAATTTCAGTGGGGGCCATGATTGCAACCTGATGACCGCACTCGACCACCTGGGCCGCCGCCAGTGCTGCCACGATGGTCTTGCCTGAACCGACATCACCCTGCACCAGGCGCAACATGGGTTCACCACTACCCATATCGTTCAGGATATCGAGCAATACCCTGTCCTGCGCGTAGGTCAGCTTGAAAGGCAGGGAACTGCGCAAACTGCCCGGCAGCTTTCCGGCCGGACGAATGACCGGCGCCTGCCTGGCCTGTGCATCGACCCGCAACAAACGCAGTCCCAGACGATGAGCGATCAGCTCCTCCAGTGCCAGTCGTCGGTGCGCCGGATGCAGCCCTTCGACCAGCGCGTTCACATCGCTGCCAGGTGGCGGCCGGTGAACGATGCGCAACGCACTGACCAGGTCCGGTAGCCCGGTATCGACAGTTTCCGCCACTGACAGGTAGTCCTGCAGACTCTGCCGTTCCAGACGCGCCAGCGCCTGATCGGTCAGTTTGCGCAAGGTAGCCTGCTGCACCCCTTCGGTAGCGTGGTAGAAGGGGGTCAGTGTGTTGGCCAGAGCGGTCTCGTCACTGGCGTCCGGGCGCAGCACCCGGTATTCGGGATGTACCATCTCGAGCATGCCCGGCCCGCGCCGGACTTCCCCGAAACACTGCACCCGTGCACCGCGCTCGAATTGGCTGACCTGCTTCTGATTGAAGTGAAAGAAGCGCAGCATGATGGCGCCAGTTCCGTCATTGAGCCTGACCATCAGCGAACGCCGCTGACGTATGACGACATCACTGATCATGACCTCGGCACTGATGACAGCCTCACTGCCCGGCGTCAGAGTGCCGATTTTCGACAATCGGGTGCGATCCTGATAGCGAAACGGCAGATGAAACAGCACGTCCTGCAGGGTACGGATACCCAGCGTCCCGAGTTTCTCTGCCATGGCTTCACCGACCCCTTTCAGGGTCACCACTGGCGTGACATCCAGTGGTTCCTCCGGCGATTCCGTCCTGTTTACCACGAAGCTGCAGCTATCCGAAAATCAGCGACCTTGCCGACCTGATCACCGAAATGCAGATCAGCCCAGGTACATCACGCCTTCCACCTCGACGGCGACATCGCGCGGCAGCGCGGCAACACCGATGGCTGCCCGAGCCGGGTAGGGTTCGCTGAAGCGTTCCGCCATGACCTCGTTGACCAGAGGAAAATCGGACAGATCGGTCAGATAGACATTCAGCTTGACGACCTGATCGAAAGAGCCACCAGCGGCCTTGCAAACCGCCTCGAGATTATCGAAGACCTGTACGATCTGCGTACGGACATCGCTGCTGACCAGCTCCATGGTCTCGGGCACCAGAGGGATGGCTCCGGAGAGATAGACGGTATCGCCAGCTCGGACTGCCTGCGAGTAAGCGCCGATAGCACTGGGGGCCTTGTCTGTACTGATGATATCGCGTGCCATGAATCTGATCTGCCTGGATGATGGTTGTGAGCTGGGAGTATATCGCCTTGCCTCTGAACTATCAGGCCGAATCCGCGTGAATGCGGTGACCGGCGGGCGTAGCCTGTCCTCAGCCGCGCGCGCTTTTGCACACCTTCACGAGCAATCAGGCGATGCCCGGCGACCGGGCAGATTCGCCACCGGCGTCAGTTGTCGCGCCTGACGCTGCGCACCACCGTCAGGTTTCGCAACCTGCGAACGATACGCGCCAGCTGTACCCGGCTCTCGACAGACAGGGCAAAGCGGATACTGACATCGTCCTCACTGCGACTGTCGAACTCCAGATGCTCGATGTTGACATTCATCAGCGACATCGTGGATGTCACCCGTGCCAGTGCCCCGGGCTGGTTGACCAGATGCCCCAGTATCACAACCTCGAAACTGCCCTTGATCTCCGGCGCCCACTCCACGGCAACCCATTCCTTGGGGCGTCGACGGAATCTGCGGACATTGCGACAACTGGTCCGGTGCACTGCCACACCCTTGCCCGGCGTGAAGAAGCCCTGCACGCTGTCACCCGGTATGGGATGACAGCAACGCGACATGTACAGCGTCGGACTGTCAGCTGAATCCACCAGCAGCGGAGCTGGCTCCATGACCGTCAGCTGCGTCGCCTCCTCATCATCGCCGGCTTCGAGCTGGATCAGCCGCGATGCGATCTGGCTGGGCAGATGCAGTCCAAGGCCGATATCGGCATACAACTCGTCGATCGTGCCCTGGCGTCGCTCTGTCAGCAGGGCCTGCATGGCCTTCTCGGGAATGGCCTCCAGTGAACGATCGTGACGACTCAATGCGCGGCGCAGCAGACGTTGCCCGAACTCGATGGCCTCAGTCTTGTCCAGCGCCCGCAGATGCTGGCGGATGGCTGCCCTGGCCTTGGCCGTCATGACGGAATTGAGCCACATGGGGCTGGGTGCAACACGCGGCCCCGTGAGAATCTCGACGGTCTGTCCGCTTTCCAGGGGCGTACTGAGCGAAGCCAGGCGACGGTCGATCTTGGCCGACACGCATTTGTTGCCCACTTCGGAGTGTACCGCGTAGGCGAAATCGACAGGTGTGGCGTTGCGGGGTAGCTGAATGATCTTGCCCTTGGGGGTGAAGACGTAGATTTCCCCCGGGTAGAGATCGACCTTGACGTTCTCCACGAATTCGACCGTATCGGAGGCGCTGTCCTGCATGTCCACCAGACGCGACAACCAATCGGGTGTTTCACTGGCTGCGGATGCCGAACTCTCGACATTCTTGTAGGCCCAATGCGCGGCAATACCCGACTCGGCTGTCTCGTCCATCTCATGAGTACGGATCTGCACCTCGATGGGTGTGCCGTCGGAGCCATGGTTCAACACGGTGTGCAGTGATTGATAACCGTTCTGCTTGGGGACCGCAATGTAGTCCTTGAACCGCGTGAAGATCGGCGCATACATCTGGTGGATCAGCCCCAGAGCCTGATAGCACTCCTCTCGGGAATTCACCACGACCCGCAGCGCCAGGATGTCGAACACCCGTTGGAAGGGCAGCTGCTTCTTCAGCATCTTGTTGTAGAGGCTGTACAGATTCTTTTCGCGCCCGGAGACCGTTGCCTCCACCCCGTTTTCACTCAAGGCCGCCGTGATGCGGTCGGCTACCCGGTCGATCAGTTGCTCGCGATTGCGGTGGGACTGTGCAACCGTTGCCTCCAGCACGCGACTGCGCGCGGGGTACCGCGCACGAAACCCGAGATCTTCCAGTTCCGTCTTGATGGCGAACATGCCAAGTCGGGTGGCGATCGGTGCATAGACTTCCAGAGTCTCCTTGCCGATTCGACGTCGCTTGTCCGGACGCAAGGCGCCAATGGTGCGCATGTTGTGCAGTCGATCAGCCAGTTTGATGAGTATGACGCGTATATCGGTCACCATGGCCAGCAGCATCTTGCGAAAGCTCTCTGCCTGCGCCTCCTTCTTGGAGCGGAACTTCAAATGGTTGAGCTTGCTGACACCATCCACGATATGCGTGACCTCCTCACCGAAGGCCTCGACCAGGGTTTCCCGGCTGACAGACGTGTCTTCCAGCACATCGTGCATCAGGGCGGCCATGACGGCGTGGTGATCGAGCTGCATATCGAACACGATGCCAGCCACCGCAATGGGGTGAACGATGTAAGGCTCGCCCGAACTGCGTTTCTGTTCACTGTGTGCGTCGCGAGCCAGAATATAGGCACGCGATACTTCGGCAATCTGCTCCGTGGTGTAGCGACTGCTCATCTGCTCCACCAGCGCGGCATAGGCCCGGCCTTCGAGCTTGTCGTCGCTGCCGGATGGGCGATAGTCAACCACCTCATCGATGGCAACCGGCGCGCCGAAGGAATCTACGGTTCGAGGGTCGTCATCGACACCGACATCGCCTGATCGATCTCTGACGGAGGCACGCGTGGGGGGTTTGCCGGGTGTGAGAGTGGCGGAAACATCGCTCGGAGTGGTGCCCATGGCTGATACCGGTTCAGTCATCTGATGAGGGAGAGAGGACAGGGCCGCGGCATTGCCACGGTCGTCGCGGTGATCGGCATCGCGACCGATCACTGGCCCGCTCATCGGGCGGCTGCAGGTACTACGACTTGCAGAAAAATCACTATGGAGAGATCCTGCCTGACCGGGAGGTGCAACGTCAGACTTGGGAGTGTCTCCGCCGGCCACTAGTGGGAACCAGCTCCGGAGGCGAAAAAAGGGAAGCTACACCGCTCGGTATCGAGCAGTGCAGAAACGTCCGTCGAGTGTGTCCAGACTGGTTCTGGACAGCGCTCAGAAATCTTCGCGCAGATCTTTGTCATAGATTACGGGTTCGACAGGGGCTGGTGGTGGTGGCGCTTCCTGGAGAATATCCTCGCCGATCAGGCCATCCGCGATCTCACGCAAGGCAATGACGGTCGGTTTGTCGTTATCGTCGGAAACCATGGGTTCTGCCCCCATGGAGATATTGCGTGCACGCTTTGACGCGATCAGAATGAGATCGAAACGATTGTTGACCTGCGCCAGGCTGTCTTCTACGGTAACTCGTGCCATGAAGGCTAATCCTGCAAATAGCTGAACATTCTAGTCTAGAGTCTTATCTACGCAAACGCCAGACCATGGATCAGCAATTTGCAGTCAGACACACTCTTATGGGCCAATAATCCGCCGTTTTTAAGCCTGTAACAGGTATTGTGATCAAGCATCACACGTCCTGCTGCACTTTCAGTCGTGTGTCAGGCTGGTGATCAAGCCCGCGTGGCGGTGTGCCTGCCGCGATTTGTGCACTCGGTGGCTGATGACAACCGACTTCAGCTCGGACAGCGCCTCGTCGAAATCATCGTTGATGATCAGGTAATCAGCGTGATGATACTGCCGCATTTCCAGCACCGCTTCGGCGGTTCTGCGTTCGATGACATCATCCGCATCCTGCCCTCTGCCACGCAAGCGCTCGATCAGCGTTGTGCGTGATGGCGGCAGAATGAAGATCGAAATCACCTCTGAGAATTTCTGCCGTACCTGCGCGGCTCCCTGCCAGTCGATTTCCAGGATCACATCCTGCCCGGCTGTCAGTGCGTCGTTCACCGCGCTCATGCTGGTTCCATAGTAATTACCGAACACTTCGGCGTATTCCAGAAACTGGTCCGAATCGATCATGTTCTCGAACGTTTCGCGGCTGACAAAGTGGTAGTCAACGCCGTCTTCCTCTGCAGGCCGTTGCGGGCGTGTCGTGTGCGATACCGCCACGGTCAGATCCTTCAGCTCGTTGATGGCGCGCCTCACCAGACTTGTCTTGCCAGCACCTGACGGTGCGGAGACGATGAACATTTGTGCCAGATTCGATTGCATGAAACTCTTGCCTGATTACCAACCTGCTTACTATAGCGGCATAAGAGAGAATCAGGAGAGATTGCCATGGCACGGCCCCGTTCCACCCTGACGGAACTGCCCTCGACATGTTGACACCCGAAGTCTCGGTCGTGATGCCGGTGCGTCAGTGGCGCCCCGGTACCGAGGCGGCCATTGCCAGTATTCTGCGGCAGACACTGCCCTCGCTGGAGCTGCTGCTGATCGGTCAGCAGGATGTGCGACCACTGGCGAACCAGCTCCCCCGGGATCCTCGTATTCGGGTGATCCCGCGCCGTCAGCCCGGCATCGTCGGCGCACTGAATACCGGCCTTGCAGAAGCACGGGGGCGCTACCTTGCGCGCATGGACGACGATGACATTGCCTACCCGGAGCGTCTGTCCGAACAACTGGCCCATCTGCGCGGCAATACGGGGACTCAACTGTGCGGTTGTCGTATCCGCTTCATCGACTCTGCCGGCAGGAGCGACACCATCCGCCGCGGCAATCGAGACTATGCGCAGTGGCTCAACGCCCTGACCGATGATGGCGACATTCAGGCGTCTCGCTTCATCGAATGCCCGCTGCCCCATCCGACCCTCATGGCGCATCGCGATATCTGGCAGCGCATCGGCCCCTACAGGGACCTGGACGGACCGGAAGACTACGACCTGATCCTGCGTGCCACGCTTGCGGGTATCACGCTGGGCAAACCGGACGCGGTTCTGCTCGACTGGCGCGAACACCCCGGCCGCCTGACCTACGCCGATCCCCGCTATCGCCGCGAGGCCTTTGCCCGCTGCCGAGCACGCGCAGCAGCGGATCCACGCAGCGGACTGGGACTCTCCGAGGGTCGGACCGTCTGGCTATGCGGCACCGGTCGCAATGCTCGCCATTGGCATGATGCGCTGGCCGACGAAGGTATCGACGTGGCGGGCTTCGTGGACCTGCATCGGCATGGCCCGCATCGATCCAAACGCGGCAAGCCGGTCATCAGCTATGAAGAACTGCCCGAACGCCGCTGCGGCGCCCTGGTCATCGGGGCTGTGGCAGGCCCCAGCGCTCACGCCGCACTGCTGGATTACTTCGATCAGCAGCAATGGTGCCGTGGTCGGGAATTCATCCTGGGCGGCTGAGGGGTCCTACCAGCGGCCATCTCAGAACAGATTCGTCAGCGCGACACCCACGCCCAGACGCTGCTGGTAATGATCGTAATCGATCAGTGAATCGCCATAACCGCTGAAGAACTGGACAAAGCCCCGAAACTTGGCGAAGAAAGGAAACGTCCAGTTGAGCGTGACAGCGCCCTTGCCGGTTGAGGTGTTACCGCGAAGGCGCACGGCGTATTCGTTCTTGTGATCACGCCAGGACACGCTCATCTCACCGTGGCCCATGAAATCGAGGATATCGGGGTTGTCGTCGCCTTCCGGATCGTCTGGCGTCTCCTTCTCTTCCTCCGGTATGCGGTACCAGGGCCTGACGTAGGCCACCAGGGGACCACGCTCGTAGATCAGCGTTGTGTACAGGCGATTCCAGCTGCGCGACAGCCCTTGCACCTGACCATTGGATTGATGCTCCAGGCCAAGCACCACTGCCGTGTTGCCGCCGAAGGGCCCCCACAGTAATGGCACCATGTAGAAGATCTCGGGCTGGTAGTTGGTTTCGCGAAAGGGGCTCGACAGATCGCTGGAGTACAACTGCCACCAGGCCTCCAGCGTGATACCCAGCGACAGGGAATCGTCCTTCAGAAACAGATCCTTTTCATTCAGCTGACTCTTCAGACTGATCTGGAATATCACCTCCGCCGGCTGCAGCCCCTCTCTCAGCGGCACATCGTTCGCGCGATAGATCTCCTCATTGATGCCGGTGGAATAACTCACGGGCAAAATGAAATTATGCTTGTGTGCCGTCAGCACATAGGGGTTGAAGGCATCAGCGCGCTCCTCCTTGACGCGCTCCGAGACGGCACCATTGGGCTGCTGTTCTTCCTGCAAGTCCTCACCGCCATCGGACGACAGATCGATGTCCACGACGCCTGATTCCGCATCGGCCGAAGGATCCGATTCATCGACCGAACCGCTGGTTCCGGGCAGCTCACGTTTCGAGTCACCGGCGTCGGGCAGGTCGGCCGATCTATCCTGTACCCGCTCGATGCCTGCACAACCACCCAGCATCAGACAGGTGCAGCAGAGCAGAAACAGCAGACGGATATTCAAGCGGTTCGAGGGCATGTTCAGGGTCACGGGACAGGACGGGCAGCAATCAGTGGCTCAGAGGGTAGCGTGTATCCGCCTCTCATGGCGCATCGGCGAGTAACAAGTCAGCGGCTCTTTCACCGACCATCATCGCCGGCGCATTGGTATTGCCTGTGGGTATCGTCGGAAAAATCGATGCATCCGCTATGCGCAAGCCGCTGATCCCATGCACGCGCAGCTTGTGATCCACCACGGAGGACTCGATGTCCCTGCCCATCCGACACGTACAGCTGGGATGAAAGACGGTCCAGGCATTGGCCCGGACAAACGCCATCAGCTGCTCGTCATCCTGCACGGTCCTGCCCGGGTAGACCTCCTGCTCGATGATCGGCTGCAATGCGGCGGTATCGCTGAGCTTTCTCATCAGGTGCATGCCCTTGAGCATCAATTGACGATCATGCTCGGTCGCCAGATAGTTCGGCTGTATTCTCGGGGCGGTGCGCGGATCGGCGCTGACAATGTCCACTGAACCGGTGCTGGTCGGTTTGCAGGGGTTGAAGCCGAGGAGAAACCCGGGAAAGGGATCGGGACTGATCAACGGGCGCGTACCCGGAGGAGCTCGCGTATAGCTGACAGGGGAGAAATACAATTGCAAATCCGGCCCCTCCAGTTCCGGGCTGCTGCGCAGAAAGCCCCCGCCCTGATTCAGGCTCAGCGCCAGCGGCCCCTTGCCACCTGCCAGAAACTGCAGTGCCGCCTTCAGCTTGCCCTGCCAGGGGCCCAGAGACTGATTCAATGTCGGCACCGTTGAGCGACAGACGATGTCTGCACCCAGGTGATCGCTCAGATGTCGACCGACGGCAGGCATCGCCTGGCGCACGTTCACACCGGCCGCCTGCAGGGTATCCTGCGGCCCGAGCCCGGAAAGCTGCATCAGCTGCGGTGAGTTGACGGCACCGGCGCACAGGATGACTTCGGCCCGTGCCCTGGCTCGTTTGACGACACCTCTGTGTGTGTATTCGACACCGGTGACCACACGATCCTCGAACAGAATCTGCAGAACCTGCGAACCGGTCTGTACCACCAGATTGGAACGGCGCATCGCGGGGCGCAGATAGGCCCTGGCCGCCGATGCACGCCAGCCGCGATCCGTGGTGATCTGGTACAGCGTGGCTCCTTCCATCGGGCCGGCGTTGTAGTCACTCGCACGCGGCAGGCCGGCTTCCTCGGCCGCTTGCAGATAGCGTTGACACAAGGGATGCGCCTGCGAGGAAATGTCGGTGACGCTCAGAGGACCTTGTGTTCCGCGCCGCGTATCCGGCTTGCCCTGCCAGCGTTCCATGCGCCTGAACAGAGGCTCGACATCCTCCCAGCCCCAACCGGGTGCCGCCTCCTGCCATTGCCGGTAATCGCTGACATGGCCACGGACATAGACCATCGCATTGATGGCACTCGAGCCGCCCAGCACGCGACCACGCGGCCAGTAGCTGACTCGCTCATCCATTTGTGGAACGGGCTCCGTGTGATACTTCCAGTTGACCCGTTCATCGTAATAGGTCTTGCCATAGCCGATGGGCAGCTGCACGAACAGGCGCTGATCACTACCACCGGCTTCGAGTACGAGCACGGAGTGTCGCCCCGAGGCGCTCAGGCGGTTGGCCAACACCGAACCTGCCGACCCGGCACCCACGATGATGTAGTCGAATTGCATGTCTGAAGAGTTCATGCAGCGATGATATACAATGCCGTCCACCCTGACAGCACCCGAACCGCCGGCCGCCACGTCGACCTACCATGCCCGTTTTTCCCATCCCCCATCAGTCAGTCGATGCTCTGAAACGTCACCTGCTTGCCAGCGCGCTTGCCATCGGCCTGTTTGTCGTCTTGCTACTGGCAGTGGTCTATGTCCCCGGACTTGCGCAATGGGATGCGTATCTGTCGGAGGCTGTACAGAGCCTGCGCAGCGCCAGCCTCGACCGCTTCATGCTGGCTGTCACCCTTCTGGGAGATCTGCAATTGGCCTTGCTGTTGTCGGCGGTCGTGCTCGCCACTCTGCTGTACCAGCGTCGCTGGTGGCTTGCAACACACCTGTCCTGCGTCGGCCTGAGCGCCATGCTTGGCGTCTCGCTGATCAAGTCAACACTGGCCCGGGAACGTCCTGATGCACCGGGCATCATCATGGATTCCTTCAGTTTTCCCAGTGGCCATGCCTGTACGGCGGCAGTGGCCTGGGGACTGGTGGCGCTGCTTCTCGCCCACGACCGACCGACTGCCGAACGACGCAGGATTCATGTGGCCGGATTTGCAACGGTTGCCGCCATCGCCTTCTCGCGAGTGTATCTGCAGGTGCACTGGCCAAGCGACGTCGTTGCCGGCATGGCGCTGGGTTACGGGCTGCTGGCCGCCTTCTCATGGCAGTTGCATGCAGCCCCTGCACTTCGGCTGCCGACATTATGGATACGTCTGGCGACCGTCGGTATCATCTCGGCGCTCTATCTGGCTGCCATCCATCAGAGCCAGTCATTGCATTATTCAATTACATCAGCAACGGTGAGCACGCTTCTTCACAGTGCCTGACTGGCGCGCCGCAGCTTCCACATGCCAAGGATGCCGACAAACGGGCCGATGGCCAGGAAGCAGAACAGGAAGGGCCAGCCGGCGCTTTGTGCGATCAAGGGAGTCAACTGAACGGTGACGATGGTCAATGCGAACCCCAGTGCGGTCTGCAGGGACATCAGGCTGCCCGTGGCTTCAGGCGGCGCGAAATCTGCCACCAGTGCAGAGAACTGCGCAGAATCCGGAATGATCGCCAGCCCCCAGAAAATGAATACCGCTGCCACCAGCAGAGCAGGTCCTCCGTAGACCACGGCTGCCAGCAAGGCTGCCAGACAGCTGCAGCTCATCGCCAGTATGGTCAATTCGGCCTTGCCGAGCCGATCAGCAATGCGGCCGGCAAAGGGGCACAGCAGAGCACCGGCACCAATGGCGACGAAGGCGGTCAGCTTCGACCATTCAAGAGCGTGCTGCGGGTCCATGCGCAGGGCATAGGACGCGGCGGTGGCCGGCGCAACCCAGGCCCACATGGCGTACAGCTCCCAGACATGCCCCAGATAACCGATGAAGGCACGCCGCAGACGAATGTCCGTCCAGGCCAGCGTGATCTGACGGGTGTCGAACCGAGTCTGAGTCGTATGATAGGGACCCAGCCGCGTCTGCATGACCAGCAAGGACGCCAGTACCGACATGGCCGAGGCGGCCAGTGTCGTCAATTGCCAGTTGGAACCGCCCAGCCAGGACAGCAGATGGGGTGCGGCCGAGCCCAGTGTCAGACCGCCCACCAGCAGACCGACCAGCCAGCCTCGATCTTCCTTGCCCCAGCCGACCATGATCTTCATGCCCACCGGGTACACCCCGGCCAGACAGAAGCCGATGAATATGCGCAGCAGGATCGCGATGGTGCTGCCCGGAGGCACCAGCAGTGTGGCTGCATTGGCGATGGCAGCGAGCAATGCTGCGGTGGCAAAGACCCGTCGGGGGTCGAAGCGATCGGCGATACCGGTAATGGCAACGTACAAGGCCCCGACAACAAAACCTGCCGGCACTCCGGAGACCAGCAAGGCCGTCTTGAACGCACCCGCCTGGATTTCCCCCTGTTGATCTGCCAGCGTGGCCGATGACACGAACCACAGTGTCATCGCCGCCACTTCAGCCAGGACCAACAGAATGATCGACCGTCCTTTCATGCCCTCTACACCCCTGAAGATTGACGTACCCGAGCCCCATGGTCGCGCGCCGATTTTCCAATGCGGGATGGCGAGCATGTTGACTGACTTCGGCCATTTAAAACCGTTTGCATCCTGCAAAAACGACTAAACCGCCCTTTGTGACATCAAAAAGGGCGGTTTAGCTCAATCAGGCGTGCAAATCAGAGGTGCCAAGCCTTGTGAATCAAAGGCTTGGCGTGGTCCGACCCGGGGGTTATTTGCGCTTGCGGTTGCCGATGTGGATGGCGCGGCCGTCGGCGCTGAGGGCGGCTTCATGCATGGCTTCCGACAGGGTCGGGTGGGCGTGGATGGTATGGGCGATGTCTTCGACGGTTGCGTCGAATTCCATGGCCAGTACCGACTGTCCCAGCAGCTCGGAGGCGCTCGGCCCGATCAGGTGTGCACCCAGAACGCGATCATTGCTCTTGTCCCGAATGATCTTGACCAGACCGGTGGTGTCACCCTTGGCCTTGGCCCGTCCGCTGGCAGCGAACGGGAAGCTGCCGACCTGGTAATCGATGCCTTCACTCTTGACTTGCTCTTCGGTCTTGCCAACCCAGGCCACTTCCGGATGGGTGTAGATGACGTTCGGCATGACGTCGTAGTTGACTGAGGCATGCTCGCCGGCGATACGCTCTGCCACCATGACGCCTTCCTCGGAGCCCTTGTGGGCCAGCATCGGGCCACGCACGACATCACCGATGGCGAAGACGCCCGGTACATTGGTCTCGCAGTATTCGTTGACATGGATCAGTCCACGCTCATCCAGCTGCACATCAGCCTCTGAGGCACAGACGTTATCGGTGTAGGCGCGTCGACCAACGGCCACGATCAACTTGTCGAATGTCCTTTCATGATCGCCCTCGCTGTCGTGGTAGCTGACCACGACCTGACCTTTCTTGACTTCGCTACCCATGACTCGGGTGCTCAGAAGAATGCTCAGCCCCTGCTTTTCGAAGGCGCGCTTGGCTTCCTTGGCAACCGCACCATCGACCATGGGCAGGAAGGTATCCTGCGCTTCGAGCAGAACCACTTCGGAACCCATGCGACGCCAGACGCTGCCCAGCTCGAGCCCGATGACACCGGCACCGATGACACACACACTGGAAGGCACGGATTCCCAATCCAGAGCGCCTGCCGAATCCACCACGATGTCCCCATCCAACGGGGTTGCCGACAGTTCAATCGGCACGGAGCCTGTCGCCAGGATGACATTGCCAGCCTGAACCACGCTGGTCTTGCCCTTTTGATCGGTGACCTGGACCTGCTTGTCGGCCAGCAGCTTGCCTTCACCCTGCAACCAATCGATGCCGTTGTGCTTGAACAGCATGGCCACGCCGCCAGTCAGATCCTTGACGATCTGATCCTTGCGGGAAATCATCTTGGGTACATCGAGGGATACATCGCCAACGTTGATGCCAAGATCAAAGAAGTTGTGACGAGCGGTTTCATACAACTCGGTGCTTTCCAACAGCGCCTTGGACGGGATGCAACCAACATTCAGGCAGGTGCCGCCCAAGGCCGGCTTGTCCTGCTTGTTGATCCATTTTTCGACACAAGCTGTTTTCAGCCCCAGCTGTGCTGCGCGAATGGCAGCTACGTAACCGGCGGGGCCACCGCCAATCACAACTACGTCATAGACATCGGCCATGGTGAATCCTGGGTTTTGGTTGAGTTACAGACTCCACAGTATATCGCGCAGGAGTCATTTCTAGCGCACAAGCTATGAACTCGAAGCCACTGAGACAAGAGCTTTGCCTGTCACAGGCTGAATCAGTCAGCCGATGACGCACCATGTCCATCAGGCAACGTGGTGCATGGCACACGCCGTTCCGTTTCAATAATGATAGGTATCCAGTGCACTCCACACCCCTTTGAGTGCGGCATGGAACCGTCGCCCCTGTTCTCGCAAGGCAGCAGCGCCGAAGTGCACGCAGGACACCTGTCCACATGGATACTGTGGCGGCACCAGATCGTCATTATTGACAAATGTCGAATACGGTATGTATTCACCGACCGTGCGATGCGCCGCATCAACGATCTTCTTGCTGGAATTGAAGACCGAGAATCGCCCCCGATCATCATCACCCTTGCTCTGTGTAGCCACGACCAGGGGAATCTGTGCCTCATTGCCGCGGGCGCCCGGACCGCGAGCATCTTCTCTGGCTTCTCGACGCAAACGTCTGACCAAGCGCTTCAGGTTGTCGGCGTAACGGTTGGCGCAGTCGGGGTTGTTCGAATCCGCACCACCCTGGTGCCAGAAGATACCGCGCAACACCCCGCCACTTTCGCGCAGTGTCATGTTCAGACGGGTCAAGGCGCGGTTAGTCAGCCAGTTACCGCCGAGGAAGTCGCCGTTGCTGGACCCGGCGTTCCAGGCCAGCTTGCCGTTGGCATTGGCACAGAAGCCCGTTGCTCCCCAGGCAGCCGGCACCAGATAGACATCGGCCGTCGTCGTGCGCAGCGCCTGCTTTGCAAACGTCAGCCCCAGGCCGACGAAGCTTGCCCCCTTGCCATCCACTTCGATGTAACGTGGCTCGTGCAAGGGATCCTCGGCGGGTACGAACATCGGCTGCAGGATATTCTTCTGCTCATCGGAGAAGGCAGCCGCATCGGGATAGAAGCGCCTGTTGTTGGGTTGCACATTGAGTTGCCGTATGCGCTCGTGCCGTTCATCCTTGCCGCCCGGGTATTGTTCCCGACTGCCCTCTTCGCTGTAGCCTTCCATGTTGCTCTGACCTATCAGCAAATAGACATCAGGTGCCGCAGTTGGCGTCACATCGATGATCAGCTGCCTGCGTGTGATCGACACACCGTCGTCAGCCACAATCTCGAAGTAGCGTTCGTGCAGCCTGAGCGGCGCGGCTGTGACATCCAGCGTCAGATTCAGAGTCGACTTCACTTGCCGGGCCGACAGCTCGGCACGGGAGAACGAATGACGTAATCCAAGGCTGTCTCTGTCGCTCATCTCCAGTGACAGGCTCACCGGACGCTTCTTGCCGGATCGCTCGAGCGTGACGCCTATGGAAACTCCCTCGGAGTCACCTTCCGTCAGCGTAGCCCGGTTCCGATTGATGTACAGCGTCAGCGCATCGCTGCTTCCACCTGTCGTACCGCCGCCTGTGCCTCCGTCCGTGTTGCCGTCCGTGTTGCCGTCCGCGCTGCCGTCCGTACCGCCGTCCGTACCGCCGTCCGTCTGCCCCGAGTCAGACCCTGTGGTTCCACCATCGCCATCCACAGGTTGACCTTCAAGTCCGACACCTGAGCGCGCCGAGATCTCGACTTGCATGGCTGGCCCCTCGTTGCCGGCCCTGTCGATGGCACTCACCGTATAGCGGTAGGACTTGTCGGGAAGGAGGGAGGGTTCGAACAGGCTGCGCGCGTCCTTGACACCCAGCGACTTGCCATCACGCACCACGCGATAGCCTGTCACAAAGACATTGTCGCTGGCAGGCGTCCAGAAGATCTCGCCAGCGGTAGAGGAGTATCTGGCGCTACTGAGACTACCGGGCAGACCGGGTGGCTCGTCATCGGCCAGAGACGCTGCCGGGAGAAGGCAGGCTGCCAGCAAGGCCGAGATCACCACCTGAACGATACGCATAATCAGATCCATCAGTTCGATTGAGGGACCAATGTGTATGCAGAATCGTGCCAGAGATGGAGAATCAGCTATCGAAACAATGCAATCCCTTCCGCGACACGAAGACTGATAACAGCACTGATCAACCGAAAACCGCGCCTGCACAGGCACAGCCAGCGTCGGAAAATCATCATGTATGCGATGAACGATTCTATTTCTGAATAGTTCGTCACACTTTCCTTGTGTACGAATCTAGGCCTTCAGTCGCTAGGAATGCAACCATGCCTAAGTCTAGTCGAGCATCAGAAGGGCTCAGGGCGCGGGCGAATCGCGCGCGCATGGCATCGCACATGCAATGGCGCCTGGCATCGGGAATGACATCGCGGACCGCATCGCGCATGTCATTGCGCCTGGCATCGGGAATGGCATCGCGGACCGCGTGGCGCATGGCATCGCGGACGGCATCGGGAATGCGCCGGGCAGAGTCGACACGATGATGGCGACTCGAAGAGCCTGCCATCATCGTGTCTGCATCAGTCTTTACAGATCGAAGACGATGCGTGCAGGGTCTTCCACTAGTTCCTTGATGGTCTTCAGGAATCCGACAGCGCCCTTGCCATCGACGATGCGATGATCGTAGCTCAGCGCGATGTACATCATCGGCCGGATGACCACTTCACCGTTGATCGCCACCGGGCGATCCTGCGTGGCATGCATACCAAGAATGGCACTCTGAGGCGGATTGAGAATCGGTGTGGACAGCAATGATCCGAACACACCGCCGTTGGAGACCGTGAAGGTTCCGCCGGTCATCTCATCGATGGACAATTTGCCATCGCGCGCCTTCTCGGCATAGTGACCGATGGTCTTCTCGACATCGGCCAGAGACATGTGCTCCGTATTGCGCAGTACCGGCACAACCAGTCCGCGATCGGAGGAGACAGCCACACCGATATCGCAATAGCCGTGGTAGACCACGTCATCACCATCGATGGATGCATTGATATCCGGGTATCGCTTCAGGGCTTCGGTGGAGGCCTTCAGGAAGATCGACATGAAACCGAGCTTCACACCGTGTGATTTTTCGAACTTGTCCTTGTACTGATTACGCAGGGCGATGAAGCCGCTCATGTCCACTTCGTTGAACGTGGTGAGCATTGCGGTTGTCTGCGTGGCACTGAGCAGACGCTCGGCGATGCGAGCTCGCAGACGCGTCATCGGTACACGCTTTTCCACCCGTTCGCCATCGGCGGCGATTGGCAGAGGCGCGCTGCTCGGTGCAGCCGCCGCTGGCGCCGGTGCCGGAGCCGCTGCCGGTGCGGGAGCAGCCTTGGCTTGTGCAGCCGCGTGCTTTTCCACATCGGTCTTGGTCAGGCGACCGTTCTTGCCGGTGCCCTTCACGTCCGCAGCCTGCAGCCCGTGCTCGGCCAGAGCCTTGCGTACCGCCGGACTGGTCTGACCGACCTTGCCATCATCATCGCTCGCTGCCTCGGCGGGTTCAGCCGCGGCTGGCGCTTCGCTGCTGGCTGGCGCAGCATCGTTGCTGGCAGAGCCTGCCTCGATGGAACCGATGACCTGATGGGCGGATACCGTCGTGCCTTCATCCTCGATGATCTTGCCCAGCACACCATCTTCGGCAGCAGGCACTTCCATGACCACTTTATCCGTTTCTATATCGACGAGAACTTCATCGCGGCGAACCGGATCGCCCTCCTTCTTGTGCCACGTGACAATCAGCGCATCGGCGATTGATTCGGGCAATGTTGGCACTTTGATTTCGGAAGTCATGAATGACGGCCCTTTTTCATCGGTTTCAGTTGAGTAGTGTAGGTTAGTGAGTCTGACTATTGGGAATCAAGCCCAACGCTTCTTCCACCAGTCGTTTCTGTTCGATCAGATGCTGATTCATGTAACCACTGGCGGGTGAAGCCGACGGCGCACGTCCGGCGAATTCCACCTCTTTCACGGATTTTGGAAGAACACGTTCGATGCGATGACGATTGGATCGCCATGCGCCCTGATTGCGTGGCTCTTCCTGACACCAGACAATGGATTTGGCTTTCGGGTACTGCTTGACGGCTTCCGTCATGGCATCGTACGGGAACGGATAGAGCTGTTCCAGTCGCACCAGTGCCACATTGGATATCTCCTTCTCGCGCCGCGCTTCCAGTAGATCGTAGTACACCTTGCCGCTGCAGAACACCAGTCTGTCGACACCAGCAGGTTTCAGGTCATCGATTTCAGGGATAACCGGCAGAAAAGTGCCATCAGCCAGATCTTCCAGGGTCGATACCGCCAGACGGTGTCGCAACAGGCTCTTGGGCGACATGACGATCATGGGTCGACGCATCTTGCGCAGCATCTGACGACGCAGCATGTGGTAACACTGTGCCGGCGTACTGGGCACCAGCACCTGCATGTTGTCCTCGGCGCACATCTGCAGGAAGCGTTCGAGACGTGCGGAGGAATGCTCAGGTCCCTGACCTTCGTAGCCATGTGGCAGCAGCAGTGTCAGGCCGCAGAGTCGGCCCCATTTGGTTTCACCCGAGCTGATGAACTGATCGATCAGAACCTGCGCGCCATTGGCGAAATCACCGAACTGTGCTTCCCAGATGACCAGTGTGTTGGGGTCAGCCGTGGCATAACCGTATTCGAAGCCCAGTACTGCCTCTTCCGACAACACGGAGTCGATGACCAGGAAGTTGGCCTTGTCGGTCAATTCCCGCAGTGGAACGTAGGCACCCATATTGGCCTGATTGTGCAATACCGCGTGCCGATGCGCAAACGTACCGCGACCACAGTCCTGTCCGGAGAGCCGTACCGAATACCCGGCATCCAGCAGGGTTGCATAGGCCATCGTTTCCGCATAACCCCAGTCCAGCGACAAGGCACCAGCCGTCATCTTGCGGCGATCCTCGACGATCTTCTTGACTCGTGAATGCAATACCAGTCCGTCGGGCAGCGTGGTCAGGCTGGTCGCCAGGGCCTGCAGTGTTTCCAGAGGCACACTGGAATCATAAGGCGCTTTCCAGTCCTTCTCCTGATAGGCCGCCCAGTCGACAGCCAGCTCCGGAGCTTCCTGCAAGCCTTCGATCACGCCAGGCGCCACGTTCTTGCCATCATCGAGCGCCTTGCGGTAGTCCTCGACCATGCGATCGGCATCGGTGGCACTGACCACGCCAGCCTCGGCCAGATGGTCGGCATACAATGCACGGGTGGTCGGCAGGGCCTTGATCGACTTGTACATGATCGGCTGAGTAACCGACGGTTCATCCGTTTCGTTGTGGCCATGCCGGCGATAACAGACCATGTCGATCACCACGTCCTTCTTGAAGGCCATGCGAAAATCCAGCGCCAGCTGTGTCACGAAGAACACCGCTTCGGGATCATCGCCATTGACGTGGAAGATGGGAGCGTTGATCATCTTCGCCACATCGGTGGCGTACAGGGTGGAACGCGCATCGGCCACATTGCTGGTCGTGAAGCCGATCTGGTTGTTGACGATAATGTGCACGGTCCCCTTGGTGGAGAAGCCACGCGAATCGGCCATGTTGAAAGTCTCCATGACCACGCCCTGACCGGCGAAGGCGGCATCACCGTGAATGGCGATGGGAATGACCTTGTCGCCGTTCTTGTCGCCATAGCGATCCTGGCGTGAGCGAACCGACCCTTCGACAACCGGCGAGACAATCTCCAGGTGAGAGGGGTTGAAGGCCAGCGACAGATGCATATGCCCGTGAGATGTCTTGATGTCGGAGCTGAAACCCTGATGGTATTTCACATCGCCCGACGACAGGCTTTCATTGTGCTTGCCTTCGAATTCCTGAAACAGCTCAGCCGGGTTCTTGCCCAGGATGTTGACCAGCACATTGAGCCGGCCACGATGCGCCATGCCGATGACGATGTCCTTGACGCCGTCAGCACCGGCTCGCCGCACCAGCTCGCTCATGATGACAATCAGGCTTTCGCCACCTTCGAGCGAGAATCGTTTCTGACCCACATAGCGAGAGCCCAGATGTCTCTCCATGCTCTCCGCCGCCGTGACGCGCTGCAGAATCCACTCGCGTGTCTCCGGATTCAGGGTTGGCGCAGAGGCAACGCTTTCGATGCGGTGCTGCAACCAGTCCTTTTGCGGCGTGTAATCGATGTACATGAATTCGTAACCGATGGAACCGCAATAGCATTTTTCCAGATGCGCGATGATGTCCTTCAAAGGCGCCTGATCGATGCCTTCGAGTGAAGGCGTCTTGAACACGGTATCCAGATCGGATTCCGACAGGCCATTCTCGTGCAGGCGCACTTCGCGTACCAGTGCTGGCGTATGCTGACCCAGAGGATCTGTCTTCGCCAGCTGATGACCACGCACCCGGTAGGCATTGATCAGCTGGGTCACGTAGATCTGCTTGAGTTCAGCCGTACTGCCGGCCGCACTCGGTGCGCCTGCGCCGCCAGTTCGGGCGCCGCCACTGCGCGCCAGCTGACGAAACTGCTCGCGAATTTCCGAATGCGCCACCTCTCGGGCATTCTCCGCCACCATCGGCAACTTGGCAAAGAAATCGCGCCAGAGCTCATCGACCGAGTTCGGATCGCTCAGGTATTGCTCATACTGATGTTCCAGCCAGGGGGAGTTGGCACCGCCGAGCATGGAGTTGTCCCATAGCTCCTGCATGGAAAGATGGCCGTCGAATGATTTGGATGATGCGCTCATGAAATGCGTCCTGACCTTGACGACATGGATATGTCCGAAGGCGTGGGGCTGGTCAAATTACAAGAAGAGGAACCGCTGAACAGGGGTACTGGCCGGTCGATTCGGGCTGAACAGGTCATTGAAACTGGCGTCGGGATTCTAATCAACACGATTGCTCAGCTTGGCAGATGAGCAGGAATGTTGTCGATGACAACTTTGGTGAATTCATCAGTGTTGAGTTTACCGCCCAAATCGCGCGTACTGTGACCATTTTCGATACAACCAAGCAAACTCAGCCGCAGGGCATGCCCCAGGTCGTAGCGATTGACGTGATCGAGCAGCATCCCGAAGGCCAGCAACACGGCTGCCGGATTTGCCAGATTCTTGCCGGCGATATCCGGCGCCGTGCCACCGGCGGGGTCGAACATGGCAATATCGACGTCGTTGTTCTCATCGAAGGAATAGTTTCCGCTGGCCCCTGTGCCGAGGCTGCCCACCAGTCCCGAGGCCATGTCGGACAGGAAGTCGCCATACTCGTTCAGCACCAGCACGACTTCGAAGGCGGAAGGATTGAGGATGATCTTGGCCAGTAGCGCGTCGAACAGCTCGACATTGTGTTCGACATCCTGGTACTGCTCGTGCACCTTGGACACCACCGATTCGAACAATCCATCGGTAACCCGCTGGATGGTGTGCTTGGACGAACTGGTCATCGAGTAATGACTGTCGCCGTAGGTGAGGCCTTTCGAGCGCGCCAGTTCGAAGGCAAATTTCGCTGCCTGCTCGCAGGGTCGGCGCTCCACCATGCGCAGGGAGACGGCTGCATCCTTGCCGATCAGCTGCCCCGGATCGTCGTAGGTGCCGCCGGTGGCAATCCGCACGATGTGCAGGTTCACGTCTTCCTTGAAATTGGTGTGTATCCCCTTGATGGAGATGGCGGGCCGGTAGATGACGCTGAAATCGCAACGCCGACGGATCAGGGCATTGGGGCTGACCTTGCGGGTGACCGTGGGGTATTTCACCGCCAGCTTGGTCAGACGCATCGAGGCTTCCGCCTCATCGATGACATCCTCACCACGTGCTTCGCGATTACCCAGCGACCAGTCCACCTGATGAAAGAAGAAGTCGACTGGCAAGGCATCGGCTACCGCGTGCACCGATTCAGCCAGCTCGGGCCCTATGCCATCGCCCAGCAACTCGGTTATCTGGATGGGCCCCACGTCACTCTTCTTCATCGTCCTCACCGTCCTCTGAGTATGAATGTTGATCGTCGGTCAGCCCGTAGCGTTCCGGATTTGCCCAGTAGCGGGCGTTGAGCCAGTCGGGCACTTGCTTGTATTCGCTCAAGCAGTACTCGAACAAACGTATCGACCCGTGATCGCCGAGCTGGAGTCGACGAAACCCAAATGCGAAAAAAGCCGCATCATCCGGCTCCGTCGTGTCAACGCTGATGATCAGCCGGTCAGGGAAGCGGCGCACAGCCCGCCCGAGCTCGGCGGCCAGGTCCCTGCCGCCCGACGCCGCCGGGTCTGCCTCGAAACGCATCAGTGCCGCACAGTGCCCGGTCTGCGCCTCTGTCTCGCTCCGCTCATCAACCGGCAGCTCGGACAGACACTGACCCAGCGTGGCAAAGGAGAACACCGGCGGCTGTGCGTCAGTGGAGGGATCCTGCCACCACGGGACCACAGGTGGCTGCCCGACGATGACGACACGGGCAGGTTGCGCGGCGAGCAGATAGTGCGTCAACTGCCCCTCCAGTCCCTGTGCCGGGAGATCTGGCGGATTGTCCGACGGGCTATCTGCTGTATTCACCGTTGTCTCCGAATCCTGTCGCTCAAGCGTTGAACTGTTCGAGGCCTAACCGTGCGTTGCCTTGTAGGCCGCTTTCTGCTCCGGCGACGCTTCAGTCTGGAACTGTTCCTTCCACTCACTATAGGGCATACCGTAGACACGCTCTCGCGCATCTTCATAGTCGAGGGTAACGTCTCTTTCAGCGGCAGCGGCGACATAGTACTTCGACAGGCAGTTTCGACAGAAGCCTGCCAGATTCATCAGGTCGATGTTCTGCACATCGGTGCGTTCCCGCAGGTGCGCCACCAGTGTACGAAAAGCGGCAGCCTCAAGCTCGAGTTGAGTCTGCTCGTCCAGTGACTTGATCGTCGTCATTTGTCTTACACCCCGTGAATTCACCCCTAGTATAAGGATTGACGTTGAACTCTGTCACTGTACGATCAGACACATGACCGGAAATCCATTCACAGACCTGCTTCTTCTTGCCATTCCAGCCGCCCTGGCCGGACTGTGGTGGACAGGCTCGCGCGCTCACGAACTGGCCATCAACCATGCTCGCCAGGCCTGCAGGCAACGGCAGCTGCAGTTTCTCGATCAGAGCGTCGCCCTGAGCCGCATGCGCCCGGGTCGCACACGCAGCGGCGCCGGCTGCTTTCGGCGCGAATATCGCTTCGAATTCACCTCCGCCGGCGAGTTTCGAGACGAGGCCACAGTCACCATGCTGGGGCATACCCTGTTACGGGTCTGGTTTCCCTATACAAGAGACAATGAAGGCAATCGCATCTACGTGCATTGACCGGCAACTATTACGCTAAAATGCTGTTTTGATTGATACAACCCAAGGTAATCGAATGACCCAATGCCCCTGTGGCTCCGGCCGCGAACTCGCCCAATGCTGCCAGCCCATCATCAACGGCGAAGAAAAGGCCGAACGTGCCGAAGCGCTGATTCGAGCACGCTACACAGCGCACACACTGGGCGCCATGGAATTCATCCTGGCAACCCATCATCCGTCCACCCGTTCAGACATCGATGAGGCAGCAACCGCTCGCTGGGCGCGTGAATCACAATGGCTGGGTCTGGAAATCCTGTCGGTGGAAGGCGGCGAAGCCGATGACAACAGCGCCCGCATCGAATTCATCGCACGCTACAGAGACGCGGCGCGGCGCCGACATACTCATCATGAGCGTGGAGTATTCGAGAAATATCATGGACAATGGTATTTCCGCGATGCCGAAGTACCGGACGTCAACCAGTTCCGGCGCGAGGCGCCCAAACAGGGTCGCAACGAGCCCTGCGCCTGTGGCAGCGGCAAGAAATACAAGAAATGTTGTGCCACCGCCTGACACCATAACCAAACAGAGGAGTAAGCATGGACAAGCCATGGCTCAAGTCATACCCGCCGGGCGTTCCGGAAGAGATTGATACCCATGCCTACTCCTCCGTGGTTGAAATATTTACCGAGTCCACCCGGAAATTTGCCGATCGGCCGGCCTTCCAGAACATGGGCAAGGCCATCAGCTACCGGGAACTCGATGAGCTGACGCAGCATTTTGCCTCCTGGTGCCAGCACGAAGCAGGACTGAAGAAAGGCGATCGTATCGCCATCATGATGCCCAATCTGCTGCAGTACCCGGTGGCGGTGTTCGGCGCCCTGCGAGCCGGCCTCGTGGTCGTCAATACCAATCCCCTGTACACCGACCGCGAACTGGAGCATCAGCTCAAGGATTCCGGCGCCAAGGCCATTGTGGTCGTGGAGGCCTTCGCACATACCCTGGCCGATGTCATCGACAAGACGCAGGTGGAGCACGTCATCGTCACGCGCTTTGGTGACATGCTGGGCTTTCCCAAGTCCCTGCTCGTCAACTTCGTGATCAAGTATGTGAAGAAGATGTCGCCCAGCTATTCACTGCCCGGCGCCCATGCCCTGAAGGATGTGCTGAGCAAGGGAGCCACGTTGCCAGCGGCCGAAGCCGAACTGACTCAGGACGATCTGGCCTTTCTGCAATACACCGGCGGAACCACCGGTGTTGCCAAGGGTGCCATGCTCACGCACCGCAATATGGTGTGCAACATACAACAGGCCTGGACCTGGATACTGGCGGCCAAGCCCAACGAGGGGCATGAGGTCATCATCACGGCGCTGCCGCTGTACCATATCTTTGCCCTCACGGCGAACTGCCTGACCTACATGAAGCTGGGCGCATTGAATCTGCTCATCACCAACCCGCGTGACATGCCGGGCTTCGTCAAGGAATTGAGCAAGGTGAAGTTCACCGCCTTCACCGGCGTCAACACCTTGTTCAACGCACTGATGAATACGCCCGGCTTCGACAAGATCGACTTCTCGCATCTGCGACTGACGCTCGGAGGCGGGATGGCAGTACAGAAGTCGGTGGCCGATCGCTGGAAGTCCATTACCGGCGTCACCCTGCTGGAAGCCTACGGTCTGACCGAGACCAGTCCGGCAGCGTGCATCAATCCGATCGACCTGGATGCCTACAACGATTCCATCGGACTGCCGCTGTCCTCAACCGATGCATCCATCCGGGATCCTGACAACAATCCCCTGCCGGCAGGCGAGACCGGTGAGCTGTGCATTCGTGGCCCGCAGGTGATGAAAGGCTACTGGAATCGTCCCGAAGACACGGCCGGCGCCATTGACAGCGAAGGCTGGCTGCATACGGGCGATATTGCCATCATGAACGAGTCGGGCTTCTTCAAGATCGTCGACCGACTCAAGGACATGATTCTGGTGTCGGGATTCAACGTCTATCCCAACGAGATCGAAAGTGTGCTGGCCAGTCACCCCGGTGTACTGGAAGCCGGTGCCATCGGCGTACCCGACGAACATTCCGGCGAAGTGGTAAAGGTCGTCATCGTCAAGAAGGATCCGGCACTGAGCGAAGAAGACATCAAGGCGTATTGCAAGGAAGAGCTGACCGGCTACAAGCGACCCAAGATCATTCAGTTCGTTGACGAACTACCCAAGACCAACGTCGGCAAGATCCTGCGGCGTCAGCTGCGGGAACTGTAGCCTGCTCAATGCGGCGACTGTAGCCTGCTCAATGCGGCGACTGTAGCCCGCTCAATGCGGGTGTCGCACGATGTCCAACGGTGAACCCGGCCGACTGAAGATATCGGCCGAATAGACGCGTCGATCACGCTGATCACGCATTTCGTAATAGCGGGTCAGCGTCTCCACCACGACCGGGAAAGCCAGCTCGCTCCAGGGTATCTCCGACTGGTCGAACAACCGGACCTCCAGCGTCTCTTCATTGGCTCTGGCATAGCCATCGCGCAATTGGCCATAGAACATCAGATAGACCTGACTGATGCGTGGCAGGTTGTAGACAGAGAACAGTCGCAGCTCATCACAACGGGCCGTGGCCTCCTCATAGGCTTCCCTGGCCGCGCCTTCGATCGTGCTTTCACCATTTTCCATGAAGCCGGCAGGCAGCGTCCAGTAACCGTGCCGCGGTTCAATGGCACGCTTGCACAGCAAGACCTTGCCCTGCCATTCCAGCAGGCAACCCACGACGTTCTTGGGATTGTCGTAGTGGATGTGATCACACACTGTGCACACCTTGCGCGGCCGGTTGTCACCGGCAGGCACCTGCGCTCTGGCAGGGCTGCCACATTCCATGCAGAAACCATCACTCACCACGTTTCTCCTCGCTCTGCTGCATCATGGCCCTGACCGACTCGGGCAGAGCGATCGACTTGCCGGCTCGGGTGTCCACCCACACCACGCGAGAGCTGCCACGTGTGTACAGAACATCGTCCACGGTCAAGGTATAGGTGCTGATGAAGGAGCTTCTGCCTGGTGAGTGTCCGCCCATGCGAATCGTGACATGCATGGGATAGACAACCGGCTTGAGATATTCAGCGTGATTGTCCACGATCAGGATGGTCTCGCCATCACTGCCCAACGGTGCGAAACCACTTTGCAGATACCACTCCAGACGAATCTGTTCGAAGTAGCGAAAGTACACGGTATTGTTGACATGCCCCAGAGCGTCCATGTCTCCCCAGCGAATGGGAAAATCGTTCTGATAGAGCAGATTGCCTTCGGGCAGCAGAGCGGGATCGATAACGGAATCGACAGACATTGACGGGCCGTATGGGTCAGGTGGCCCTGCAGTTTACTGGATTGAGGGGAATCCGTATCAGTTGCCGCCGGAGGCCAGTCGCGGCAGGTGGGCCGCCACCAGAGGCCGCACGACACTCTCCATATGCCCGTCAGGCACGCTGCACAGGGCCAGGGCATACTCGAACGGCATCGGCCGCCCCAGCAGGAAGCCCTGGGCCTCATCGCAGCCTTCCAGCTGCAGATAGTCGAACTGCTCGGCAGACTCCACTCCTTCAGCGGTCGCAATCATCCCCAGGCTATGGCCCATGGCCAGAATGGCCTTGACGATGGCCGCATCTTCACTGCCGATGACCAGCTGACTGACAAACGAGCGATCGATCTTGATCTTGTCGAAGGGAAAGCGCTTGAGGTAGCTCAGACTGGAATAGCCGGTGCCGAAATCATCCATCGAGATTCGCACACCCAGCGACTTCAGCTCGACCAGCATGGCCAGAGCCGTATCGGCGTCCTCGATCAGCACCCCTTCGGTTATCTCCAGCTCGAGGCGCTCCGCTGGCAGACCGGTTCGCTTGATGATCGCAGCCACCTTCGATGGCAATTCCGGATCCCGAAACTGGATCGGAGACAGGTTCACTGCAATCTTTCGATCTCCGGCCCACCGCAGGGCATCCTTGCAGGCCTGCTCCAGCACCCACTCGCCGATACTCATGATCAGGCCGGTCTCTTCGGCCAGTGGAATGAAATCCGCCGGGGATACAAAGCCGTGCTCGGCATGCTGCCAACGCAGCAGTGCCTCGAAACCCAGCAGACGCTGATCCGTCACATTGAACAGCGGCTGGTAATGCAGTGCCAGTGCGTCATTGTCGATCGCCGCGCGAAGATCCTGCTCCATGCGCTGACGGCGCTGCAGTTTCAGATCCATGTCCGCCTCATGGAAGCGGTAGACCGAGCCCCCCGACGCCTTGGCACGGTCCAGTGCAATATTGGCCCGCTGCAACAGTTTCTCGCAATCGCGACAATCAGGCGTGGACAGCACGATGCCGATGCTGATGGACATCGGAATCTGGTGCTCCCTGATCTGCATCGGATCCAGGGTTGCCGCAATCAGGCGCTTGGCCAGAGACACGGCACCGTCGTGATTCTCGAGTCCCGGCTGAATGATCAGGAATTCATCGGCGCCCATGCGCAGCACGGTATCCATGTCCCGAACCACGGCGGCCAGACGGTCGGCCATGACGCGCAGCAAGGCATCACCGACGTCTTCGCCGAACACATCATTGACCTGCTTGAAGCGATCCAGATCCAGCGCGATGACCGCCACCTGCGTGTCTTCCCGAACTGCCCGTGACAACTCCTGCGCCAGGCGACGCTTCCACAACTTGCGCCCGGGCAGCTCCGTGAGCGGGTCCTGAAGTCCCGGTTCCTGCACGATTTCCACGACAGGCTGCGCAGCAGCAGACGCCATGCGAGACTGCAGAACGTAAAGGCGACGCAGCAGAAACCCCACCGATCCGAGCAGCAGCACGATCAGGAAAGTGGCCCCCTCGAGCCATGCGGTAGAGGCATGTTTCTCGAGCAGGACCTGGAGGTGGCTCACCAGCTCGAAGTGGACACTGAGCAGGGTGCCAATGGCCACGAACAGGACAAGGACCACCACATCGTTGCGCAGTCTTCTGTCCATCAACCGTGGCCTGGGTTGCCCATGCACTTCCGGCAGCACACCTTGTTGTTCCTGACTGTTCAACATCGCGGGTAACTTCGATACATATATGGAAAGGTTTGCGCCTGAAGCCACCGAAACCTTTACCTCTCAACACGATTAATTCATCAGAACAAGTCCGAATCTCTCAGTGACTCGCAAACTGGCCGGACTCTCAGCGTCGATCCCCTCTCAAACTGTGAACCTGCTCCCACAAGAGATCCAGCGTGACCGATTCGGCGGCTATCGGGCTGCCTGCGTTCAGACCGATACGAGCAAACAGACGACGCGGTCGCTTGAAGAAGGCAGGACCGTTCTTGCGGCTGAACAGACTTCCCCACAGCCCCTGCAGAGCCACCGGCATGACAGGCACCGGGCACCGCTCCAGCACGCGCAGGATGCCCGGCCGAAATTCGTTCATCTCACCATCGGCGGTGATCTGGCCTTCAGGAAAGATGCACAGCACATCGCCTGCCTGCAATGCCTCGTGCATGCGTTCGAAGGCGGCTTCATACAGCGCCGGGTTCTCGCTACGCCCCGCAATCGGGATGGCTCTGGCCGTACGGAAGATGAAATTCATGATCGGCAGCTTGTAGATCCGGTAGTACATGACGAACCGAACCGGTCGACGAATGCAACCACCGAGTATCAGGGCATCGACAAAGCTGACGTGATTGGCGACCACGATCACCGGCCCGCTCTCCGGCAACTGCTCCAGACCGCGTTTGTGCACTCGATACAGCGTATGGATCAGCAACCAGATCAGAAAACGCATGAAGAATTCAGGCACCTGCCGGAATATATACAGGGCAACCAGGGCGTTCACGATCGACAAGGCGAGGAACAGCTGCGCGATGCTGGCGCCCGCCGCCAGCAGCAACAGCGCGAAGACGGCCGAGAGCACCATGAACAGCGCATTGAGAATGTTGTTGCAGGCAATGGCACGGGACAGGCTCTCCGGCGCACTCGTCTTCTGTATCAATGCGTACAGAGGAACGATGTAGAAACCACCGAACAGACCGATCAGGAACACATCGAGCAATACTCGCCAGGCACCATCGGCCGACAGAAAGCCCCACAGGGACAAATCGATACCCAGAGGCGCATCCGGTGTGGCGAACACCAGGTCCAGACCGAAGATCGTCAGCCCCATGGCCCCGAACGGCACCAGGCCGATTTCCACCCGTCCATGCGAGAGCCTTTCACACAGGACCGAGCCCGAGGCGATACCGATGGAGAAGGTAGCCAGCAAGGCCGTGAATACATCAACACTGCCCCCCAGCACATCACGCGCATAGACCGGAAATTGCGCCAGATAGCTCGCACCCAGCAACCAGAACCAGGAGATGGCCAGTATCGATTGGAAGATGACTCGCTGGCTCGCCGTATGACGGATCAATCGGCCCGTCTCTTTCAGCGGGTTGAAGCGGATCTGCAGATCCGGTGCACTGGCAGGCGCATGGGGAATCTGGCGGCTGGCCAGAAATCCGACAACGGCCACCGATAGCAGCACCACGGACACCGGCACGATGCCATCTGCCGAGCTCATCAGTTGGGTACCGGCAATGGTGCCCACCAGAATGGCCAGAAAGGTGCCCAGCTCCACCAGACCGTTACCGGCGGTGAGCTCGGTTTCGTGCAGATGCTGAGGAAGAATGCCGTACTTGACCGGGCCGAAGAAGGCAGACTGGGTTCCCATCAGGAACAGCACCCCCATCAACAGGGGCATGCTCTGCAACAGCAAGGCGATGACGCCGCAGATCATGATCATGATCTCGACCATCTTGATGGCTTGTATCAGGGTTGCCTTTTCGTACTTGTCGGCAATCTGTCCGCTCAACGCGGAGAACAGAAAGAAGGGAAGAATGAACAAGCCTGCGGCCAGATTGATCAGCAGACCGTCGTTGCTGCCCCCGGTTGTCGCGACATTGAAGGCAATCAGTGCGACCAGTGCATTCTTGTAGACGTTATCGTTGAAGGCCCCGAGTAGCTGCGTGATGAAATACGGAGCAAAGCGGCGCTGGCGCAGCAGCGCAAACTGACCGACCCGAGTTGCCTGTACAGCCTTGTCCTGACTCATGCTCGTTCGCCGTGTTCCCGGCCCTCGAATGAGCCTTGCATGGGCTCCGATGAACCAAGAAACATGCCATGCAACAAGCGGCATCCGGACGACTGCGAGCAGCACGCGTTCGCAAGGAAGGTGCGGGCAGGACGTCAGCCCTGCCCGGTACCGCTACACCTGAACGATCATCCAGCCGGCTCATTGGCCTGTCACTGTCTGACATTTCAGCCGTGGCATGTCAGGCATTTTCCATCGGAGACACTTCTGAAGCCTGCCAGCCCTTTTCACCCTGAGTGGCTACATATTCGACATGCTGGCCTTCACTCAGTGAGCGGTAACCTTCACCCGCAATGACACGGTAGTGAACGAACACATCTTCTCCCGTGGGACTGATGATGAATCCGTAGCCTTTGGCGTTATCGAACCACTTGACGGTGCCTTTCTGCCGATCACTCATTGAACCTCTCCGTTATTTGACCAAAGCACTGCAGACACTGCAGCGCAAAGTGTGGGAGAAATCTAGCATGACGAATACCGACTACCATGGACCGCAACGGGCTTGCTACCGTTGTTCACATTGGACGTACATTCAAGCGCATTGCCAGCACCTATTGAAGTGATTTACTGACCAGTTCGTAAACATCTGGTGACAAAGGGCCACTATCCATGATGCGTTGCAATTGCTCACGCATCTTGTGCTGCGAGTCCGGAACCAGCCTTTTCCAGCGTCCCAGTGGTGATACCAGACCCGCTGCCAGTTGTGGATTTCGCTGATCCAGCGCAATGACCTGATCGGCCAGAAACCGGTATCCGCGCCCATCGGCTGCGTGAAATCCCGCCGGATTGTTCATGGCGAAACCGGCAACCAGTGAACGCAGACGATTCGGGTTGCCTGTGTCGAAATCGGGATGTCCGGTCAATGCGATGACATCGTCCATGATACTGCCACGTCTGGCCATGGCCTGTGCGGAAAACCACTTGTCGATCACCAGGCGCCGGCCTTCGGCACGTGCATGGAAGTCGTCGAGGACTCGCTGCCTGGCATCGCTGTCCGAGTGGCACAGTGCGACCATGGCCGCCATCCTGTCGCTCATGTTGCCAGCGTTTTCATACTGCAATTCGGCTCTGGCCACCCAGTGTTCATCCGGCAGATAGCTCAACAGGGCCAAAGCTGTATTTTTCAGTTTCCGCTGACCCATCGCCCGGGCGTCCAGTAGCGGCAGATCGTCCTGCCCCTGCTGATCAAGCAGACTCTTCAGCGCATCGGCGTGCTGCCTGCTCAAGGCCGTGGCAACATCCCCGTGAGCACGGGACAAGGCCTGATAGTCCACACTCGGCAATTCGCCCTGAAGGGTATCGATGGTCGGCAGACTCAGGGCCTCGGCCCTGACGGCGGCATCCAGCGACTCGTCACGCAAGAGCCGCTCCCAGGCCTGGCCGAGAAATGCCAGCGTGGCTTCGACGTCAGGGCCTCCATTCAGGGTATCCAGAATCAGACGCGTTGCCAGTCGTTGCCCTGCGTCCCAGCGATTGAACGAATCCGTATCGTACAACATCAACGATGCCAGCGTTTCATTATCAACCTCGTGGTGCAGCTTTACCGGCGCCGAGAAACCGCGCAGCAAGGAGAGCGTCGGTTGCTCGGGCACATCGTCGAACGTGAATGTCTGGCTGGACTGACGCAGATGCAGCAGCACACTGTGCTGGCCGAATGCCGTACTCGATTCCAGTGACTGCCTGTCCGACGAGTCCGAAGCCAAGGTGATGGCCTCGCCCTTGCCGTCAAGCAGCCCCATGACAACCGGGATATGCAGTGGCGCCTTGTCGCTCTGTCCCGGTGTATCCGGACAGTGCTGACTCAGCGTCAGCCGATAGCAACGCGCCGAGGCATCGTAGTGCTCGCTGACGCTGATTTCGGGTGTGCCCGCGGTGGAATACCAGAGGCGAAACTGTGTCAGATCGATATCCGTCACGGATTGCACCGCATCGACGAAGGCATCACAGGTGGTCGCACTGCCATCATGACGTTCGACGTAGACATCCATTGCGCGGCGCCAGGCATCGACTCCGAGCAAGGTGTGCAGCATGCGAATGACCTCGGCCCCCTTCTCGTAGACAGTCAGTGTGTAGAAATTGTTGATCTCGATATAGCTGTCGGGCCGAATGGGATGTGCCACGGGGCTGCTGTCCTCGGCAAACTGCCGGGCTCTCAACAATCTCACGTCCTCGATTCGCTTGACGGTTGCGGAGCGCTGATCGCTGGAGAAACACTGATCACGAAAGACGGTCAATCCCTCCTTCAGGCTCAGCTGAAACCAGTCACGGCAGGTGATCCGGTTTCCGGTCCAGTTGTGAAAATACTCATGGGCAATGACCGCCTCGACCCCCATGAAATCCGCATCCGTGGCGCTCTGCGGGTCGGCCAGCACATAGCGCGAGTTGAAGATGTTCAAGCCCTTGTTCTCCATCGCGCCCATGTTGAAGTCATCGACCGCGACGATCATGAAACGGTCCAGATCGTATTCCAGCCCATAGACGTCCTCATCCCAGCGCATGGCTGCCTTGAGCGACTGCATGGCAAAATCACACTGCTGCAGATTGTGACTCTCGACGAAGATCTGCAGCAGAACCTGTCGCCCGGATGCCGTCGTGAAACTGTCTTCGATCGATGCCAGATCGCCGGCGACCAGCGCAAACAGATAACTGGGCTTGGGGTGCGGATCATGCCAGTGAACCCGGTGTCGTCCATCGTCCAGCGATGCCTGCGACACGAGATTGCCATTGGCCAGCAGAACCGGATAGGCGGTCTTGTCAGCGGTGATGGTGACATCGAACACCGACAGTACGTCCGGGCGATCCGGATAGAAGGTGATCTTGCGAAATCCCTCGGCCTCGCATTGCGTGCAGAAGTTGCCGCTGCTCCGGTACAGCCCTTCCAGCGCGGTATTGGCATCCGGGTTGATGCAGGTCACCACCGACACCGTGCACTGCGCCGGTACCTGAGCAATCCGCAATTGTCTGTCGTCAAGCTGATACTCGCTCTCGAGAAGCTCTCGACCATCGAGCCGCAGCGAACGCAACTCGCAGTCCACGCCCTGCAGCACAAGCTCGGCGGGTGAGTCCTCTGCTGCGCCCGGATAGTCAGGATTACGCCTCAGGGTCAACTCGCTGCTGACCACCGTGGCGCTAGGGTGCAGATCGAAATCGAGGCTGACATGATCCACCAGCCAGGGCGATGGCTGGTAGTCGAGCCGTTGTATGGCAACCGGTGTCTGAGTGTTCAATGGCGCTCCTGAATACAGTGAAAGGTGACAACTGTCTGCGTGAAGCTTAACGCCGAGTGCTGTCGGGCACCAGAATGTGACACTGTCGAAACGGGTTCGCCCTGTCGCGAGACCAGTCGCACCAACGTCAGGCAAACCGCTAAAGACGGCGGCAGATCTTCCGCCAACAACGATTAGCCCCGCACTGCCCGTAACCCGATGGAACCCACAGAAGATTGTTCGCCGATGCGTCGAACCGACAGCGACGCGCGATCCGATAGATGAGCCTGCCACGCTTTGCCACCATCCGGGTGGTGCTGCTGCTGGGCTGCCTGATCGTTGTCGGCTTTGTCAGTGCGCACCAGCGCGTCTACACGCGCAACTGGAACCAGACTCTGGAGGTTGTCATCTACCCCATCAATGGGGACGGACATCTGGCCACAGACAACTATATCCGGGAACTGGAAGATGCCGATTTCAGCATCATCAATCGCTGGGGCGAGCGCGAGGCGCAGCGCCATCATCTGCCTCTTGCCACACCGTTCGATGTGACACTGGGCGAGCCCATCACCACCTTGCCCCCCGCCTACCCTGCGCAGGCACATGCGCTGGATGTGCTGCTGTGGAGCCTGAAGTTCCGCTACTGGGCCTGGCGTCAGACACCCGATTCAGGCAGCCTCACCCGCATTCGCATGTTCGTGGTCTATCAGACCGGTGACGATCGTGTGCCACTGCAGCACTCACTGGGTATGCAGAAGGGGCTCATGGGGCTGGTCTTTGCCTACAGCCTGGACAGGCAGACAGCGCAGAACAACATCGTGATTGCGCACGAGTTGCTGCACACCGTCGGCGCGATAGACAAGTACAACAGTGCGGGCGGTCCGTTGACGGGTGTCGGCTACGCCAATCCGTACCGTAGCCCTCTGTATCCGCAGCGCAATGCCGAGATCATGGCAGGCCGCATACCGACGAGCCCGGGCCGCTCTTACATGGCGGAGAGTTTGCGCAGTGTCATTGTCAATTCCTACACTGCCAGCGAGATCAACTGGATAGACTAGTGAGTCCTTGCCGAACTTGTTAAGGTCGGTAACCACGTCCTTCGCCGCTCATCACCGATCGAGCAAGCCCCGGCTCGCACACCGCTTACTGCCAGACTTCCACTGACATGACTCAGGTACTCGACTGGCTGTCCGCCAACACGCTGATCATCAGCTCCTTTGCTGCGGCATCGATCACCCTGCTCGCCGTGACCGTCCTGGCTACCCCCTGGGTAGTCGCCCGATTACCGAGCGACTACCTGCTGCGACGCCTCGATGGTCCGAAGATTCAGGGTTTCGGCCGCAAGCTGCTGAACCTGCTGCGGGGTTTCATCGGTCTGCTGATCGTGCTGCTTGGCCTGATCATGATGATCACCCCCGGACCGGGCGTGGTCATGGTGTTGCTGGGGATATCGGTTGCCGAGTTTCCGGGCAAGAATCGACTGCTGGTGTATCTGGCAACCCGGCCCAGTGTGCTTGCCTCACTCAACTGGATGCGACGTCGGCACGACAAGCCGCCTTTCATCAATCCCAACGCCCATTAGCCTCATGGCCACCGTCATGTGTCTGTGACACCTGACAGGCAGTGGCCTTACCGCGCAGCGCAGACTACACTTGCCACATGCCAATTCAATCCATCCTGCACCGATGCCACCGGCTGTCGGCAGGTGACAGACCTCGGGTCCTGATCCTGCTGGCATTACTGACCGGCTGTTCATTGACAGGCATCGCCACCGCAGAGACACCCAAGTCTCTGGAAGAGGTCGAGCAGCAGATACTCGACACGTCCGAGCGCCTCAAGGCGCTGGACGACGAAATTGCCAGTAGCCGTGAACTGAAGCAGAAATTGCAAAGCGCCCTGGAAACCGCCCGCTCCAACGTCGGTGAACGGGAAGCGCGCCTGAAGCAACTCGACGAGGATATCGCCCGCTTTGACCGGAAACTGGATTCCCTGAGCGCCATGGTCGCCGATGCCCAGAGCCTCATGGAGGCGCGACGACAGGCTCTGGCAAAGGCCCTGCGCAACGCCCAGACCATCGGCAAGCAGACGACGCTGAAGGTGGTGCTGCAGCATGACGACCCGGCGCTGGCAGATCGGCTATCGGTGTATACCGAACACGTTCTGGAAGCCCAGAATCGCACCATTGCCGAGCAGGTCAGTCAGCTGAACCGCCTGCAAGCGGCTCATGAGACCGCCTTGAAGGACCGCAACTGGCTCAATTACATCAAGAAAAAGGCCGCACAGCAAAAGGAAGGCTACGCCAGCGATGCCAGCTCGAGGCAGGAATCACTGGGGCAGGTGGAAGCCGAACTGAGCCAGAAAACCCGGACGGTTGCACAACTGAAGGCCGATCAGTCGCGTCTGCAGAGCCTGATGGATGAATTGAGGACGGTCGACAGCTCGCGATCCGGCTACTTCGCAGCCGGCAAGGGGGATTACCCGGCACCGGTCGAGGGCGAGCTGTATGCCCGATTCGATGACATAAAGTCGGTGGGAAAACTGCGTTGGAGTGGTCTTTTCATCAAGGCCGGGCTCGGACAGCCGGTACGCAGCGTGGCCGATGGCGAGGTAGTCTACAGCGACTACCTGCGCGGTTTCGGCATGCTGGTGGTGATCGACCACGGTGACGGTTACTCGAGTCTGTACGGTGGTAACCGGGAAGTGAGTGTAACGCCTGGCCAATGGGTGGAGTCCGGTGCGACTATTGCAACTGTTGGCGATTCAGGGGGTCAGAACTTCAGCGGCGTCTATTTCGAGATCCGTCACAACGCCACGGCGGAGGATCCCGAGAAGTGGTTGAGTACTGATTTTCAGATGGCCAAACGCCCGTGAGTGATCGATTCAGTCTCGGAACCCGTTAGACTCGACAATAGATTCGATATTTTTCCGTAGCAAGCGCATCGACAGATGTGTGTGCAGGGCCGGCATCAGATCGGGAAAGCGATGCCAGGTGCATGAATGAAACCCGGAGTAGAACTTCAATGAAGGCAAAAACACGCTCGGTCACACTGGTACTGCTCGGTGCAGTCATCGGTGGATCATTGACAATCGGTCAGCATGTCATGGGCGCTCGCAGTGCCAATGAATTGCCACTCGAGCAAATGCGTACGTTCACCGACGTCTTTACACGCATCAAGAACGATTACGTCGAGGAAGTCTCTGACGAGGACCTGCTTGAATACGCCATTCGCGGCATGCTGAACGGGCTGGATCCCCATTCTGCCTATCTGAACAGCGAAGAATTCGACGAATTGCGCATCGGCACCACCGGTGAATTCGGCGGCCTGGGTATCGAGGTGGGCATGGAAGACGGCTTCGTCAAGGTCGTCTCCCCCATCGATGACACCCCTGCCGCGCGCGCCGGCATTCTCTCGGGCGACCTCATCATTCGACTGGACGATACGCCTGTCAAGGGATTGTCGCTCAACGATGCGGTCAAGCTGATGCGCGGCAAGCCGGGTAGCAAGCTGACCCTGACCATCATTCGCGAAGGCGCAGACAAGCCTCTGACCATCGACATCAAGCGCGACATCATCAAGGTGACCAGCGTGCGCAATCGCATGCTCGATGACGACTATGGTTACCTGCGGATCTCCAATTTCCAGACCAAGACCACCACTGACCTGCTCAAGGCGGTCAAGAGCATGAAGGAAGAGTCGGACGGCTCTCTGAAAGGTCTGGTACTGGATCTGCGCAACAACCCCGGTGGCGTTCTCTCGGGTGCCGTTGGCGTGTCCGATGCCTTTCTGAACGAAGGCATGATCGTCTACACGGATGGTCGTGAGGAAGATTCCAAGCTGCGCTACGACGCCACCGACGGCGATATCCTCGACGGCGCACCGCTGGTCATCCTGGTCAACGGCGGCTCGGCATCAGCCTCTGAGATCGTGGCAGGCGCCATGCAGGACCACGGTCGCGGCATCATTCTCGGCAGCAAGACCTTCGGCAAGGGATCGGTCCAGACCATTCAGGATCTGCCCGCCGGCGGCGCCGTCAAACTGACCACCTCACGCTACTACACGCCGGGTGGACGCTCCATTCAGGCACTGGGCATCGAACCGGACATCATTACCAAACCCGGTTCGTGGACACGTCCGGACGATGAGAACTTTTCCGCACTGACCGAATCCAGCCTGCCCGGCGCGTTGAGCAACACGACGCTGGAGGAGGAGGCTGCTGACGGTGAAGGCGGTGAAGAGAACGCGGAAGACAATCTGGTCTATGACGACTATCAGCTCTACGAAGCACTCAATCTGCTCAAGGGTCTGACCATCCTGGGCAAGAAGTCCAGCTAAGCCGGGAATCCGGCCCTGTCACCCGTTTCGGGGCAGGGCCGATCAGAGAGGATCATTGCCGGATCGATTCACCCGACGCCCATCGCTTCAACAGCCCGACTTGGCTGAGCGGCGCGACATCGCCCCCGGAAACAGGCGCAACGGACCTTCCGCTGCGCCTTTTTGCGTTCAGGATTGCCTGAACCGCAGCATTGATGCTCCCCTATAATGAAAACGTGCACCATTCGATTCGCAAGCGCCGGGACGCGCGAGCCGTCTTGTGCAGTTAAATCATCAGGAGTGTTCCATGGGTTGTCAGTATCATGCCCCGACCGATCAGGGCGCAGATTCGTTTACCGTTGCCATGCCACGGCTGACCGTGGGTCGCGGCACCTTGCAGGAAGCGGGTGAAAGAAGCGCCGCTCTGGGCATCACCCGGATTGCACTGTTCACCGACCCGGGCCTGCTGAGCGGACCGCTCGTTGCCATCGTCAGGCAGTCATTGACAGACGCAGGTATCGACCTTGGCATATTCTCCGATATCCGGATCGAGCCCGACGATGAATCGGTGGAGCGAGGCCATGCCTTTCTGGCAGACGGGCAGTTCAACGGCGTGATCTCTGTCGGTGGGGGTTCGGTCATCGATACCGCCAAGGCGGCATTGGTTCTGCATCGCCACGGCGGCAAGGCACTGGATTACTTTGCACCGCCGGTAGGACAAGGCAAGCCGATTGCCGGCCCACTGCTGCCGCATGTGGCCTGCCCCACCACATCGGGGACCGGTTCGGAATGCACCTCCATCTCGGTGCTGCGCATCAAGGCACTGGACTGCAAATTCGTGTTTGCCAGCCCCTGCATGCTGCCCGATGTCGCCATCGTCGATCCGCAGTGCTGCGACTCCCTGCCTTCACAGGCCCTGGCCTCCACCGGCTTCGATCTGTGCTGTCACGCACTGGAATGCTATACCGCGCGCTCCTATACCGAACACCCGAAGATTCCCTCTGCCAACGCGCGCCAGTATATCCAGGGCGTCAATCCGTTCAGCGAGCTGGCCGCACGTGAAGCGATGAGCATCGTCGGCCGATACCTCGAACGCGGGGTCAATGATGCTGGCGATCATGAAGCCCGCGATCAGCTCATGTGGGGTGCCACGCTGGCCGGAATCGCCTTCGGCAACGCAGGCACTCACCTGCCCCATGCCATGTCCTATGGCGTCACGCATCTGATGAAGGACATCACAACCGAGGGTTATGCCGTGAGTGCACCGTTCATCCCGCATGGCATCAGTGTCATCGTCAACGCACCCTCCATCTTTCGCTATACCGCAGAAGCCACCCCCGAGCGTCATCTGGAAGGTGCTTCACTGTTGCTGGCCGATGCACAGGGCGCGACCCCTGACGAGGCCGGCGAAGTGCTTGCCAAACGGCTGGTGTCCCTGATGAAAGCCACCCACATGCCCAATGGTCTTGCCGCACTGGGCTTCGAGGACGAGCACATCAAGGCTCTCGCGGCGTCCTCGATTCGTCAGGGCCGGGCCATCGGCAATGCTCCACGTGCCTCCAATCAGGTCGATCTCGAGAACATGTATCGCGGCGCTCTACGCTACTGGTAGGGCGATTCGATGACAATGACAAGCCACACGATGACACGCGTCCCATCACTCGACAACTCCGCCGTTGCTCACCTGGCAACTCGCACGGAGCGGCAGGGCCATCATGTCTAGCGGTATCGCGGCGTTCATCCTTCGGCGGCTCGTCCAGTCGGTATTCGTCATGCTGGCCGTGAGCCTGATCGCCTTTTCGCTGTTCCGCTTCGTCGGCGATCCGGTGGCGCAGATGGTCGGCCAGGAAACCTCTCTGGAAGATCAGGCCCGCATTCGCGAGTCTCTGGGCCTGAATGAGCCCATCACCACTCAGTTCATCACCTTCGCCGGCAATCTGGCCACAGGTGAATTCGGCTATTCCTACCGAACACGCCAGCCTATCAGCGAGATGATTCTCGACAGACTGCCTGCCACGGTCGAGCTGGGCATCGTCTCCCTGATCATCTCATTGCTGGTCGGCATACCTGCCGGCATCTACACGGCTCTGCACCGCGGTGGCTTCCTTGCCAACAGCATTCTGATCAGCACGCTGATCGGCGTCTCGATACCCACCTTTGTCATCGGCATCTTCCTGATATTCGTCTTCGGCGTGCAGCTGGGCTGGCTACCCACCTTCGGGCGCGGTGATGTCGTCGCCCTGGGCTGGTGGAAAACCAATTTCCTGACCCTCGACGGGCTGCGCTCACTTCTGCTGCCGGCGATCACGCTGGGGGTCTATCAACTGACATTGACCATGCGTCTGGTGCGTTCGGAGATGCAGGATGTCATGAAGAGCGATTTCATCAAGTTTGCCACCGCTCGCGGTATCGATCGACGGTCCATCCATTTCAATCACGCCTTGCGCAACACCCTGGTACCCGTCATCACCATCATCGGCCTGCAATTCGGCGGCATCATCGCCTTTTCCATCGTGACCGAGTCCGTGTTCCAGTGGCCGGGCATGGGTCTGTTGTTTCTCGACTCCATCCGCTATGTCGACATACCCGTCATGTCGGTCTATCTGGTATTGATTGCGCTGATGTTCGTGGTCATCAACCTCCTGGTCGACCTGTTGTACGTCGCCATCGATCCACGCGTGCGCAGCCGGAGTGAAGCCTCGTGATAGCCCGATTCCGGCGGTACGCCATCGAGAACGAACTGCTTCACCTGTTCCTGCACAACCGCGTTGCACAGCTGGCAGCGTTCATTGCCCTGGTCATGATCGGTGGTGCGGTACTGGCCTCTTTTGTGGCACCGACCGACCCCTACGACCTGGCAAGCTACGATCTGCTCGATTCCCTGCTGCCGCCCAGCTGGGTGGAAGGCGGAGACCCGCGCTTTTTCATCGGCACCGATGACCAGGGACGTGATCTGCTCTCGGCCATCCTGTACGGCACCCGCCTGTCCCTGACCGTCGGCCTGCTGTCCATCAGCTTTGCCTGCGTGCTGGGTGTCTCGGTAGGCCTGACCGCGGGTTATCTGGGCGGTCGTTTCGATGCCTTCGTCATGCGCATCGCCGATGTGCAATTGAGCCTGCCGGCCATTCTCACCGCGCTGCTGATCGACGGCATCGCCCGCGGTATCCTGCCGCAGCAAAGCCATGATGATCTGATGATCGTGGTACTGACCATTGCCATCGGCCTGTCCCTGTGGGTCAATTTTGCCCGTACCGCCCGCGCCTCCACCTTCGTGGAGAAGAACAAGGAATACGTGCAGGCCACCGAGATCATGGGAATGCACCCGGTGAGAATCATGCTCGTACAGATCCTGCCCAATATTCTCGGCCCCATCATGGTGATCCTGACCGTGGATCTGGCCGTCGCCATACTGCTCGAGGCGACCCTGTCGTTCCTCGGGGTGGGTGTCCCGCCCAATCAACCCTCTCTGGGTACCCTGATTCGCATCGGTACCGAGTACCTGTTTTCCGGTGAATGGTGGATCGTCGCCTTTCCGAGTCTGACCCTGATCGTGCTTATCGTGTCCGTCAACATACTGGGTGATTTCCTGCGTGACGCCCTCAATCCGAAGTTGCGCTGATGACTGCCTTGCTTGAAGTACGGGATCTGACCGTCTCCATTCCGAGCCGCTTCGGCGAGTTCACCGCGGTAAACCAGGTCAGTCTGGAGATCGACGCCGGGGAAATTCACGGCGTGGTCGGTGAATCCGGTGCCGGCAAGTCCACGGTAGGCTCCGCCATCATCGGTCTGCTCGAGAGCCCCGCCAGGATCAGCAAGGGCTCCATCAGACTCCAGGGCGATGAACTGACAAGCCTGGACGAGACCGACTATCACCGCTTGCGCGGCGATCGCATCAGCATGATCTTTCAAGACCCGCAGACCTCGCTCAACCCGCTGCTGAGCATCGCCGATCAATTGATCGAGACCATCCGGCAACACCGCAAGCTGAGTGAGGAAGATGCTCGCCGACAGGCTATCGAGCTGCTCGCCGAAACGGGTATCGACAGCGCCGAACAGCGAATGAACGACTACCCTCACCAGTTCTCCGGTGGTATGCGACAACGCGTGGTAATCGCGCTGGCGCTGTGCACCGATCCGGAGCTGATCATTGCCGATGAACCGACCACCGCCCTTGATGTATCGGTGCAGAAGCAGATACTCGGCCTGATCCGCGATCTCGCCGCACAACGCAAGGTCGGATTTCTGCTGATCACGCATGATATCGGCGTGATTGCCGAGATTACCGATCGGGTGACGGTGCTGCAGCATGGCAAGGTGGTGGAAACCGGCCCGACAGCGGCCGTACTGGGTTCACCACAGGAACCCTACACACAGGCACTGATGGCCGCGGTGCCCCGACTCGATCGACGGCTTTCGCGCTTTCGCAATATCGTCAGCGTCGAGACGCGAATGGAAGGTGAGAACCTGTGGAAGATCGAGGGTGCGAGTGCCAGCCACGCCTCCAACTGGTTACTCGGTGGTGACAAGGTCGCACGGCACGCCCCGGTGGCCGTCGGACGAGCGACCGAACGAGCAGACAATGCGCTGCTCAGAGTGGATGATCTGGATGTCACCTTCGGCGCCAGACGCAGCTGGTTCTCGCGCACACCCGGTCTCAAGGCACTCTCCGGTGTGTCACTGCACTTGCATCGGGGAGAAGTGCTGGGTGTGGTGGGTGAGAGCGGCAGTGGCAAATCCACGCTTGCCAAGGCCATCGTGGGCCTGGCGCCCACCAGCGGTGGCAGCATGCAGTTCAATGGTTCCCCTCTGCCCGACGGGCGGCATCGCCCGCGCTCACATCTGGTCAGGCGCCAGATCCAGATGGTGTTTCAGGATCCGTATTCATCGCTGAACAATCGACGCACCGTGGAAGCCATACTCACCGAACCCCTGCTGTTCTACAAGTTGGCGAGCAAGGGTGCCGACACCCGCAGGCTGGTGGCATCCGTACTGGAACTGGTGGAAATGCCGCAGCGAGCCATGCTCAAGTATCCGCATCAGTTCTCTGGAGGCCAACGCCAACGCATCGCCGTGGCGCGCGCCCTGATGGCACGCCCCGACTTTCTGATCTGCGACGAACCCACCTCCGCCCTCGATGTCTCGATACAGGCGCAGATTCTCAATCTGCTGAAGGATCTGCAAAGCAATTTCGGTCTGACCATCCTGTTCATCAGCCACAACCTTGCCGTGGTGCGTCAGATGGCGGACAGGGTGGTGGTGCTACGGCGAGGCCAGGTGGTGGAATCGGCCGTGAGTGAAACCTTCTTCAATGCACCTCAGGCCGATTACAGCCAGCAACTGCTGCGAGAGACTCCGTCGCTGAGCCTGCTCGGTACACCGGTTTGAATCAGGCGAGCACGTTCAGTCTGCACCGTCCAGAGAGCGGCTGATTCTGAAGACATGCCCGTCCGGGTGACGGACATGCATTTCCCTGACATTCCAGGGCATGTCGGTGGGAGACCAGGTCACTTCCAGATGCTCACTCAGGCAGCGTCGGTAGATTTCATCGACGTCATCCACCCACAAGGTCATCCAGGCGCCCCTGTCGGATGATTCTTCGCTGCCGGGCCCGAAGGTAGTCACATTGGCGCCTCGACCTCGGCCGCCCTGCCCGTTGTGGCAAAGAAAGATCTCACACTCGCCTGATGTCACACCGCCGAAGCTGACCGGTTCTCCCCATTGCCATCCTTTCGACCAGCCCAGCTTCTCGAACCACTCGAATGAATCGAGGATGTCGGAAACATTGAGAATGGGCGTTATCGCCTTGAACTCCATGCATACATACCTGCGTGTCGGAACTTTCGTTCACTATTCCCTTGCCTCCATTGAACCGCTTCTGCGGGAAGCTTGCCAACTAGCCAAAAGTCAGACTTCAGCACCGACAGCCGGTCGACAGGCCACGACACGATCGCCGCAAAACCCCGTATTGACAGGCTTCAGCCGTCTGGTCAGCAGTTTGGTGTAACGAAAACACGCAGCGGGCTCGTTCCTAGTACACTTCCAGATTGACATGAACATCGATCACCGCGCAGAGAATGAGTAACAGCACACAGATCCGCCATGGGCACTGACAAGAACGGCTTTTCCCCTCTGGAAGAGTTGCTTGACGGGGTCTGCCTGTCTGGCACTGAATCCCTCACCACGCAGATTCACGGCCTGTTGTGGCAGCTGATCGTCACCTTCAAACTCAAACCCGGCCAGCTGATTTCCGAAAAGGAACTTTCACGCCTGTTCAAGGCCAGCAAGACTCCCGTTCGGGAAGCCATCATCCGTCTGGAAGAAGCCGGACTGGTCAATATCGTGCCAAAGAGCGGTAGCTACGTGTCCCCGGTACGCATCGGAACCTATATCGAAGCCTGCTTCATTCGTCTGCAACTGGAAATCGGCGCCGTTCGCAGAGCCGCTGACAGTGCGCGAGACGGTGCTCGCATGGAAGAGCTGGACGAGATCATGGCGCAGCAGGTTGCCGCTCTGGACGTTGATGACCAGCAGACGTTCTTCTCACTGGATGAAAAGCTGCATGCGGCCTTTTTTCGCATGGCTGGTGTGCCGGGTGCCTGGAATGTACTGAGCCGCACGCAGGCCGAGGTCTATCGCATCAGACATCTGAAGCGCGCCCACCGCATTCGCCGGGGCGAGAAGGTTCTGGCAGATCACCATCGCATCGTGGAGGCCATTCGCCTGGGTGATGCCGATCTGGCAGAAAAAGCGCTGGTCGAGCACATCGGTCCGCTGGAAGGCGAAATCAGAGAGCTCTCCGCCAACACGGAGCTGCTGCAATTCATTGAAACGCAGGGCCAGGGAACGACCCGCGGGCGTCAGCGCGGCTGACGGTAGCGGCAGCGGGCACAACCGTTCCGGGTGTGCCCACTGCCAACCTTCACGGCCTCAGTTGGCTACCGCGGCCTTGAGAAAATCCCCGACCTCGAGCAGAATCATCTCGTTGTCATCTCGCTGACCCAGAGCACGGCCGGACGAAAACGGAAAGTTGTTGTCATTGGCAACGATGATGTGCGTCTCGTCCACCTTGTCCACGTTCTCGATGGTGACAAAAGGGAAGATGAAACGCGCATCTTCTCGCTTGCCCTGTCGGGCCACACCGTCAGGATCCTGCATGTCCATCAGATCGATGTAGGCCACCTTGTTGACGCTCTCGCCCGGCGCCACACCGGCCATATCGATCAGATAGATACGCTTGAAGCTGGCCGGATTATCGAAGCATTCATCCTTGCTGTCGTCGGCGCAGGCCAGTTCCGCATCGCCCTGGCCACCATCGCGTTCGATGACGAGTCCGCGAGTGGCATCGATCATGTTGAAATCGCCAATGGCATGACTGTCATCCTCCAGCGGGTAGAGCCAGGAATTACCTGTCCATTCGCGTGTGGCAGCTGTCATCTCCAGAATGCGCAGCGCCGAACGACCATCGTCAACCCGCTCCCAATCGTTCTTGTCGGCCTGCCATAGCGCGCCCTCGAGCAAGGGGTAGAGTGTCTTGCCATCAACGGAGGCTGCAAAGCCTTCGAAGCCTCTGGAGCGTTTCGCCGTGTAGGCCGGCAGATCGGCACCGGGGTTGGGCAACTGAACGGCATGGTGATCCGGAGATCTCACCAGCTCTCCGTCCACGAACGTTTCGTGAAACTCGGTGACAACACCCGTCTCAGCGTTTGCCACGATGACGTACGGGCCGAACTCGTCGCCGATGACGATCTCATCGCCCACCATCTGAAAGCCTTCGATATCGAAATCGGCGCCTGTCAGATAGCGCGTCTCGGAACCTTCCATGACCGTGACAAACGGCACGACCTTGTCCGGATCACTCAGAAAGGTGGTTTTCTCGACCATCACCTCACCCGTGGCGAAATCGGGACGCACCTGATGGAAGAACAGCATTGCGTCGGGCGAGTTGGCCCTGGAGCCGAAACCGTTGTCGGTCAGCACGTAGTAGCTGCCATCGCCTACCGCACGTATGCCGGAGAAACCCTGCAGGGGCTGTCCTGCCAGCGGCAGAGCTTCGCCCTGTGTTGCCTCGGCTGTCGAGCGTACGGGATTGCCAGCGCTCGTGAATTTTCCGGAGACCTGCAATGCTTCGGGTGCATCCTCGGGCGCCTTGAGCAAGGTCATGGCCGGCAGGATAGCATGGCCTTCCAGTGTGGCTTCATGACGAACGGCCTCTGCGGCGTGCAGGGTACTGGTGACCAACAACACGGTCAGGGCGGTGGCAGTACGGTACATATCGTGGAAGTCTCTTTCTTCAGAAGGACTCCCAAGTGTGCAGACCAACTTATACAGGCAGGTGACACCACCGTGACCGTTGCGTGACAGCACTCAGCCGTCAGTGATGGCAGCCTCTCGCTCCAGCAGGCTCTCCAGTTCCTGTTCCGTGCTCTGTGTCGAGACGGGTTCACCGGCGCGTCGGTACCAGTAGGCCGCGTTACCCGCATCCCCTTCCACCCTGTGCAGGTAGGCATGGATCAGACTGGAGAAAGCATCATCGTGCGCTTGCACGATTTCGTGGGAAGCTTCCCACTGACCGTCGCGTGCCAGTTCCAAAGCCTTTCGATGATGTGCTGACATGCTGACAGGTCTCCAGTTATCACGACGATGTCCGGCATCGTCTCACGAGGCTCACGCCTCGGGACAATGCCAGACGATCATGATACAGCCTGCCTGATTACTTGCCCAACAGACCTTTCACCAGATCCATGGGGTCGGCACCACCTGTCACGGATTCCAGCAGATTGCCACCAGAGCTGAACTTGTCCAGCAGTGAAGGCATGGCCTGAGACAGAGTCTCGGCCGCCGAACCGGCATCCACACCCAGCTTGGAGGCCATTTCACCGATCTTGTCAGCACCCAGCGCGCTGGTCAGTTGATCAGCAGACACCGGTGCGTTATCGCCATCACCCAGCCATGAACTCAGCTGTTCGCCCAGACCACCTTCCTTGAGCTTGTCGGTGATGCCGCCCAGGTCGAGACCTTCGCCATCGGTCAGACCCGACAGTGCATCCATGATACCGCCCATATCGCCGGCCTTGTCACCCAGAAGGTCCTGGCCCATTTTCAAAAGATCCATTGCGATCTCCTCACTGTTTTGATGGTTTGAACATGCGCTATCGTGAACCGGCACTTGCATTGAGCCGCATCACGGGCATGCCTGTCACTACGACCCGCACAAGCATACACAATGTGACGGTCACAGACCGTGCAGCCGATGCGCAACCGTGTGTCGCACTGTTAACTCTTCACTATTGACCGACCACGTACACCACAGGCTCGGTATCAATGGTACTGATCAGTATCGGCACGCCACTGGCCGTACTGTACTGTGACAGTCCCAGATCATCGATGACAAAGAGAGTCTGCCCCTGTGCAATCACATCGAAACAGTCGAGGCCGGGTATGCTCTGCGTGAACTGCGGGCTGGCAGGATCGGCCAGACTGAAGGTCTTGAGTCCGGCAGCGCCGTCGCAGACATACAGTTGCTCGCCATCGACCGACAAACCGGCAGGTCCCTGCATGGAGATGGTTTCGAGCAGACGCGGCTGAGTGATATCACTGATATCGAGTACATTCATCTGATCGACGATGTCCGTACCTGCAATGGATGCATCGCGTCGCAGCGTCACATAGGCATAGCCATCCCGGGCCACCACCGGATCCAGCGCTCTGGCATGGGTGAAATCGCCGACGTATCGGGGCGAGGCAGGGTCGCTGTTGTCGAGGATATGCACACCGCTGGCCGCGCCTACCAGCAGGTACTGGTCGTAGGGAAACAAGGTCTGGATATCCCAGTCAACCTCGACCTGCGTGTAGGGAAGCGGCGTTCCCGGTGAAGCGATATCGAACAGCTGTACACGACTGCCGGATATGGCATACAGATAGTCACCACTGATGGTCATGCGCGCCGTCGACCCGCCAGTACCGGTAACAACCGCACCATCGACGTTGCCGGAGGAATCGCTCGATTCGCAGGCTCCCAGTACGAGGCTGCTCAACAGTGCAGGCAGCAGTGCCACCTTCATCCAGGGCTTCATGAGCATCAATCCTCCGTCAGCTGGTAGCCGACAACCACGCCAAGGCTGGCGTCGGTATCGTAGCGGCTGAAACTGATGTTGTAGGGAATACTCTGAAAGGCATCGTGGGGAAAGATGTCTTCCTGCCGGCTGACCAGACGGATGTCTTGCGGATCATTCAGGTCCAGAGTGATCAGGTCCACATAGCTGTCGGCATAGAGGTAGCCGTCCCGTATTGCAACTTCGGTGTTCCCCGGAATGCGCAGAAAACCGATATTCACCGGTGCGGAGGGGTCGGTATTATCGATGACATGCAGTCCCTGATTACGTTCGTTGAGAAAGATGAACTCCCGGTACAGATAGATTCGTCCCAGTTGATCCGGCGGACGTGCCGCCTCGACCGCGAACGAAGCGCGCAACTGCTGATAGCTCATGTAAACGGGGCGTGCCGGCTTCTTGTACTCCAGACAACGGTTATCGTCGCCATAGATGGCACAGTCGGTATAGCCATAGCGATCCCATGATGTTGCAGCTGACAACAGCGCCGATACCGTCACCAGTCCTGTCAGAGCCCAGCGACTGCGGTGAGGCCTGGCATGACGGACCAGGCCCAGGCGCCAGGCCAGCAACTCTGCAACCACGACACCCGACATGATCGCCGCAGCATCGACCCAGTCGGGTGTACCGGACAATGCTTCCAGTGCCAACAAGGACAGCATAACCAGTAGCCGCCACCAGGCTCGGCTAGACGCCTGCGAGGGCAACAGGGCATGCAGCAACAGCATCATGGCCAATGCATGAGTCAGTGAGGGTACGCTTTGGGCGAACAAACCCTGCGTCGCCACAGCCGGTCTTGCAGGCATGAACATCGTCAACCACTCGAAGGCCTGTGGCAGGGTCTGCTGACGGTACAATCCGTAGTACAGTAGCCCCGTAATCAGGGCTGCCAGAGACAGCAGAACAGCACCGGCTCGTGCAGGAAAACACGTCTTGTCTTGCATGAGACCTTTCAACTGCCGCTCTCCATGGCTCTTGTCACTGGACGGTTGCTGTCATCGGTATGCCAGCCACTCAATGGCCAGACTACTTCGGGAATACTCATGCTACACCGCTTGCATTGTGTGCGTCACTGTCAGATTACCGCTGCGGCGCTTGTGGCAGCTTGCTGCAGTCTTCTGCCATCGCCAGTGCCGGCAAGTACGCTGGCCATGGCCGACGCCCAGGTGAGCGAGCCGAAGCAGTTCGATGTACCAACGATGGACCTGAATGCGCGCGCCCTGTCGAGTGCCAGCAGACTCGGCTTGCGTCTGACGATGCCTCGCGTAGCCGAACACCATGTCGTCTTTCTCGATGTATCAGGGGTCGACGGCGATCGCGACGATCTGGCCGTCAATGGTGATGTCGATTTCTCCGGTGCCGGTGGCGGACTTGGACTTTTCTATACCGGTCTGCCCGATCTGGGATTCATGAGCACCACGCTACGGGTGTCTGCTCATCGCGAAAAGTCCGAAGTGGATACCCTGCTGAGCATATCCGGACGCCAAGGCAGCATCAAGAGCGACCTGTACAGCCAGGCTGTTCATGTGTTGTTCAGCCCCCGCAAGCCGATGCACCGTAGCGGGCTGAACGGCTATTTATCGGTGGGTCTTGGTCACGACCGGGAGAGTCGCATCATACGGCTGGACGGAATACCGAACGATCGACTGTCTGTGCGCGATTCGCGATTCAATGGCATTGTCGAAGCGGGTGTTGTCTACCCGATGGGGCGCTTTCGCTTTCACACCGTCGCCACCTACCACGAGGAATGGTCGCTGTCACTCGGCCTGCGCTACCGCCTGCGTGGGGCTGCCGGGACGCCGTAGCATTCCGGCAGCCTGTCATCACGGTCTAGCCGTCAAAGCCTTCCACGATCATGAAATCGGAATCGGAAAAGGCATTGCGCAATTTACGCGCGGCCTGATATTCCGGGCTGTTGTAAGCGGCCATGGCCGTATCGAAGTCCTTGAATTCGACAATGACATTGCGAGGACGGTTCAGACCTTCCAGATCTTCGCAGCGACCTCCTCGCACGATGAACCGCGCCCCGTACTTCTCATAGACCGGCGCACCCGCCTGCAGATACTCGGGATACTGCTCTTCGTTCGTGACGGATACTCGTGCGACCCAATAAGCCTTTGGCATGCTGATATTCCGGAAAAAGTTGAGACAGGAATCCGGAAGTCTAGCAAGTTAAGTCTCTCTCAGCATATCGGCAAAGCCGGTACCCTGGCCAATGCCGTCTCGCAAGCTGCCAGTTGGCAGATCCGGCTTCCTGCCCTGCCTCACCGAATGGCAGACGGGCGATGGTCTACCCGAGACCACCGTCCACCCTTCCTTCCATCAGGCTGATGTCAACCGGCGGTACTGCGATCAATCGACACTGAAGCTGATGGCACCGTAGTAGGTATTGCCACCGACATACAGCTTGTTGCCGGATACCTGAAAGAAGCGTTCGGGTTCATTGGCTGGTATGGCAAACACGCGGGCATAGTATTCGCCGGCGGGCAAATTGGCAGCGTCCACGCTCTCGCTGACCGTTCCCGATGCATCGGGTATACCGCTGATGTCGGCAACGACCGTACCGTCGTCGAAAGTCGGCGTCGTGGCGACCTGCAGGCGGTAACTGATGCCGCCCGACGTGCCGGTGACGTCATACGCCGGCGCCCAGCTGAACAGCCAGTCGGATTCCCGTTCCTGCGGGTCCTGCAGGATTGCCCCGATGGGGGCTCGGAAGGTATTGCGCAGGGATTCCGCGTTCTGGCCAGGCGCACTGGCATAGGAGGCAGCAGAGCCCATGCTGAAGTACGGATTGAATTCACTATCCGGCAGGCTTTCCTGAAAGGGTTGAACCAGCGCGAAATACTCGTTCACCTTCTCGGTCATGAACTGATCCGTCACCACATTCTCCCGCAGGTAATCCACTGCTTCCACGATTTCATCGTGAATACCGGGCAGGCGATAGAAGCCTTCCAGAAAGACGTTTCTGGCGGCCAGGCCATAGCCGTATTCCGAACGCTGACGCAACGAGTCGTTGCTCAGATCGCTGGGTGGCTCTTTCCAAACGCCCATCGCTTCATCGTAGTCCCAGGGCAGGAAGTAGAATTTTTCCGTACCGGTGGGGTTGTAGAGAATGAAATTGTGCCTGACCGCATCGGCCTGGTGTACCAGAATATTGGTGGCAATCCAGGACAGCACATTGTTGCGATCGAAGTACTGATCCAGCACCGTTTCAAAACTGATGGCCGGATCGTTCAGATCCTCCAACATGGACTGCAGAGCGCGGTGATCATCACCGTTCTCGATCGACAGTGAGGTTTCGAATCGATCCTCATCCAGGGGTTCTCCGTCCTCATCCACAAGAATATCCGACAGATCACCCTCGTCGAAACGAAAATCCTCGGCCTTGTAGACGTTGCCGTCGTCATCCCATTCGCGCTTTTCCAGATAGTTTCCGTTGACACGTTCCACATGGGTGAACAGGCCATAGTCCACCGGACCTTCGCCGTCATCTATCCACAGATTGACGAACTGCGTCCGCAGACTGGGCAGGCTGGGTATCACCGCCATGACATCCGTTGCCAGCTTGTTGCGAATCCGGCTACCGTCGAAGGGATGCTTGTTGAGCTGGAAATAGCGCTCTTCGCGCCACAGGTCCTTCTTGCTGTCCAGCTTGATTCGCAGTGACTTCTGCGCACCGTTGCGTGAGCCACTACCGCGCATACGCAGTTCGGCATTGCTGACGGAGCCATCATCCGGAAAATCCGGGGCGCTGACATGGATGGGAATATCGACCGTCAGATCATCGGTCTTGTCGACATCCGCCATGACATCATCCAGGGTACAACCCGACAGATCGTCAGCCGTACAGACACCGGGGGTCGTTTCGGTGCGCACATCAACGCGCAGCACCTCGATCGGAAAGTAGCCATCACGGGTATAGACATCGGACGGTTCCACGATATTCGGGTCGACAGCGGCAATATTCCAATCGAAGTTGTCGGTGCCACCCTCAGTCAGGGAACCCGATGGCGTATTGAGCGATACGGCCGCCGCATTGGATCGATTGCCCTCACGGTCGATGGCAACCACCTCGTAGCGGTACGTCGAGGCAGGTTCCAGGCTGTCGTCGTAGTAACTGACGCCTGTGGTAGTCGTCAGTACGTCACCGTTTCGGCTGATTTCGTAACTCAGACCGAAGGTGTCCGGGCGATCCCACATGATCTCTGCCGATTCGGAAGAATAGACACTGGCCAGCAGACCCACGGGTGTCGCGACAGTCGTCGGAGTCACGCTTCCACCACTCGTGTTCAGGCTGATGCTCGACGCTGCCGAGCGATTGCCATCGCGATCGATTGCCACGACATCGTAGGTATACGTGGTGCCGGCGCTCAGGCTGTCGTCGTAGTAGCTGATTCCGCTAATCGTTGACAGGACAGTCCCGTTGCGACTGACCTCATAACGCATGCCGAACACTGGCGAGCGATCCCACATGATCTCACCCGAACTCGATGAATAGACACTCGCCTTGAGTCCTTCGGGGGCGGCAAGGCTGACAGGCTGTGTCGTGCCACCGCTGGTAGTGAGGCTCACACTTGCCGCCTCCGACCGGTTGCCACTGCCATCAACAGCCACCACTTCGTAGGTGTAGGCGCTGCCAGGGCTCAACAATCTGTCGTAGTAGCTGACACCGCTTGTCTGGGAAACCAGGGTGCCGTTACGTCTGACCTCATAGCTCAGGCCGAAGGTGGACGGTCGGTCCCACATGATCTCCCCGGAGGTGGACGAGTAGACACTGGCCTTCAGGCCGGCAGGTGCCGCCAAGGTGGCTGGTGCCACGGTATCTCCACCCGCCGTGAAACTGACCGAGACAGGCTCGGATCGGTTGCCTTCATCATCGATCGACGTGACGGCAACCGTGTAGCTCTGGCCGTTGACCAAGGACCTCATGTAGTAGCTGAGTACATCGCGATTTCCGATGATGTCGTCATTCACCTTGATTTCATAGGCCACCACCAGTCCGTCATCGCTTGCGCGATTCCAGAAGACCTCACCGGAGGTTTTCGAATAATTCTCGTAACGCAGGGAACCGGGGGCTGAAGGGGCGGCCGCATGGACTGATGTATTCAGCAGGAACCACGACAGGCCCAGGAGAAGAACGCCGCGCCGAGCAGTTGTGGGGCGCCGTCTTCGTGACAACAATGTATTGAACATGGGATCTCCTTAAAGGGCTGCTTTCTCACCTTCAATGATGAATGTAACCCCCCATGATGGGTATTGATAAAAGTCAGTCAATGACCGAACTCGACAGGTAAAAATACCCGGAGCGTGAACGGCTGGAAGGCGCTTGATCAAGCCAGTGATGGCTTCTTTGATGACCTGTCATGAATACGATTATCTGTACCGTCTAACACCGCCGATCTGCCTGTCACTGAATCATCACAAGCCTGAAGGATTCATGTCATATACCGACAACATGATGCGAATCTGATCCTCACTCGGTAGTGGTTTCGATGCGTACGCCATACGAGCGCACTCTCGCCAGTCTTTCGCGACGCGAGTTTCTCAATGCCAGCTGGAAACTCGGCGTTGGTGCCACCTTGCTTGCATCGAATGCTCAGCGTCTCTGGGCAAGACCGGTGTTCGACGATTACCCGTTTGCCCTGGGAGTGGCATCGGGTGACCCCCTGCCCGACGGTGTCGTACTCTGGACCCGCCTGGCTCCCCGACCTCTGGAAGGTGGCGGCCTGCCCCATGTGGCCATCGAGGTGGAATGGGAGATCGCACGCGATGAACACTTCCACGCACCGGTGCAAGCGGGCCGGACTCTGGCGCGAGCAGAGCTGGGTCATGCGGTGCATATCGAGGTAGAGGCCCTGCAGCCCGGCAGGGATTACTGGTATCGCTTCACCGCGGGGGGCATCCAGAGTCCCGTTGGCAGAACACGCACCGCGCCAGCGCCACACAAGGATGTCCAGCAGCTGAATATCGGTGTGTGCGGTTGCAATCACTACGAGCAGGGCTACTTCAGCGCGTATCGTCATATGGCGGAAGAGCGCTTCGATGCCATCTTTCACACAGGCGACTACATCTACGAATATGCGCCGTACGATGGCAAGAGTACGCGTGTCCGAAAGCACCTGGGTGATGAGACTTTCTCGCTCGACGACTACCGCAACCGCTATGCGCTCTACAAGCTCGATGCCGATCTGCAGGCCATGCATGCCTCTGCCCCGTTCATCGCCACCTGGGATGATCACGAGATCGACAATGACTGGGCGGCGGAATTCACGGAAACCAATACACCACCCGAGATCTTCCGTTTGCGACGAGCGGCCGCTTTTCAAGCCTATTACGAGGCCATGCCGCTGCGCCGCAGCTCACTGCCCGCAGCGGGACACCTGCAACTCTATCGGCAAATGCAGTTCGGACAGCTGATGTCGGTCAATGTGCTCGACACCCGGCAATACCGCTCGCGACAGGCCTGCCATGAACGCTCGGTGTCCACTTGCACGAACTTTGCGGATGTCGATCGCACCATGCTGGGCACTCGTCAGGAGCAATGGCTACAGGGTCAATTGAGCGGTAGTCACGCTCACTGGAACGTCCTGGCCCAACAAGTACCCATGTTCGGCCGCGAAGCCACTGCTGCCAGCGCGGACAATCGCCACGTGATGGACAAGTGGTCCGGCTACCCCGCAGCTCGGGATCGTCTGGTCGGGCAGATCGTGGATGCCGGACTGAAGAATGTGGTGGTGCTCTCGGGCGATATCCACAGCCATTGGGCGGCCGATGTCCCCCACCACATGAACCAGCCGGATGGAGAATCGGTGGCCGTCGAACTGACCACGACCTCCATCAGCTCCGGCGGCGACGGAAGCGATGTTGCCAGTTACTGGTACGACATAGCGCCTACACATCCGCACGTTCATCATCACGGCAATCGTCGGGGGTATCTGCGCTGCACCATCACCCCCACGCAATGGCAGAGTGACTTCATGGTGCTGGAGGCGGTTTCACGACCCGATGCTCTACTCAGACGCGATGCCTGCATGGTAGTCGAGCGCAATAATCCAACCGTGGTACACGCCTGATGAAACTGATGATTGGCAGGATCCGGCTCTCCATTATCGACATGCTCGGCTTGCTCGTGTTGGCCACCATTCTGCTCAGCCTGGCAGCGCCGGAACTTGCACCCGACAGACTACGCAATATCGTGATTCCAGCGCAGAGGGCACATGCAGACGTCAGCCTGCAGGCCGATTGCCTGTGGTTGCAGGCTCGCAATCACGGTTTCTATGACATCCAGCAGCAAACGCTTACCCGCAAGACCCCATCGGCTGACAATGAGCTGTGGCAAGGATTTCTCCAGTCCATCGGCGAACACGAGTGCGGCTCACCACTGACGGATATGGCTGAGCTGAGACCCGCCCTGCTCGCCAGCCTTCCCGACGCCGAACGCCATTTCCGCAGCCAGGCAAACTGATCATCGCCCGATGCCGGGACGATCTCGCGCCAGGGCATGACCAAGCGATGCGGCGGATCATCTCTACGCGCGGCGAGCCTGCTCACTGTTTCGCTGCTTGATCAGAAACGCCGTTATCTGATCAGCGGGTTGCGGACGACTGATCAGATACCCCTGGATCTCGTCGCACCCCAACTCATCCAGCACCTCGAGTTGGGCATTGGTTTCAACCCCTTCGCCCACGACGCGCAGATTCAGGGCATGCGCCATGTTGATCACCGACCCCACCACCGCGCGCGAACGGTCGTTGCTCTCCACGTCTTCCATGAACATGCGGTCGATCTTCACGACATCCAGTGGCAGGTCCGCCAGTAGCGACAGGGATGTATAGCCTGTACCGAAATCATCCAGCGAGATGCTCACACCCGATTCCCGCAAGCGTGCCAAGGCCAGTCGAGCCTTTTCGGGGTTATCCAGAACAGTGGTTTCGGTCAACTCGATATCCAGCTGCCGACCGTCCACGCCAGCCTCATGCAGGGCCTGCAGAGTTTCGTCTACCAGGGTTTCCGCACGTAACTGCATCGGGGAGATATTGATGGATATTCTCAGATAATCAAATCCCATGGAACGCCACACGATGATCTGTTGCAGAGTGGCCTTGAGCACACGTTGCGACAGTACATCGATGAGCCCGTTGGCTTCCGCCACTTCGACGAACAATTGCGGCGATACGAAACCACGTGTTTCATGCTGCCAGCGCAGCAATGCTTCCATACCGGTAACCCGGCGAAGCTTCATGTCGAACTTGGGCTGGAACCAGACTTCAATGTCGTCGTTTTCCAGGGCTTCATGCAGATCCGATTCCAGTCGTATGTAGTCATCGGAGGCCTTGTGCAACTGACTGGATTTGAACTCATGCGAGACCTTGTCGGATTTGAGCATTGCTTCGGCACGTGCCTCACTCGCCTCGACGAACAAGCTGCTTGCCAACTGATCTGCCGATGAGGAGATGGCGATACCAATGGCAGCACCGATATAGACTTTCTCCCCTCCCATGATGAAGGGGTCCGCAAACAGTCGCTTCATGCGAGTCACGACAACCATGGCACTGGTTGTGTCATTCAGGGACGAGAGCAGCACCGCATACTCATTGGAGGTGATGCGTGAGAGCGAGTGTTCTGCCGAGAGTAGTGACACCAGATCCGTCGAACGCAGACCATTCTGCAATCGTTCCATGACATTGACGATCAACTCATCACACAGGGCATAACCGAAAGTGGACAGCAGACGATCAAGATCGCGTATTGCAAAGGAAATGACGCCAACCAGCGTGCCGTCTCTGGCGGCCCTGATCAGCTCTGCCTCCGCTCTCTGCAGAAAGATCGAACGCAATGGCATCCCCGTCAGGACATCGAATTCACCGATCACACTGAGTTCGTGCTCACGCTCCTTCAACAGGCCCTCCAGCTCGATGATGCGCGCCTGCGCATGATCCGAGGCGGACGGTGTGTCCACCCGCTCCGTCATGGCCGGCCCGCCATCCGACGGTGTCTCCATGCCAGCCTCCAGAGCGGGATCATGGATTACCACGCAATTTCGACCTGCTTCCTTCGCCCGATAGAGCCCCTGATCAGCGGCGTCAACCAAGGCTGTGCTCTCGGTAGCACCACAGCTCAGGTCCGATACACCGAAACTCGATGACAATGTCGGAACAGCCAGCTTGTCACCATAGGCCAGTGCAATGACCGCAATTCGAGCGCGCTCGGCAATCTGCGCCGCCGCCTGTGCCGTCCTGCCGGGTAGAATCATGACAAATTCCTCGCCACCGTAGCGCCCGACCATATCCTCTTCGCTGCAAACGCTCTCCAGAGTGGCCGCCAGTGCCTTGATGACATCGTCGCCCACGGCATGTCCGTAGTTGTCATTCACCTGTTTGAAATGGTCAATATCGGTCATGACAACCGACAACGGTGTCTCGTCCGTCCGTGCCTTGGTTATGTAGTCATCAAGGGTTTCCATGAGCGTACGACGATTGGCAATACCGGTTAAGGGGTCCGTTGTCGCCAGCAGTTTCAACTCGCGATTCATCTCATTGATCACTTCCTGAGATTGACGCAGCTTGACCAGCGTTCGGGTCAATTCACGATTCTGTCGTTCCACGGTTGTCATGTCGTCAAGCGTCACCATGACGCCCTTCTTGCCTTCCTCACCTTCACCGATGAACGCACAACTGACAAGAAAGGAGCGCTTGTCATCATCATTGCCCAGCAAGGTCATCGGTTCATCCGCTTTCGCCAGACCGCTGAGCAGCGTTGTCGCCCACGGACCCTGCCAGCCCTCTTTCTTTTCCCAGGGCCAATCATCCAGCGAACGTCCTACCAGTTCGCTGGCACTGCTACCGGCAATATTGGCGGCGGCAACATTGGCCATCACGATACGCAGTCTTGCATCCAGCACAATGACGCCTTCACTGAACAGGTTCATCGCAGAATCGACGCGTCCCGGCACCGCACGCCCCGGATCCAGTTGCACCAGTGCCCGATTGAGAAAGGCGGTAAAGGCTATCAGTGAACACAGCACCACAAAGGTCAGCCAGAGCAACTCGCCGCGTTGTTCACCCAAGGGTGCAAAGGCGACAAGCACCTCACCCCACAAACGGCTATCGTCGTAGATTGGGACCTTCAGCTGTGTCGCCGCGTGGAGTGACGCGCTTTCTTCAAACAGTGTGGTGTCGCCCAGCTCCGCCAGCACGGTGCCGGTATCCCGCACCAGAGCAGCAGCATGCACGTCCGCATTCCTCAGCACGAATCGCGAAACCGACGCCTGTACCTCGTCAATGTCGCCATCGCTGGCCAGAGACGACAACTGCACAGCCAGAGCTTCCACGATCACCTTGCGCGATTCGGTAGAAACATCTGCCGCATTGGGCTTGAGCTCCAGCAGGTCAGCCAGAAACATCACACTCAGGCTCAACATCACCAGGCTACCACCCAGTATCAAAGGTCGCCCAAGCTGCGCCACAGTCTTGTACAAACGCCAGGTTTTCAGGGTATCAAGCATGCTTGATGCCCCCTGTATTGTCCGGATCGTTGGCCGCATCATCGGGCTGATCCGACTCTCCTTCCGGGCCGTTCTCATACCACGGGGCATCTTCGTCCCAGCGGGTGAGGATGGGCACAGGGTCCAGCGGACGCCACAGGTGAGTTGCCGTGATCGTCGCGGAGACCAGCAGCCCGGAGCGCAGGACCCAGGTCACCACACCCGCTGTCAATGAAGCGCCGACGACCGTCGGTGCCGAGGCGACCAGCGCACTGCGAGGGTTCGACTCTTCAATCATCTGATCAACCTGATCGCGCAGAGCAAAAATGGCGTCACGAAGTTCAATCGACTGGGATTCGTAGCTGAGATCCAGATCGAAGCTTGCATCAAGAGCCGTGATTTCGTGATCCAGCATCAACTGCAGCAAGGTACTGATAACAACACCGGGGGGATGGATTGCCGGCGCACCATCATCTGCATCATTGGACTGCACTGCCACACGGACGGGATTGACGACGACAGATTCCACATCCGAGAATCGCTCGTTCGAAGCCTCCGACTCACCCTCGCCAGTTGGCTCCTGGTATTGAACGGCATCCCCCTCTCCGACCTTTTCATCGATCAAGGTAGAGATCGCCGATGACAGTTCGTCCGGCTCCGCTTCGGCAATGCTGTCAGGTACTTCTATCAGAACCTCCTGAATTTCATCGATGACTGCCTGTGCTTCACCCAATGCCGGGACATCCACGGTAGACGACTGCACATCCAGCCAGACGCGTGCACTGACTCGATTGCCTGCCGTGTCTTCAATCTCGTAGTCAAAGCCATCCCTGCCGGTAAAGCCCTCATCCGGCCTGTACTCGAGCAAGCCGTTATTGCCTTGAGTCAATGTGCCATTCTGAGGCTGGCTGAACCCGACCAGCGTCAGAGTCTGACCTTCCGGATCAGAGTCGTTGGCCAAAAGAGACACTATCGGGTCGATACTCAGAATCTGCTCATGCTGAACGTCCAGAATATCCGGTTGTGCTGAAGGTGCTTCATCCACGTCTTGCACGTTGATGACCAGATTCTGGACATCGGTCTGCCCTCCGTCATCGGTGACGATGACTTCGACTTCAAACCGATTCTTCACTTCATGATCCGGCGTGACAACAAAGGTCATGACGCCACTTTCCGAGTTGATGGTAAACGATGCCCGATCGGCGCCCCCCCCAAGACTGTATGACAACTCAGACCCTGCATCTTCGTCGGTGGCGGTGACGGTTGTCACTGCAGTCTGGTTTTCGTCCACGGAGATGATCGCCGTGGCCCCACCACCATCGCTGGTGATGACCGGTGCTTCGTTGGCGTCGTTTATGGTGACCGTCAGCAGTTGAACATCGGTCAACCCATCGTCATCGGTTGCCGTGACTTGCACTTCGTAGCTGGCCTGGGCTTCATGGTTCGGTGCAGCACTGAATGTGAGCTCGCCACTTACTGCGTCGATATTGAATGCGGTCTGATCTGCACCGCCACTCACGCTATAGGTCAGCGTGTCTCCGGCATCAACATCTGACGCTTCGACAGTTGTCACGACTGTCTGGTTTTCATCTACCGCAATGCTCGCCGTGGTTCCACCACCATCGCTGGTGATGACTGGTGCTTCGTTGGCGTCGTTTATGGTTACCGTCAGCAGTTGAACATCGGTCAACCCATCGTCATCGTTTACTGTGACTTCGACTTCGTAGCTGGCTTGAGCTTCCCGATCGGGTGCGGTAATGAAAGACAACTCGCCAGTGCTGGCGTCAATGGTGAACTCAGCCTGATCGGCACCACCACTCACGCTATAAGTTTGCGTATCTCCGGCATCCACATCAGACGCTTGCACCGTGGTAACCAAGAATTGGTGTTCATCAACGGCAATACTGGCTGTTGCTCCACCACCATCGCTGGTGATGACCGGCGCTTCGTTGACATCGTTGACGGTGACCGTCAGCAATTGGACATCGGTCAGCCCATCGTCGTCGGTTACTGTGACTTCGACTTCGTAGCTGGCCTGGCCTTCATGATTGGGCACAGCACTGAACGTGAGCTCGCCACTTACTGCGTCGATACTGAATGCGGCCTGATCTGCACCGCCACTTACGCTATAGGTCAGCGTATCTCCGGCATCAACATCTGACGCTTCGACCGTCGTTACGGCTGTCTGGTTTTCATCGACGGCAATACTGGCCGCGGCCTCACCGCCACTGCTGGTGATGACTGGTGCTTCGTTGACGTCATTGATCGTGACCGTCAGCAGTTGAACATCGGTCAACCCTCCGTCATCGGTTACCGTGACTTCGACTTCGTAGCTGGCTTGAGCTTCCCGATCGGGTGCGGTAATGAAAGACAACTCGCCAGTGCTGGCGTCAATGGTGAACTCAGCCTGATCGGCACCACCACTCACGCTATAAGTTTGCGTATCTCCGGCATCCACATCAGACGCTTGCACCGTGGTAACCTGAAACTGGTTTTCATCCACAGCAATACTGTCTGTTGCTCCACCGCCATCACTGGTGATGACCGGTGCTTCATTCGCATTGTTGATCGTGACCGTCAGCAATTGAACATCAGTCAGCCCACCGTCGTCGGTCACCGTGACCTCGACTTCGTAGCTGGATTGAGCCTCATGATCCGGGGCGACGTTGAACGTCAGCGCGCCACTCACTGCGTCGATACTGAACGCAGCCTGATCGGCACCACCACTTAGGCTGTAGATCTGTGTAGCTCCGGTATCGACATCAGACGCTTCGACCGTCGTCACGGCAGTCTGGTTTTCATCGACGGCAATACTGGCCGCGGCTCCACCACCATCGCTGGTGATGACCGGCGCTTCGTTGACATCGTTGATGGTGACCGTCAGCAATTGAACATCGGTCAGCCCATCGTCGTCGGTTACTGTGACTTC
>CANLNQ010000002.1 GCA_947492525.1 uncultured Granulosicoccus sp.
GTCGCAGTCGCAGTCGCAGTCGCAGTCGCAGTCGCAGTCGCAGTCGCAGTCGCAGTCGCAGTCGCAGTCGCAGTCGCCCGTACAACTGCGGAAGCCGGGCGTGGAGGTGCAGGCTGCAGGCGTCGAGGCTGCCGCTTCGCCGTTGTTTCCGAAGTGGCAACAGCTGGCGCGCAGTTTCCGGCATTGGCTTGACTGCAAGAGAGAGCAGCGTGAGAACCGGGATGCCTTCGCGCATTTGCTGGCGCTCGATGACACGATTCTGGATGATATCGGCGTTACCCGTGCCGAGGTCGAGCGAGCTGCAAGCCTGCCCCTGAGTGAGAATGCGGCGAGGGCGTTGTACGAAGCAACGAAGGGCGGGAGCAGCAGGCGCGCCTGATCAGCTCCTGCACATCGGCAAATTCACGTGCTGTCCGAGCAGGAGTAGTCGTGCAAGACAACACGTGTCGGCGTTGACGATCGCAGCCGTGCCAAACGGGTGTTGAATGTCAAGTGAAATGCAAGGCAGGCACGCACCGGCAGTGGGCTGCCTGCCTCGTGGTCAAATCACCGTGCAGGCATGCACACCAGTTCTTCCTCGCGAGGTGCTTGCTGGCAAGTGCCTTCAAGTGTTCCTTCGGGCGTCTCGACTGAACATGCATCATCGACAAGCAGCGATGCACAGGCATCGAAGGCTTCCTGCGGCGGCGGGCCGCCGGGGCCCTGTCGCGGTGGGCCATTCTCGGGCGAGCCAGCTTGTGCAAGGGCAATGCCGGGCAGGGTGCCGAGCGTCAGCAGAAGCCCGAGGCCCTTGCTCAAGAGAGGTTTTGACAGATTGAAGTTCATTGTCTGATTTCCTTCCACGTGTGTCTGGTGGAAGGAGTATGGACAGGGATAATGCAAACAATGAGTAAATGCCAGAGGCCGTGAAGCCTGCCCTGTAGCCATGACAGGGCAGGCTTCGTGTTGCATCAATACAACGGTCGGCCGCCGGAATCCTTGACGGTGGTGGCGCTGGGATGCCAGGCATTGATATCGGCCAGCCAGGTGTCAGCCTTGGCATCTGACGGCATGCGCCAGTCACCACGGGGTGAGAGTGCAACATTGCCTACCTTCGGACCGTCAGCGGTGCAGGAGCGCTTGAATTGATGTGTGAAGAAGCGCTTGATGAACACCGTGAGCCATTTCTTCAGCGTTTCATCGTCATACTGTGATTCGTTGAATGCAACTCGTGCCAGGTCGAGGATGCGACCGGGGCGCGCGCCATGGCGCACCAGGTGATACAGAAAGAAATCATGCAATTCGTAGGGGCCGATCTTCTCTTCGGTCAATTGCGCGATCTGCCCATTGGCATCGGCGGGCAGAAGCTCGGGTGAAATCGGTGTGTCGAGAATGGCAAACAGCGTTTCACGCAGGCTTTCGCTATCGCTCCACTTGCTGGCACGTTCATTGGCAACCCAGCGAATGACGAACTGGATCAGGGTCTTCGGTACACCGGTATTCACGTCATACATGGCGATGTGGTCGCCGGCATAGGTGGACCAACCCAGTGCCTTCTCAGACAAGTCCCCGGTACCGACCACCAGACCGCCATTCTGATTGGCCAGGGTCATCAGCAACAGTGTGCGCAATCGCGCCTGCACATTCTCCAGCGTGACATCGCCCATCTCCGGTTGACTGCGCAGCCGGTCTATCAGTTGTTCGACATTGTCCACGTCGTCTGTCACCGGATGCCCGATGGCCTCCAGCACCGTACGACTCGCATCCGAAATGCTCACCTGACTGAAACTGGCTCCCAGCGCTCTGGCCAGAGCTTCGGCGTTGTCGCGTGTGCCGTCGCTGGTCCCGAAGCCCGGCATGGTGATGCACAGAAGGTCCGAGCGGGCCTGCCCGCGCAGGTCCAACGCGGCGGCTGCGACCAATGCGGCGTGGGTGGAATCCAGGCCCCCCGAGACGCCCAGCACCAGTTTCGGTTTGCCGATGGCAGCCATGCGGGTGGCCAGGGCGTTGCTCTGGATTTCGAACATCTCCCAGCAGCGGTTGGCCAGGGTGGCCGGATCGCGCGGCAGGAACGGTGTGCGTGTGACCTGTCGGACCATGCCTTCCACCGGGCTGGCGTCGAACCGGACGGTACGAACCGGCATCTGGTTCTCGCGTGCGCAATCGCCGAAGGTCGTGGTGGAGCGGCGTTCATAAGCCAGCAGTTCCAGATCGATATCCTGCACGATGAGTTGGCCATTGCGGGCAAAGCGGTGGGACTCTGCCAGCATGTTGCCGTTTTCGCAGATGAAGGCATCGGCATCGAAGGCGACATCGGTTGATGATTCTCCGGGGCCGGCCGCGACATAGACATAGGCGCACTTGCCGCGATCGGATGCCGAGCGGGCTAGCAGGCGCCGCAGCTCGGCCTTGCCGATGGTGAAGTTCGAGGCGGACAGGTTGCAGATGATCGTGGCACCGGCCGATACCAGATAGCTGCTGGGCGAGTTCTGTACCCAGAGGTCTTCGCAGATCTCGACACCCAGAGTCAGATCGGGCAGGGAGCCCTTGAACAGCAGATCAAGCCCGAATGGTGCCTTGAACTTGCCGATGCTGATGCTGGCGTTATCGGGCAAGTCGAAGCCGGAACGGAACCAGCGGGCTTCTTCGAACTCGCGGTAATTGGGCAGATAGGCCTTCGGCACTACACCGAGCAGGGTTCCGTTATGAATCAGTGCGGCGCAGTTGTACAGGCCATGGTTGAAGCGCAGTGGCAGGCCCACGATGGCCACGGGCTTGAGTGATTTACCCGACTCGATGAGCTGTGTCAGCGATTGCTCGCAGGCATCGAGCAGGGTGGTGTTCATGCACAGATCGCGAATGCTGTAACCACTCAGGCCCAGCTCCGGAAACACGACCGCGTTGGCACAGGCCAGATCGGCCTCGCGCCACAGAGCCAGCGTCCGGTCACGGTTTTCGTTGATGTCAGCGACCGCGGCGGCGGGCACGGCGGCGGCAATTCGAGCATATCCTTTCATAGGCTGAGTATACGGTGGATTGATGAAAATCAACGTGCCATGGCAAGGCTTCGATTATGGTAGCTTTTGAGCGTTTGTGTATTTCTTGAATGCGGTACCCAGGAGACGTCATGACAAATAGTGTAGACAAGCAGCCCGGAGAGGTTGTCAATGAGTCGGCCGGTACAGTTGAGGAACTGCCGCCTCCCATGCCCGCCATCAATCAACTGGGTGCCGATGCGCCAGTGGATTGGTTGAAGCGTGGTTGGGCCGATCTGGTGGCCACACGCTTTCAGGGATGCTTCTACGGTCTGGTATTCGTCCTCATGGGCTATGCCATCGTCTGGGTCTACGCCACCAAGTGGCAACTGACCATGGGTCTGATCGGCGGCTTCTTCCTGATGGGGCCGTTTCTGTGTACCGGCCTCTATGATCTGTCGCGTCAACGTGAGCAGAATGGCAGTGCCAGCCTGGTGCAGTCATTGACCTGCTGGACACGCAACATGAGCAGTCTTGCCTTCTTCGCCATTATCCTGACGTTCTCCATGATTGTCTGGGCGCGGGTATCGCTGATTCTCTTCGCGCTGTCGTCGACCACCAGCTTCCCGACCGTCAAGGGTGTGATCGGTCAGATCTTCTCGCTGGACAACCCCCAGTTCCTGTTTCTGTGGATGGGTGTCGGGTTCGTGTTTGCCTCCATCGTTTTCGCCATCGGTGTGGTAGCGGCGCCGATGATGCTCGATCGCAAGAGCGATACGCTGATGGCCATCTTCAGCAGTGTTCGCAGTGTCATCGCCAATCCCCGGGCCATGTATGTCTGGGCGCTGATCGTCGTGGTGATCATCGGCCTGAGTCTGATTGCGGGTTTCATACCGCTGTTGATCACGGCGCCACTGATCGGACACGCCACCTGGCATGCCTATCGTGATCTGGTTGCCACGGAGCCTGCCAGCTGAATGTTCGGTTTCACGGAGCAGCAGATTTCCACCTTCGGGATGACGTTCGGCATCGGGGGCTTCATGCTCTACATGCTGTTCATTGTCTGGAAGCTGGCGCGTGATTCAAAGGCCGGCAAGGTAGGGACGATCGTCCTGTTCTTCGTGCTCGGATTCGGGATGCTGGGGTTCATTGCCAAAAGCATCATTCAGCGGGTACTGGATATCTGATTGCATGCAACCGGCTTCGATGGAAACACGCCGGTCTGTCATCCTGTGTAGCGCGTCGACGGTGATCGGCGCCGAGTCTCTTTCATGGTGTTTTCCGATCTATCGCTGTTCGCCGTTTTCCTGACCGGATTGCTCGGTGGGGTGCATTGCGCGGGCATGTGTGGTGGCATTGTCAGCGCGCTGGGAATGATGCAGCAGAAGCCGCTGGGGCGCTCACCGGGTATCGCGGTGAAGGTGGTTGCAAGTCCTGCGGGCGGCTCGGCGCAGGCTGAGGGCATCAGCGCATCGGGCCTGCAGGCCCCGCGTCGGGGCGGTGCACTGAGTGCGGTCGCCGCTTACAACCTGGGCAGGATCATGACCTACACGACGCTGGGCGCGCTGGCCGGTGGGGCAGGTTCGGTGGCCTGGTTGATGGAATCGGTGTTGCCGATTCAGCAGACGGCCTATGTTCTGAGTAGCGTGCTGGTGATTCTGATGGGCTTGTATGTGCTGGGTGTGAAGCGCATCGGCATGGCGGTGGAATCGCTGGGGAGTCATGTCTGGAAACGCATACGGCCGGTTGCGACCTCACGCCTGCGTGGCTCGGGGTTCATCAATTCAGTGATGGCAGGGTCTCTGTGGGGGATGGTGCCCTGCGGCATGGTCTACGCCGTACTCAGCGCCGCGCTGGTCGCCGGCAGCTGGCAGCGCGGTGCCCTGCTGATGCTGGTCTTCGGACTGGGTACCTTGCCCAATCTGATGCTGCTGGGCCTGTCGGGGCAGTGGTTGGCAAAGGCGAGTCGCCGGCGCTGGGTCAGGGTCCTGGCCGGCAGTCTCATCATCGCGTTGGGCCTCATGGGGCTGATGCATGTCGGCATGATGCTGGGTGCGGGCCATGGTGCCTGAGGCCCGCCGTGTGCGAGGATAGCTGAATGAGATGCTATCACTGCACCGAAGAGGTGCTGGAGCCCGGACGCTGGCAGGTCGACTTCGATGGCGCGACGCACGATGTCTGCTGTGTAGGCTGTCAGGCGGTGATGCAGGCCATTGTCGACTCCGGTCTGGGAGACTATTACCGCTTCCGCAGCGAGCCTGCGCAGTTCGGGGTCATTCCGGATGATCTCGCCGGTCGACTCGACGAACTGGCCGTATTCGACGAACCCGAGATCAGTGAACGCTATCTGCAGCCAGTTGGCTCTGGTGCAAAAGCCAGGGCCGGAAAGGGGGCCGCTGTCAGCGCTGGCGATGCTGCCGACCTGGTCGACCTGAACCTGTCGGTGGAAGGCTTGCGCTGTGGTGCCTGCGTGTGGGTGCTGGAACGTGCCGTTGCCTCGATGCCGGGTGTCAGCCGTGCCAGCGTCAATTTCTCCAGTTCGAGGGCAACCATTCGCTTCGATGCCACTCGTCTGAAACTGTCCGACATTCTGCGGCGACTGGCACAGATGGGCTATCAGGGTGTGCCCTTCGATGCCCGCGAACGCGAACTGGCCCTGAAGCGCGAATCCCGGGTGTTCCTGCAGCGCCTTTTCGTGGCAGGCATTGCGACCATGCAGGTCATGATGTACGCCTTGCCGGCCTATCTCAGCGGTGATGGCGAAATAGATCCGGCCCATGAACAGTTGTTGCGCTGGGCGAGTCTGGTGCTGACCACGCCCGTGCTGTTCTACAGTGCCATGCCGTTTCTCAAGGGGGCCTGGCGTGATCTGTTGCGACGGCGGCCGGGCATGGATGTGCCCGTCACCATCGGTATCGTCGCAGCCTTTGCCGCCAGTGTCTGGGCGACCGTGACCGGCACGGGCGAGATCTATTTCGATTCGGTGGCCATGTTCGTGTTTCTGTTGCTCGGGGCACGCTATCTGGAGTGGGCTGCCCGGCGACGTGCCATGCGTGCAGTGGACGACATCAGCCTGGCCGCTCCGGAAACCGCTCAGCGCTATGTGGGTGAGGGGCTGGAAGTGGTACCGGCACTGCGACTCGATGTGGACGATCTCATTCTGGTGGACAACGGCGAACGCGTGCCGGTGGATGCCGTGGTGCATGACGGCCAGAGCGCCATCAACAATGCCCTGGTGACCGGTGAATCGGTGCCCATCGTGATCGGGCCGGGAGACGTCGTGCCGGGCGGGGCCTTGCTGACCGGTGCGCCGATCACGTTCCGGGTGCTGCGCCGACAGGCGGCCAGTACGCTGTCGGTCATCGACCGACTGATCGATCGCGGAGCCAGCGAAAAACCGCGAACCGTCACGCTGACGGACCGCATTGCAACGATTTTCATCAGCGTCCTGCTGGTATTCGCGTCGCTGGTCTGGTTGATCTGGATGCAGCTGGATGCCTCGCGGGCGGCGACCACGGCGATTGCCGTGCTGGTTGTTTCCTGCCCCTGTGCCCTGTCTCTGGCCACGCCAGCCGCGATGGCGGCCGCCACCGGCGACCTGTTGCGGCGACGTTTGCTCGTGACCCGTGGTCATGCGCTGGAAGCGCTGTCTCAGGTCACCGACGTGGTATTCGACAAGACCGGCACGCTGACCACGGGCAAGCCGATCATCAGTGAGGTTCAACTGGCTGATGGGCAGACGCGATTGCGGGTATTGCAGGTGGCGGGTGCCCTGGAACAGGGCTCGACTCATCCTCATGCGCATGCACTGCGCCAGGCACAGTTGGCAGAGGAGCGGGAATGCGGGCTGACGGGAGAAGAACCGACAACGGACTCACCGGCCTTGCAGCGCGATGCCCTGGCCGAACTGCGGCGGATTGGATTCTCCGCCACGCAACTGTTGCACACCGCCGGGCATGGCGTGGCGGCGGTACTCGAGGAGGATGGCGCTCTCGGGAAGGGTGCCAACGGGCCCATGGCCCTGTATCTGGGGTCAGCCAGATGGTGCGGCCTGTCGGCAGCGGTGGTGCAGGGCTGGCAGCAGCAGGATGGTGCCGAGGCGCAGGCGGCCAGCGAGGTCTATCTGGTGGTGCGGCCCGTCGATCAGGCAATCGACGAGGGCGAGGCGCTGCCGGATACCGTCTCATCAGAACAGGCAGTGCCAAAGGTGCTGGCGCGTTTTCTCGTGACAGATGCCTTGCGCATGGAGGCGCCCGGGCTGGTGACTCGATTGCAGCAGCAGGGTCTCACGGTACATCTTCTGTCCGGTGATCGTCTGCCAGCGGTGCGTCAGGCGGCACAGTCGCTGGGCATTGAACAATACTCGGCGAGCCTGACACCGGCTGACAAGCAGGCCGCGGTGGCCAGGCTGCAGGCCGAGGGTGCCACGGTGCTGATGGTCGGTGATGGCATCAATGATGCGCCGGTGCTGGCCAGTGCCGACGTGTCGCTGGCCGCCGGTGATGCAACTGCGCTGGCACGAACCGCAGCCGATGTGATTTCCCTGCTGCCGGGTCTGGAAGGGCTGGAAGAGTTGCTGCAGAAATCCAGGCAGACGCTGCGCATCGTTCGCCAGAATCTGTTGTGGGCAGCCCTGTACAACCTGACGGCCATCCCTCTGGCCGCACTGGGGATGGTGCCACCCTGGGCAGCTGCCATCGGCATGGCCGGTAGTTCTCTGCTGGTGGTGGCCAATGCCCAGCGACTCTGGACCCGCGGCAGGGATCGGGCTGCTGAAACGAACTCCAACCCTTCACCGAGAACCGGTCTGTGGAATCGCTTTACCTGTTGATACCTTTATCCGTGCTGGCTGTCGGCGTGGCTGTTGGCGTGTTCTTCTGGATGAACAATGATGGCCAGTTCGATGATGATCAGGGGCCTGCCTGGAGCATTCTGCTCGATGATGATCGGGTGACGACGCAGGAGGAGAATCCTCGGGGGGATGTTGATGTTGATGTCGGTGCGGATGCGGATGCGGATGCGGATGCGGATGTCAATTCCGATGCCGGCACAGCAGAGGCGGCGGACTCGGATGGGGCGGAGCCTGCGCAAAGCGACAAGGCCGACACCCCCATGAAGTCGAAAGCCGGGAAAGACGGATGAAGAACGCCTTGTTGCAGTCGATACCGGGGTAGCCAAAGGCACGACAAGGCACGAGAGTGCGGCCGCCGTTCCGCATCGGTCACAGGTGCTGTGACAGAAAACCGTCGCTTGTCGGGTGCGGGTCAGCGCTGTCGTTGATGTAGATCAAGTGCCATCGACAGGCGGGCAAGTACCATCACTTCGTTGGCATTTTCCCTGCCTCCGGTTCGCCGGTGGTCGCGGTAGACAGGTTAGAGAAAATTGCCTGTAGAAAGTTCAGAATGTAAATATTGGTTCGAATTCACGCTGAGGGTTGCGAATAGATGAGTACTACCATGAACGAGGCGGCGTCGCTGGTCGACTCTGAGCGGGAGGACTTGCAGGTAGAGAGCAAGGACACCTACAACTATAAAGTGGTGCGTCAGTTCGCGGTCATGACCGTGGTCTGGGGCGTTGTCGGCATGCTGGTTGGCGTCATCATCGCCGCGCAGCTGACATGGCCGGAACTCAATGGCGGCGTGCCATGGATCAGTTTCGGTCGTCTGCGGCCCCTGCACACCAACGCCGTCATCTTCGCCTTCGGCGGTAGTGCCTTGTTCGCCACCGGCTACTACGTGGTACAGCGCACCTGTCAGGCGCGTCTCTGGGGTGGCTGGCTGGTGCCTTTCACGTTCTGGGGCTGGCAGGCTGTCATCGTGCTGGCTGCCATCACCCTGCCACTGGGCCTGACCCAGTCAAAGGAATACGCCGAGCTGGAATGGCCAATCGACATTCTGATCACACTGGTCTGGGTGGCCTTCGCGCTGGTGTTCTTCGGCACCATCGTCAAGCGCAAGACGCCCCATATCTATGTGGCGAACTGGTTCTATGGCGCCTATATCCTGGCGGTAGCGGTACTGCATATCGTCAACAGTGCAGCGGTTCCCGTGACCATGGGCAAATCCTATTCGGCCTATGCCGGTGTACAGGATGCGATGGTCCAGTGGTGGTACGGCCACAACGCCGTGGGCTTCTTCCTGACTGCCGGCTTCCTCGGCATGATGTATTACTTCATTCCCAAGCAGGCAGGGCGTCCCATCTACTCCTACCGCCTGTCCATCGTGCATTTCTGGGCGCTGATCTTCACCTACATGTGGGCCGGTCCGCACCATCTGCATTACACGGCGCTGCCCGACTGGACGCAATCGGTCGGCATGGTGTTCTCCCTGATTCTGCTGGCACCCAGCTGGGGTGGCATGATCAACGGCATCATGACCCTGTCAGGCGCCTGGCACAAACTGCGTACCGATCCCATCCTGAAGTTCCTGATCGTCTCGCTCTCGTTCTACGGCATGTCCACCTTCGAAGGTCCGATGATGGCCATCAAGACGGTCAATGCACTGTCTCACTACACTGACTGGACCGTCGGGCACGTGCACTCCGGTGCGCTGGGCTGGGTCGGCATGATTACCATGGGATCCATCTACTACCTGCTGCCACGCTTGTTCGGTCGCTCGCAGATGTACAGCGTCAAACTGATCGAGGTGCATTTCTGGATCGCGACTCTGGGTATCGTTCTGTACATCGCCGCCATGTGGATTGCCGGTGTCATGCAGGGCCTGATGTGGCGTGCCACCAACCCTGACGGCACGCTGGTCTATGCCTTCATCGAAGCGGTCAAGGCAACCCATCCGTACTTCATGATGCGTTTCTTCGGCGGTGTGCTGTACCTGAGTGGCATGTTGCTGATGCTGTACAACATGATCATGACCATTCGCCAGGGCAAGAACGCAGTGGCGGCCATTCCGGCCACGCAATCCGGACACGGACATGGCGCTGCACCAGCAGCTGCCTCTGTCGCACAGTCCTGAACCCGGTAACCGACGAGACAATACAATGAAAGTGACACACGAGCTGGTCGAGAAGAACATCGGCCTGATGGTGATACTGATCGTCCTGGTCATCTCGGTGGGTGGCCTGGTAGAGATCGTTCCCCTGTTCTACCAGAAGTCCACCACCGAACCGGTGGCTGGTCTGGAGCCCTACGATGCTCTGCAACTGACTGGACGTGACGTCTACGTGAGGGAAGGCTGCTACAACTGCCACTCACAGATGATTCGACCCTTCCGTGCAGAGACCGAGCGTTACGGACCCTATTCGGTTGCCGGTGAATTCGTCTACGATCGTCCGTTCCAGTGGGGCAGCAAGCGCACAGGGCCAGACTTGCATCGTGTCGGTGGTCGCTACACCGATGAGTGGCATCGCGTACACATGAACAATCCTCGCGATCTGGTGCCCGATTCCGTCATGCCGGCCTATCCCTGGTTGGCAAAGACACAAGTGAAGCCGTCCAGCATCACGAAGAAGATGGAAGTGCTGCGCATGCTGGGTCACCCCTATTCGCAGGAGCAGATCGATGCAGCACCCGCCAAGCTGGAAGGCAAGAACGAGCTTGATGCGCTGATTGCCTATCTGCAGGTGTTGGGTACAGCAGGGCGAGGTGTGCAGTAATGGGTCTCACCGATATGCGGGTCATCGTGACTGTTGTCAGTTTCATGGTGTTCCTGCTGATTGTTTTCTGGGCCTATAGCGGGCGTCAGAAGAAGCGGTTCGACGAAGCGGCGAATCTGCCCTTTGCCGACGAGGACATGCAGGAAAAGACGGTGGCCGAATTGCAGGCATCCAACGACGATACGAATAACGACAACACAGTAACCGGTCAATCAGCAAACCGGGCAACATCAGAGAAGGAGACATCGCATGGCTGATTTTCTGAGTGGCTTCTGGAGCCACTACGTAACCATCATCACGATCGTCTCCATCGTCGCCTGTTTCCTGCTGGCCTTTTTCACCTCTCGCGCCAAGCTGCCAGCACCGGTCAACGGTGAAGTGGAAACCACCGGCCATGTATGGGATGGAGATCTGGCAGAATTGAACAATCCACTGCCACGCTGGTGGTTGTACCTGTTCTACATTACCTGCATCTTCTCGGCGGGCTACCTGGTCCTGTACCCCGGACTTGGTGCATTCGATGGCTCCCTGAGCTGGTCTTCGGCGGGTCAGTACGAAGAAGAGATGGCAAAGATGGATGAGGTGACTCAACCCCTGTTTGCCGAATACCTGGCGCAGGAGATCCCTGCAGTGGCAGCCAACCCGGATGCCGTTGCCATGGGTGAGAGGCTGTTCCTGACCTATTGCAGTCAGTGCCATGGTTCGGATGCACGAGGCAGTCGTTCCTTTCCCAATCTGGCCGATAACGACTGGCTGGGTGCGGGTACGCCGGAGCACATCAAGAACACGGTACTGAACGGCCGCAATGCTGTCATGCCGCCCATGGCGGCTGCCATCGGAAATACCTCGGAAGATGTGACTGCCATGGCCAACTATGTGTTGTCCTTGTCCGATAGCCGACATGATGCAGCACTGGCAGAGAAGGCCAAGCCGAAGTTTGCGGTGTGCGGTGCCTGTCATGGCATGGACGGTAAGGGTAATCCTGCCGTGGGTGCACCGAACCTGACAGACGATATCTGGTTGTATGGCGGTTCCCTGTCTTCGGTCGAATATGCCATTAGCAACGGCTACAACAACCGCATGCCGGCATTCGGTGAACTGCTGGGTGAAGGCAAGGCGCATGTCGTCGCGGCTTATATCTGGAGTTTGTCCAATACGCCGGAGGAAACGGTTTCGGCTAACTAGCCAATCTGGCCAATACCGATGACGGCGGTCTTGCGATTGCCGTCATCACTCAACTGACGGTCCCCTACGATGTCCACAACAACAGCTCCGGGTGGCAAGCGGCAAGAACAGATGCTGCTGGAAGTGCGCCGCAAGGTCTACATGCGATCTGTCACCGGCGTTTTTGCCCGATGGCGCTGGATTCTGGTCTGGTTCACGCAAGTGCTGTTCTACGGGCTGCCATGGTTGTCGTGGAATGATCGTCAGGCAGTACTTTTCGATCTGGGCGCACGAAAGTTTCATATCTTCGGATTGATCCTGTATCCGCAGGATTTCATCTATCTGACGGCCCTGCTCATCATCTCGGCCATGTCACTGTTCCTGTTCACGGCCGTGGCCGGGCGACTCTGGTGTGGCTATGCCTGTCCGCAGACGGTCTACACCGAGATCTTCATGTGGATAGAGCGCAAGATCGAAGGTGATCGCTCACGGCGCATGAAGCTGGACCGGGAGCCGATGTCTGCACGCAAGTTCCGGCTCAAGGCGACCAAGCAGGTGGCCTGGATAGCCGTTGCATTGTGGACGGGCTTTACCTTCGTTGGTTATTTCACGCCCATTCGCGACATGCTGGGGCAGGTTGCCAGCTTTTCACTGGGGCCGTGGCAGCTGTTCTGGATTCTCTTCTATGGCTTTGCCACCTATGGCAATGCCGGATTCCTGCGCGAGCAGGTCTGCAAGTACATGTGCCCCTATGCCCGCTTTCAGGGTGTCATGTTCGACAACGACACCTGGGTCATTACCTATGAGCCTGCACGAGGTGAGCCACGCGGCCCGCGTTCGAAAAAGAAGGCCGTGGAAGGGCAGGGTGACTGCATCGACTGCAGCCTGTGTGTGCAGGTCTGCCCCACGGGTATCGACATCCGGGATGGTCAGCAGTACGAATGCATCGGCTGCGCTGCCTGCATCGATGCCTGCGATCAGGTCATGGAAAAGGTTGGCAGTCCCAAGGGGCTGATTCGTTACGATACGCTCAATGGCATGCAGAACGGCTGGTCGCGCGCACAGTTGTGGAAGCGCGTGTTTCGGCCTCGCATCATCATCTACACCGTTATCCTGTGGTCGGTGATGGGCATACTGGTCGGTCACATAGCCACTCGCATGCCGGTCAAGCTGGATGTCATGCGCGATCGTGGAGCCCTGTCACGTGAGGTCAAGAACGGTGTCATCGAGAATGTCTACCGCCTCAACGTGATCAACAGTGCCGAGGTCGAGCGCACGTTCAAGGTGTCGGTCTCCGGTTTGCCAACGCTGTCGATCGATTCGGACGACACCATCGACCTGGGGCCTGCCACCAACCGGACGGTAGCCTTGCGGGTGCGCGCAGAACCGGATGCCGGGGAGACCGGCAGTAATCGCATCGAAGTCACTGTGGAGGCTGTGGATGATCCGTCGGTCCATGAAAGTGCCAAGACCTCCTTCTTCCTGCCTGAACCAATCCAATAGTGAAGGCCTGACATGGGTATTGCCATCAACGCTCCAATTGACGACCAGGACCGCCAGACCAAACCCTGGTATTGCTACGGCTGGCCCTGGTTTCTGATCAGCATCCCGTTTGTCTCGGTAGCGCTCGGCGCGATGATGCTGTACCTCGCCCTGAGTGCCAACAATTCCCTGGTGGTGGATGATTACTACAAGGAAGGCAAGGGGATCAATCTGCGGATCGAGCGCGACCGCACCGCTACCTTGCTGGGTCTGAGCGCGACCCTGACAAGCTCGGAAGAAGGCTTGATTATCGATGTCGAGCAGCTCATGCCTGAATTGCCTGCCGAACTGCACGAGCAGGCCGATACACTGGAATCTGCCTTCCAGTGGCCACAGGCTCTGGTCATGCAGTGGGTGCATGTGACCCGGGCAGAGCTCGATGGCGAGGCGATTCTGCAGTCCATCGGTGGCAATCGCTACCTGGGCACGGAGGTCGAGCTGCCGGATTTCGGCAAGTATCGTGTGCATCTGCAACCGGCTGACCAGGCACCCTGGCGACTGGTGAGTGGTCTGGAGGATCTGAACAGCGACATGACGTTGTCCATCCCGTACAGGGCACCTGAGCAGGTGTTCAACAAGAACGAGTACAAGTAGACTTGGCGCATTTCGCCAGAGCATTCGGAGTGCACTGAACATGTCGGAATCAAAGGTGTCCGCAGATATACCGCTGGCTTCGGGTAGCCCTGCTCCGGACCCCGGTCGCAATCTGTTCGTGCGATGTCTGATGCAGGTGGTATGGCCGGCCTTTGTCGGCGCTGCCATGACGGTGGGGCTGCTGTTTTCCGTGATCGATCCGATTCAGATCGAATGGGTCAATGTGCATCTGGCCGACAACCGGGCTGCTGCCTACACGGTGGGCTTTCTGGTCTTCTGGGTACTGTTTTCGATCACTTGCTGCATGACCTGGTATCTGGCCATCACCGAAACGCCCAAGGGACGTCCCGGTGGTAGTCAGACCAGGCGCTAGTCCTCGACGCCTGCATTGCCTGCGACTGTCATGAGCACGCTGCAGATCGTCTGTCTGCTGGCGATGCTGCCGTTTCTGTTCGATGCGTTTCGACGCTCGGGTCTGGAGAGGGCCTCGCTGGATGACGTTCTGATCTGGGCGGGGCTGACCGCTCTGGTCTTCGGCATACTGCTGTTGTCCCGGGAGATGCCGGAAGGCATCAGCCTGAAGTATTCCGGGGCGGCATTTCTGGCATTGACGGTGGGATACTGCCGGGCGCTGTTGTCGATGACTCTGGTGTTGATGATCACGCAGCCCTGGGCCGACATGGGGCTGATTCTGCTGATCGATGCGCTGCTACCCACCTGGCTGATGCTGTTTGTCGTCAGGCTCACGCGACGATTCCTGCCAGCCAATCCGTTTGTCTTCATGCTCGGTTGCGGCTTTTTCGGCCTGTTCATCGTCTACGCCGTGCAGCAGAGTGCGGGTGTGTTCGTCCCCGCTTTAGCCAACGGAGAAGCTGCGCTGGACAAGCTGTTCTCCGAGCAGACCGGCTTGCGATTGCTGCTGGCCGGCGGTGAGGCGACACTGGAAGGCATGATCATCACCATACTGGTGGTGTACTTTCCGCGAGCCGTGCTGCTGTTCGACGATGACTTCTACTTGTCTCGTCCAATGTAGTGCATCCGGCGTCAAGCAGGTGCGGGTGCCGGTGACTTGACAGACGGCCGCATGGCAGCACAGTATTCACCGCTTGTCCGCTGTCGATACGCAGCACTGTCTCCTTCTCGCAACGGTAAGCACATGCCCGGAAATCTGACTCTCGACGCGCTGAAGAGCGCCGCACAAGATGGCACCATCGATACAGTCGTGGCCGTGATGGTGGACATGCAGGGACGCTTGCTGGGCAAGCGCTTTCATGTCAGCAATTTTCTCGAGACCGCCGTTGAAGAGACGCATTGCTGCAATTACCTGCTGGCAACTGACTTTGAAATGGCAACACCGGATGGTTATGCGTCCACCAGCTGGTCGTCCGGCTACGGTGACTATGTCATGAAGCCCGACATGAGTACCCTGCGCATCACGCCCTGGGCGGAAGGGGCTGCCATGGTGTTGTGTGATGTGCTGGATCATCACACGCATGCCGATGTTCCGCATTCACCACGCGCGGTGCTCAAGCGGCAGATCGAACGGCTGCAGGCGCTGGGACTGAGCTGCACGGCAGCCACCGAACTGGAGTTCTTCGTCTATCGCGAAACCTATGAGCAGGCGCGTGACAAGCACTACCGCGATCTGACGCCCATCAGTGCCTACAACGAGGACTATCATATCCTGCAGACCGCGCGTGAAGAGGGCTTCATGCGGCCATTGCGGAACCAGCTCTACGCGGCCGGTGTGCCCGTGGAATGCACCAAGGGTGAGGCTGAAGCCGGGCAGGCCGAGCTCAATATCCGCTATTCGGATGCGCTGGATATGGCAGATGTACACAGCCTGGCCAAGCATGCCACCAAGGAGATCGCATGGAATACCGGCCACAGCGTCAGTTTCGTGGCCAAGCCGCATGAGAACCTGGTGGGCTCATCCAGCCATATTCATCAGTCATTGCGAACAAGCGAAGGCAAGCCCGCCTTCTTCGATGCCTCGCAACCGCATGGCATGTCCGCGGTGATGCAGCAGTATCTGGCGGGGCTGCTGGCCTATTCGGCCGAGACCACGGTGTTTCTGGCGCCTTACATCAATTCCTACAAGCGATTTGCACGAGGCACCTTCGCGCCGACGCGCATCATCTGGTCCATCGACAATCGTACGGCCGGTTACCGCATCGTGGCGCCCGACTCGGAGAACGTGCGCGTGGAGTGCCGTATCGGCGGCTCGGACATGAACCCCTATCTTGCCATGGCCTCTCAGATCGCGGCCGGTATTGCCGGCATCGAGAATGCCCTGGCGCTCGCACCCGAGTTCAAGGGGGACGCCTATGGCAATACCGATACGGCCGAGATCCCCGCGAATCTGCGCGATGCCACGGCAGCGCTCGATGGTTCAGCCATGTTGCGGGCTGCGATGGGTGATGATGTCGTGGATCACTATGTGCGTGCGGCACGCTGGGAACAGGAAGAGTTCGACCGCATTGTTACCGACTACGAGATTCAACGAGGATTCGAACGTTCATGAGTACCACAGGAATGCTGGAATGCGTGTCACCGATCGATGGCAGTGTCTATGCCACACGCCCGGTTCTGACGCCCGAGCACGCCTTTCAGGCGGTGCAGGCAGCACGTGAAGCGCAACGTGAATGGCGTGATCGTCCGCTGGAAGAGCGCATTGCCCTGGTGAACAAGGGTATCGAGATTCTGGGTGGCATGAGCGATGCGCTGGTGACTGAACTGACCTGGCAGATGGGGCGACCCGTACGCTATGGCGGAGAGTTCGGTGGGGTGGCCGAGCGCAGTGCCCGCATGGCCGAGCTGGCGGCAGAGGGGCTGGCGCCCATCCTCGTCGAGGACAGCCAGAGCTTCGAGCGACGAATCGAACGCGAACCGGTCGGCGTGGTGCTGGTGATTGCACCGTGGAACTATCCCTTCATGACTGCCATCAACACCGTGGTGCCGGCCCTGATTGCCGGCAATGCGGTCATGCTCAAGCACGCCACGCAGACCTTGCTGGTGGGCGAGCGGATTGCCGAGGCCATGCATGCCGCCGGTATTCCCGAGGCAATCTTCCAGAATGTGTTTCTCGATCACGCCTTGACCAGTAAACTGATCAGCCAGAAGTGTTTCGGCTTCGTCAATTTCACCGGGTCTGTGCAGGGCGGGCGAGCCATGGAGGTGGCCGCGGCCGGCACCTTTACCGGTCTTGGCCTGGAGCTCGGTGGCAAGGACCCCGGCTATGTCATGGAGGATGCCGATCTGGATGCAGCCGTCGATACCCTGATCGATGGTGCGATGTTCAATTCGGGACAATGTTGCTGTGGCATCGAGCGCATCTATGTTGTCGAGTCATTGTTCGATGCCTTCGTCGAGAAGGCGGTTGGCATTGTCTCGGGCTATACGCTCGGCAACCCGCTGGACGAGGCGACCACGCTGGGGCCAATGGCTCATCGCCGTTTTGCCGAAACCGTTCGCGCACAGACACAGGAGGCCCTGGCTGCCGGTGCTCGCGGTCTGATCGATCCGGCAAGCTTTGCCGCTGATGACGGTGGCGCCTACCTGGCGCCGCAGATACTGGTGGATGTGAATCACGACATGCGTGTCATGCGTGAGGAATCCTTCGGGCCGGTGGTGGGTATCATGAAAGTATCGGACGATGCCGACGCCATTCGACTGATGAACGACAGTGACTTCGGCCTGACGGCCTCATTGTGGACACAGGATGCCGAACGGGCTGCCCGCATTGGCCGTGAGATCGAGACCGGTACCATTTTCATGAACCGTTGCGATTACCTTGACCCGTCGCTTTGCTGGACGGGTTGCAAGGACACGGGGCGCGGTGCCGGCCTGTCGGTGCTGGGTTATCACAGCGTGACGCGTCCGAAGTCCTACCACCTCAAGAAGCAGTCCTGAGCGGACTGCGCGTTTTCTACTGCGAACAGAATCAATCAAGCCCATGCAACTCACCGGTAACTGGAACTATCCAACCCCCATCCGCTTCGGCGCCGGACGCATCAAGGAGATCGCCGACGCCTGCAAGGCCGTGGGTATCAACAAACCCCTGCTGGTAACAGACCGCGGCCTGCGTGATCTGCCGATCACGACAGCCACACTGGATCTGCTGGAAGCCGGCGGCCTGGGCCGGGCGATATTCTCGGAAGTCGACATGAACCCCACGGGCCAGAATGTGGAGGCCGGTCTGGCGGTCTATCACGAGGGCGGGCACGACGGTGTGGTTGCCTTTGGCGGCGGTTCGGCGCTGGATCTGGGCAAGGCCTTGGCCTTCATGTCCGGTCAGACACGACCCGTCTGGGACTTCGAGGATGTGGGTGACTGGTGGACACGCGCGAACCCTGACGGTATCGATCCGGTGGTGGCCGTGCCGACCACCGCAGGCACCGGTTCGGAAGTCGGCCGTGCATCGGTGCTGACCAATGCCGATACGCACGAAAAGAAGATCATCTTCCACCCGAAGATTCTGCCGGCGGTGGTCATCTGCGACCCGGAACTGACCGTGGGCATGCCGGCGGCCATCACCGCGGGCACCGGTATGGATGCCTTTGCGCACTGTCTGGAAGCCTATTGCTCGCCACACTATCACCCCATGAGTCAGGGGATCGCGCTGGAAGGGCTGCGATTGGTGAATGAATATCTGCCACGTGCCTATGAGGACGGTAGTGACATCGAGGCCCGGGCTCACATGATGAGTGCGGCGGCGATGGGGGCCACCGCCTTTCAGAAGGGACTGGGTGCCATACATGCATTGTCGCATCCCATTGGTGCGGTCTACAATACGCACCATGGCACCACCAATGCCGTGGTCATGCAGCCGGTGCTGATGTTCAATCGCAACGCCATTGAATCACGACTGGACATGGCGGCCAGTTATCTGGGCATCCACGGTGGTTTTGAAGGCTTTCATGCGCGCGTCGGGGAGCTGAATCGTCTGTTCGATATTCCGTCCAATCTCACCGAGCTGGGTGTGGTCAATCCGGATCTGGCGGCATTGACCGCATCTGCCCTGGCAGATCCGAGCACCGGCGGCAATCCTGTCATCATGAATGCCGACAACACGCGGGCTCTGCTCGAAGCCTGCCTCTAGGAGTATCCGACATGCGAGTGACGCTCTCTTGAAGCGAATCCTGATACTCTCGGCTCACCCGAGTCCGAGTCAGTCGCATGTCAACAGCATGATGTCCGCCATGGCGGACACACTGCCCGGGGTCACGCTGGTTGATCTCTATGCGCTCTACCCGCGATTCAAGATCGATATCGACGCTGAGCAACAGCGTCTGCTGGAGCACGATGTCATCGTGTTCCAGTTTCCGATCTACTGGTACTCCACACCGGCTCTGCTCAAGGAGTGGCAGGATCTGGTGCTGGAACATGGCTTTGCCTATGGCGGCGACGGGTGTCGACTGGCAGGGAAGTTGTTTCTGGTTGCCGCCTCCGCAGGGGCCGCCGAACAGGACTATGCCGCAGACGGGCTCAATCACTTTCCGATACGCACGCTGCTGAGTCCGCTGGAGCAGACCGCGCAACTGTGTCGCATGCGCTATCTGCCACCATTGGTGCTGTTTGCGGCACTGCAGGCCAGTAGCGGTGAACGCGCGCAGCAACATGTCGATCGCTACCGGCAGGTTCTGGAAGGCTTGCGCGACGAACGCCTTGACCTCGAGCAGGCCATGAAGCAGGAGCTGCTGGATCATCCGCATATACCCCTGCTGGATGAGAGCGACCACTCACGGGGTGATCATCATGGATAACATCTTGCTGGGGGCCTTCATCTACCTCATGGCATCGGTCATCGCCGTGCCGGTGGCCAAGCGTCTCGGCCTGGGGTCGGTATTGGGTTATCTGATTGCCGGTATCGTCATCGGTCCGGTTGCCGGTCTGGTTGGCAGTGAGGCCACGGATATCCAGCATTTTGCCGAATTCGGTGTGGTGATGATGCTGTTCATCGTCGGTCTGGAACTGGAGCCACGCTCGCTATGGGCGATGCGCCACAAGCTGTTGGGTCTGGGCGGATTGCAGGTCCTGCTCAGTGTCTCCCTGATCAGTGGCGCTGCCTGGTTGCTCGGTCTGGACTGGCGCACGGCACTGGCCGTCGGCATGGTCTTCTCCCTGTCGTCCACAGCGATCGTGCTGCAGACGCTCAACGAAAAATCCCTGATGAACACCGAGGGCGGCAAATCCAGCTTTTCGGTCCTGCTGTTTCAGGATATAGCCGTCATTCCCATGCTCGCGATCATTCCGCTGCTGGCATTGCCCGGCGTGACCGGTGGGGGCGGTGATCACGCTTCCGAATCGGCTAGCGCTGCATTTCTGGAGAATCTGGAGGCCTGGCAGACCGCTCTGCTGACCATCGGTGCGGTCGCGCTGGTGGTGGTCGGTGGTTATTATCTGTCGCGACCTGTCTTTCGCTATATCGCCCGCTCACAGCTGCGGGAGATGTTCACGGCGGTGGCGCTACTGCTGGTGGTCGGCATTGCCCTGTTGATGAATGTGGTGGGGCTGTCGCCGGCGCTGGGTACCTTTCTGGCCGGGGTTGTACTGGCAACCAGTGAGTACCGGCATGAGCTGGAAAGCGATATCGAGCCGTTCAAGGGCCTGCTGCTGGGATTGTTCTTTGTCACGGTGGGTGCCGGTGTGGACTTCTCCGTGCTGTCGCAGAATCTGGGTGTCGTGCTGGGCGTGACTGTCGGTGTCATGCTTGTCAAGGCGGCCGTGTTGTATGTGCTGGCCTTGCTGTTCGGTATCAAGGGCAGCAACCGCTGGCTGCTGTTTCTGGGACTGGCGCAGGCTGGTGAGTTCGGTTTCGTACTGATTTCCGTGTGTGTACAGTCGGCCGCCATTCCGGTCGAGCTGTCCAAGATACTGTTGCTGGTCATCGCCTTGTCCATGATGCTCACGCCGGGCCTGTTCATCTTCTTCGAGCGGGTGATCCAGCCGCGCATGGTGAATGCCCAGTCGCGCGATAGTGACGAGATCACCGAGAAGGGCACGATCATCATTGCCGGTCATGGCCGCTTTGGTCAGGTCATCAATCGTCTGCTGTTGTCAAACGGGTACAAAACGGTGGTGCTGGACCTGCACGCGGAGATGGTGGAGAACATGCGCGTGTTCGGCGTACAGAGCTTCTATGGCGATGCGTCCAGGCCGGATCTGCTGCACGCGGCCGGCCTGCCGGAAGCCGAGATGCTGGTGGTGGCGCTGGACAGTCAGGAAGATGCGCTGAAACTGATCAGTCATGCGCGCCGCGAACACCCGCATCTGCACATCATCGCCCGCGCCTATGATCGTCGGCATGTCTACAAGCTCTATCAGCTGGGTACCAATGATATCGTCCGAGAGACCTTCGATAGCGCGCTACGGGCCGGTCGTTATGCACTGGAGGCGATGGGGATGCACCCGGTCGAGTCCGAAAGGGCTGCGACACTGTTCGCCGATGAGGAACTCAAGGGCATCCGCAAACTGGCTGAAGTCTACGATCCGGATGTGCCGGTTGCCCAGAACAAGGAGTACGTACGTCTGGCAAAGGAAATCCAGGCAACACTGGACAAGGCCATGATGGGCAAATCCCGCGTGCGACATGATCGCTCCGAAGAGGGTTGGCGCCCCCCGGGTAACACGGTATTGGATGAGGACGCCGGGTCGACATAGCCCTCTCAGGTATCATGAGGCTCTCGGTACGACTTGAAAACCCAGGATTGGAGATTTATGGCAGGTTCGTCAGACGACAACAACAGCCTCGCATTGTTCTGCGACTTCGAAAACATCGCATTGGGTGTCAGGGACGCCAAGTACCAGAAGTTCGATATCAGCCATATTCTCGAGAAGCTGCTCGTCAAGGGCAGTATCGTGGTCAAGAAGGCCTATTGTGACTGGGCGCGGTACAAGGATTTCAAGGTACCGATGCACGAAGCCTCATTCGAACTGATCGATATACCGCATGTGCGTCAGTCCGGCAAGAACTCGGCGGATATCCGCATGGTGGTGGATGCGCTGGACCTGTGCTACACCAAGGCGCATGTGGATACCTTCGTCATCATCAGTGGTGATTCGGATTTCTCCCCTCTGGTGAGCAAATTGCGCGAGAACGCCAAGACTGTCATCGGTGTGGGGGTCAAGAACTCCACATCCGACCTTTTGATCAACAATTGCGATGAATTCATCTACTACGATGATCTGGTGCGCGAGCTGGAGCGCAAGCGACCCGGACGCAAGCGCACCAAGAAGCGTGCATCCAGTCGTAACGGAGAGAAGACCAGCGAGGAGCTGACCACGCAGAACGAGTCTGCATCATCAAGCGAGGCCGATGCGCCGGTAGCATCAGGCAAGAAGGCGTCGAGCAAGGCTGCCGAGACGGCGGAATCGAGCGCGGATGAAAGCCCTGCGAAGACGACTGGCAGACGCAAGCGCAGCAAGGTTGCGAAAGCGGCCGAACCTGTCGAGCCAGTTGATACCGTCGAGCAGGAAGAGGGGGCTGAGTCCGCTGAAGATGACGGCTATGCCGCTGATGAAAACAGTGAAGAGCTGATACAGGAAGGTCTGGAGCTGTTGCTGGAGACCGCCGCCGACCTCAGTGCCGATCGTGATGGCAATGACAAGTTGTGGGGGTCCATGGTCAAGCAGACATTGAAACGTCGCCGGCCCGGGTTCAACGAGAGCTATTACGGCTTTGAATCCTTCGGCAAGATGCTGGAAGAGGCACAGGCCCGAGGTTATCTGACGCTGGAACTCGATGATCGCTCGGGTGGCTACATCATCCGCAAAGTGACCTCCTGAACGGGGCGAGGGCGCTCTGAAGCCGTTCGGGTGGTATGTTGCGAGCGGTCCACTGCTCGCAACATGCCGTACTATAGCGGGTATCCGCTAACGAAGATTCTCTATGATGATGGACCTGGCTGGCGAGGCTGAAGTGGCTATGGACCCGATTCGCACCGGTGTCGACAAGAACGTCAATATTCTCAGCCTGCAGGATGTACGCAAGTCCTTTGGCTCCTTGCAGGTTCTCGACGGTCTGACACTGGCAGTGCATCCGGGCGAAGTATTCGGTTTTCTGGGGCGCAATGGTGCAGGAAAATCGACAGCCATTCGTATCCTGATGGGCATCATGCGCAGCGATGCCGGCCGCATCGAAGTGTTTGGCCGCGCCTTGCACTCGGATGTCATCGGCATCCGGCAACGCATCGGCTATGTGGCCCAGGATCAGAACATGTATCCCTGGATGACGCCGAAGGTTCTGTCGCGTTTCGTTCGCGGTTTCTATCCGCGCTGGGACGAAAGGCGCTTTCAACGTCTGCTGACAGATTTCGATCTGCCACCGAAACGCCGTATCGGTACCTTCTCCGGCGGCATGAAGGCCAAGCTGGCCTTGACGCTGGCTCTGTCCACCCGGCCCGAACTGCTCATTCTGGACGAGCCGACAGCCGGCATGGATCCGGTGGCACGGCGCGAGTTTCTGGATCTGGTGCGTGATCAGGCCATTCAGGATGGTGCCACGACCTTCTTCTCCACGCATCTCATCGACGAGATCGAGGCCGTGGCAGATCGTATCGGCATCGTTGAGTCGGGTCGGACCATCTATGATGGCGAACTGGATCCGCTGCGTAACAGCATCGGCACCTGGTCGATTGCCATGCAGGACTACGTCCCCGGCTCATTACCGGGGGATTTTGCCCGGCAACGATTGCGCATTCTCAAGGAAGGGGAGCGGCAGGGGCGCTGGGTGATCAGCCTGCAGTTCTCGGAAGAGGTTCTGGCATCGCACGAAATCGTGCTCGATGCGGGCTGGCGGCATGAATCGATGTCGCTGGAAGACGTGTTCATCGCCGTCGTTGCCAACGCGTAGCAGACTCATGGTTGTCAGTTCACTATTGGGTAAGGATTTTCGCGAGCACAGGCTTGCCGCGGTGTTGCTGGCGGCAGGCACGCTTGCCATGACCATGCTGATGCTGGCCTGGAATCGTCAGGCGCCCTACAGCATGAGCCCCTTTGAAATCGTGCGTTTTGCACTGTTGAGCTTTCTGCCGCTGATCGCCTTGATCACGGGCAATCGGCTCATCGTGCGTGAATACCTCAGTGGCACACGGCAATTCGTCGAAGCCTTGCCGATGGGGCGCAATCTGCCCCTGCTGCTCAAGTATCTCACGGGGCTGCTCTATCTGTGTGTGCTGGCCATCATGATGGTTGCACTGGCGGCGCAACAGGCCGGCGTGACCGACGATCTCACCACCGATTACGTGGTACTGATCATGATCAAGACGCTGGTGATGACATCACTCTACTGGAGCGTGGTCTTCTGCTTTTCCCTGTGCGGGCATCTGCGTATTGCCCTGTATCTGCTAGGAGCGGCCCTGGTGGCTCTGATTGCCTGGTATCCGGGCATCGATCCCGACCGGGTTGCCCCGTTCGCGTTGATGGATGATCAGCTGTTCGTGTTCGAGCGCGATCTGATTCCGTGGCGGGCGATGCAAGGCACCTTGTTGATCGCCGGGCTGTTCACACTGGCAGGTTTCACGCTCAGTCGCATCGGCGAAGGCTCGCTGGTGGAGCGGCTCGCCAAACCGATGACGCGTCGCGACTATGTGGCGCTGGGGGTGCTGGCCGCTTCCGGTCTGACGGTCTGGTCGACCTTGCTGGAACAGAAAACGCGCCCCCCCGTGGAGTTTTCCAGCGAGTATGTGGTGCGTCTGCAGGATCCGGCCGTGTCAGTGTTGTATCTCGAGGATCAGTACGAGGTTGACGGGCGGAAGCTGGCCGAGCGAATCAGTGAATCGATGAGGAGCCTGCAGGCATCCCTGGGTCTGGTTGCACTGCCCGATGTGAAACTGGTGCTGGACCCCGAGCGTGAGCCGCATGAAATCGACTATGCCACGGCTGATGGGGTATTCATCACGGCCAACTGGCTTCCCCACGACAGCTACGACGATGCCATTCTCGATACGGTGATTCTGCATGGCGTGCTGAGCGCGCAGACCGCCGGTCGTGCCATGTTCGAACCGTATCACTGGGTGCTCGATGGATTCACGCGCTGGTGGGTGGAGCAGGGTGCTTCTCCATTGCGTGATGAGCATCGCAGCGAACTGCTGGCACGAGCATTGTGGGTCATGGATATCGATCCCGAGGCGCAGCAACTCATCGATCGCTGGCAGTTGATCGCTGATCGTTTTGCCTATCCCGGCGCCGAGAGTCTGGCCTGGTCGGCCATGACCTTTCTGGAAGAATCCCGGGGTCGCGAACGTGTTCTGGCGCTGGCCAGTGAATTTCTGCTCTCACCTCTGCCCGACAGCATCTTCGGGACGATTCAGGATCGCCGGATCGACGCAACACAGCGAGTGGAATCGGCACTGGACATGTCACTGGCATCGTTCTACGAGCAGTGGCAGGCGTGGCTGCACGAGCAGCAGCAGGCGCCCGGGGTGCAGGCCATGCTGAGCAGCATTCCCGCCTTGCAAGGGCGTCTGGCAAGTCGTAGCACCCCGGATGGCGTGCAGGAACTGGAAGCCTCGTATGAATGGCGTGAATCCCGACTGGGCCTGTTGACGGACATCGAGGCAGCCGATGGCAGATGTGTTCTGAAGCATGATTACATCGGCCCCTTCGATACCGAAATCGAGGTCAGCAACGACTACGAGGACGAGGCGACGTGTCGTGTGGGTGAGACGGTTCATGTGCTGAACAGTCTCTATTCTCCGGGTGATCGTGTCTACGTTGCACTGGATTACGAAGATTCGGTCTTCCATCAGCCGCTACGCCTGCATGCCGAACGGATGAGTATTCCATGATCAGTCTGATAGCCAAGGAATTGCGTCAGCTCCGCCCCATCGCCTGGTTGTGGCTGGCGGTGCTGGTACTGGGGTATGGCATGCAGTTCCTGACCGAACGTGTCGACGAGCAGACCTTCGGTAGCTGGTGTGAAGGCTATTGCGAATACAGCAGCAATGCCGCCGTAGCCGTTTTTCTGGTACTACTGGCTCTGGTGACCGCCTACAGCCTGTTCCCGCGAGAGCATGATGAGGCAACCATCGATTTTCTGCGTGCCCTGCCGGTTTCCCGCGCGGCTGTCTTTACTGCCAAGGTGCTGGCAGCCTGGCTGCTACTGTGTGCCATCAACCTGCTCAGTTACGGGCTGGATCGCGCCCTGCTGGCCAGTAATCCGGAATCCATCGGGGGGCTGTTCTATGAACAGGTCTGGTTCACCCTGCTGTGGCGCGACTGTCTGTTCATGTTCATCGTATTGGCACATGGCGTCCTGCTGTCCTGGTTCCGCACGCTCGGCCTGATTCTGTATAGTCTCTATCTGATCGGGCTCATGTGGGCCGAGAGCGCCCTGGGCAGTGCAGGGAACTGGAGCATATTTGCCCTGCTGTCCAATCAGTACGAAGGCTCTCATCTGGTGGTCAATTCCAGTGGGCTGATCATTCATACCCTTGTCGCCGTACTGGTATTGTTGGTGGCCTACCGCCTGTGGAGTCGCACGGAGACCGGTGGTGGTAGCAGCAGGCGTTCACGGCGAGGGCTGAAGATCGTCAACGGCTTCTTTGCGGTGGCGGGGTTCATCGTACTGGGACTGGTGATGATCTACCGTATCGGGGTGGACACCGGTACGGCGCCCAGTGACGACCTGACCGTAACTGCCACGGATCACTACCGGTTTGTCTATCCCGCGCGGCGTGAATCGGTGGTGCAATACATCGTTGAACACGCCGAAACCGATCTCGAAGCGCTGGGCGAGATCCTGGGTGTGGATGAGCTGCCCAACATTCGTGTGGATCTTTCCGCCAGCAGCGAGCACGCAGCCGGACTTGCCAAGTGGAAGAAGATCCAGATGGACCTGGACGCGTTTCGGGAAGATATCTCGCAGCGGCGAGTGCTCAGCCACGAAACCACGCATGTCTTGCAGGCGACAGAGTCTGATCGTGCTCTGGCCGAGAACTATTCAGCGGCCAAATTCTTCATCGAAGGGATGGCGCAGTACACCTCCTTCGCCATCGTGCCCGAAGTGGAGCGTCGACGCAGCAACTGGGAGCTGGCCAGTGTGGCCTGGCAGCGACAATCGATTCGTTTCGACGACCTGATCGATGCCGCGGCCTTCTCCAGCCGTTTCGATGCAGAGTTGCATTACAGCCTGGGTGATCTCTGGACGCGAGCGATGGTCAATACCTGTGGTTTGTCCTCGCTGGGCGATTTTCTGCGGGCCACCGGTCGGGAAGAGGCGGTTCGGGATCTGCCGGCAGCCATTTTCTGGCGAGATACGATGCGCGCCATCGACTGCGATCTGGATACGGTCAATGCAACCTGGCGACAGCAGATGGCAGAATTGTACGAGGAGGTGGATATCGCCCAGTATCCGGAATTTACCGACATCGTCATTCAGCGGGACGAGCAGGCGCAACAGATCAGGATATCGGCAAGACTGGTGGATGCTGATGCTGATGCTGATGCTGATGCTGATGCTGATGGCAACACGGTCTCGGTGTTGCCGGAGCGCTTCATCGTGCGTATTGCCGGCATCTCCACCCAGCTCTCCGGCGGCGTCGATCCGGTATTTCGCGGGCAGACCCGCGGCGAAGGCGCCGAGCAGCGCATCGAGTTCCTGGTACCCGACTATGCCATCCCTGGCACTCGGTTCCGTTATCAGCTGGGTTTTACGCCCTCGGCTGATGCTCGCTATTATTACGAAAGCTGGCGCCGCGGTACCGCGCCTGCTTCAACCGGCCAGCCTTAGCGCCACATTGCGGTTGAGCCGTACACCCAGTCCTTCAAGCGACGACTCACCCCAGCGGCTGATGAAGTCTACCGGGCGCTGCGGTGAATCGAACAGATAGCCCTGAAAGCGTGAGACACCCAGTTCGTGCAACTCGGCCATCTGTTCGCGCGTTTCTATACCCTCGACCACCAGTTCCAGCCCCAGCTCTCTGCAGATCGATACCATGTGCGGTGCCACGACGACATCGCCGAGCCACTGTCGGTCTATCTTCACGATGTCCGGTTGCAGGCGGTTGGTACGGCTGAGGCTTGCTGCATCAGCGCCTATCTTGTCCAGCGCGATGGTGATGCCCAGCATGCGCAGATGCGATATCAGCAGCGGATCGACCTGGATATCATGGGGCATTTCGATCACGATGTTACGAGCATCGATCGATACGCTTTGCAGCTGGTTGCTCAATATGGCGCTGAATGCCGGATCGTTGAGTGATCGAGCCGTCATGTTCAATGACAGCTGGAAGTCCTTGCCGACGACACCGGCGGCTTGCCACCGGGCCAGAGAGGTCAGGGCTCTGCACAGGATGCGGCGATCGAGCTCGCAGCCCTGATCACTGTTGTCGACATCCTGCAGAAAGTCCTTGGGCATGATGATGCCGCCTTCTCGCGAGCGTATGCGTACCAGCGCCTCGGCCCCCGACATCTCGTAGTTTCCGGGTTGGTGGAGGCTCACGATGGGCTGGAACCAGACCTCTACCCGATCCTCGTGCAGCGCACGTTCGACGGTGCGCACAGCCATACTGCCCTTGCTGCGTGGCTTCTTCTGGCGCTTCTTCTGTTCGTACATGAGGATGTCGGCTTCCAGCAGCACTTCATCCAGAGACTTGGCATCGCTCGATGTGGCCAGACCGATGCTGCAGCTGATGTAGTGCATGCCGGCAGAGGTCGTGATGGCTTCATCGAAGGCGTCGTGCAATGACACGGCTAGTGCCGTTGCCGCTTCCTCATCGCAATCGGGCAGGATCACCACGAATTCATCGCCACCCCAGCGTGCCAGAGTAATGCCTTCAGTGCTGGCAATCTGCTTGCTCAACCTGGCGGCGACAGCGACCAGAACCTCGTCGCCTGCGGCATGGCCATAGAGATCGTTGACATCCTTGAAACCGTTGAGATCGATGAACATCACGGAGTGATGGCCGCGAGAATCCTTGTCGAGTTGCTGGATGACGGAATTGGCGTATTTGCGATTGAGCAGACCGGTCAGCTCATCATGCAGTGCCTGGTGACGCAGCCGTGCCTCAACCGACTCCCGCATCTTCTGATCGGCTTCCAGATCGCGGGCGAGGGTGTCGATGGTTCTCGCCAGATGACCCACTTCATCCTGTGTGTTGTCGGTGATGCGTGTAGTGAGGTCCCCGTTCATGATCTTGCGGGCCGCCGAGGCCGTACGCTGCAGGCGATTGCCTATGGGCACGAAACAGAACATGTAGCAGACCAGCACGAAGATCACACTGGAAATGGTGGTGATGATCAGTGCCTGCCGCAGCTCCTGAACGGGCTCGAAGGCTTCGCCGGCGTCCACCTTCACCACCAGGCCCCATCCGGTTGCCGGTATGGTCTGCAAGGCCAGCACAGAGTCGACACCCCGGTAATCCTTGTGATGAAGGATGCGGCTGCGAGGGGAGTGCAAGGCCTGATTGATGGGCTGGTTCAGAGCGTCGGGTATGATCTTTCTGAAGGCAGCCTTGCGATCGAACCGCATCGGCGTGATCATCTGCGCACTGCCATCGGCTGTCGGCTGTGCGATGTGCGCCTCGCTGCTGCGTCCCACGCCCTCATGCTTGGCGACCAGGTCGGTGATGGGGTGCAGGCGAGTCTCGAGCATCAGGGCGCCCACCACTTCTCCCTGCTCACTGATGACAGGAGAGATCATGCCCAGGCGGTGCCGACCATCAGGATTGACGAATGCGTCGCCAAAGGTCGTTTTCACGGTAGAGATCGACTGGCGCAGCAGGTCCTTGACTACCGGCTCCCAGGTGAACCCCATGGATTCACCGAGCGTGTCTCCGGCGGCATCGACTATTCTGAGTTCCACCACATTGGACCCCACGATGCCGGCCTGACGTTGCAGGGCCAGAGCCATCTGCTGCAACGGCCACAGGCTGCGACGATCGATGATGGCATAGCCATCGATGCCACCTACCGGGGTGGCCAGCAGCTTGTCTATGTCGGAAAGGTCGGCGTTGCTTGATACGGCGCGACGGTAGATGTTGCAGGCGGTCACGAAACTCCTGACCTGTGTGCCTGAGGCCAGGTTCCTCGCGTCCTGCGCATAACTTGCCAGGACTTCGTTGATACGGGCTGCTTCCAGGCGCTGCGTGTTGGACAGTGAGGACTCGGTTCGCTCAACCAGCTGCTTATCCAACAGATTGATGGAAAAAAGGCTGACTGCCACAAGCGGGAGCAATACTGCCAACAGACAGAGAACGAGCTTTGCGCGAATTCCCATGGCATTGATTCCTGTGTACATCGATTTCAGGTACTTCCAACCAAGGAGCGCTGGGCTGGAAACAGTTAACGACTGTTTCGCAGAATTCGTGCCTGATACCTGTTTGATTTTGCGGTAAATCACAAAATCCTGACTTTTGTATCAAAATTGGCATGAACATTAATTCTGGAATCGCCTGCAGGCCAATGAATATGCGGATCTTCGAATGTGGTCCGTCAAAAAGGGCTACGAAGCCGTAAGGTTACCGTTTTGTCGGGGGTTCTTTTTGCTTCCTTTCGGTGTCAGTTGTCCGGAGTGTGAATACAGGGGCTTGAACGTAAAGGGTGACAGTGCGTAGAAACACTGAAAGCCTGCTCTGACAACGTTTGCGCGCTTTTTTTCCCGTTTCCTGAGGTTGCTGTACCGGACCGGAAAAAGCACTTATCGGCGACGCAATCAACCCAGAATGTAACAGGTAACGAAATAGCCCCTGTTTGCCTTGTCCTGGGTACTTCGGCACGTTTGTTGATATTGCCCAAACTTTGACGCCCCACCCACCACCCACCGTCAAAAATCCAACGTTCCCACCCGAATTCCTCGGGAACCCCTCGGGTCGGACCACCACAAGTGGTTCTCGACAAAGGAAATTTACCCTTGAACCAATTGAATGAATCGCCTATAGCGGGGTTTTCACCGGCGCAATGGTGCCGATAAGGGCAGTGCACGTGTCAGGCGGGTTCTGGCGATACCTTTCAATGTTTCAGGGTGCAAATCGCCTCGGGCGGTCCAGCCGCACAGGAGGTGCTCAGACGGGGCAGGCGACAGATGCGGATCGCACCGCGTGAGGCTGGTGCTCAGTCATCGAGAATGACAAGGCTCCGTGTGAGCCAGGCGCAGGTCGGTGACTTCGCCTTTCCGTGTCGGCGCATCTCCGCACAAATAAAGATATAAGGATTTCTTTATGTTTATAATGTAAGGCTTCAACTTCACCGATATCGGAATCGTCAATGGAAAAGCCTGAGCAAAAGTCCGGCGGCTCGGATCTGCGAGCCATCCTCTCCGAGCGTATCGTGCTGCTCGATGGTGCCATGGGAACGATGATCCAGGGTCACACCCTGAGCGAGAGCGATTTTCGAGGTGAGCGCTTTGCTTCCTGGCAGGTCGACCTGAAAGGCAACAACGATCTGCTGACATTGACCCAGCCCAAGATCATTGCCGACATTCATGACGCCTTTCTGGAGGCGGGCGCCGATGTCATCGAAACGAACACCTTCAACGCCAATTCGATCTCCATGGCCGACTACGAGATGCAGGAGCTGGTGCATGAGCTGAATCTGGAAAGCGCGCGTCTGGCAAGATCGCGGGCCGACGCGGCCACCGCCAGGGATCCGAGCAAGCCAAGGTTCGTGGCTGGCGTTCTCGGCCCCACCAATCGCACCGCTTCTTTGTCGCCAAAGGTGGAAGACCCGGGGTTTCGCAACGTCAGCTTCGCCGATCTCGACCAGTGCTATTACGAAGCCACGAACGCCTTGATGGACGGTGGCGTGGATTACATCCTCATCGAAACCATCTTCGACACCCTGAACGCCAAGGCGGCCATCTTCGCAGTCAACCGGGCCTTTGATGACCGTGGTGAGCGCTTGCCGATCGCACTGTCCGGTACCATAACGGACGCTTCAGGCCGCACCCTGTCGGGTCAGACAGTGGAAGCCTTCTGGAACTCGGTTCGCCATGCCAAGCCACTGTTCATCGGGCTTAACTGCGCACTCGGCCCGGCGCAGCTGCGTGAGCATGTACAGGAGCTCTCACGCATCGCCGATACGCACGTCAGCGTGCACCCGAACGCCGGTTTGCCGAATGCCTTCGGTGGCTACGACGAGTCCCCGGAGCAGATGGCGCAAGAGATCGGCAAATGGGTGAAGGAGGGCTACGTGAACATGGTCGGTGGTTGCTGCGGAACAACGCCTGAACATATCGCGGCCATAGGCGCTGTTCTTGAAACTGCAAGTCCGCGCAAGATCCCGGCAGTGAGTTCGGCCTGTCGTCTGTCCGGCCTGGAAGCCTGCAATATCGATGATCAAAGCCTGTTCGTCAACGTCGGTGAGCGAACCAATGTGACCGGTTCGGCGAAGTTTCTGCGGCTGATCAAGTCGGGTGAATATGAGGAAGCGCTGGATGTGGCACGCCAGCAAGTGGATGACGGCGCGCAGATCATCGATGTGAACATGGATGAAGGCTTGCTCGACTCCAAGGCAGTCATGCAGCGTTTCATGCACCTGATTGCGTCCGAGCCGGACATCTCGCGGGTGCCTGTCATGATCGATTCGTCCAAGTGGTCGGTCATCGAGGCAGGCTTGCAGTGTCTGCAGGGCAAATGCATCATCAACTCCATCAGCATGAAGGAGGGGGAAGAGGAGTTTCTCCGTCAGGCGAAGCTGGCTCAGCGCTACGGTGCCGCGGTTGTCATAATGGCCTTCGACGAGGGTGGGCAGGCTGACACCATCGAGCGCAAGGTCAGCATCTGTCAGCGCGCCTACGATTTGTTGCGCAAGGAGCTGGATTTCGATCCCTGCGACATCATCTTCGATCCCAATATCTTTGCCATCGCCACCGGGATCGACGAGCACAATGAGTACGGTATCGCCTTCATCGAGGCGGTCAGGCAGATTCATCAGAACATGCCCGAGGTGCAGATCAGTGGTGGTGTCTCCAATGTCTCGTTCTCGTTCAGAGGCAACAATGTCGTGCGCGAGGCCATCCACGCCGTCTTTCTGTACCACGCCATTCAGGCAGGCATGAGCATGGGTATCGTCAATGCCGGTCAGCTGGCGGTGCTGGAAGAGCTGCCCGAGGAATTGGTGGAGGCGGTTACCGATGCCGTGCTGGCCAGACGAGAGGATGCCACTGATCGCCTTCTGGACATTGCCGAGAAGTATCGGGGAGACAATCAACAGGCCGAGAAGCAGACCGACGCCTGGCGCGATCTGCCGCTCACGGAGCGCATCGAGCACGCGCTGGTGAAGGGGCTGGATGCTTTCATCGAAGAGGATGTCGAACTGGCGCGTCTGGAAATGCAGAAGCCGCTGGATGTCATTGAAGGGCCATTGATGGATGGCATGAATCGCGTCGGGGATCTGTTTGGCGCAGGCAAGATGTTCCTGCCACAGGTGGTCAAGAGTGCGCGTGTCATGAAGAAGGCGGTTGCGCATCTTCTGCCTTACATGGAGCAGGAGGCCGGTGGTCAGCGCAGCGCCGGCAAGGTGCTGATGGCGACGGTCAAGGGGGACGTTCACGACATCGGCAAGAACATCGTGGGCGTGGTATTGCAGTGCAATGGCTATGAGGTGATCGATCTGGGTGTCATGGTGTCTTCCAGTCGCATCCTGGAGGAGGCTAGGGCGCATGATGTGGACATGATCGGTCTTTCCGGTCTCATCACGCCATCACTTGAGGAGATGGTGCACGTCGCCGAGGAACTGCAGCGCGAGTCCTTCGAGCTGCCGCTTCTGATCGGTGGGGCGACCACGTCCAGAATGCACACGGCGGTGAAGATCAGCGAACGATACTCACAACCCGTTGTGCATGTCATGGACGCATCGCGCTGTGTGCAGGTGGCCAGTTCGCTGCTCAGTGAAGAGCATCGGCCCCGCTTCGAGACTGAGCTGGAAGAGGACTACGAGCGGTTCCGCAAGCGCTTTGCGGACAAGACCAATCGTCTGGAGCTCATGAGTCTGGAAGAGGCGCGCAGCAACGGCTTGCAGATCGACTGGCAGCAAGCACCCATCACGCCACCGGCAACACCAGGTGTCACGGTCATTGATGATGTGTCGCTGGAAACGCTTGCCGAGTACATCGACTGGACGCCGTTCTTTCATACCTGGGAGCTGCGTGGCAAGTATCCACGCATCCTGAAAGACCCGACGGTGGGCGAGGAGGCCAGAACCCTGTTTCACGATGCGCAGGTCATGCTGGCAGACTTCATCCGTTCGGGGAAGGTCAGCGCCAAGGGCGTCATCGGCCTGTTTCCGGCCAACAGCGTGAATGTCGATGACATTGCCGTCTATGCTGACGAGTCTCGCCAGGAGCCGGTCGAGATCATTCATTGTCTGCGCCAGCAGCGGCGCTACCCCGATGGTCGGAACAATCTGTCCTTGTCGGACTTCGTGGCGCCGTCCGATCTGGGAGTTGAAGACTACATCGGCATGTTTGCCGTGACGGCGGGGCTGGGCCTGGACGAGCTGGTGGCGGAATTCGATCGGCAGAACGATGTATACAGCAGCATCATGGCCAAGGCCATTGCCGATCGGCTCGCCGAGGCCTTTGCCGAGTACCTTCACCGTGACGTGCGGACGCGCCTGTGGGGCTATGCCGCTGATGAGTCCCTCGAGAACGAGGAGCTCATCAAGGAGCGCTACCGGGGTATCCGGCCAGCTCCGGGTTATCCGGCCAATCCGGATCATCGGCAGAAAGAGGTTATCTGGCGCATGATCGACCCATTGGGCAATGCAGGCATCAGCATTACCGAGAGCCTGGCCATGATGCCGGCCTCGTCGGTCAGCGGATTCTATTTCGCCAATCCGGAGAGCCGCTATTTCGGTCTGGGCAAGCTGACCCGGGATCAGCTGGAGGACTATGTGGTGCGTCGTGATGAGCCGCTGCAGGTCTCGGAGCGCTGGTTGTCGAGTTCTCTGGCGTATTGATGAGTGTGAGCTGAAGCACATTCACGAGTGATTTGACGTGCTTGAAGGGGTGAAATCGCTACTGTTTCACCCCTTTTTAGGGTTAATCAAGGCTGTTGGTCTGTCGAAACAACCCTAGTATCAGAGACTTGCGATGGTCCGACCCGGGCGGTATTTATTTTGTTGTGGGGTATTGGCGCGGGATAGAAAATTGCGTATCATTGGGAGTTACCTTTCGGCGGCACTGTTGTGTGTGGCCTTGTCATAACATTATCTGGAAATATTTAGGCTCATGGTCACTATTCGCCTGTCTCGCGGCGGTGCTAAGAAGCAGCCGTTCTACCACGTTGTTGCTACGGACAGTCGTGCACGTCGTGATGGTCGTTACATCGAACGTCTGGGTTACTACAACCCGGTAGCTCGTGGCGACGCTACTGAACTTCAACTGAACATGGAACGTGTCGATTACTGGATCGGCGTTGGCGCTCAGATGAGCGATCGCGTTGCCAAGATCGTCAAGAACCACCGCAAAGTGAGTTCAGCAGCAGCCTGATTCCCGCTGGACCGTTGTGGTGAGTACCTCTGCTGTGTCTGCTGATCGTGTCCTGTTGGGGCATATCACCGGGGTCTATGGCCTGAAAGGCTGGGTCAAGGTTCATTCCGATACCAATCCGCGCGATAACATCGTGGGTTACAAGGGGTGGTGGCTGGAGCACCGCGGCAGCTGGACGCAAGTCCGGGTGCTGCAGGGAAGGCCGCAGGGGAAAACCATCATCGCTCAGCTGGAAGGCGTGGATACCCCGGAAGGTGCGCATGCACTGATCGGGGCAACCATCGCGGTCGATCGTGAGGCTCTGCCGGATACTGCCGAAGGCGAGTATTACTGGGCCGATCTCATCGGCATGCTGGTGAAGACGGTGGAAGGTGTGCAGATCGGCCCGGTCGATCGTCTGTTCGAAACCGGTGCCAATGATGTTGTCGTGATCTCGGACGAGCGCGAAGAAGTGGAAGGATCCAGTGAAGTGCTGGTGCCATGGCTGGTGCCGGATGTCATCACGGACGTGAACACGAAAGACAGAATCATCACGATCGACTGGGATCCGGATTTCTGACGTGCAGGTAGGCGTCGTTACGCTGTTTCCCGAATTGGTGAGTGATGCGCTCGAACATGGTGTCGTCGGGCGTGCTCGGTCGCTGGGGCAACTCGAGTTGACGCTGGTCAATCCGAGGGACTTCGCGACAGACAAACATCGTACGGTGGATGATCGACCGTTCGGTGGTGGTCCCGGCATGGTCATGAAGCCAGCGCCGTTGAGCGCGGCGATCACCTCTTGCAAGGAGGTGTTGCCCGGTGCTCCGGTGGTGTATCTGTCACCGCAGGGCAGGCCGTTCGATCAGGCCATGGCCCGGCGTTTTCAGGCGCAAGGCAGCCTGACGCTGGTGGCAGGAAGGTATGAAGGTGTCGATGAACGAGTGATTACTCGGCTGATCGATGAGGAAGTGTCGTTGGGAGATTTTGTGCTCAGCGGCGGAGAATTTGCGGCTCTGGCGATTATCGATGCGGTAACGCGTCTGGAGCCCGGTGTGTTGGGTGACCCGTTGTCGGCCGAGGAAGATTCCTTCGGTCTTGATGGGTTGCTGGATTGCCCGCACTACACGCGGCCCGAGGTTTTCGATGACCAGACGGTGCCGGCAGTGTTGTTGTCGGGCGATCACAAGGCCATAGCGCGCTGGCGTCGTCAGCAATCTCTGGCAAGAACAAGGGACCGACGTCCGGATCTGCTCGCAAGCGCCGATCTGACGAAGGAAGACAAGTTATTTCTAACCAGCCTCGGTTCGTCTGATTGACAGGCTCCGATGGCTACTATCGAAGAGCAAGAGTAATGAGCAAGATCATCGACGAAATCAATGCCGAGCAAATGGGCAAGGACGTGCCTGCGTTCGCCGCCGGTGACACGGTTGTTGTACAGGTTCGCGTCAAGGAAGGCGACCGCGAGCGTCTGCAGGCATTCGAAGGCGTTTGCATCGCCAAGCGTAACCGCGGTCTGCATTCGGCATTCACGGTTCGCAAGGTTTCACACGGTGAAGGTGTGGAGCGCGTATTCCAGACATTCAGCCCGCTCGTGGCTGACATCGAAGTCAAGCGCCGTGGCGACGTTCGCCGCGCCAAGCTGTACTACCTGCGTGGACTGACTGGTCGCGCTGCCCGTATCAAGGAAAAGCTGTAAGTCCAGACTTTTCTGTTGTCCGCCTCGCCTCGCGGTGGGGCAGGCCAGGGTACCTGACCTCGGCTGCAAAGGATGTCCGCTGGTCAATGAAAGGCTGCCGCAAGGCAGCCTTTTGCGTGTCCGGCTACAAGGTACTGCAAGCCAGGGTTGTCTGCCCCGGCGGTCTTGCCGGTTTGCGCCCGTGCCGCCGGCGCTGTCTCCCGGGGTAACATGACGGTGTGGCTGAATGCTGCCATCCTTGCAGCCTGCGCGGCTTGATTTATGCCGACCATGCCCCGATCTTGTCGACACTTCAACTACTCAATGTCTGAGAATACCCGGAGATTTGCCGTATGAGTGACAACACCGAAGCCTCAGCCAACAGCACTGCTGCAGAAGGACAGACGCCAGTGGATGGCGAGAAAATGGTCTTTCAGGCCGAGGTCAACCAGCTGCTGCAGCTGATGATCCATTCCTTGTACAGCAATCAGGAGATCTTCCTGCGCGAGCTGATTTCCAACAGCTCCGACGCCTGCGACAAGCTGCGTTTCGAATCCATCGAGAACGCAAGCCTGCTGGAAAGCGATCCTGATCTGCGCATCATCGTCAGCGTAGACGCAGACGCCGGTACGGTCACGGTCAGCGATAACGGCATCGGCATGAATCGCGACGAGGTCATTGCCAATATCGGTACCATTGCCAAGTCCGGAACCAAGCAGTTCCTGGAATCACTCACAGGTGATCAGAAAGTCGATGCCAAGCTCATCGGTCAGTTCGGTGTGGGCTTCTATTCAGCCTTCGTTGTGGCCGACTCCGTGCAGTTGCTGACGCGCAAGGCCGGCGAACCGGCAGATGCCGCGGTTCTGTGGCAAAGCGATGCCAGCGGTGGTTACACCCTGGCCTCGGTGGAAAAGGCCTCACGAGGTACCGAAATCACGTTGACGCTCAAGGAGGAAGCGAAGGAATTTCTCGACTCCTATCGCCTGCGCAGTGTCATCAAGAAGTACTCCGACCACATCACCTTCCCGATCATGATGCTTGGCGATGTGCCTCCGGCACCAGAGCCCGCCGAAGGTGAGGATGCTCCGGCCGAAGAGCCGCAGCAGGCCGAGCTGGAGCAGGTCAATGACGCCTCGGCTCTGTGGACACGCCCGAAGTCGAGCATCAAGGACGAGGAGTATCAGGATTTCTACAAGCAGGTCTGCAACGACTACGAAAATCCGCTGACCTGGTCGCACAACCGCGTGGAAGGCAGTCAGGAATACACCTCGCTGCTGTACATCCCGAAGAAAGCGCCATTTGATCTGTATGACGGCAATCACCAGCGCAACGGTATCAAGCTGTTCGTGCAACGTGTCTTCATCATGGATGAAGCCGAGAAGTTGATGCCGCGCTACCTGCGTTTCGTGCGTGGTCTGGTGGACAGCAACGACCTGCCACTGAACGTGTCTCGCGAAATTCTGCAGGACAACAAGATCATCGATGCCATTCGCAGTGCATCCATCAAGCGCGTACTGGGCATGCTGGAAAAGATGGCAGAGAAGCAGCCCGAGGACTACGCCGGTTTCTGGAACGAGTTCGGCGCATGCCTCAAGGAAGCACCGGGTGAGGACTTCGCCAACAAGGAACAGGTTGCCAAGCTGTATCGCTTCGATACCAGTCATAACGACAAGGCCGGTGAACTGACCAGTCTGGATGACTACATCGCGCGCATGAAGCAAGGTCAGGACAAGCTGTACTACATCACGGCGGACAGCTACCAGGCAGCGAAGAACAGCCCCCATCTGGAGATCTTCCGCGACAAGGGCATCGAGGTTCTGCTGATGCACGACCGGGTCGACGAGTGGATGATGTCCTACCTCAATGAATACGATGGCAAGTCCTTCGTATCCATCGCCAAGGGTGATCTGGATCTGTCTGCCATCGAAGGTGTCGAGAAGGAGTCTGACGAGGACAAGGCCGAGAAGGAGAAGAAGGCTGAAGCCGTGGCGCCGACCATCGAACGCATCAAGACGGTTCTGGCCGACAGCACCAGTGATGTGCGTGCCTCCACTCGACTGACCTCATCACCGGCCTGTGTGGTCATGGGGCAGCACGACATGGCGCTGCACATGCAGCAGCTGCTCAAGCAGGCCGGGCATGAGCTGCCCAGCACCAAGCCCGTGCTGGAAGTGAACCCGACCCACCCCATCCTGGATCTGATGGACAAGGAGCAGGATGATGATCGCTTCAAGGACTGGGCGCATCTGCTGCTCGACCAGGCACTGTTGGCCGATGGCGGGCAACTGGAAGACAGTGCCGGATTCGTCAAGCGCATGAACGAGATGTTTCTTGCGCTGAAAGCCTGATCCGGTGACACGGACAGGTCGCTGATGTGCGATCTGTCCGATTCTTGCAAGCACTGAGGGTTCTGCCGGCTGGTCTTGCTGCCGATAGTGTTCGTGTGATCGGCAGGATTTCATTTCGCGTAACCTGCGGATTGCGTGCGGTCGACATCCGCTGTTTCGACCGCGCGGAGGGGCGCTCGGAGATGCATCGAAGGGCGCCGCCGACTAAAATTAACGCAATCGGCGGTTGGCGCTATGCGCATCTGCCGCTAGAATTGGCAGTCTGGGGTTTTTCCACGGGAAAGCCACCCACTCACTATTCAAGAACTTGGTGCGAGTTGATCAATGAAATCCACGTGTGACACAGCCGCCGGGGCGAGCAGCGGTCAATCTTTGACCAAGCATTCGTCCGGAGCATTCGCGTTTTACGCCACAGGCCGGAATACTCTCGAAGCGGGTGCACGCCTGTGCCGAGCCGCGTTGCTGGGCGTTGCAGCCTGTGTGCTTCTTCCCGGCAGCCTGGCGCTGGCCGAAGGCGACGCAGCCGCAGGCGGCGAGAAAGCCCATACCTGCCTGGGGTGTCATGGTATCAAGCATTACATCAATACCTACCCGACCTATCACGTGCCTCGCATCGCCGGTCAGAACCGTGAATACCTGGCTGCAGCGCTGCATGCCTACCGTGACCAGACACGTTCGCATCCCACCATGCAAGCCAATGCCGGTTTGCTGAGCGATCAGGATATCGAAGATATTGCTGCCTGGTTTGCGGCTCAGGGAGCCAAATAGACAATGATCATGCGCCATAACATCATGGGTTCGACCTCACGCATCGCCTCACTCGTTCGCGGTACTGCGGCCGTTGGAATCTTCCTCACCATGGGTCTGTCTGCCGGAGCCGTACAGGCTGGCGGCGATGCCAAGGCGGGTGCCGAGAAGTCCGCTACCTGCGCGGCCTGTCACGGTGCACAGGGAATCGGTGAGATCACGACCTACCCGATCCTGGCGGGTCAGTATGCCAGCTACCTGGAACATGCTCTGAAGAGCTATCGTGACGGATCACGGGAAAACGCCATCATGGCAGGCTTTGCCGTCGCCTTGTCAGATGAGGACATTGCGGACCTGGCTGCCTACTTTGCGGCTCAGGAAGGCCCCTTGCAGACCGCTCCCAGGGACTGATGAATCACGGGCTGCTGCGCGGTCATCGCTACGCGCAGCAGTATTTCTGACCCAAGGGATTGCCGATCATCAGACATGATAGGATGATTCAAGGAGGAACAACGGGTAACAGGAAACAGCCCGTTGCGTATCAGTCGTTGCCACCCTGGTGCTTCTGCTGCGCTGACTGTGCAATGGATTGCAGTATCTTTTCGATATCCCGTGGCATCTGCACGTGGAAACCCTGCGACTTCAGGTTGCCCAGAACAACGCTTGCATCTTCCTGGCCCAGCTTGCGCTCGGGGTGCAGTTCCAGCGTCATGGAATACTCGGGCGTTCCCAGTTGCTTGAGCACGGGCTCCGGAAGTTTCTCCAATCCGTCCTCTTCGGCAAGATACACGTACAATCCTTCCTTGATCGAGCTGCGATAGATGTAGCACTGCATGGGATTAGCCTTTGTTCAATGGTAGATCGGGTACGAATAGATAAATGGTTGTGGGCTGCGCGCTTTTTCAAGACGCGCAGTCTTGCCAGCGAGGCAATTTCGCGCAATCGCGTCCGCATCGGAGGCCAGCGTATCAAGGCTTCCCGGCAGGTATTGGTTGGCGATGTCGTCCAGATCGAGAAGATACCTTACGAATTCGTCGTGACGGTGTTGGCATTGAACGATCAGCGGCGACCAGCCTCCGAAGCGCAAGCCCTGTATGAAGAAACGGCTGAAAGCCAACAAGCCAGACGAGACCTCAGCGAGCGCCTGAAGAGCGATCGCATGGCACACGCAGGATTGGCCGGAGAAGGTCGGCCATCCAAGAAACAACGGCGTCAGATCATTCGGTTCCAGAACCGGAATGATACCTCCGAAGAAGACTCGGGTGGCGACGCAGATGGAGATTCGATTGCTTAAACGATTGACCGGGCTGTCACGCTCGGCACTGAACAAGACTCGGGAGATGCTCGGTACACCCGCGCAGGCCCCGAATGAGACGGCGCTATCCCAGCCCGAGGGCAGTGGTGCTGCCGCGAGCAAGGAGCAGCAGAAGCCACCCCGCAAACGCAAGCGCCGTGCCTCGGGCAAGCAGGCCCGCGGGCCCTTGATCGTCCCGGCGGGCGAACATGCCGTTACCCGTAAACAGATCGGCCGTTCTGCCCTGAAGGTGCTCGACAAGCTGCACGAAGCCGGTCACTCCGCCTATCTGGTGGGTGGCGGGGTTCGCGACGCCCTGGTGGGCCTGAAGCCCAAGGACTTCGACGTGGCCACCGACGCCAGTCCGGAGACGATTCGCGCCCTGTTCCGCAACTCGCGCATCATTGGTCGGCGTTTTCGCCTGGTGCATGTCGTCTATGGTCGCGAGATCATCGAAGTGGCAACCTTTCGTGCGGCTCACAGCAAGGGCGAAGGGGGCGAGATCGGCAAGGCCGGGCGCATCGTCCGGGACAATGTCTTCGGTTCCATCGAGGAAGACGCCTACCGGCGCGATTTTTCGGTCAATGCCTTGTACTACAACATCGCCGACGACTCGGTCGTGGATTACGTGGGCGGGCTGGCGGATCTGGAGTCCGGTGTCTTTCGTCTGATAGGCGACCCGGTGACACGTTGCGAGGAGGATCCGGTGCGGGTTCTGCGCGCCGTGCGTCTGGCAGCCAAGCTGAAGTTCGATATCGACCCGTCCACCCTTGCGGCCATGCAGCAGGTACGGGGAGAGCTCAAGGCAACGCCCCCGCCGCGATTGTTCGAAGAGGTGCTGAAGCTGTTCCAGGGTGGCTATGCGCTGCGCAGCTTTCATGCGGTTCGTGAACAGGATCTGCTGCGCTATCTGTTTCCATTGCTCGACAAACGGCTCAAGGCGGGCGATGAGAAGCTGGTCAGCATGCTCGATGCGGCGCTGAGCAATACCGATCGACGAGTGGCGCAGGGCAAGCCGATCACGCCGGCCTATCTGCTGGCTTTCATGCTGTGGCCGGATATCGAGGAGCAGGCGAAAATCGATTGTGAGGCCGGTATGCCGGTCAACGATGCACTGATGGCCGCTGCTGATTCCGTGCTGTCCACGCAGTTGCGGGTCATCTCCATTCCACGGCGCTTTTCCGGGCCGATGAAGGAAATCTGGCAGATGCAGCCACGCCTGGAACGACTCAAGGGCGCGCGCGCCCTGCGTCTGATGGAAGACCGGCGCTTCCGGGCCGCCTATGACTTCCTGTGTCTGCGAGCCACCATCGATGAGCGGCTGCAGGCCAGTGCCAAGTGGTGGACTCGCGTGCAGACACTGGATGAGGAAAAACGCGGCGAGGCTGCGTCCACTCGACCGGTGGTCAACGATATCTGGCCCGACAAGCGAGGCAAGAGCGGAGCAGCTTCGACGGATGATGACAGCGACGAGGGTGATGAGGCTCTGGATCGGCCTGAGCCGGAGGGTGCGCTCAAGGCGAAGACCGACAAGCCGCCGCGCAAGCGTCGTCGTCGCAGACGCCGCAAGCCACCGGCTGGCAATCAGGGGTCGTCGGGCCCGTCCGGTTCGTCAGGACCTGCGGCAGACTGACTGTGACGCTGGATCATCCGCCCGTGCAGGTTCATGTGGCGCTGGGCAGCAATCTGGGCGATCGCGAGTCGCATCTGCGGCGCGCTCTGGGTGACATTGCCGATCTGGAGGGGGTGTCGATGCTGGTCTGCTCGTCCCTGTACGAGACTGCACCCATGGGGCCTCAGGACCAGCCGGACTACATCAATGCCGTGTGCCGCTTCGACTACCGTGGCACGGCCCGGGCGCTGATGGGGCGATTGCAATCCATCGAACGGGAGCACGGCAGGCTGGCCAACGGCAGACGCTGGGGCGAGCGACCGCTGGATCTTGACATCATCCTGTTCGGCGAACAGATCATCGACGAGCCTGATCTGAGCGTGCCGCATCCGGGGCTGAGCGAGCGCTCCTTCGTTCTGTGGCCGTTGGCAGAGCTGGACGAGAACCTGACCGTGCCCGGTGGCAGGGGGCAGGGCAAGTCTGTGGTGCAACTGCAGCAACAGTGTCCGCGTCTGGGTATCCAGCGACTTCCCGGTGGGGCCTTGTCCGTGGAGTGACCGCCCGGCGGTCGATGCCGAATTACGGCAGGTTTCATGGTGACGAGCCAGGGTTGGCAGAATGCCGATTCTGCGGCTACAATCCACTATATGAAATATCAGTACATTGCCATAGAAGGCCCGATTGGCGTGGGCAAATCCACACTGGCCCGGCAGCTGGCAAAGAAGTTCAAGGCCAGTTTGCTGTCTGATGCCGATGCCGACAATCCGTACCTCAAGGCCTTCTACAAGGATCCGCGAGGCGTTGCCTTTCACGCGCAGATGCATTTTCTGGTATCCCGACTGGAATTGCTGCGTAATCCTGCAGTGGTCAAGCCCTCACAGCCGATCGTGGCCGATTTCATGATCGACAAGGACCCGCTGTTCGCCGAGCTGACGCTGGACCACACGGAATGGTGGATGTATTCACATCTGTACGATCAGCAGGTTGCGGCCGTGCCGCGCCCGGACCTGGTCATCTATCTGCAGGCACCGCTGGAGAGGCTTATCGAACGTATCGAGCGTCGCGGAATCAGTCATGAGCAACGCATCGACAGTCACTATCTGCAGCAGCTCAGCGCGCTGTACGAGCGATTCTTTCATGGCTATACCCAGACGCCGTTGCTGATCGTGAATACGGCCGATATCAATCTGGCCGATGATCCGGCGGAGGTCTCGAGGCTGGCCGAGCGCATCAGCGAATTCGAGGGTGGGCGTCACTATTTCAATCCCCTGGCGCTCAATCAGGCGTAGGGCGGAACGGGAACGGTTGCCGGCAGTATCGAGTCGGCAGACGGCAGACGGCAGACGGCAGAGGACGGCAGAGGACGGCAGAAGTGGTCAGATGTCCTCAAAAGTCTTCAGAAGTCGGCAGATACCGGCAAATGCGGGCAGGAAGTCGCAAGAACGCGACAGATGGCGACTCGAGTGGCCGTTGGCGATGGAATGTACCCGCTGGATAGCGCCGAAATTCATGAATCAGGCGCACACTTGGGGCGCTGATTCGTTCTCAAGTGACGATAACCCGAGTATGCTCCCGCTATCGTTTCGTTTTGCACGCCAATGCACCCGTTTGCACTTGATCGCGCATTAAGCGAAACTCCGTACTATTGAAATGTCGAGAATCGTCATGAGTGACAGGCAGAACTTGAGGATTGCCCTCCTGGAGGACAACCTCGAGCAGGCCGCTCGCGTCAGCGGGTGGATAGAAAGCAAGGGCTACTATTGCGGCGTGTTCAACACGGCCGAGGACTTCCAGCGCGCGTTTCGCAAGTCGACCTACGATGTGGTCGTACTTGACTGGACGCTGCAGACCGGCAGTTCCGGACTGGAAGTGCTGCACTGGATCCGCAAGACGCTCACCAGCGATATTCCGGTCATCTTCGCCACGGCGAGGCAGGCCGAGGAAGATATCGTCACGGCCCTGCGCGCAGGGGCTGACGACTATCTGGCCAAGCCGGTACGTCAGCATGAACTGCTGGCGCGACTCTATGCGCTGGCACGACGCGCGCAACCGGAAGTCGAGATCCTGGAATGTCCTCCGTATGTGTTCGATACTGCCAACCGGCAGGTCCGCCTCAATGACGAGGTGATCAAGCTCACCGAGAAGGAATACGAGCTGGCGCTGTTCATGTTCCGCAACCGCGGTCGCGTTCTGTCCCGGCAGCATCTGCTGACATCGGTCTGGGGAACATCGGCCGAGCTCAATACACGCACGGTGGACACGCATGCCAGCCGCTTGCGCAAGAAACTCAAGTTGCTGGCCTCCGAGCGCTGGAAGCTGACCTCCATCTATCAGCACGGCTATCGTCTGGAAGAGCACACCGCGACCACCTGATTGCCTCACCCCTGTCACTGACAAGCGCATTGATACGTGAAGGGCGTCGCGATACCCAGACAGCGCAGGATTACCGTCAAGGGCCTGTTGCTGTTCCTGTGTACGCTGCTGATCACCGTGTGGCTGTTGCAATGGAGTGAGGCGACGCGCAAGGTCGATCGTCTGCTGCATGACAGCTGGGTACGGGCCAACCAGCGCGTGGTACCTGAGGATGTCGTGATCGCGGGTATCGATCCGCGCAGTCTGGCAGAGCTGGGTCGCTGGCCATGGCCACGCGATCTGCAGGCGCAGCTGCTGGAGCAGTTGCAGGATGCAAGAGCGGTCGTGCTGGATCTGCTGTACGTGGAGCGTTCCGACGATTCGGCGGGTGACCGGCGACTGGTGGATGCGATTGCGGCCCTGCCGACACCGGTCCTGCCGGTGCTGACAGAAGGGGGGCGCGGTTCGGCGGCCATCGAATCCCTGCCGATATCGGCCATCACGCGTCATGTGGATCATCTGGGACATATCTTCCTGCCTATCGATGATGACGGCATCGTTCGCCGCGTCTACCTGAAATCGGGATTCATTCAGCCGCATTGGCCGGCCTTGTCGTTGGCAGCGCTGGAGGCCGTGGAGCTGGATCTGCCCGAGCCGCTACCCGGGCGTCGCGTCAGTCGCGACAAGAAGCAGGGCTTGTGGATCGAGGATAACGAGGTGCTGATTCCCTTCTACGGTCCCAACGGCGCATTCGAGCGTATTTCGGTGGTGGATATCATCAGAGGCACGGTGCCGCCCGAGAGCTTCAAGGACAAGATCGTGTTCGTGGGCCTGACCACCACGGGGCTGGGCGATGTCGTGCCCACGCCGGTATCGGCACTTGATCAGCCGGTGCCCGGTGTCGAGATTCATGCCAATGTGTTCTCGGCACTGCGCGACCAGAGCCTGGTCATCACGATCGGGCCGTTTGCCAATATCGTTCTGGCCCTGGTGCTGCTGCCGCTGATGCTGCTGCTGTACTCGCGAGCACCGCCGCGCTGGGTGCTGGTGTCAGCCATTGTCGGCGCCTGTGTGCCGATTGCCTGCAGTTTCGTCCTGTATCGCTACTTTCAGCTCTGGTATCCACCGCTGCCGGCAGCCTTGCCGCTGCTGGGCAGCTATCTGTTGTGGAGCTGGCATCGCCTGGACTATGTCAACCGGTATCTGATGCGGGAACAGGCCAAGCTGGAACCGCACATGCCACGGCGTGATGCACAGAGCAACGAGCTGCTGGCCGCCTTCTTCCGTTCCGCTCAGCGCCATCTGCCGATACGTGGCTGGCGCTTCAGTTCCGGTGGCGAGATCTACACGGGCGGGGAGGGGCTGCCGGAGCGTCGCGTCACCGGCGGCGAGGCCAGCTGGCGGATGCGTCATGGCGTCTACGCCCGCCAGTATCCGGGCAAGCTGCCACTGCATATCGAGATCGTCTTCAGCAATACGGACTACAGTCGTGCGATCACGCAATACGTGAACAATCTGGCCCGCGTACGTTCACGAGGCGATGCGGGCAAACTCAGTGGTTCCATCGAGAAGCTGCAGACCAATACCCTGAAACTCAGTGAACAGCTGGAGTGGCTGCGCAACGTCAAGGTGTTCTCCGACACCATACTCGACGGCAGCCCCATGGGCTTTGCCGTCTGGAATGCCGCTGGCGAATGCATCCGCGCCAATCCCTTGCTCTACCGCATGGTGCCCACATTCGAAGAGCGCGGGGAATTCATCGACTTTCTCGGTTGCATCGGTCGCAAGCTGCAGACGGAGGATGGCCGCAGTCATTTCGATCAACTGGTGCTGGAGAGTCAGTCCTGGCAGGTCATCTACAGCGTCGGCGAGCGCGAGCTGGTGGTGAACTTCAGTGCCGTCGGTGAGCGCCTGACCGATCGTCTGATCTGTGCCAGCGTGCTGGACGTGACCGACATCCGGACCGCCGAACGGGCGCGTGCGGAAATGGTGGACTACCTGTCGCACGACCTGCGTTCACCGTTGATCTCGGCGCTGTATCTGCTCGAGCACAACGGCGATCCCCGGGTCGAGCAGAACATCAAGACATCCTTGTCGATGATGGATGATCTGTTGCACGTTGCCCGTGCCGATAGCCTGTCGGAGCTGAAGTTCACCCCGGTGTACCTGAACGGCATACTGGACAATTCACTCGATCAGATGCAGCCGCAGGCCTTGAGCAAGCAGATCGATCTGGAGCTCGAATCCGATGACGATGATCTGTGGGTGAACGGCGACGCTGCCTCGCTGGAACGGGCGATCTGCAACATTCTGAGCAACGCCATCAAGTATTCACCCGAAGGCACCGTCATCACCGTGCGCCTGGTTCGTCGCGGTGACAATGCGGAGCTGACAATCGATGATCAGGGCGTGGGCATCGATCCTGCCATGCTGGGCCAGCTGTTCACACGGTTCAGACGCGATGCCAAGACTGCCGGGCAGTTCAAGGGCATCGGTCTGGGGCTGGCACTGGTGGCGCGTGTGGTGTCGCTGCACGGCGGCAAGGTGGCCGCCAGCAACCTGGAGAAGGGCACACGTATCACCCTTGAAATACCGCTTGAAGACGAAGAATCGGACGAGGAGGTCTGATCGGGTCTGAAGGACAGTTTCGAACAGGCGGCGCGAACAAGCAGCTCGAGCAGGTGTCTCGAACAAGCAACTCGAACAAGCGGCTCGAACAAGCAGCTCGGATAGAACGCCCGGAGAGAGCGTTCGAAGGGAGAGTTCGAAAAGAGAGTCCGAATAGGAAGCCCTGATAGAGAGCCCGGTAAAGACAGACCCCCGACAGTCCCCCCAAAGTTGATCGGAAAGCGCTGTTACCCTGCGACGCTGCCGTCAGTCTGCAGCAGCGGCCTTGAGCGTCTCCACATCGCCGTTGTCATGGCCCACCAGCAGCAGATCGGCGCCTCTGGCGGCGAACAGTCCATTGGTCACGACACCGGGGATGGCATTGATTGCGGCCTCCAGACCAATGGGGTCGGTGATGGAGAAGCCATGACAGTCGAGGATGATGTTGCCGTTGTCGGTGGCCGGACCTTCGCGGTATTCAGGGTCGGCGCCCAGTCTGACGATCTCGCGGGCGACAAAGCTGCGTGCCATGGGAATGACTTCCACGGGCAGCGGGAATTCGCCCAGTACCTCGACCTGCTTGCTCTGGTCGACGATGCAGATGAATTCGCGGCTGGCGGAGGCAATGATCTTCTCGCGAGTCAGGGCACCGCCACCGCCCTTGATCAGGCGCAGGCCGGGGTCGGATTCATCAGCGCCATCGATATAGAGCTCCAGCTGGCCGGCAAGATTCAGATCGAGCACCTCGATGCCGTGCGATTGCAGTCGTTCAGCGGTTGCAATGGAACTGGCCACGGCGCCGCCGATGCGGGTGCCCGAGGCGGCCAGCGCATCAATGAAGACATTGACGGTAGAACCGGTACCGACGCCTAGCAGGCTGTCGTTCTGGACGTATTCGAGCGCGGCCATGGCCGCTGCCTGTTTTCCGGGATGCACGATGGATTGTCGAACCTGAGGTATAAGTGTATGGAATGGTGCCATTGGCTGGTTCATCGACGGCAAACCGAGTACATTTGCGGATTCCATTCCACACCAGCCGGGCACGGGCGATTGATGAGCCAGTTACAAGCCGAGTATATCAAACGCATTCTCTCTGCCCGAGTCTATGATGTCTCAGTCGAGACCCGTCTGCATGCGGCCCCCTCATTGTCGAGGCGGCTGGACAACACCGTGTTGCTCAAGCGTGAGGATGAACAGCAGGTGTTCTCCTTCAAGTGCCGGGGCGCCTTCAACCGCATCCACAAACTGCTGCAGGTGCAATCGGTGCCGGGGGTTATTGCAGCCTCGGCTGGTAACCACGCACAAGGGGTTGCCCTGGCTGCGCGCCAGCTGGGTATCCAGGCGGTCATCGTCATGCCGCAGACCACGCCGGGTATCAAGGTTGAAGCCGTACGTGCGCTGGGTGCCGAGGCCATTCTGCACGGGGATGATTTTGATACAGCTCTGGCACATGCGCTGGCGCTCGGGGAAGAGCGAGGCTTTGCCTTCATTCATCCCTTCGACGACCCGGACACCATTGCCGGTCAGGGCACGGTGGCGGTAGAGCTTTGCCGACAGCAGCCGGAACCGATGGATGTGGTGTTCGTGCCCGTTGGCGGTGGTGGTCTGGCCGCCGGCATCAGTGTCTATCTGAAGTATCTGCGTCCCGAAGTGCGGATCGTTGGTGTCGAACCGATCGATGCCGCTTCGATGCATGACTCTCTGGCGGCCGATGAGCGGGTCGTGCTGCCGCAGGTGGGTCTGTTTGCCGATGGCGTGGCGGTCAAGCAGGTCGGCAAGCACTGCTTCGAAGTCTGTCGCGAGTATCTGGATGAGGTCATTCTGGTCAGTGTCGACGAGATGTCAGCCGCCATCAAGGACATCTTCAACGAGACGCGAACACTGACCGAGCCTGCCGGTGCGCTGGCCGTTGCGGGCATGAAGCGCTATGTGCAGGATCGACAGATCAGTGGCCAGACGCTGATTGCGGTTACCAGTGGCGCCAATATCAATTTCGATCGGCTGCGTCATGTGGCGGAGAGGGTCGAGGTGGGCGAGAGCCGCGAAGCGCTGCTGGCGGTGAGCATCCCGGAGAAACCGGGTAGTTTTCTCGCTTTCTGTCAGGCACTGGGAAAGCGGGCCATCACCGAATTCAACTACCGCTACGCGGACTCGGGTACCGCCCATGTGTTCGCCGGCGTGGAAATGCCCGGTGGTGCACAGGAGCGGGATGCTCTGGTGCAGAGACTGACCGACAAGGGCTATCCGGTACTGGACATGTCCCATAACGATACGGCCAAGCTGCATCTGCGCCACATGATCGGTGGGGCTGCGGGCATCTCCTCGGAACGACTCTATCGCTTTGCCTTTCCCGAACGGCCCGGCGCCTTGCTCGGCTTTCTCTCGGCGATGGGGCAGAGCTGGAACATCACCCTGTTTCACTACCGCAATCACGGTGCCGCCTATGGGCGAGTGCTGGTCGGCATGTCGGTCCCCGAGGGCGATGAGGGCAAGCTGGAGGAATTCATCGCCCAGCTCGGTTTCACCGGGCAGGAAGAGACCGACAACGAGGCCTATTCGCTGTTCCTGCGATAGATGTGTCGTTCGGTGACGACCATGTCCAGCGGGACGTCCCACCACTGCGGGGTCAGGCGCTCCACGCATTGCAGCTGATGAGCCACGCCGATCAGCAGGGGTGAGGTGGCCGGCGTCGATGGCGACCCCGGGCCGGCCTCGGCATGTCGCCGATGGGTAAATGAGCGGTCGTAATAACCGCCGCCCATCCCCATGCGATGACAGTGGGTGTCGAATCCGAGCAGGGGGACCAGCACGGCATCCAGTGCTGTCGGTGCCACGCAATCGTGTGGATCATGCGCCGGTTCGCGAATACCGTAGCGGTTCTGCACGATGGCCGTATTCTCATCCAGCGGACAGAACAGCAAGGTGTGGTCAGCCTGGATCAGTGGCACGAAGGTCTCGCAATGGGCTGTGCGGCACTGTGCAAGCACATCCTCCACATTCACCTCATTGCCGAATGCCAGATAGCCGGCTATGCGTCTGGCCCCTTGCAGCGAGGGCATCAGCTGGCGGCCGATGAGCCGGGAATTCTCTGCAACGATGCTCTCGGGTAATTCGCTGCGGCGTTTTCGCAAGCGCTGTCGCAGGTCGGGGCGCCTGTCGGCGTCGGATAGAGTCATGAAAGTATCAACCACGAGTGCCGTCTTTGGTGTGCTACCTTGAACCAAGCGGTTCAGGTGGGGACAACTGGAACCGTATCAGGCTTTCCGCCGTAGCGGACGTGCACAACAACAGCGACCAGATCGTCCCCGGGGTGCGAAATTAGGCTCAAGGGATATACCCAACCAAATGACGAGCACCGCAGAAGATACGACTCAGAGCCTAACATGATCGCGTGTCATTGAAAGTGAAACACCGGTTACTCTGTAGAGTTTGTCGAAATTACGACATTTTCTTCCAGCAAGGCTTCCAGTCTGCTGTTCAGTTCCGACAGACGCTCTGCAAATTCGCTGTTGTCGGACTCCGCCGATTGGGCAGTGCCTTCGAGTGAGCGTGACTTGAGCAGGGCATTGGCCGTATTGATGGCCGTGACGATGGCGATCTTCTCGATGCTGGAGGTGGTATTGCGTTTGCGCAGGTCCCGCATGGAGCGGTCGATATACGCGGCCGCCTGCATCAGGTCATCTTCCTCACCGGGTTTGCAGGATATCTGCACTTCCTTGTCCAGAATGCGCAGTCGGGCAGGGCGATTGCCGGCCGCGTCCTGTTGGCGTTCCACGGATTTCTTGTTCATTGGCTGACTTCCAGTGATTTCAGGCGCACGATCATCTGCTCCACCTTGTTGCGAGCGGTCTCGTTCTTGTCGATCAGTCGAGCCCTTTCCTCGACCAGTGTCGCCTGCTGCTGATGCAGGACATCGTTTTCCTGACGCAAACGGGTACACAGCGCTATTACGGCCTGCAGTCGTGTCTCGAGTAGCGCGAACTGCTCATCTAATCCTGGACGGCTCATGCGAAGGCCTCATCTGGTTGCGTTGATGGCATTGTATACTTGGGTATTGTTCTGCTGGCAATGACCGGGTTTTTCCGTGACGCTATCCAATCAAACGTTGTCGACCACCATCGAGCGGCTCGATCTGCCCTTGCCGCTGGCCGAGATTCATGGGCTGTGCTGCGGTCTGTTGTGCTCGATGTCGAGTGCGGCGGCAAAGACGCGGTGGTTCACCGAGCTGCTGGATGCAGCCTCCCTGTCACCTGAATCTGTTGCCTCGAAGGCGGCCGAACTGAAGACACTGGACGAGTGGTTCACCCAGACACTGAGCGCGCTCAACGACAGTGATCTGGAATTCTCACCGGCCCTGCCGGACGATGATGTGCCGGTGGAACAGCGCACCCGGGCACTGGGTGATTTCTGTGGCGGATTCACCTATGGTGTGGGCATTGCCATGGGTCAGGGTGGGCAGAAGCCCCTGCCCGAGGACAGCCGCGAGATCATTGCCGACTTTCAGGAAATCGATGCCGTGGAGATCGAGGAGGGCGGTGCCGATGAAGCGGTCTATACCGAATTGCTGGAATATGTGCGTGTCGGTGTCCTGCTGGTGCTCGAAGAGCTCCGTCCCATTACCCCTGTAACCCAACAGAAACCCTCATGAGCAAAGGCAGCCGCCGCACGCAGCGATTCAGCAAGAGCCTGGATGCAGAACTCAAACGTCGCCGCCGCGCCTTGATGCGCACGATGGGGGAGAGCTCCATCGCCGTGATACCGGCTGCGCGCGCCAGCATTCGCAGCCGTGATACCGAGTACCCCTATCGGGCCGACAGCAATATGCTGTACCTGAGCGGATTCGATGAACCGGACGCCCTCATGGTGCTGATTCCCGGACGGCGTGCCGGGCAGTATCTGATGTTCTGTCGGGAGCGCGATCCGGAGAAGGAAACCTGGAACGGCCGCCGCCTGGGGGTGGAGGATGCGCCGGAGGTGCTGGGGGCCGATGACGCATTCCCGATCGGTGACATCGACGATATTCTGCCGGGTCTGCTGGAGAACAAGCAGTCGGTCTTTCATACCCTGGGCAAGGACCTGGCCTTCGATGCAAAGTTGCTGGGCTGGCTGAACAAGGCGCGCTCCAGTCGCCGGCGTGAAGGGGGCGATCCGGATGCCTTCATCTCGCTGGATTTTCACCTCGATGAAATGCGCGTCATCAAGAGCCGTACCGAGCTGAGCCTCATGCGTCAGGCAGCCAGGCTCAGTGCCGCAGGTCATGCCCGAGCCATGCGCGCGGCTCGTCCCGGCATGCACGAATACGAGCTGGAAGCCGAACTGATCGCCGAATACCGCTCACACGGTGCCGAGCATTCTTTTTTGCCGATCGTGGGTGGCGGTGAAAATGGCTGCATTCTGCATTACACGGAGAACCACGATGTGCTGCAGGATGGTGAGCTGGTGCTGATCGATTCAGGCGCCGAACTGGCGAACTACGCCGGCGATATCACGCGCACCTTCCCGGTCAATGGCACGTTCAGCGAAGCGCAGAAAACCGTCTACAACATCGTGCTGGAAGCGCAGCTGGCCGCCATCGAGGCGGTGCAGCCGGGCAATCACTGGAACCAGCCCCACGAGGCGGCAGTCAAGGTGCTGACACGCGGCCTGCGCGACATCGGCGTCCTCAAGGGCAAGCTGCCGACACTGATCAAGCAGGAAGCCTACAAACCCTACTACATGCACCGCACCGGACACTGGCTGGGCATCGATGTGCATGACGTCGGCGAGTACAAGATCAATGGCGATTGGCGCGTGCTGGAACCGGGCATGGTGCTGACCGTGGAGCCAGGCTTGTATCTTGGCGATGACAGGCGAATACCGAAGGCGTATCGCAACATCGGCATTCGTATCGAGGACGATATCGTCGTGACGCGCGATGGCCATGAGGTGATCACCGCCGATGTGGTCAAGAGCGTCGAGGACATCGAAGCGTACATGCGCAGCGCCCGGTAATGACTGAGCAACACGCCATGGCGGATATCGTCATCGTCGGTGCCGGCCTGGTCGGCCTGCCGCTGGCGCAGGTGCTGGCCGCTCAGGGGCGGCAGGTTGTGCTGCTGGATGCCCAGGGGCCGGTCCTGAGCGGTGATGAAGGCGAATCGGAAGATGCTGCCTGGCAACTTCGGCAGCGCTGTACAGCCGTGAGCCTGGGTACGCAGCGCTGGTTTGCCCGGCACGGACTCTGGTCTGCCCTGGCCGAGGACGCCGCAGCCATCCGTCAGGTAGTTGTGTCCCACAAGGGGTATTTCGGCACCACGCGATTGCGGGCCGCTGAAATGGGCGTGGATGCGCTCGGTCATGTGCTCAACAATCAGCACCTGGTGAGTGCCCTGCAGCCGCTACTGGCGCAATCGACGGTCGATCACCGGACGTCCAGCAGTGTGGTGGCCGTGCGTCACCATGAGGATTCGGTCGATGTTCTGCTCGAAGGTGGCGATCGTGTTCGCGGTCGATTACTGATTGCAGCCGATGGTGTGGGGTCGGTGGTGCGCGAGTCGGCAGGTATCGGTACCCGACAGGTCGACTATCAGCAGGCGGCGGTGCTGAGCATGCTGCAGCTGGAGGATGCGCATGACGATGTCGCCCATGAGCGATTCACCGATAGCGGTCCGCTGGCTCTGCTGCCGCGCAAGGGGCCGTATATGAACGTGGTGGATTGCATTGAAACCGAACAGCAGGAACCGATCAGGGCGCTGGACGATGCTGCTTATCTGGCTCGTCTGCAATCGCGCTTCGGCTTCCGTCTCGGGCGTTTTGCCGCGGTGGGTCCGCGGCTGGTACTGCCGCTGGTGCGTATCGAAGCGACGGCGCAGACAGCATCCCGTACCTTGTTGCTCGGTAATGCTGTGCGCTTGCTGCATCCGGTGGGCGGACAGGGATACAACCTGGCCATGCGTGATGTCGAGTCTCTGTTGCAGCTGCTGGCGCAGCAGGGCGATGGCGATCCCGGAGATCCGGACTTGCTGTCGGCGTTCGTGGCGGCCAGGCGGGCCGATCAACAGCATGTCGTGCGCTTCACCGATACGCTGGCTCGCGGTTTTCGAGGCAAGGCATCCTTGCCGGGGCATGTACGATCGGCAGCATTGCTGGGTCTGGACATGGTGAGTCCGCTTCGACGCCGCTTCGCGGCTCGCACCATGGGGCTCTTCTCGTGAGTGCCTTGCGACGCCGGTGTGCGGATCGGTGTGCGGATCGGTGTGCGGATCGGTGTGCGGGTTGGACCACGGGGCATTCCTCGTGAGTCTGCTTCGACCTCAGCGCGCGGGTCGGACCATGGGATCACTCCCCTGAGGCGGTTTGCCGCTCATCTGGAGACCGGACTGGGACAACGTCTGGTCTTCTTTCTGGTGGCTGCCCTGACCGGTGCGATCGTCGGTCTGGCAACGCTGCTGCTCATCCAGCTGATCCTGTTCTTCCAGTGGGTCGGTTACGGCGATTCCTCCGAGATCCGCTACGCACAGATCGTAGCGGCCCGGCCGGCCTGGCAGATCCTGCTGGTACCGGCGCTCGGTGGTCTGGTGCTGGGCATCCTGATGCAGTTTCTGCCGGGGCGTCGCTATCACGGTATCGCCGACGTCATGGAGGCCTGTGCGTTGAACAGTGCACGCATGCCGGTTCGCTCCGGTGTCGGTGCCGCACTGGCGGCGGCCCTGTCGCTGGGTATCGGTGCGCCGCTGGGACGTGAAGGACCGGCGGTACACATCGGCGCCTCGATCAGCGCCTGGCTGGCAGAGCGCCTGGGTTTGCCCCACAAGCAATCCCTGGCATTGCTCGGTTGTGGCGCGGCGGCAGCGGTGGCGGTCTCGTTCAGTACCCCCATCGCCGCTGTCATCTTCGCGCTGGAAGTCATCGTCGGCTATTTCACGCTGCGCGTGTTTGCCCCGATCGTGATTGCCGCGATGGCGGCGATGCTGGTGCGGGAACAGTTCATCGGGCATCAGGCACAGTTTCCGGTGCCCAGCCATTCCATTGTCTCCAACTGGGAGCTGCCGCTGTTTGCCTTGCTGGGCATTCTCGGTGCACTGGTGGCCAAGGCCATGCTGGCGACCACAGGGCGCATTCAGCAAGGCTGGAAATGGACCGAACTGCCGCGCTGGTGCCAGCCGGCACTGGCAGGCGTGCTTATCGGTACCCTGGCTCTGCCCATGCCGCATATTCTGGGTATCGGCTTCGAAGGCACCTTCCTGGCACTCAACGGGGCGCTGTCCAACCCCGTGATCGCCTGGCTGCTGCTGGCCAAATTCGTCGTGGTGTGTCTGGCCTTCGGCAGTGGCTTCCCCGGTGGGGTGTTCGGGCCGGCGGTGTTCATGGGCAGCATGCTGGGTGGCCTGTACTGGGCGCTGCTGGGATTCACCGGCCTGCCGCTGAGCGACCAGGGAGTCTATGCCACCATCGGCATGGCCGCGATGGGCTCGGCATTGCTGGGTGCACCGATATCCACCGTGCTCATCGTGTTCGAATTGACGCGGGACTACGGTGTCACGCTGGGCGTCATGACCGCCGCAGCGTTTGCCAGTACCGTCATGCAGACCGGCGAACATGGCTCCTTCTTCCGCTGGCAGCTGGCGCGGCGCAATATCAATCTTTCCAGTGGACGCGACATCAGTCTGCTGATGACGCATCGGGTGGAGAACCTGGTGCGCACCGGGTTTCTGACGGTGCCGGTCGATATCACCACCGGCGAGCTGACTTCGCGCATGGGCCAGGAACGACAGCGTATCGCCATTTTCGTGGATGATGAGGGTGTGTTCAGAGGCAGTGCCAATCTGTCGCTGCTGATCACCCATTCCATCGAACAGGGTCGCGATTCCCAGGCCATCGAGGGCGTTCTGAGCGCCGACTACGCCATTACGCCCATGACCAATATCGTCACGGCGGTGCAGAACATGGCGGAGCAGAAGCAGGAATTCGTGCCGGTGGTCGACAAGACGGATCCGAAGCACCCGGAACTGCTGGGTATCGTCACCAAGAGTGATCTGCTGGCAGAACACTACGATGTCATCAAGCGTGCCCGCGCCGAGGAGTTCGGTATCACCTGAGCCTGGCCTCAGCCGTGGTTTGATGCGACAGGCAGGGGGGCGGTGATTTTTCAGCGCCTCAGGGCACCATTTTCACGATGAGCTGCGTTGTCGTGTCATCATTCGTCTCACACCTTCACTTCGGGATTGACACATGAGTGGACCCAGGTTCCCTGGTTTTGACACCCTGGCGCTGCATGCCGGTCAGCAGCCGGATCGCGAAACCGGTGCGCGGGCAACGCCCATCTATCAAAGCACCTCCTTTGTCTTCGATGACAGCGACAAGGCCTCATCCCTGTTCGATGTCGCGCGAGCCGGCCATGTCTACTCGCGTATCTCCAATCCCACGGTGGCCGTTCTCGAGGAGCGCGTTGCCGCGCTGGAAGGTGGCGTGGGTGCCGTGTGCACCGCCAGTGGCATGGCGGCCATTCACCTGGGGCTCACCACCATCACCGGTGCGGGCGGGCATATCGTGGCATCGCGCTCGCTCTATGGCGGTACGCACAATCTGCTTAGCTACACATTGCCGCGCTTCGGTATCGAGACCACCTTTGTCGACCCACGGGATCCGGAGGCCTTTGCCGCGGCAATCCGCCCGGAAACACGGGTGTTGTTCGCAGAAACGGTGGCCAATCCCCGCTGTGAAGTGCTGGATATCCCGCGCGTATCTGCCATCGCCCACGACGCCGGTCTGCCGCTGATGATCGATGCCACGCTGACCACGCCCTGCCTGATGCAGGTGTTGCGTCTGGGGGCGGATATCGTCATGCATTCGCTGACCAAGTTCATGGGCGGCCACGGCGTGGCCGTGGGTGGAGCATTGGTGGATAGTGGGCGCTTTGACTGGGAAGCGTCCGGCCGTTTTCCGGAGTTGACCGAACCCTATGCCGGTTTCCACGGCATGAACTTCGTGGAAGAGTTCGGCCCCAGTGCCTACATCATGCGCGCGCGCAAGGAAGGGCTACGTGATTTCGGGGCCAGTCTGTCACCGGGCAACGCCTTTCATCTGCTGCAGGGACTGGAGACGCTTTCCATGCGTATGGAGCGGCATGTGGCCAATACCACGTCCATCGTTCAGTTCCTGTCGCAGCATGAAGCGGTCTCGGTGGTGCACCACCCGGACTTGCCGACTCATCCTGACCATGCGCTGGCGCAGAAGCTGCTGCCGCGCGGCGCCGGTGCAGTGTTCAGCTTCGAGCTGGCCGGCGGGCGAGCTGCGGGTTCCGCGTTCATCGAAGCTCTGCAACTGTTCTCGCATCTGGCCAATGTCGGTGATGCCAAGTCTCTGGTCATTCACCCGGCCAGCACCACGCATTCACGCATGGACGATGCCGATCTGCAGGCTGCCGGTATTTCCCCGGGACTGGTCAGGCTTTCGGTCGGGCTGGAGAATATCGATGACCTGGAGGCCGATCTGTCGCAGGCCTTGCGACGTGCCGCGCGGGTGGCCTCGACGCCGTCGGTGGGCAAGGAGGGCTCGGCATGAAGGTGCAGGTGGCAGGTAGCGAGATATTCGTGGGTCAGGGTGGCGTGGACTGGGCGTCGGGTCGTGACACACTGGTGTTGCAGCATGGCGCCGGCATGGATCGCACGGTCTGGGTATTGCTGGCGCGCTATTTTGCACGCCACGGGTTCAATGTGGTGTGTGCCGACCTTCCCGCTCATGGAGGCTCGACGGGGGAGGCGCTGACTTCCATCGAATCCCAGGCTGCATTCTTGTGGCAACTGCTGGATGTACTGCAGGCCGATCACGGCCTGCCGGCAGGCCCGGCAATACTGGGAGGGCACAGCATGGGAGCACTCATTGCGGTCGAAGCGGCGGGTCAGCAACCGGCGCGCACAGCACAGCTGCTGCTGTTCGGTTCCGGCTATCCGATGCCGGTGGCGCAGCCACTACTGGATGCCGCTGCTGCCAACGAGCAGACCGCAATCGACATGATCGCCATCTACAGTCATTGTCTGAAATCGCAGCTGGGGCACAATGCCATAGCCGGCATCAGTGTACAGAACTCGGCAATGGCCTTGCTCGAACGCTGTCCACCGGGTGTATTGCATGCCGATCTCTCGGCCTGCAATGCCTATGAGGGCGTGGACAAGGCCGCTGCGGCCTTTGGTGAGGGCAAGACTACCCTGATCGTGGGGGACGAGGATCGCATGACACCGATGAAGATGAGCCGCAATCTGGCAGGCCAACTCGGCGGGCAACTGGTGGTATTGAAAGACTGTGGTCACATGGTGATGAGCGAACAACCGGAGCAGACGCTGCAGGCTGTCCGAAACGCACTGCTGTAACGACAACGGGACCCCCGAAGGGGTCCCGCTGCTTCCCGAACGTCGGTAACCTGAATCAGGCTGCCGCCGTGGCCTCGTCCAGCGCGCTGAAGATGCGCTGCCTGATATCGTCGACGCTGCCCACTCCCGGTATGTGCACATACGCAGGAGCCGCGTCATCGCCCGAGTCGGCCCAGTCGCGGTAATAGCTCTTCAGCGGAGCCGTCTGTTCTTCGTAGACGCTGAGGCGATAGCGTACGGTCTCTTCCTTGTCATCTTCACGCTGGATCAGCGGTTCGCCCGTCACATCGTCTTTTTCGGCGACCTTCGGCGGGTTGTAGATCACGTGATAGCTTCGACCGGAGGCCTCGTGAATGCGTCGTCCACCCATGCGCTTGATGATTTCCTCGGAATCGACATCGATCTCGACTACAGCGTCCAGGTTGATGTCAGCCTCTTTCAGGGCGTCTGCCTGAGCCAGGGTGCGAGGAAAGCCGTCGAACAGAAAACCCTTTTCGCAGTCGGCTTGCTTGATGCGCTCCTTGACCAGACCGATGATGATGTCATCGGAGACCAGATCGCCCGCGTCCATGACTTTCTTGGCTTCGATACCCAGAGGCGTTTGCGCCTTGACCGCCGCCCTGAGCATGTCGCCCGTGGAAATCTGTGGAATTCCGTATCGTTCAGTGAGATAAGTGGCTTGGGTGCCTTTCCCGGCTCCCGGCCCGCCCAACAAGATCAACCGCATTTACTGCTCCTCCTGGCTTCTGCTAGCAAACGTCAGGGTAGCGAAATACACGCCGGAATGCACGAAAACTGGTCCCATGGTGCCATACTTGTGCGATGTCTATCGATCATCTCAGAAAAGATCTCGTCATCAACACCGAACTGGCGGGCCAACCCCTGTGTTTCCATACCACCTGGGGGCTGTTCTCGCCGCGCGCCATCGATGAAGGCAGCTTGTTGCTGCTCGACCATCTCGAGGTATTCGAGGACGATGTAACCCTTGACATGGGCTGTGGTTATGGGCCTCTGGGCCTGTCCATTGCCCAACGATCGCCCAGAGGCGCCGTGCATCTGGTCGACAAGGATTTTCTGGCCGTGGAATACACGCAGGCCAATGCGAAGCGCAATGGTCTGTCGAACGCTCAGGCTTACCTGAGCAATGGCTTCAGCCACGTGCCAGCCGAGCTAGAACTGAGCCTGGTGGTGTCGAACCTGCCAGCCAAGGTCGGCAATGAGTTCTTCCAGATCCTGTTCGAAGATGCACGCCGTCACATGAAGCCCGGTGCGCGCATCGTGGTAGTGACCATCAACGGCCTGCGTGACTTCATCAAGCGCTCCTTCAAGGAGAACTTCGGCAACTACAAGAAGCTGAAGCAGGGCAAGAGCTACACCATCTCCATGGCCGTGCTGGAAAAGTAGGGCAGTCTCTCTTGCCCTGCCGCTATGATCCGGCTTGCTGCTTGCTCTGGCAGACGCACTGCTGACCGGGCTGGATGGTCAGCTGGCAGCTGGTGCACCAGGTCGCGCCGGTGGGCTGCAGTTGCTTGTCCACCTCGACCCGGTCGTCGAAGACGAAACAGTCACCGTCCCAGTGCTTGCCACCGGTACGCTCGAAGTAGTTCAGAATGCCACCTTCGATCTGGTACACCTCCTTGAATCCCTGTTCGATCATCCACGGAGCGGCCTTTTCACAGCGAATGCCACCGGTACAGAAGGTCACGATGGGTTTGGCAGGATCCAGACTGCCGTCTTCCAGGGCCTGGGTGACCGCGCGCTGGTAATCCCGAAAATGCGCGATATCCAGGTGTTCAGCCTGCGTGAAAGTGCCGGATTCGACCTCATAGGTGTTGCGGGTGTCCAGCAAGGTGAAATCGCGTTCTTCATCGAGCCATTGCGCCAGCGTCTCCGGCGGCAGAGCGGGGGCTTCAGGGCGCCGCAACTGCCGCGTGCGGGCCTCGGCACCATCGAAGGCGATGATTTCGTGCCGGATGCGAACCTTGAGCTTGGAGAAAGGTTTCGTTTCCGAGGTGCTTTCCTTGAGCCACAGGTCACGAAAACGCTCATCGGCTTCGAAGACGGCACGTGCTGCCTCGCATTGTGGACGTGTTCCTGCAAGAGCGACATTGATGCCTTCATCGGCGAGCAGAATGGTGCCCAGGACACCGGTTTCAGCCAGTGCCTGCAGCAGATCGGCCTGTAACACGGGTAGGTAATCAAGCTGTATGAATCGATAGCCTGACAGGTTAATGTAGAGTTCCCCGGAAGGTGAAGCGGATGAGCCTTCAGAGTTGAGTGTGTCGATCACGTGCATGAGGTCGCCTTGGTACTGCTTTCGGGTTCAATGGGTAATTCTAAACTTTCTTCAGCCGTGCCTGTCGGGAATGAGGGGCACAAGCGTTTCAGGGTGTGGGTGATATGTTGAAACACAAACGACACGCAGGAAGCTGGCCGGTGCTTGGCGGTGCGTTGCTGCTGTCCATGGTCGCCGGATCATGGGCCGTTGCCGTCATGGCTGCCGGTTCCGACAACGGGCAGGAAGGCGCAAAGGCCTCCGCCATCGGCTCAGGCGGTGCTGCGGGTGATGAGACGTCCGGTGATACCGGCCCGTACGGCGAACAACGCCTGCAGTTCAGCGAAGCGCTGGATGCTCTGGCTGCCGGGGATCAGGCACGTTTTGCCAGCCTCAAGGCGGCACTGTCGGACTATCCGCTGGCCGACTATCTGGATTACGAACAGTTGCAGCAGCAATGGCGCGATGTGACCCCCGGCAGCCGGGAGATCCGTCAACTGAACGCATTCGAGCAGCGCACCGGCGACAGCTCGCTGACCCGCCGCCTGACGCGCACGCTGCAGAAGCGTTTTGCCGAGACCGAGCAATGGGAGACCTTTCTGGCGCTGGGCAAATCGCGTCTGGCTGCCAGCATGACCTGCGAGACGCTCAAGGCCCGCAGCGAAGCCGGGCAGGTGAATGGTTTCGACGAGCAGATTGTCGAGATGTGGGTCAAGCCACGTGAACACCGGGAGCCCTGCAAATCGATCCTCGAAGATATCGAAGCCCGCAATACGCCGCCGATATCGGCCATCTGGGAACGCATCTATCAGGCCATGGAGTCCAACAAGCCCGAATTTGCCACACCCATGCTTGCCTATCTGGGCAGTCGTGATCGCGCGCTGGCGAAGAGCTGGATCGAGGCGGGGGAATCGCCTCAGTCGTTTCTGCTCAGCGGCAAGCTGGACAAGGACACCCTTCTGAATCGACGAATCATCGCGGACCTGATACTGGACTGGTCTCGCCAGGATACCAGCGCGGCCATCGAACAATGGCTGCGCATTCGCGAGCGTTTCAGCTTCAATGATGATCGCTACTACGATACAAGTCGGGCACTGGCCATGCGTGCAGCCTATCGACGCATGCCCGAAGCTCATCAGTGGTTGCAGACCTTCACGGCGCGCGCCGACGATCTGGAATTGCAGGAGTGGCGCATCCGTACGGCCCTGCTGGCCGAAGACTGGCAGGCGGTGATCAACAGCATCGCGCAGTTGCCGCGCGAGGAACAGGAAGAGGATCACTGGGCCTACTGGCAGGCAAGAGCATTGGAGCAGACCGGTCGTGAGGCCGATGCACGCAGCATCTACACCGAGCTGGCCGCACTGCAGTCCTATCACGGTTTTCTGTCGGCGGATCGCCTCCAGCTGGATTACGCCATCTACGATGAACCGATCGTGCCGGATTCGCAGCTGCTCGGACAGCTGACCGACGAACCGGCACTGCGTCGTGCACGCGAGTTTCATCACGTGGGCCTGAGCACGGAGAGTCGTCGTGAATGGAACAACTGGGTGCGTGGCAGGAGCGAAGCCGAGCTGGCCGCGGCGGCCGTTCTGGCCAGTGAGTGGGGCCTGCATGACCGGGCCATTTACGCGGCCGGGTTGAGCAACAGTCGACGAGCCATATCACTGCGCTTTCCGTTGTTGTATCGCAGCGAGGTGGCCCGAGCCTCGATGGACAACGCCATAGAGCCTGCCTGGATCTTCGGGGTCATGCGTCGTGAGAGTGCCTATATCCGTGACGTGCGCTCCAGCGCCGGTGCCATCGGTCTGATGCAGCTGATGCCGCGCACTGCACGCTATGTGGCAGGCTTGCAGGGCAAGAAGGACTGGCGCGGCGACCTGACCGAGTCGGGTACCAATATCGAGCTGGGTACCTTCTACCTGAGACATGTCATGAACCGTTTCGATGATCATCAGGTGCTGGCCACGGCCAGCTACAACGCCGGGCCGAGCCGGGTCGGAAAATGGTTGACCGAGTCCAGCATGGAGGCCGATATCTGGATCGATACCATTCCCTATACCGAAACGCGTCGCTATGTGCGTGCAGTGCTCGCCTATGCAGCGATCTATGAGCATCAGCTCAATGGCGAGCCGCAGCGTCTGAGCAACAAGTTGCGTCTGATCCCGGCGGCAACCGGTGTGTGAAACCGCTGCCGTGAAAGGCTGTCATGCACGGACTTTGGCGATATGATGGCAGGTCTTTCGAGAGGGATTACCGCGCCATGAGCACTGCTGACACGATCAACGATATTCTGGTGGACGCGCTGGCGCCGCTGAGGCTCGATGTCATCAACGAGAGCCATATGCACAACGTGCCGCCCGGCTCGGAGAGTCACTTCAAGCTGGTGATCGTCAGTCCGGCGTTCGAAGGCCAGGGTCTGGTTGGCAGGCACCGGATGGTCAACAAGCTTCTGGCCGAACAGCTGCAGAATGGCATTCATGCGCTGAGCATGCATACCCACACGCCGCAGGAATGGGATGCGAAGGGTGGACAGGTACCGGAGTCGCCTCCCTGTCTGGGTGGCAAGGCCCGGGAAAACCAGTCCTGAAACGAGACTGACATCAGCGCTTCATGACGTGAGCAGCCGGTGCGCCAGGGTCGGGGCTGGCGTTGGTGCCAGAGTCAGCACTGGAGTCTGAGCCGGGTTGGTGCCGGGTTGGGTCTGTGCTGGGTTGGTGCTGGGTCTGTGCTGGGTTGGTGCCGGGTCTGTGCCGGGATGATGTTTGATTCGTGCCGAGTTGATGCTGGAGTCCGCGTCAGTGAGGAGCGAGAGACACCCTCAGACCGCTGCCGGGCACGGATGTCTGCAGATACTGTTGCAGCCCGCCCAGGAAGATCATCAGAAACCCTGCGGGAAATTCTCCCGACACGCCAGGCTGCGAGTTCGCCTCTGCCGGCGTGAGTGTCGCGAAGTGTGCGCTCAGAAAGTGATAGACCGGCAGGTGTTCTGTCTGAAAGAAATTGCAAGCCTGGTGACCGGCCTGTCGCAGGCAGTACCAGTCTGTGAGCAGCTGGCTGAGCTGGCAGGCCTCGAGCTCGGCCACGGAGAGCCCGGCCTGCTTGCAGAGATCTTGCAACTTGCTATCAGCCGCTGCCCTCTGCGCGGCCGATAACGCGCCATACTGCAAGGGCTGATCGCTGTGTCGCTGCGCCAGCAGGAATCGGGCAAGTTCGGCGGCATTGCCTGACTGCAGCTGCTCCGCCAGCTCTGCCGGCCAGTGTTCGGGCAGGTAGTGGGCCATGAGGCGACTGTGCATTCGCCGGTAGAGAAATTCGCCGTAGTGGCTGGCCGACAGGGCCGGGTCAGGCTCGGTATGCAGGGCGCGGCACTCTGCGCGGTAGTAATCAAGCAGTTCCGGTGCCAGCGCCATGTCGCTGAGCGGTACGGTTTCCAGATGCTGCTCGTCAGCGCCCGCATGAATGATCTGAAAGGCTGCCGGAAAGCTGGCCGTTGACGGGACCGCTACATCGGTCAGCTGTCGCTCGCCGACGCGCCACTGTCGAAGACCATTGACGTGCAGATGCCCCCCGAAATGCCACTGCAGGCCGGCGTCGATCAGTTTTTTTGCAACCTTGTCAGACGGGCGACGGCGACGCATGTCGGTTTGTCCGAACAGGCGACCCTCCAGATCACTGTGGTCATCGAAGGGGTCCATCACGGGATAGTGGGAAAAGCCGAACAGGCGCTTTCCCTGAGCCTGCGCGCGCCGGCATACGTCACTGATCCATGGCAACAGGTGCGGCCGGTTGCGCAGCACCGAATTCCAGCCAGCATCGCTGCTGTCCAGAAAGGCCTTCTTGCGGGTTTCCGACCACTGGCCATTGCGCGGCTCGAAAACATTGGCATCGATCATCAGCAGCCAGATTCCGGCAACAGGCTCCACCAGATAGGAGGCATCGATCAGCCTGCGCTTCACCTGAGCATCGGCCGACAATGCCGTGTACTGACGCGCCGTCAGCTCGCCGGAGAGGCCGAAGGGGGTTTCCCAGTGCAGGTAGTGAGCCTGCGGGAAGAGTCCGAACTCCGCCATTGCCTGCACGGCTGGACCGGTTCCCTGGCAGTACATGGCGGATGTCAGTACGGCATCGTCTTCGGTGGCGGCAATATCCGGATCACTGGTGACCAGCACGGTTTCGCCCGGCACGCTGACGAAACGGGTGGATTGATGCTTGCCGTGCGGCCCGTAGCAATCATGGTTTCCGGGAATGGCATAGAAGGCCATGCCGTGGTGTTGCTGGTAGCCGCGCAAGCGCTCACGCAGGCGCCGGGTAGCCTCTGTCTGGCCATCGTCGGTGTAGTCCCCGAGCAGCACGACGTGGCGGATACCGCGACGACGGATGCGCTCGAGCGAGCTCAGCAGCGCCGCGGTGCTCTCGTTGAAGACACGCGACGAGCGGCGGGAATCCTGCCAGCTCCGCACGGTGGCAGGGGGGGCTGCCAGCGGGGAACTCTCGAGGCCGTAATCGCTCTGCATATCATGACAGTGCGCATCGGCAATGATCGCGATGGCGCTCTGCTCGGCATCGTTCATGGTGAGAGTGGCAGCGGTATGAGTGGCTCGGGCAGCAGCACTGTCGGTACCGGGCATGCGTACCGCAGGCACTGGTTAAACGGCAGATGGGGCTGATACGCAGTGTACGGTATACCTTCTATAGTATGGATGACAACCCTTGCCAGCTCGGGCTGCCTGCTCGGCGGCATCACCACGGACACTGCCGGATAGACGCGTGAAGACGATCGCCTTTTATGCACCGCTGAAGCCTGCCGGCCATCCCGTGCCCTCCGGCGATCGTCTGATGGCGCAGCAACTGATCAGGCTGCTCGAGCAGTGTGGCTGCCGCGTGGATACCGCCTCCACGGTTCGCGCCTTTCTGCGCAAGCCGGATGATCAGGAGCCGTTGCAGTCGCTGTTGCGCAGCTGTGAAGATGAGATTCAGCGATTGAGCGTGCAGTGGAACCGAGAAGGGCCGCCCGATGCCTGGTTCTGCTATCACCCGTATTACAAGTCGCCGGATCTGATAGGCCCTGCCCTGTGCAAGGCATTCGACATACCGTACATGACTGCCGAGGCCTCGGTGTCTGCGCGGCGCAGCACGGGAATCTGGGCCGACATGCAGAATCGGGTGCGGGCGTCGATCGAACAGGCAGCCGTCAATCTGTGTTTCACGCAACGCGACCGGCGAGGGCTGCAGGAGGCCGTGCCCGGCGCGCGCCTGGCCGATCTGAAGCCATTCATCGAGACGGACGCTTTCACCTGCACAACCACGCGGCAGGTGCCTGATCATCTGGTGACGGTGGCCATGATGCGAGCGGGCGACAAGCTGCACAGCTATCAACATCTGGCCAGCGCCCTGCAGAAACTGCTGCACTTGCCGTGGCAGCTGTCCATCGTTGGTGACGGTGCGCTGCAGACGGATGTGCGGCGGCTGTTCGACACCGTGCCGCCCGAACGCATCCACTGGCATGGCCAGCTGGAGCCTGCAGACATTGCGCAGTTGTTTGCGCGCTGTGGTCTGTATGTGTGGCCCGGTTGCGGCGAGGCGTACGGCCTGGCCTATCTGGAGGCGCAGGCGGCCGGACTGCCGGTGGTGGCCTACCGAACCGCCGGCGTGCCCGAGGTGGTGGTGAATGGGCGTGGCGGCATCCTGACCCCGGCGGGCGATGAACAGGCCTATGCCGCGGCCATCGAGCAACTGCTTGGCGACAGGGGGCTGCGTCAGCGTCTGGCTGACCAGGCTGCCGACTACGTGCAGCAGGCGCATGGACCCGAGCAGGTCGCCAGAGGTCTGGGAACCGTGCTGAGCCACCATGTGTGGCGCAACAAAGACAGGACACACCCATGAGTGCAGGCATACCCGCTTCAACGATATCCACCGGCGTCAGGGACGCGTTTCTGGCGGCCCTGCAACAGCGCCATGACGCTGGCCTGCCGGTGCGGTTCTGGTTGCGGGATGATGACGCCGTGCAGCCCGGTGAGGCACTCGATCATCTGCTGGCGATCACGCAACAGCGAGGCATACCGCTCACCCTGGCGGTCATTCCGGCTTTTTCCGGAGAAGCCCTGGCGCAGCGGCTGTCGCCATTGGCACGGGTGAACGTTGCCGTGCACGGCTGGGCGCATCTGAATCACGCGCCGGCCACGGAGAAGAAGCAGGAGCTCGGCACGCATCGCCCGCTGCAGCAGACTTGCGACGAACTGCAGCGCGGTCTGCATCATCTGCAAGCTCTGCACGGAGCACAATGCGTTGCGTTGCTGGTGCCCCCCTGGAACCGCATCGCGGCCCCGCTCATTCCGCTGTTGCCAGCAATCGGTTTCAAGGCAGTGTCCACCTTCGACCGGATCAGCTTCGAGTCGATGCCGATGATCAATACCCATGTGGACATCATCGACTGGAAGGGCAGTCGCCCCGTCGACACGCCGGGCCGTGCCGAACCTGCTCAGAGTGCAGATGCAGAACGCCGTCGAGGCGCGGCATCAAGCCGTGAGCAGATCCGTCCTACCCGGCCGGCCGATGAACTGATCACGCAGATCACCCGTCGCCTGCTCGACGCTTGCGAGCTGACCGGCATACTGACGCACCATCTGGTGCACGAACCGGCGGCCTGGGCCTTTCTCGAACAGTTGTTCGAACTGACAGCATCACACCCGGCAGTGCAATGGATTGCCGTGCGCGACCTGCTCTCAGTCCAACGACCAGACCCAGGACTTCCAGGCCAGCAGCAGGCCTGAGTCGTTGAGTTGTGATTCACGGCACCAGCGCCGCACTTCATGCAGAGCCGTCTGCTGCGGCAGGGAGCCGGCGACGAGGCCGGCATCGGCCAGTGCCAACGGGCCGCTACGGGCCACCAGAGTGAAGATCAGGGGGCCGGTTGTCCACCAGACCGGAGCGCCGGGAAGCGTTTCCACCACCTCCTCCATCACGGCCAGCAGGCGGGTGAATACCGGGTGACCTGGCGGCGCCAGCAGCAGGGCGTTGGACAGCAGCAGGCCTCCCTTGCCGGTATTTCTCGGAATCTCCTCGGCCAGCGCGGCCAGTCCTGTCATCGGTAACAGATCGTGAAAGCTCAGGTCTGTGCGGGCCGGGTACCAGTCGCAGTCCAGATAGATGCCACCTTGCTGCTGCAGTATGAAATAGCGAGCCACATCCACCGCTCCGGGCAGGTTGCCCCGTGCGACCAGTTGTCGATACAGTGGCAATTCTTCCAGTCCGATACGCCGCAGATCGTCCTCGCGCCAGAGAATGTACTCGTGGCCATGTTGCTGCGCGTGAACTCGCCACGCCGCGGTACCTGCCGGCGGCGCCTGATCACCGATCCAGATCTGGTGAATGCAGCGCGGCACCGGTTCCGCCTGGGCACGGCACAGCTCACGGCGCTCGTCACTGCTGAAACGCGTGAAGGGCTCCAGCAGGCTGGTCTCGGGAGTCAGATGATACTGGTAGCCGATACGGCGAACGGCATCGCGTTCTGCCTTGGCCAGTTTCAGTTGCGCCGATACCCATTGGCGTGGCTGGCCCAGTGACGTCATCTGGCCCAGTTCGCCGATGGCCGGGTCGGCTTTCACCCGGGCCAGTATCTCTCGTGCTGCCTGAAAGTCTCCGGACTCACGCGATTGCGCGGCCGCTTTCAGAGCATCCTTCAATCGAGATCTGGCTGACATGGGTTCTCGCTACACTGGGCTGAAAATGGACGATACGGGGTGTGACAGCCGCCTTGCAAATTGGTGCCGTTCGCCGCTCCGGCCACCGTGCCCCGGTCAACGGCCGTGGCCTGGATCCGTTTGACAGCCAGGCCCGACGCCGGGCAGCTTGACAGACGGATCAGACAGGTAGAAAAAAGGCTTCGGTGATCGTCAGGAGCAATCATGGGCCGGATATGGGGTATCGTGAGGGTCATTTGCCCCTGCAGAGCGTCAATGGCCATCGGTAATGTCGTTGTCGGTGCTGCCGATCAAGAGCATGACGACACTTGTATCATGACAGGAATAATGCAGCGATATGACGACTGTGGCAGGATTTGTCCGTAACAGCAGTAACGCACCAAGGCCTTGGGTACGGGCACGGTTCCGGTTTTCCTCATTGACGAAGGGTCAGTAACACTATGTCGGAACAGCCGAATACCGGCAAGGATCTACTGCGAATCGAAGATCTGCACGTATCCATCCCGCTGCTCGGTGGCAGCGTCGAGGCTGTCAAGGGGGCCAGTCTGCGGATATTGCCGGGCAAGGTCACCGCCCTGGTGGGCGAGTCGGGTTCCGGTAAATCGATCATCAGCCAGGTCATGATGGGGCTCGAACCGGAGATCGCCACGGTGACGGGCAAGGTGTTGTTCACCGACCCTCAGACACCCGATACAACGCAGGACATCCTCGATCTGCCGCGAGACGGGCGTCGCATTCGTGCGCTTCGCGGGAACCGCATCAGCATGATTTTCCAGGAGCCGATGACCTCCTTTTCACCGTTGCATACGGTGGGTGATCAGATTTGTGAAGTGCTTCGCATTCACACCAGCCTGACACCGAAAGAGCAGCGCGAGCGTTGCGAGGACATGCTGGGCATGGTCGGTTTTTCCAACCCGGCCAGAGTCTTCGACATGTATTCCTTCGAGCTCTCCGGTGGCATGCGCCAGCGCACCATGATCGCCATGGCGCTGATCTGCGAGCCGGCCCTGCTGATCGCCGACGAACCGACAACGGCGCTGGACGTCACCATTCAGGCGCAGATCCTGAAACTGCTGCGCGAACTGCAATCGCGTCTGCACATGGCCATACTGCTGATCACCCATGATCTGGGCGTGGTGGCCAATATGGCCGATGAAGTATCGGTCATCTATCGTGGGGAAATCATGGAAGCGGGTCCGGTGGATGCGATCTTCCGTTCGCCCGCACACCCTTATCTGAAGGGCTTGATGTCCGCGATTCCCACCTTCGACATGCCGCGGGATACCCGTCTGAAACCCTTGCGTGATATCGATACGCATGTGGAGCATCTGCTCGACAAGCTGGCGGCCCCGCCTCGCAACAACGAAGCAGCGCCGGATGTAATCCTCTCCGTCAGGGATCTGAGCAAGACCTTCTACACCAAGAAACAGGACTGGCAGGTGGGCGGGGAGACCCAGGCCGTGCCGGCGGTCGATGGTGTGAGCTTCGATGTACGCCGCGGCGAGTGTCTGGGCCTGGTGGGGGAGAGCGGCTGTGGCAAGACGACGCTGAGCAAGATTCTGATGCATGCGGTCTCGCCGGACACCGGCAGTGTCACCTTCAAGGACGGCGATGGCGCGCTGGATGTGCTCGGTGCCACGGGCGAGGAGTTGCAGAAGCTGCGGGCGAAGATGCAGATGGTCTTTCAGGACCCCATCGCCTCTCTGTCGCCGCGCATGACCGTGGGCAACATCCTGCGCGAACCGTTCGAAATCCACAAGCGTGGCACCCGCGAACAACGCAATGTGGCAACCAGCTCCCTGCTGGACGCCGTGGGTCTGGGCAAGAACGCGCTGCAGCGCTACCCCCACAGCTTTTCCGGTGGTCAGCGGCAGCGCATCGGTATATCCCGGTCGCTGTCGGTGGCACCACAGTTCATCATCTGCGATGAACCGGTCTCGGCTCTGGATGTCTCTGTGCAGGCGCAGATCCTCAATCTGTTGAAGGACCTGCAAAAGGACATGGGGCTGACCTATCTTTTCATTTCGCACAATCTCGCCGTGATCGACTACATGGCTGACCGTGTGGCTGTCATGTGGGCCGGCAAGATCGTCGAGATGGCACCACGTGCGCTCATCATGCAATCGCCGATTCATCCGTACACGCGTTCCCTGATGGAGGCCGTCCCGTTTCCCGATCTGGACCGGCAGCTGGATTTCGACCGCGTCGAGGCCACGGGGTCCATCTCCGAGCAGGCCTGGCCGGCTGCCTTCCGGCAGGATCCGGGCGGTGAACCTCTGATCCCTGTCGATGTGGGTGAGGAGCACTATGTTCTGGCCAGAGCGTCAGCTGACGTCACGGAGCTGCAACCATGATCACTCGTCGACGCCTGTTGGCTCTGATGGCAGGCACCGCACTGCCTCTGCGTTTGCCGGCATCAAGCAATGGCTCTGATGCACCCCTGGAATCCGAGCTGTTGGCCAGGCGGGTGGCGGCCGGCAAATTGCCGCCCCTGGCGCAGCGCTTGCCACGCAATCCGCGGGTCATCGATCTGGGGGCCATGGGCCGTGAACCGGGTCGTCATGGCGGCACGCTTCGCATGCTCATCGGCAGGCAGAAGGACATCCGCTACATGCCCATCAACGGCTATTCCAGGTTGATCGGTTACAACCTCGATCTGGAGATGGTGCCGGACATTCTCGAATCCTGGACAGTCGAAGAAGGGCGGCGGTTCACCTTTCATCTGAGGGACGGGCACAAGTGGTCCGATGGCAGTGATTTCACGGCCGAGGATTTCAGCTATTACTGGCACGACGTCATTCTCAATCGGGAATACCTGCGAGGCGGGCCACCGGTGCGTCTCAAGGTCAATGGTGAAGTGGCCCGCTTCGAAGTGCTGGACCGTCTCACCGTGCGCTATACCTGGGACTTGCCGATGCCGCAGTTCCTCCCCGACCTGGCCGCCCCGATCCCCCTGACCCTGGCCTTGCCATCATCCTATATGCGGCAGTTTCATGCGGGCTATCAGACGCCGGAGAAACTGGCGCAGTTGATGAAACAGTATCGCGTGGACGACTGGGTGGGTCTGCACCGCAAGATGTCTCGTCAGAACCGCCCGGAGAACCCCGATCTGCCCACGCTGGAACCCTGGCGACCCAGAACGCAGCCACCGGCGGAGCAGTTCGTGTTCGAGCGCAATCCCTATTTTCATCGGGTCGATGAGGCTGGCCGGCAGCTGCCCTATGTGGATCGCATGGTGCTCAATGTCAGCACCGCCGACATCATTGCGGCCAAGACGGCTACCGGGGAAAGCGACCTGCAGGCGGCGGCGGTAGACCTGCCGGACTACACGCTAATCAAGGAGGCCGAGCAGCGATTTCCCATCAAGGTAAGCCTGTGGAAACGCACCCGGGGGTCCAGTGTCGTGCTGTTTCCGAACCTCAACTGCAAGGATCGGGTATGGCGCGAACTGTTTCAGGATGTGCGCATGCGCCGTGCCTTGTCCCTGGCCATCAATCGGCGCGAGATCAATCAGGTGATCTACTACGGCCTGGCCAATGAAAGTGCCAATACCGTATTGCCTGAAAGCCCCTTGTACAAGCCTGAATACGCCAGGGCCTGGTCGAGCTACGAACCCTTGCACGCCAATCGTCTGCTGGATGAACTGGGTCTGGACAAGCGTCACGACAACGGCATGCGCCTGTTGCCGGATGGACGTCTGGCCAATATCACGATCGAGTCTGCCGGCGAGAGCACCCTGGAGACCGATGTCCTGGAATTGATCCGCGATCACTTTCGCGATGTGGGCATCCCGTTGTTCGTGCGCACCTCGCAGCGCGATATCTTCCGCAGCCGTGTCAAGGGTGGTGAAGTCCAGATGTCGGTCTTTCAGGGGCTGGACAATGGCCTGCCATCGCCCGACATGTCGCCACAGGAGCTGGCCCCCAGTTCGGATGATCAACTGCAGTGGCCTATCTGGGGTCTGTATCGCATGTCGGGGCATAGCCAGGGCAAACCATCGGATCTGTTTCATGTGCAGTTGCTCTCGACCCTGCTCGATGAATGGATGCTCTCCACCACGCAGGAAGATCGGCGGCGAATCTGGGATCGCATGCTGGCCATTCATGCCGATCAGGTATTCAGCATCGGCACCATCAACGGCACTCTGCAGCCTGTCGTCAGCTCCGCACGCTTGCATAATCTGCCGGAAAAGGGTCTCTTCGGATTCCAGCCAACCAGCTATTTCGGGGCCTATATGCCCGATACCTTCTGGCTGGACGAGGACGCCTAGACATGCTGCGCTACATACTCTGGCGGATCATCACGATGATCCCGACCCTGTTGCTGATCTCGGCGCTGGTGTTCACCATCATCGAGCTGCCGCCGGGGGATTACTTCGAAAGCTATGTCTCGGAACTGCGGGCAATGGGGGAGACAGCCGATCTGGCCGAGATCGAACTGCTCAAGGAACGCTACGGTTTCGATGAGCCACTGGTGGTGCGCTATTTTCACTGGATAGGTGGCATGCTGGTGGGGGACTTCGGCTATTCCTTCGAGTACCGTCTGCCGGTGAACGAGGTCGTTGGTGATCGTCTGTGGCTGACCATCCTGGTGTCGGTGGTGACCATCGCCTTCACCTGGCTGATCGCCTTTCCCATCGGCATCTATTCGGCCACCCATCAATACAGCTGGGGAGACTACGGCCTGACCTTTCTGGGCATGATCGGGATTGCCGTACCGAACTTCATCTTGGCCCTGGTCATGATGTACCTGGCCAATATCTGGTTCGGTACCTCCATCGGTCACCTGATGGATCAGTCGTACCTCAATCAGCCGATGTCCTGGGACAAGTTCAAATCGATCCTCGAACACCTGTGGATTCCTGTGCTGATCATCGGTACGGCCGGAACCGCGGCCATGATTCGGCGTCTGCGCGCCAATCTTCTGGATGAACTGAAGAAGCAGTACGTGGTCACGGCCCGATCCAAGGGGCTGCATCCGGTCAAGGTGCTGCTCAAATACCCCTTGCGAATGGCGCTGAACTTCTTCATTTCCGATATCGGCTCGATTCTGCCGGCTGTCATCTCCGGTGCGGAAGTCACGGCCATTGTCCTGTCGCTGGAGACCACCGGGCCCATGCTCATCAAGGCCTTGCAGACTCAGGACATGTATCTGGCCGGCTCCTTCCTGATGTTTCTGGCTTTTCTGACCGTGATCGGCGTACTGGTGTCGGACATTGCATTGGCGCTGCTGGATCCGCGAATCCGCTTTGGCGCGGGGCGCCATCGATGAAGCCACCGATGACACCGACCAGCCGTTCGCCGCTGGGCGAGCCGGGAGCCCCGCTGGAGCATTTCGTTTCCAATGCCCCCTACGACCCCAACGCCGTCGAGAAGGACAAGGAACACGGTGGTCCTGCGGCGCACGCCTCTCAGCTGAGACTGATGTGGTGGTATTTCTGCCAGCATCGGGTCGCCCTGTATTCCGGCATCTTTCTGGTGCTGATCTACCTGTCCGTACTGATCAGCGAATTCCTGGCGCCCTACAATCTGCACACGCGCAACACCGAGTTCATCTACGCGCCACCGGCGAAGGTACATATCTTCCGCGACGGCCAGCTGGTGCGGCCCTACACCTACGGCCAGGTGATGACGCTGGACATGACCACCCTGCGGCGCAACTACTCGGACAACAAGGACGATGTGCAACCGCTGCAGTTCTTCTGCCGGGGTGACAGCTATCGTTTCTGGAACCTGTTCGAGGCAGACTTTCACCTGGTCTGCCCGCCGGAAGGCGGGCAACTGTTTCTGCTGGGCACCGACAGACTGGGGCGAGATGTGCTGTCGCGTACCATCTATGGCGCCAGAATCTCGCTGACCATCGGCATCTTCGGGGTCATGATGAGCTTTGTGCTGGGCATCATCATCGGTGGCATTGCCGGTTACCGTGGCGGTGTATTCGACATGCTGGTGCAGCGCATCACCGAGGTGCTGCAGTCGATTCCCAGCATTCCGCTGTGGATGGCGCTGGCCACCATCATCCCGCTGACCTGGAGCCCGATACTGGTCTATGTGGGCATCACGGTAATTCTCGGTCTGCTGGACTGGACCGGTCTGGCCCGTGCGGTGCGCTCCAAATTGCTGTCATTGCGTGAAGAGGACTATGTGGTCGCCGCGCAGTTGCTTGGCGCGAGCAGTAGCCGGGTCATCGGACGGCACCTGATACCCGGATTCATGTCACATCTGATAGCCAGTGCCACATTGACCATTCCGGGAATGATTCTGGGCGAAACGGCTCTGAGTTTTCTGGGGATAGGGCTGCGACCACCGATTACCAGTTGGGGCATCCTGCTGACCGAGGCGCGCAGTATCAACATCATTGCCCTCTATCCCTGGTTGCTGTTCCCGGTGTTGCCGGTGATTCTGGTGATACTGGCTTTCAATTTTCTCGGTGATGGGCTGCGTGATGCAGCAGATCCCTACAAGTGACGCATTGCATACACGTTCGATGAATACAACGCTAAAGCAGGGGTCCGGATTTGCCGGACCAGCAGGTCTGACACGGTGAGTCATCCAGAGGGAGTCCGGATACTCATGTACAGCCATGACACCTTCGGGCTGGGGCATTTGCGCCGTTGCCGCACCATCGCGCATTCACTGGTGGAACAGTTCAGCGGGCTGAGCGTGCTGATCATCTCCGGTTCCGCCATCGCCGGTGCCTTCGACTTCAGGGCGCGGGTGGATTTCGTCAAGATTCCCAGTGTCATCAAGCTGCGCAATGGTGAATACACATCCATGGATCAGCATATCGATCTGAGCGATACCATTCGCCTGCGCGAATCGATCATCCGCAATGCAGCTGAAACCTTTCAGCCGGATATCTTCCTGGTGGACAAGGAACCGATGGGTCTGCAGGGCGAGGTCAGTGAAACGCTGGCCTATCTCAAATCGCGCGATACGCAGCTGATCCTCGGTATGCGCGATGTCATGGATGCGCCCCATCTGCTGGCAGCGGAGTGGGAGCGCAAGGGGCTGATCAGCAAGATCGATGCGTTCTACGATCAGATCTGGGTCTATGGGCCGAAGAATTTCTACGATCCCATGGTGGGCATGGACATTCCGCCTACGGTGCGTGAGCGCATGCGCTTTGTCGGCTTTCTGAAGCGTCAGGCATTGCACGCCGATCTGTCGACCAACAAGCAGGAAGGTGATTACATCCTGGTCACTCCCGGCGGGGGTGGTGACGGAGTTGCGTTGATAAGAGACGTGCTGGCCGCCTACGAGCAGGATGCAACACTTCAATACAAGACGCTGGTGGTGCTCGGACCCTATATGCCGGGCAAGGAGCGTGATGAATTCGTGGAACGTGGCAATCGGCTGGCCAATCTGGAGATCATCAATTTCGATTCGAGAATGGAGGAGCTGATTTCCAGTGCCAAGGCGGTGGTGTCCATGGGCGGCTACAACACCTTCTGTGAAATCCTGTCCTTCGACAAGCCGGCGCTGATCGTGCCGCGTACCGTACCGCGTGAGGAGCAGTTGATACGCACGCAACGGGCCGCCGAGCTGGGCATGGTGGACATGTTGTTGCCCGAAGAATCCAATGATCCGGCAAAGATGTCTGCAGCGCTCAAGGCACTACCCGATCGCCTGCGTCCCTCGGAACGCAGCGCGGATATCCAGCTCGACGGGCTGGAGACCATCACGCAGATCGTCGGCGACCATCTGCGTGACCGATTCGCCAACAGGGTCAAGATCGGCCAGGCATGAACAAACGCTCGTCAGCCAGACTGGTGGTGGTGCTCAAGGGCTACCCACGCCTGTCGGAAACCTTCATTGCACAGGAGCTGCTCGGACTGGAGCAAGCCGGTATCGCCCTGCAACTGGTCTCGCTGCGCCACCCGACCGACCGGGCTCGGCATGCCGTGCACGACGAGATCAGCGCACCGGTCAATTACCTGCCCGAGTATCTGCACCAGGAGCCGGGCCGTGTCCTGCGCAGCCTGTTCAAGGCCGTACGCCTGCCAGGCTTCGTCGCAGGCGTTCGCGATTTCCTGAACGATCTCTGGCACGATCGCAGTCGCAATCGTATCCGGCGATTCGGGCAGGCGCTGGTGCTGGCCGCCGAATGGCCGACCGATGCGCACTGGGTGCATGCGCATTTCATTCACACGCCAGCATCGGTAGCGGCCTATGCCGCCTGTCTGCTGGGGGTGCCCTGGAGTGTCTCGGCACATGCCAAGGATATCTGGACATCGCCCGCCAGGGAGTTGTCTCGCAAGCTTGCCAGTGCCCGCTGGGCGGTCACCTGCACGGCAGTCGGGCATCGCTATCTGCAATCGCTGTCGCCTCGTCCCGAATCGGTGCACCTGAGTTATCACGGCATCGATCTGGATCGCTTCCCGGCGCTAGCGCATCGAGCGTCAAGGCGTGATGGCTCGGTGGCAGAGGATCCGGTGGTCATTCTCAGCGTCGGGCGAGCGGTGGGCAAGAAGGGCTATGACACCTTGCTGCGGGCGCTGGCCGAGCTGCCCGATCATCTGCACTGGCGCTTCGTGCATATCGGTGATGGCACCGAGCGCAGCAGTCTGCAGGCACTGGCTGGCGAGCTGGGCATCGATTCGAGAATTCGCTGGCTGGGGGCCATTGCCCAGAGTGATGTGCTGCTCAACTATCAGTCGAGTGATCTGTTCGTACTGGCCTGTCGCGTGACCGATGACGGTGATCGTGACGGGCTGCCCAATGTGCTGGTGGAGGCAGCCAGCCAGGGGCTGGCCTGCGTATCTACCCGGGTATCGGCCATTCCCGAACTGTTCACTGACGAAGAAAACGCATTGTTGGTGGAAACCGAAGACGTCGATGCGCTGAGTGCCGCTCTGAGTCGTGCCGTGACGGATCCGGATCTGCGGGATCGGCTGGGCCAGGCTGCCGAACGGAAGGTCAGAAGCACGCTCGATTACCATGACAGCATCCGGCAGCTGGTTGCCTTGTTCGAAGAGCAATGGAACAGGCAGGCATGAGTCTGCCGAAGCGGGCACATCGGGTGCTGTTCTATGTGCAGCATCTGCTGGGTATCGGGCACCTGATGCGGGCGGGCAGAATTGCCGAGGCACTGGCGCGAAGTGGTGTCGATGTCACCCTGGTCAGCGGTGGTCTGCCGGTCAAGGGCTTCAGTCCGGCCGGTGTGCAACGCCTCGCGCTACCACCCATTGCGGTGGGCAAGGACAACTTCGGTGAGCTGGTCGATGGCGATGGCAAGGTGCTCGACGATGCCTTCCGGCAGCGACGCGCCGGGCTGTTGATGCAGATGTTCGACGATATCGAACCCGATTGTGTGATGCTCGAAGCCTTCCCCTTCGGCAGACGGCAGGTACGCTTCGAACTGTTGCCGCTGATCGAGGCCATCGAGTCACGACAGAACAGGCCGGTGCTGGTGAGCTCGGTTCGCGACATCCTGCAACGGCGCCGTAAACCGGGCCGTGACGAAGAAACCGCCGCATTGATCAGGCAGCATTTCGACCGGGTGCTGGTGCATGGCGATCCGCGGTTTGCCACGCTGGATGAAAGCTTCAGCTGTGCAGCGAGCATCGCCGACAAGGTCGCCTACACCGGGCTGGTGTGCGCACCGGTACCCGAGGCGTCCCCGGTGCACTTCGATGTCGTCGTGTCTGCCGGTGGTGGCGCGGTTGGGGACACGCTGCTGCGAACTTCCCTGCAGGCTGCCAGAGAGCTGCCGGCAGAACTGCGCTGGTGCATCATCGGCGGTCCCAATCTGGGTCAGGCGCGTTACGAATCGCTGGCAGAGGCGCTGCCGGACAATGTGCTGCTGGAGCGCTTCCGAGAGGATTTCCCCAACCTGCTGGGCAATGCCGGCGTCTCCGTGTCGCAGGCTGGCTATAATACAATGGGTGATATCCTGCAGTCAGGGTGTCGCGCCATTCTTGTGCCCTACAGTGTGGGCGGGGAGACCGAGCAGGCTGACAGGGCCGCACGCCTGCAGCGCCTGGGTCTGGCACAGGTGCTGGATGAAGCGCAGCTGTCTGGTGACGCACTGGCCGGGTTGATTCGGGAGGCGCTGTCGAAGCAGGAGGGTGATGCTGCGGTAGCATCTGCATCTGCATCTGCATCTGCATCTGCGTCTGCGTCTGCGTCTGCGTCTGCGTCTGCGTCTGCGTCTGCGTCTGGGCCTGGGCCTGGGCCTGGGCCTGCGCTCGATGTCCGTGGGGCCGAGCGCACGGCAGAGATCGTGCACGAACTACTGTCAGCGTCACGGGGAAACACAGTCCTGACCGACCGAATGGACTGAATGGATGGGCTGGTGCGTAACTTGCCCGGCTGTATCCGTCTGATTTCTCTACAATGTGGCCCTGTGTCTGAAGACCGGGAGGGGTTGGCGCTCCAGCACACTATCGAGCTGTAACAACGAGCATTCATGGAACCCAGCTTTACCCGCTATATCTGGACTCACACCTCACGCCAGCAGATCTGGATTCTGTGTGTGGTCATGGTATCCATGATTCCGTATTACCTGGCGTTCGATCTGCCCAAGATGATCATCAACGGGCCGATTCAGGGTAGCGGTTTCGAATCAGTCGGTGATACGCAGACGTTCTTCTCCAGTGCGTTCTTCGACGGCCTGCAGCTGGATCGCATGCAGGCCCTGATGGTGCTGAGCCTGGGTTTTCTGTCGCTGGTCATCATCAACGGCATCTTCAAGTACTACATCAATACCTACAAGGGACTGCTCGGTGAGCGCCTGCTCAGACGGGTCCGTTACGAGCTGATCGATCGTGTCCTGCGTTTCCTGCCCGTGGAATTCAAGCGTCTGAAGGGCGGCGAGATCTCCAGCATGATCAAGGATGAGGTCGAGCCACTGGGCGGTTTCACCTCTGAGGCCTTCGTGCAGCCGGTACTGCTCGGTGGCCAGGCCCTGACTGCACTGGCCTTCATCTTCGTCCAGCATGTCTGGCTCGGCTGTGTGGCGCTGTTCATGGCGTCGGTACAGATGCTGGTCATCCCGCGTCTGCGCAGGCGTCTGCTGGTGCTGGGTCGTGAGCGGCAGCTCAAGGCACGTCAGTTGGCGGGGCGCGTCACCGAAATCGTCGACGGCATAGACACCATCCACGCCAACGATACATCGAACTACGAGCGCGCCGATGTCGCCTCGCGTCTCGGGGTGCTGTTCAGGATTCGTTACGAGATCTACCAGCGCAAGTTCAAGGTCAAGTTCCTGAACAACTTTCTGGCTCAGCTGACCCCGTTTCTGTTCTACATGATCGGTGGCTATCTGGCGATTACCGGCCGTCTGGACGTCGGTCAGCTGGTGGCGGTGATCACCGCCTACAAGGAGCTGCCGGGCCCTCTCAAGGAGCTGATCGACTGGGATATGGCCAGGCAGGATGTGCAAGTCAAGTACGAACAGATCGTCGATCAGTTCGATGTCGAGCATATCCTGCCCCGGGACGTGCAGGCACTGGACAGCAACGGGGAGCACGTCGGGAAAAGGCTCGACAAGCCGCTGAGCGCGGTCAATCTGGTGATCGAGGATGAAGGCGGGGCGGTGACGCTGGACGGCGTCACGGTGAGTATCGAGGCCGGGCAGCGTGTCGCGGTGGTGGGTGATGCCTACAGCGGTGCCAACGTGCTGGCCGAGGCTTTCGGCGGTGTGGTGAAGCCGACCCGCGGCAAGATCATGGCCGGCAAGGACAATCTGTCCGTTCTGCCCGAATCGGTCACGGGCCGGAGAATCACCTACGTCTCGAGCGATACCTATTATTTTTCCGGTTCGCTGCAGGAGAATCTGATGTATGGCCTCAAGCATGTGCCGCTCAACGAGGTTGAATACAACGACAAGGGTTCGATGCAGCGACTGCGTGAGCAACAGGAAGCCATGCGCACGGGTAATCCGGATTTCGATCTGAACAGCAACTGGATCGATGTCGAGCTGGTGAACGGGTATACCGAGGCGGGCGGCATGCTGGGTGCGTTGAAACAGGTATTGAGTGTGACCCGGCTCATCGATGATGTGTTCGATTTTGCCCTGCACACGAAAATCGAGGATCAGGAGGAAGGCGATCTGGTCGAGCAGGTGGTGGCCCTGCGCAAGCGGGTACGTGACGAACTCGAATCCACCGGGCTCTCGGAGCTGATCATTCCGTTTGATATCGACCGCTACAACCCGCAGGCCGAGCTGCAGGACAATCTGGTCTTCGGCATTCTGGTGGAGACCGTCGATGACCAGCGCTCACAGGCCGGTACCGACTTCCTGCGCTACACCATGGCGCTGACCGGGCTGGATCGCCTGCTGGTCGACATGGGCATGTCCATTGCCGAATCGGCGCGCGAGCTCTTTGGCGGTCTGGAGGAGAATCACCCGTTCTTCGATCGTCTGGACATCATGGAGCCGGCTGACATACCTCGCTATCGGGCCCTGTATCAGCGCACCCGTCAGATCGAATTCAGCAGCATCAGTGAAGAGGATCGCTACGCCTGGATTGATCTGGCATTCCAGTATTCAGAGCCGCGCTATCGCTTCGGCCTGCTGGATGAACGTGTGATGGACAAGGTCATCGAGACGCGCAAGATGCTGCTCGAGACAGCGCCGGAGAGCCTGCGAACGCTGATTGCCGTCTACGATCCGGAGCAGTACCTGAAACCGGCCAATCTGATCGACAACATCGTCTTCGGCAAGGTCGATCACCGTTTCAAGGATGCCGAGCGCCAGGTGCGCGGTATCATCGAGCGTCTGCTATCGAGGCAGCCAGCCTTGTACCAGCGCATCTTCTGCCTGGGGCTGTCCTTCGACGTGGGCTCGGGCGGGCGTCGCCTGACGAATGCCCAGCGGCAGAAGTTCAACTTCGCTCGCGCGCTGCTGCGACGCTCGGATTACTATATCTTCAACCGTCCGATCATTGGTCTGGATCAGGTGCAGCAAGAGCAGATACTGCGCAATACCCTGTATTTTCTCGAGAAGACGGTGGCTGATGCCGCTGTGGTCTGGGTGCTGGCAGCGCAGCAGAATGCGCGATACCTTGATCGCTGCATCACATTCCGTGACAAGGTCATCGTCAAGGATATGATGCTCGAGACTTTTGAGTTCTCGCCTGATAGTCTGGTTGCAGAAATGCTCTGAGCGGAGTGAAACGCCGCTCAGCGCAGAGCGAAGTTGGACGTGCAATGACTCTGAACGATGAATTGGCAGTTCTGCGCAGTATCCCCTTGTTCTCCGCCATCAGGCCGGAGACACTCAGGCTGCTGGCCTTTGCCTCCACCCGCATGATCTTCCAGTCCGGACAGAATCTGTTCAGTGAAGGCGATTCATCCGCCAGCGCCTACATCCTGCTTTCGGGCGCGGCCACGATTCACCGACAGATCGACGGTCAGGCGCTGACCATCGATGTTGTTGCACCACACGATATCGTGGGTCAGACTGCGCTGTTCTGCAACAAGCCGCGGCAGGTCACGGTCACGGCCAACGGTACGGTGGAGGCGCTGATGATCTCCAAGGAGCGTTTCCAGGAGCTCATGAGTTGTTGTCCGAATACACTGTCCAATATCCTCAGTGAGCTGGGTGAGCAATTGAGTCTTGCCAGCTGAGTCTTTCCCGCTTTTCTCTGTATACAACGTGTCAACAGATACCACGCAGGACCCCTGGTTGCTGCTCGATGAAGAACTCGATGCCTGGCAGGCAGCTGGCCGATGCGCCAGCTTGTGGTGGCGGGATGATGATGCCGTGGCCGCCGGCCCGTCGCTCGATCGCCTGCTGCGCGTGTGTGCCGACACCGGCTTGCTGCTGGCCGTGGTTCCGGCTCCCTTGCAGTCGTCGCTGACCGACGCAGTGGCGCAGGCAGTCGGGGAGAAGGGACCCTTCGTCCGCGTGGCACAGCACGGCTATGCCCATATCAATCATGCGCCACGTGGCCAGGGTCTGGGTGCCTGGGAGCTGGGTCTGCACCGAGGCGAGGCGGCGGTGCTGGCCGACCTGGATGCCGGGCGACAGATTCTTGAAAGCGCCTTCGGACATGGCTTTTTGCCCGTTCTGGTGCCGCCCTGGAACCATGTTGCACCGCAGTTGCATGAAGCCATCGCTTCGCGGGGTTACCGGGCTTTGTCCACCGAAGGGCCAAGAACTGCGCGCGAGCTGGTTTCGGGCCTGCTGAGCGTCAATGGTCACTGCGATCCGATTCGCTGGAAAGGCGGTGCCCGCTTTGCCGGCGAGAAGAAGACATTGACCAGCCTGGTCGAGCATCTGCAACAGCGCCGGGAGGGCCTGGTGGACAGCACCGAGCCGACAGGCTTCGTGACTCACCATCTCGATCTGGACGAGGCGGGCTGGATCTTCAGCGAGAAACTGGCCGAGAGAATCAATGCACACCCGGGGGCTGCCTGGGTATCGCCTGATGATGTGTTTGGAGAGCAAGCATGAGCACAGTCATTCGCGCAGCCGGTCCTGATGATGTGGAAGCCATCTGCACGCTGCTGCACACGAAGATGAATTCGAAGTTCTCCATCGAACGCTGGAGCCGGCTGATGAGCTATCCCTGGCTGGACGACAAGCCGGACTACGGGGTGGTGGTGGAGTCCGATGGACAGATTCTCGGGTATACGGGGCTGATCTACAGTGAGCGCATGATTGGTGATGAACAGCGTGGATTTCGCCAGGAGCGCTTTGCCAGCATGAGTTCCTGGTATCTGGACAAGTCCCTGCGAGGCAGGGGCCTGGGCAAGGGCATGTTGCTGGCCACCATGGAAGATACATCACTGACGTACACGATCTTCACCAACTCCAGCAAGCCCATCGGCATCGTCAAGGCTCTGGGCTATCAGGTGCTCGATGACAGACGATACCACTGGCACAAATCAGGGGACGGGTCGTCCGAAATCATCGTGAGGCAGGATTTCAACGAGATCTTCACGCGAGCCACGGCTATCCAGAAGCAGATCCTGACAGACATGCAGGCCATGCCGGTGACGCCTGTCCACGTGGAATTCAATGGTCGCGATGCTCTGTTGTTCTTCTCCATCAAGACCAAGGGAGAGGACGTTCTGTGGTTCGATCTGCTGTACACCAGTGATGCGGCACTGTTCACCGACAGCGCGCCATGGCTGACAAACGCTCTGTTGCCCGATACGCCTGCGGTTCTGGCGGCGGATAGCCGGCTGATCGACACACCGCCGGAGGGGACTCTCTGCGAATATCTGCCGGTGGAGCGCCACTATCTGAGCCAGAATGTGGAGCCTCGGGATATCGACTTCCTGTACAGCGAGCTGCAGTTGCTGGATCTGAAGCTGGATTAGAGAGGGCTTGTTCGCCTCGCATTCAGCGGCAATCGCATGAGCCATCGGGCGCATGCAGTAGAATGCGATCAGTTGGACAATCGAACAAGCGAATACGGATGGCCGGTTTCGGCCTGACCCATTGTGTTGGAGAAAATCTTGAGAAAATGTGTGAAGTTGCAGGTGTCGGCCGTGATGGTGGGCTGTGCACTGGTTCTGGGAAGCTGTGGTTTTGATGGTCGACCACTGATTACCGAAGATATCGGCACTACGGTGGATGACAACGCCGAACTGTCAGTCCGGGTCAAGCAGGCCTTGAAGCGAGCGCCTCAAACGGCGGTCAGCAATATCATGGTGACTCGTGTCAGTGAGGACAGCGTCAAGTTGTCAGGCTATGTGACAGATGATGCCACTGTGTATGAAGCCGAGCGTGTAGCGGGGCAGGTGCCAGGTGTGCGATTCGTGGTGAATTCACTGACTGTCTTTCGTTGATATCGGCTTCGGCTGGCTGAATCTTCCTGAGCCAGCTGCACCGACTGCCTGAATTTCAGGCAAAAAAAAGCCCTTCGAGAGAAGGGCTTTTTCTACTTCTGCGTGGGTAATCTTAGAAAGATTTAGCCAGCATTACGCGATACTCGAGGAATTCAGCATCGTCGTTGTTGTCGTCGTTGAACTGAGTGATACGTGAGCTCAGCTGAGTGCCGCCGCCCAGAGCGTAGCCCAGGTCCAGTCGAACAGCGTTCTGGTCAGTAGCACCGTCGTCTTCCAGAGTAGAGACAGTCAGAGCAGCGCTGACGCCACCGAAACCGTAGCCGATCTTGACAGACGCTGATTCCAGATCACCAGTACCGGCTGCTTCAGCAACTTCCTGGCTCCAGAAGTGAGCGGCGATGGAAGCACCTGCGAAGGCGAAGGATACGCCGACTGCGCCGTTGACGAGGTCGTCTTCACCACGTTGCTCACCACCCAGACCGATGCTGAAACCACCGATGCCGAACTTGGCACCCAGGCCGAGTGCATCCTGGTTTCCTTCTGGTGAGAAGTTGGCAACCAGACCAACAGGTCCGAATTCGCCGGTGTAGCTCATGCCGCCGCTGATTTCAGAACCGACGTCATAGATATCGTTTGCAACCTGGCCGTATTCGACAGCCAATGGGATTTCACCCATTCGGAAGTCACCGAATCCACCCTTGATACCAACGTAGACAGCATCAGCAGTACCAACGCTACCGATGTTCAGGTCGTCATCTTCACCTGGGCCATTTTCAACGAAAACGCTGCCCTGGTTTGACAGGCGGTCCAGATCGACGCGCAAGCTACCGTAGCCAGTCAGGCCGCTGTCCATTTCGTGCTCGGACGTGATACCGAACAGGACGTCACCAGTACCGATTTCCAGCTCGTCATCGTCGATGTCTGTGCCTTGCAGGGCAATTTCAACAACACCGGACAGAGTGGTGTCAGCGGAAGCAATCATGGGAGCTGCAGCAATACCTGCGATTGCTACCGCGACAGCTGTCTTAGTGAATTTCATATGTTTTCTCCAATCAGATATTTGCTGTGATCTATGTACAACGAAATACGTTTAATGTTTCAGCGAAGCAACTTTAGTCAGCGTGTCTGAATAATGCAACAACTGATTGCGTTTTTGCAGGACAGTGACGGAAAGCAGTAGCGCCGCTTGACTGTTAGTGTAGAACAGAAACAACACTTGACCAGCAAGAATGCCAAGAATAACCGAGAAAATTGAACAAGTGGTTTTTTTGCAACATTCCGTGTTGTTGTTGCGTCAGTAAGTCGTCGGTAAATGACGAATAATGCGCTGGAAGGGTGGCTTGCGAAATGCGGCGACGATTAAAGCGTGTTCCGGCTTACCGAATTGCAACGAAGAGATGCGGATCTTTTCAGACAACGTGCTGCCGCGGACTCAGAGCCTTGTGTGATTCCGGCAGTGGGGCGGTTCAGTCAGTGGCTGTGCATCAATGCCTCGAACCAGCGGCTGTGTGTCAATGCCTCGAATAAGAACCGGCGGCAGAGATCGCCGGAGAACCAGGCGTGTATGCAGACAGGTCTGCTGTGTTCTGAAGATCGTGTACGACCCTGGTCGTCACTGCGCTGGAGGCTTGGATGCCTGTATGCCTGTATGCCTGCATCCGCAAATGAACGGCGTCCGGCTGTCGGTATCGCTGTCGGGACAGACTTGGCGAGACTCGTGAAGTCAGAGGAGAGCGGGGCGTGGATGTCCGGAAGGGGGTGGTCTGGCGATCAATGTCGCGGCATCGATGGCAGCTGACGCTAAAGAGAGGTCAGTTGGAGACAGGCCACTGAAGAGAGGTCAGTGAAGAGAGGGCACTGATCGGAGGTCACTGAGGACAGATCAGTGTAGAGAAGGCACTGAAAACAGGGTGTCGATGATCAGTCGATTGACCCCCGGGAACCGTCAGTGGCAATGAATGTCATTGCAAGGCCGGTTGCCGGGGGCGGGTCATGTGGAACGTGCCGAGGGCGAATCAGGTCGCGTTGGCTGCCTGACGTCGTTCCATGGCTCGGCGCCGGGCACTTTCGGCGGATTCTTCATCCGACTCTGCGTCCTCGGGCAAGGTGATGTTCAGCTCGAGAACGTCGCAGTTGTCCTGCGATTCGAGCTGAACAGACAGCGCATCATCACCGACTGCCACGTATTTCTTGATGACATCGAGGATGTCCTGCTTGAGCATCGGCAGATAGTCCGGTCCGCTACGGCCGGTGCGTTCATGAGCAATCAGCACCTGCAGCCGGTCTTTGGCGATACTGGCTGACTGATCCTCCTTGCCTGTCTTGAAAAAGCTGAAAATTCCCATGTCGATCTACCCGAATAAGCGCGCGAGAAGCCCTTTCTTGGGGGCATCCATGAAGCGGTGTGGCTTGGCCTCGCCGAGCAGGCGATCGATGGCATCTGAATAAGCCTGCCCGGCTTCGCTCTCTTCGTCGAGGATAACGGGCTTTCCGGCATTGGAGCAATCCAGTACTGACGGGGATTCCGGAATGATGCCGAGCAAGGGGATGGCCAGCAGGTCGACGATGTCGTCAACGCTGAGCATCTGCCCGTCCTTCACTCGAGCAGGGTTGTAGCGCGTGATGAGCAAGTGTTCCTTGACCGGTTCCTCGTTCATCTTGGAGCGCTTGGATTCGCTTTGCAGGATGCCCAGGATTCGATCCGAATCCCTGACAGAGGAGACTTCGGGGTTGGTCGTGACAATCGCTTCATCGGCAAAGTACAGGGCCATCTTGGCACCTTTTTCGATACCCGCAGGCGAATCGCAGATGATGTAGTCGAAATCGCTCTTCTTCAGCTTGTGAATGACTCTGGCAACGCCTTCGATGGTCAGCGCATCCTTGTCACGGGTCTGCGACGCCGGAAGGATGTAGAGATTCTCGATGCGTTTGTCCTTGATCAGTGTCTGGTGGAGGCTGGCCTCCTGATTGACCAGGTTCACCAGATCGTAGACGACGCGTCGTTCGCAACCCATGATCAGATCGAGGTTGCGCAAGCCGACGTCGAAATCGATGACGACGGTCTTGAATCCCCGTTTGGCCAGCCCCGTGGCGATGGATGCACTGGTGGTGGTCTTGCCGACACCACCCTTGCCTGAAGTTACAACGATTGTCTTGGTCAAGCCCCAACTCCCAAAATGTTCTGCATTAGAGCGGCTCTATGGTGAGCCTGTCTTTATCGAGCCATATCTGTGCGGGTTTGCCGCGCAGTTCTTCCGGGATGGTCTCGAGCATGCGGTAGTTACCCGCAACCGACACCAGCTCGGCTTCCAGTGATTGGCAGAAGATACGTGTAGATGTATTTCCTGACACTCCGCACAAGGCCCTGCCTCTCAGCGGGCCATAGATATGGATGTTGTTGTCCGCAATGATCTCGGCTCCCGGACCAACCTGACCCATGACAATCAGGTCAGTGTCTCTGGCATACACCTGCTGACCGGATCTTACCGGCTTGTCTATCAGCAGGGGAGCTTTGACCACATACTCTACCTCCCGCGATACCGACAAGTCCACATCCGGTATGGGGTTCTGAGTGTTACTTGGCGCTTCTTTCCTGGCCGAATCGGCACTTTGTGACGGCTCTTCCCGGCTCAGTGCACTGCGGCGCGCACCGCTTTCAATCAGTGGGATCGCCACCGAGCTGGCCAGGCCGGATGATCTGTCGCCGATGCTGGCAACGATGGGGACCAGCTTGTGGCGCCGGATGCATTCCAGCAGTGCCTTGCCGTCGATGTCGGCCTCCTGCTCTTCCAGGACGCTGAGGTCGATGACGACCGGGGTATCCTTGAAAAAGCCCGGAGCCTGCAGCACCTTGTCAGCAAGTTCTGCATCAATGACCGACATGTCATTGGTGTGGAGCTTGAGCGACATGAAGGTGTACATTCCACCTTTCAGTTCGACTCCGATAGTGCTCGACACAATTCAGCTCCGTGTTGTAAAGGCTGCAAGACACAGCAGGTTGTCAGGCTCGAAAGAATCCCCGCTGGCAAGGTCTGGCCGTGCCACGCAACGCATCCTGCAAGGGTATCGAGTCTTTCTGGTTGGGGTCGATTCTAAAGCAAATACGCACATGACATGACTATGTCGTCCAATTCGGCGGGTAAAAAGACGTACAGCGCAGAGTCCGCGAATCCTGACACCGAAGCCGGTGCATCAGGGTCGCGGGCTGCCGTGTGCGTCAGCGGCTCGGAGAAGGTTCCGGATGGGGACGACCGGAACACGGCTGCGGTTGCAGGCGACGCTGCGGAGACGACTGAACTGCGCAAGATCATCCATGTGGATATGGATGCGTTCTACGCCTCGGTTGAACAGCGCGACAATCCCGCCCTGCAAGGTTTGCCGGTCATCGTCGGCGGTCGGCCCAACGGGCGAGGTGTGGTGGCGGCCTGCAGCTACGAGGCGCGCGTCTTTGGTGTGCACTCGGCCATGCCCAGTGCCGAGGCAGGCAGGCGTTGTCCCGACGCCATCTTCGTCAAACCGCGCTTCCAGGCCTACAAGCAGGTGTCCCAGCAGATCCATGCGGTCTTTCGCGAATTTACTGATGTGATCGAACCGCTGTCGCTGGATGAGGCCTATCTGGATGTGACCGGCAATACCCTGTTCGGTGGTTCCGCCTATCGCCTGGCGCGCGAAATAAAGCTGTTGATACGGGAAAGAACGCAACTCGTGGCCTCTGCGGGCGTCAGCTACAACAAGTTCCTGGCAAAGATCGCGTCCGACTACCGCAAGCCGGATGGCCTTTTCTGCATTCTGCCGGAGCAGGGAGAGAGTTTCGTTGCCGGTCTGGAGGTGGGCAGGATTCATGGCGTGGGCAAGGTCACCGAGGCCCGCATGCACGATCTGGGCATTCAGACCGGTGCCGACCTTCGGCAGTGGAGTGAAGAGGAGCTGGCGCGTGAATTCGGCAAGAGCAGCGCGTATTACTACCGGGTCGCACGGGGTATCGATCATCGTCCGGTGCGGGTCAGTCGCACTCGCAAATCGATAGGCTCCGAACGTACCTTTGCCGACAATCTGCACGATCGCACAGCCATGCTGGCTATTCTCGACAAGCTGTCTGAAGAGTTGCATGGCCAGATGCGAGAGCGGGAGCTGGCGAGCAAGACCATCACTGTCAAGGTGCGTTTCGCCGATTTCTCCACGTTCACGCGTGCTCATTCCCTGGCGCAGGGCGTTCTGGATGCGGCCTCTTCCCGGCGCGCCCTGCCGTTTCTGCTGGATCGGGCCTTGAACCTGCGACAGGATGCAAGCCCGGCATCCGGAAGGGATGGCACGTCGGCAGGAAGCGTCGGGTCCGGGCATCGTCGTGGCAGGCGGTCGGGGGTACGGTTGCTGGGTGTGGCCTTCAGCGGCCTGGTCGCCGCCGGCGAGGAACGGCCCGTACAGCTGGAAATGGACTGGCCCGAGAGCTGACGAGGCCAGGGTTGTCGATCGCCTAGAGACGGGCCTGCTATTCCGCCTTGCCCGCGTTCGCCGAGAGCCGGGCCACTTGTTCCGGCTCGCCCATGTTCGCCAGGAACCCGGCCAGCGATCCCTCAGTGACCCAGCACAACGTCCGGGAAGGTGGTGGCACCCATCGGTTCACACAGGAAATAGCCTTGTGCCCGGTCGCAGCCGAGGCGGGCTACCATGTCGAACTGCTGCTGGTTTTCGATACCTTCGGCCACGACCTCGGCGCCGATACTGCGCGAGATATTCACGATGGCGGACACGAAATCCTGGCTGTGTGCGTCGTCGGCAATATCCTTGATGAACGCGCGGTCGATCTTGACCTCGCTGATCGGATAGTCGCGCAGTTCGAGCAAGGAGGAATAACCGACACCGAAGTCATCGATGGCCAGCTTCACGCCCATCGAGGTGAGTTCCAGCAATTGCTGCTGCAGACGCTCCGTGTCTCTGGCTAGGGCGGTTTCCGTTATCTCCAGACACAGTCTGGCGGGATCAAAACCGGTTTCGTCAAGCAATTTGCGCAGTTGCGGCACGATATGGTTTCCCTCGAACTGCTTGCGAGAGAGATTCACCGACAACATGGTGGGTGACATGCCGTAGTGGGAGAGTCGCTGATAGTCGGCCACGGCGCGGTTCAGTACCCATTCCCCCAGACGATGAATGATGCCGGTTTCTTCGGCAACCGGGATGAAATCCGCTGGCGGCACACCACCGAACTCGCCGCTGTGCCAGCGCAGCAGTGCTTCCATGCCGCAGGTCATCTTGCTGCTGATGTCGATCTGCGGCTGATACTGCAAGACGAGCTCATCACGTTCTATCGCCTGTTGCAGGCCGATTTCCAGCTGATGCAGGCGTTTCGCCTGTTGTTGCTGTTTCGAGTTGTACACCACGAAGGAGTTGCCTTTCAGGTGCTTGGCGTGAGCACAGGCACTGTCTGCTGACTTGAGCAGGGCGGAGACGGTGTTGCCGTGCTCAGGCGCATAGGCAATGCCGATACTGGCTCGCACCGGTACATTCATGGCGTTGACATTCAGACCTCTGCGCAGGGTTTGCAGCAGTTCGGCGAGGATGGCTTCGATATGCTCATGTTCGTGGTCGGCTTCCAGCAAGACGGCAAACTCATCGCCTGCGGTGCGAGCGATCAAGGCATCGGGCGGCATGGCCTGTTGCAGGCAGAGGGCAGTCTGTCTGAGCAGTTCATCCCCGGCAGACCGGCCATAGGTATCATTGATCTGACGAAAGCTGCGAAGATCCACGATGATCAGTGACAGTTGACTGCGCGTGCGGCTGCACAGCCTGCCAAGTTCATGCACCAGACGCGCCCGGTTGCCGAGTGAAGTCAGCGGGTCTTCCAGACGATGGTTGACCACATGGTTGGAGCCGTAAACGGAGACACTCTTGCCGCCATCGCTGGTGCTGCGCTCCCTGATCAGCAGGGAACGACGCCCATAACTGGGTAACTCGAAAGTCAGGGTCGAATCCAGACTGCTTGCCGTATCCCTGGCGCGCTGTTGGGCGCGTGTCACTGCATCGCTGTCGGGCGAAATCTGCGCATAGAGGTCACTGGCTTCCATGTCGCTGTACTGTTCCGGTTTGAGCCCGAGTGGCAGCAAACCGGACAGCTTTCTGTTCACGGCCGTCAGCTGGCCTTCGGCATCGAACAGGGCAACGGCATCCGGTAGGGAATCCAGCGTATTCTGGACCAGCTGCTGACGAACCACAGGCCGGCGTGCATGGCATCGCTTGAGCAGCAGCAGGCCGGCGATGAGCGTCAGCAGACCCAGTGCGCTCAACCACGGTGACTCGCGCACGACAGCGGGCAGCGCCGCGGCTGCCAATGAAATGATGTCAGTGGTGGCGCCAACGACGGGGTCGATGATGCCGTCATCCGACCAGGACCCTGTTGTCTCCCAACCTCCCGGCAATCCGTTGGCTTGGCTCAATGAACTCATGGGATGGTCGATCTGCCCTCACGCTCACCAGTGACACGGAAGTGTGTCTCATCCAGTGCAAATCCAGCTTCGCCTCCATTCGAATTGCACGCTTCCCTACAACAAAAGCGGGGGGCTTTCATCTTACAAGCAAGAAAAGTTAGACCCGCATCACGTAAAATAGCAGAAAGACAGGAAATCTACGAATGCCGGCATCGTATAGCGTGTGTTTTTAACAGTTAGAAGCCGGGGCTACATGGCGTTGCCGGCTCGCTTCGTGACAAAGGGCCAGTGTGCTGGGTCGCTGTAACCTGCGGGACACAATTCGGATGGCATGCTCACATCGCTGTGGTGTCGCCAGCGGCAGGGCTTGTCGTGTCGGTGAGCGAGACCGGCTTCCCCGACGGCACTGCGTCAGACATGAAAAAGCCCCGGCAACCTGCCTGAGCAGAGTTGACGAGGCCTGGGCTGTGCAGCCGCGCTGGTGGCTACACGGGACTGGCGGGCAAGGCCGCCACAGTACTAACTGCGAGCAGTGACTTCAACGGCGTGAAAGCCGAATTGAGTCTGGATAGGTCCCTGTACTTCACCCACTTCGCCTTCGAAGCAGGCTGTCTCGAATTCAGGAACCATCTGGCCCTTGCCGAACGTACCGAGGTTGCCACCGTCACGCTTGGAAGGGCAGCTTGAGTGTTCTCTGGCGACAGCAGCGAAATCGGCGCCGCCCTTGATGTCATCGATCAGGGTCTGGCACTTTTCTTCGCTGTCAACGAGGATATGGCGAGCTGTTGCTTGGGTCATTTTGAAGGTTTCCAGATGCCGAAGGCTTCTTGTGTGGGAGGAGGGGGTGGTGCCGCGGCCTGTTGTTTCTGGCTCTCGACATCATCCGATACATGTTTCATGAACGCGGCCAGCTGATCGAGCACTTCTGCCTTCTGTCCGGCAGGCATGTCCTGCTGACCCAGCAGAAATCCGACGACGGCACACAGATACTGGGATGTTACACCGGGGTCCCCGGCAGCAGGATCGTGTTCCTGCAGCAGGTTCTGGATGTCACCGACCAGTTTTGCGGAAAGTTGTAATTCACTCATGTCATCAGGTAAGCGGCATAGCCATGATTCGACTCGGGCTGGAGCACGTCCGGCTCGGCGGAGTACCGACTGTCTTCATCCTTGCGAGTCGACACAGCCAGTGATGCTTTCCCGGCTTTCGGGTCACTGGTCATGCGTACCTGCTTGCAGACCGGGCATTGATGCCAGGAAGTGATCGCGTGTTGACTGGATTCGCTATGATCGAGAATCATTGGCGAATGGCAACTTCTGCATTTGATTGTTGACATGGGTATCTTCGCAATCGTCGGGGAAAGTGGGCCTTGAGCGCTGTTACCAGCGTTCACTGACTCGCGAAAAGAGGGCGCCATTGTAACCCAATAACTAGCCGCACTTGGAATCTCCACAATTCATGCAGGTCTGACAACCGTCACGCAGTACGACTGCCTTGTTGTTGCACTTGTTGCATAGAGTGGCATTGGCCATCCAGGGTTCTTCGGCAGAATCGGCGTCGGAATCGGCAGCGCTCTGCTGTTCCGCTCTCAACTCGGCTTTCTTTTCTTCGATCAGTTTCGCTTGTACTTCGTCAGGTTCGTTACTCTTGAGCATGCCGATATCGATCAGGTGATGTTCAATGACTTCACCAATTTCAGCGATGATGGACGGCATGTACTTGCCCTTGTTCCAGTAGCCACCGCGCGGATCGAAAACCGAACGCAGTTCTTCCACCAGGAAGGTGATATCACCACCCTTGCGAAAGACGGCCGACATGATCAGTGTCAGCGCCACGATCCACTGGTAGTGCTCCAGGTTCTTCGAATTGATGAAGACCTCGAACGGTCGTCGCATTTCATGTTCGGTACCTTCATTGAGCACGATGTCATTGATCGTGATGTACATGGCATGCGCCGACACATGTTCAGGTGTCTTCAGCTTGTAGGTCGAGCCGATCAGCTTCTGTGGGCGGGCAAGGGTTTCGTGCATCTGGATGACATCGGCCAGCTGACCTTCCGTCTTTGATGCCGCATCGGACTTTGTGTCCTGACCGGATTTACCGCCCTTGTCGGCGGGCTTTGCAACGGCGTAGCCGACGATTTTCTTGTTGATTTTCATGTTGATCGCTTCCCTTAGAACTTGCCGTAGTAGCCTTCTTTCAAGGCGTCATACAGATTGGCTGCGGTGTGCATTTCTCCGTCGTATTCGATCTGTTCGTTGCCCTTGGCCGTTACCACCGAACCGTCTTCGAGGGTGAATTCGTAGTCGGTATTCTCCAGATCGTCCTCCTTGACCAGTACGCCCTGGAAGTTTTCCGGGTTGAAACGGAAGGTGGTGCAGCCTTTCAGTCCCTGATCATAGGCATACATGTAGATGTCCTTGAAATCCGCAAACGGGAATTCGGTGGGTACGTTGGCAGTCTTGGAAATGGAAGAGTCGATCCAGCGTTGTGACGCTGCCTGTACTGACACATGATCCTTCGGCGTGATGTCATCGGCCGACATGAAATACTCGGGCAGCTGCGCTTCGGGGTCGTCGCTGTAGGGCATGGCCTTGTCATTGACCAGCGACTGGTAGGCCAGCAGCTCAAACGAGAAGACATCGACCTTCTCCTTGCTCTTGCGACCTTCGCGAATGACATTGCGCGCATAGTGGTGCGCGAAGCTGGGCTCGATGCCATTGCTTGCGTTATTGGCCAGAGACAGGGAAATGGTACCGGTCGGTGCAATGGAACTGTGATGGGTGAAGCGGGCGCCGTGTTCTGCCAGTTCTTCCACCAGTTGCGGATCGACCTCGGCAATGCGTTGCATGTAACGACTGTAGCGCGCATGCAGTACGCGGCCGGGCACCTGGTCACCGACCGAGTAACCGTCGTCCTTCATTTCCGGACGCTTGCGCAGCATTTCGCCGGTCACACTGAACAGCTCATCCATGATGGGAGCAGGGCCTTTCTCCTTCGACAGGTCCAGCGCTGCACGCCAACCGGTGACGGCCAGTTCCCTGGTCACTTTATCGGTGAATTTCAGTGATTCGGTGCTGCCGTACTTCATGCCCATGAGCGTCATGCTGGAACCGAGTCCCAGGTATCCCATGCCGTGACGACGCTTGCGATGGATCTCGCGTCGCTGCTGTTCCAGCGGCAGGCCATTGATCTCGACCACGTTGTCCAGCATGCGCGTGAAGATCTCTACCGTACGGCCGAAACGCTCCCAGTCGAAGCGGGCCTTGTCGGTGAAGGGGTCGAGCACGAAGCGGGTCAGGTTGATCGATCCGAGCAGGCAGGCACCATAGGGTGGCAGAGGCTGCTCGCCACAGGGGTTGGTGGCACGGATGGATTCGTCGAACCAGTTGTTGTTCATCTCGTTGACCTTGTCGATCAGGATGAAACCGGGCTCGGCGAAATCATAGGTAGACGCCATGATCAGATCCCACAGGCGGCGGGCCGGCATGGTCTTGTAGATACGGCAGGCAACCAGGCCTTCGTCATTGTCGACCACGTCGACATGCGACGGCCAGTCTCGCCAGACGATCTGGTCCGGATCGTCCAGCTGGATGTCGCCATCGTCCAGTTCCTTCTGGCGAATGGGGAAGGCCAGCTGCCAGGGTTCGTCGGCCTTGACGGCCTGGATGAAATCCTCGGTGATCAGCAAGGACAGATTGAACTGGCGCAGGCGGGCATCTTCGCGCTTGGCCTTGATGAATTCGAGCACGTCGGGATGGCGTACATCGAAGGTACCCATCTGCGCGCCACGACGACCACCGGCCGAGGATACGGTGAAACACATCTTGTCGAAGATGTCCATGAAGGACAGGGGGCCGGAGGTGTAGGCACCGGCGCCGGACACATAGGCACCCCGTGGGCGCAGCGTCGAGAAGTCATAGCCGATGCCGCATCCGGCCTTGAGGGTCAGACCGGCTTCATGCACCTTGCCCAGGATGTCGTCCATGGAGTCGACGATGGTGCCGCTGACCGTGCAGTTGATGGTGGACGTTGCAGGCTTGTGGGCCAGCGCTCCGGCATTGGAGGTGATGCGGCCAGCGGGAATGGCCCCTTGCTCCAGTGCCCACAGAAACTCGCCATACCAGTGCTTGCGATTTTCCTCGGTGGTTTCCACATCGGCCAGAGCACGCGCGACACGCTTGAAGGTATCGATGACAGTCTCGTCGACGTTCTGGCCTTCCTTGGTCTTGAGACGGTATTTCTTGTCCCAGATATCCACGGAAGTCTCCTGCAGCGGCAACCGAGCCAGGGCCGGCTTTGCAGGGGTGTCTTTCATTGCCAGGACGTCAACTGTGCTCATGGGCGTTCGGAATCTCCTTGATCGATGCCAGCTCCGTGTTCATCCGGGGTTCTGGCAATGTAAACTGTAGGCACTCGGATTCCTTGTGACACACAATATATAGTGTGTTGGTGCGCTTCCGTACGCAACATGTAGTGCTTGTAATGCCCGGTGTCAACATGACTGCAGAGACTCGCAGGACACATCAGTGCTGGGGCCGCGAAGTGTATCGCCGCCAAGCGCCTCGGTCAACGCTCAAAACCACTATATCTAGGGTCATACAGGTTTCACGCCACTACATCTTGTGGTTTTACCCTGAATGATGGGGACAAAGCGGTTAACAAGCTGTGGACAACTTTCTGGAACCCGCATGGCGCCGTCAAAAAATGCATTAAATTGCAATTTGTGCCGGCTGTTCATTACCCTTCGACGGGATTCTGTCAGCTAACCTTCCAACGACGGAACACTGGCTGTTGAAGGTTACGCATGCTTCGAGAAGTGGTTGATCAGGCCGCTTCAGGAGTCAACAAAATGGCGGTCGACTGATGCATTTGATGCCTGCATCACAGTGCATCGAACTGTGGCGATGGAAGCGTGAAACGCCACACGAACTCTTGTCAAGGCAGTGGCGCCGAGCCTGTCGGCGGATTATCTTCACTGCCACACCGGTTCGACAACGGTATCCCCAACAAGAGATCGGGCAGTAGCCCGACACGGGAGTAGAGCATGAGAAATTCGAATCAGAGTTCAGCCGCCACATCAACCAATCGGGTTTTCACTCGCATCGTCAAGGAATCCCGCTGGGTGCATCGCTCGCAGCTGGAAATCGGCATGTACGTCAATGAGCTGGATCGTCCCTGGACCGACACCAGTTTCATGTTCCAGGGTTTCGAAATCGACTCCCCCGAGACACTGGAGAAGTTGCGAGAGTCCTGTGAGTACGCGTTCGTACAGACAGAGAAGCTGGCTCGGGTGTCCTGGGTCGGTGCAAAACGCCGCGTCTCGATGGTGCGTGATCACTGATTGCACGCAACACGCATGAAGGCAGTTCCGTCAGGCATCCGAATCACTGGATTATCGAGTGAGTTCAGGAGTATTCTGGATGTAACGTAGTCTGGATTGCAGTCTGTCTGACAGGGAATCCTGTTGCGCTCACCAGGCCCACGATTCTGATCAAGGGAGCGACGCCGGACATCCATGGAGCTTGTCAGACCGGAGAGCAGGGCGGGTATCGCGCGCCGTACCGATATTGCCATCGACGACATGGGACGAAGACCATGAATCAGTCTGCTTCCCTTTTCTGATGCGCTCGCGCCTGAGCAGCAAGCTGTTCATCAGTACCGCATCGGTCATCGCGGCATTGACCCTGGCCATCTACAGCTTTTCCGTGCCGCTTATCAAGGACACGGCCTTCGAGCTGGAGGAGCGTGCCGGACGCGCAGTGCTGGATACCGTTTACGAACTGGCCAGACGCATTCACCTGGATCTGGAAAGCCATCGTGAACTGGCGCTGGATGCGCACCGCAAGCAGCTCAAGAGCATGGTCGACCTGGCCGCCAGCCATATCGACGCCATGCAGCGGAAAATCGAGCAGGGTCTGATCGATCCGGAACAGGGAAGGCAACTGCTCTATGACTCCCTGCGTGAGTTTCGCTACGGCAACAACGATTATTTCTGGGTCGCCGATTACGACTCTACGATCGTCTCCCATCCGGACCCGGAGTTTCAGGGCGAGAACATTGCCAGTCAACTGGATGACAGTGGCCAGCCGGTCATCCCGGGCATGGTCAGCATTGCCAGGCTTGATGGTGAAGGCTACTTTCGTTACAGCTGGCGTCGCCTGTACGACGATGAACCCACACCGAAGATGTCCTATTTCCGGAATTTTCCCGAATGGGGCTTCGTTGTGGGCACCGGTGTCTATCTGGATGACGTCGAAGCAGATGTACGCCGTCGCGAGGCGGTGGCGGTAGCAGAGCTTCGCCAGGCCCTGCGGGAGATCACCATCGGCAAGACCGGGTATCTCTATATCTTCGATTCCAGCTACCGGATGGTCATTCACCCCAACCCGAATATCGAAAGAACCTATTTCGGCGAGCTGGTCGATCCTGTCAGTCGCCGCCCCATCGGCAGTGAACTGGCGAAGGTGGCTGACACCGAGCGTGGGCGTTTCTATCTGTGGGATCGCCCCGAAGACCCTGGCAACTACATCTACGAAAAGATTTCCTGGGTCCGCCATTTCAAGGGATTCGACTGGTTCATCGCCTCATCGGTCTATGTGGACGAATTGCGTGAGAGCTCCAATGTACTGGGCAATCGCATTCTGACCATTTCGGTGACATTCCTGCTGCTGTCCATCGCGCTGAGTTATCTGTTCGTGCGGCGTATCAGTGGTCCGGTGAAGCAACTGGCGAGCATGGCCAGACGAGTGCAGGATGGTGATCTGTCGGCTCGCAGCGGCATTCGCCGTGAGGATGAAATCGGTGTGCTGTCCTCGGCTCTGGACAGCATGGTCGTGCGCTTGCAGGACAATATCGACAATCTCGACGCCAGCGTGCGTGAACGAACCTCGGAGTTGCAGGATACCGTCAACTGGCTGGAGCAGGCGCAGACCGATCTGGCACAGGCCGAATATCGTCAACGGGTCATTCTCGACGCCATACCCACCAGCGTGGCGCTACTGGATGAGTCGAACCGTATCGGCTTTGCCAACCGCAGTTTTGCAGCCTTGCTGCAGTCCGACAAGCAGGCGCTGATCGGCTGCAGCCTGCCGAGCCTGCTCGACTGGACCGGCAACAGCGAACTGATGGAGCACCTGGCCGAGGTGCATGCCGGCAAGGTGCAGAATTTCACCCAGCAACGAGTATCGGCAGACGGCGACAAGAGGCTGCTCAGAACTACCCTGATGCCGGAGCGTGAAGAGTCCGGTGAGGTGCCCGGCGTGCTGGTTCTGACTCAGGACATCACGGAAGAGAAGGAAACCGAGCGACGCTTGCTGGATATGCAGCGGATGGGGGCGGTGGCGCAGCTTGCCGGTGGTCTGGCGCATGATTTCAACAACCTGCTGTCCATCATCATCGGCAATCTCTCCAGCGCGCGTGAACGCTTCCCCGAGGTTGGCGGACTGGTCGAGTGTCTTGATCCTGCCATTCGCGCCAGTCGACGCGGTGCCGATATCACCGGTCGTCTGCTGGCCTTTGCCCGTAGTCAGCCACTGGCGCCCAGTGCGATCGATGTCGGAGAACTGCTGGAAGAAACGATCACCTTGCTGAGTGGTTCGCTGGCCGGCAACATCCAGATGAGCGTGCAGGTGGAAGAAGGTTCGCACCTGGCCTATGCCGATCCGGGGCAGCTGGAAAATGCACTGATCAATCTGGTGCTCAATGCGCGAGACGCCATGCCGGACGGGGGCAGTATCGCGGTGAGTCTGTCGTGTCGGCATATCGACAGTACGCCGGAGGAGGATTCACTGGCCACCGGTGAGTATGTGGCGATATCGGTCTCGGACAACGGTCCCGGCTTTGCCAGTGAGGCGCAGACGCGAGCCTTCGAACCCTTCTTTACTACCAGACGTGGCCGGGGTGGTTCCGGGCTGGGCCTGAGCATGGTATACGGTTTTGTGCGGCAGTCCGGCGGAGGCGTGGAAATCGAAAGCGTGCCGGGCGAGGGCGCGACCGTGACCCTGCTGCTGCCGGTGGCCTCGATCGATCAACAAGTTGATCTCATGCCGCCGCGATCAGGTACTGTGGAGGCAGGGGAATGGAGCGGCAAGCTGGCCCTGCTGGTGGAAGATGAGGCGGAGCTGCGCGCGATATTGCGCCGGCAGCTGGCCGAACTGGGTTTCGTGGTCATCGAATGTGCCAGTGCCGAGGAAGCCGCACCACTGGCGCTCGGTACGGAAGAGTTGTTTCTCCTGTTGGTCGATGTGATGACCCCGGGGGCGCTGGATGGTTTTGCCCTGGCTGATCAGTTACTGACGGCCAGGCAGGATGTACGGGTGGTGTTGATGACAGGGTTCATCGACGAGCAGACGGTAGCAGCCAGAAACGAGCGTCGACTCGGTGTGCTGCGCAAGCCATTCGACAAGGAGGAGTTGCAGGCGGCAATCGCGCTTGCGCATAATAATGTTGCCACATGAGGGGGAGGACAATGTCATCAACCGTTGATACACAGGTTTACGTGGTGGAAGACGAGGGCGACCTGCTCGACCTGATCTGCCGTACATTCGCGCAATACGATATCGGCTGTCAGGGTTTTCGCCTCGGCAAGGAGGCCTGCGCGGCGATAAAACGCCAGCGGCCCCGCATCTGTGTCGTCGATCTGATGCTGCCCGACATGGATGGCATGGAACTGGTCAAGGATCTCGCCGGCCATGCCGACACTGGTGTGATCGTCATTACCGGTCGTGCAGAACTTTCCGATCGCGTGCTGGCACTGGAAGTGGGTGCCGACGACTATATCGTCAAGCCGTTCGAGCCGCGCGAACTGGTGGCCCGGGTGCGCAGTCTGCTGCGGCGCATCGATCAGCTCACCACCGCTCAACAGGATCTGGGCAACAAGCTCGCCTGTTTTGCCGGCCGCGTGTTCGATGGCAACTCACTGGCGTTACGCCGTCCAGACGATACGGTGGAAATGCTCAGTGCGTCCGAGGCCTTGTTGTTGAGTTGTTTCCTGCGCTCGCCCAAACGCATACTGTCGCGCGACCAGCTGCTCGACGGGGATTCAGTCGATTGTCAGTCGCTGGATCGCAGTATCGATATTCGTATCTCGCGTATCCGTCGCAAGATAGAGGCAGACCCGAAAGACCCGCAGATCATCAAGACCGTCTACGGGGCCGGCTATCTGTTTGCGGCCGAAGTCGACTGGCTGGAGCCCGTGACGCACTGAGATCGGATAGCGCGATCACCTGAATATCTCGGCTTCAGCTAGTCGGACTACCGGGCCCATCCTTCCGGTATTTCAGGATTCGAAGTCCCCCATTCGGAGTTCCCCTGCGCCTCACCTGCAAGGCGCCCTGGCGCGGGCGTGCCAAAGCTGCCCGTCCTGTTTCTCCAATTGTTACTGGGCGCGTTGCAATTCGATACATTTCGCAAAAAATTGTGAAATCATGTCTGCGTATTCTCCCACCGTACAAGGCAGACAGACCTCGTGGAAGCACCAGGCGATTGCCTTGAAGCGGTGTTGACGACCCCTCGACAGGGGCGTGTCGTCTGCACTCAAGGTGTCTTTTCTGGGAGGAATACAGGCGATGAGCAACTCTGCCATCAACCATATCAACGCTTTCGAATCCGGGCTGGAGAGCAATTCGGCGAACCATGTGGCTCTGACGCCACTGAGTTTCATTGAACGTACTGCAGCGGTCTATCCCGATCGTGTCGCCACCGTCCAGGGTGAGGTGCGACGTACCTGGAAAGAGAGCTACGAGCGCAGCCGCCGACTGGCGTCCGCACTGACACAAGCCGGGGTCAAGCGCGGCGACACCGTGTCAGTCATGCTGCCCAATTGTAGTGAAATGTTCGAGTGTCATTTCGGCGTACCCATGGCGGGTGCTGTGCTGAACACACTCAATGTGCGCCTGGATGCCGAGCTGATCGCCTTCACACTGGATCACGGCGAGGCCACTGTGCTGATCACCGACAGAGAGTTCTCGGATACGATCAAGAAGGCACTGCATCTGGTAGCCCGCCCCCCGCTGGTCATTGATGTCGACGATCCGGATTTCATCGGTGGCGAGCTGCTCGGTAGCAAGACCTACGAGGATCTGCTGGCAGAAGGTGATCCGGAATTCCAGTGGCAGCCACCGGCCGATGAATGGGAAGCCATCAGCCTTAACTACACCTCTGGCACCACCGGAAATCCCAAGGGTGTTGTCTATCACCATCGAGGTGCCTACCTGAACGCTGTCAGTAACGTGCTCTCCTGGGGTATGGGACAGCATCCGGTCTATCTGTGGACATTGCCCATGTTTCACTGCAACGGCTGGTGTTTTCCGTGGACCCTGGCAGCCGTGGCTGGCGTCAGTGTCTCGCTGCGTCATGTTCGTCCGGAACCGATCTTCGAGCTTATTGGTCGCGAGAAGGTCAGTCACTTCTGTGGTGCGCCGATCGTTCTGAACATGCTGAACAATGCCGATGCCGAGATGCGTAGCGCCATCGATCATCCCATCAAGGTCATGACGGCTGGCGCCGCGCCACCGGCCACGGTCATCGCCGGTATGGAGAGCATGGGCGTTGAAGTGACTCAGGTGTACGGCCTGACTGAAACCTACGGTCCCTGTGTCGTCAGTGCCTGGCACGACAAGTGGAACTCCCGCTCATCCGAGGAGCGTGCTGCTCTGAAAGCGCGTCAGGGTGTGAAGACGCCGATGCTGGAAAGTCTGATGGTTGCCGACCCGGACACTCTCGAGCCGGTACCACGCAACGGCCAGACCATCGGTGAAGTCTTCATGCGCGGCAACAATGTCATGAAGGGCTACCTGAAGAATGGCCGGGCCACGGAAGAGGCTTTCGCCGGCGGCTGGTTCCACAGTGGCGATCTGGCGGTCTGGCATGAGGACGGCTATATCGAGATCAAGGACCGCTCCAAGGACATCATCATCTCCGGTGGCGAGAACATCTCATCGATAGAGATCGAAGATGTGCTCTACCGCCATCCACAGGTGATGGAGGCGGCCGTAGTGGCCAGAGATGACGATAAATGGGGTGAGACACCCTGCGCCTTCGTCGAGCTGAAATCCGGAGCGAAGGTCGAAGAGGCCGAGATCATCGAATTCTGCCGCAGTCAGATGGCGCGTTTCAAGGCGCCTCGCACCGTCGTGTTTGGTCCATTACCGAAGACCTCTACCGGCAAGATCCAGAAGTTCGTGCTGCGCGAGCAGACCAAGACACTCTAGAGCAGTGCTCTGCGGCCGGCATGGTCTCGGCCGCAGCTCCCCCCCCTTTTTTTCCGCACCATCCACTTTGACGAGACGTTCACCATGCAGATCTACAAGCGCGCCCACGGCGAAGAGCAACCGCACTGGCCCATAGGCCCTTTCCATGTCCGCCTGCCATTTGTCCATTACCGCTGGGAGACGGCGGAGATGATTCAGGGCCTGTTCATGTTCGTGGTGAGCATGGCCATGATCCCCTTGCTGGAGACCTACCTCGGCATGCCCTATGAGGCGGCGCTGGCCTTCACCTTCATCGCCGGTCTCGGCTACATGCTGCCAGCCTTGCTGGGCGTTCCCCTGGTTCCCGGCTGGATCACACCGGCAATCCCGGTCGTGTTGCTGTATCTCGGCGGCTTCGAGCCAGGCCCGGATGCCATCAAGGCCATGTTTGCCCTGCAGCTGGAAGTCTTCCTGATCTTTCTGATTCTGGGTATCACCGGACTCGGCAATCGTCTGGTAACCATCATTCCCAACTCACTGAAGGCGGGCATCATCATCGGTGCGGGTATCGCCGCCCTGATGGGCGAGTTGAAGGTTGGCGGCCGTGTCGAAGGCACACCGATTTCCCTGATCATCGGCTCCTTTCTATCCATCTACCTGCTGTTCTCCCTGTCGTTCAAGGAGGTCATGAATCGCCATCCCATTGCCAAGCGTATTGCCAACTTCGGCATGGTGCCTGCCATGGTCGTGGCCATGGTCATTGGCTGGGTTGTCGGTGAATATCCCGTACCGGCCATCGAGTGGGGTATCACCCGACCGGACTTCGAACTGATGTCCCAGTACCTGATCTTCGCCGTGGGCTTTCCGGGTTGGGAGATGTTCCTGCTGGCCATTCCTACCGCCATCATTGCCTATGTCATTGCCTTCGGTGACATCGTGGTGGGTTTCACGCTGTCGGATCGTGTCGATCATCTGCGCCAGGATGAAGACATCAACGACGACATCAGTCGCGTTCATCTGGTCACGGCTATCCGCAACCTGCTGCATGCCTTTCTGGCGCCATGGCCAGGACTGGCAGGTCCGCTCTGGACTGCCGCACACGCCACGGTGTCCGAACGCTACAGCAAGGGGCGCCAGGCAATGGATTCCATCTACAGCGGTGGCGGTACCTTCTGGATCGCCGGTTTTGCGGCGCTGTTCATCCTGCCGCTGGTCACGCTGTTCAAACCGGTACTGGCCATCGCCCTGTCTCTGACCCTGGTACTGACAGCCTACATCTGCATCATGGTGGGAATGGAGCAGCTCAAGAATTCAACCCAGCGTGGTGTGGCCGGCATCGTTGCTGTCACTCTTGCAATGCCTGACCCCAAGTCGACGGTCTACGCCATCGTGGTCGGCGTGGTGCTGTATCTACTGGTGGAGCGTCCCCGTGTCATGGGTCGCAGCGGAGAGGAAGAAACGGTAGTTGCCGAAGAGGCCAGCTGAGCCAGAGTCGGCGGCGCCCGTGTAGCGCCGCCGACATTCCACGCCACAAGATTTCAAGGTATCAGCTCGTCAGGACACGAGCTGTATTTCAAACAACGAGATTACTGTCATGAACCACACACCGCGCGGCTATTGTATCGAGGACCTGGAGGAGGGCATGTCGGCCACCTACGGCAAGACCATAACGGAGGCCGATGTCGTTCTCTTTGCCGGCATTTCCGGCGATGACAACCCGATCCATGTCGATGAAGAGTATGCGAAAGGCACTCGCTTCGAGGGACGAGTCGTGCACGGCATGTTTCTGGCCGGACTGATCTCCTGCGTGGTGGGCACCCGTTTGCCGGGCCCCGGTGCCATTTACATGGGGCAAACGCTGAAATTTCGTTCGCCGGTACGCATCGGGGAAACGGTTCGGGTGTTGGCAACCGTCATCGATGTCAATCGAGAGAAACGTCGCGTCAAGCTTGAAACTCGCTGCATGGTCGGTGAGCGGCTGGTGGCGGACGGCGAGGGCATGCTTCTCGTTGAATCCAGAGAACAAATCAATACAACTGCGGTAGTTGCAGAGGAAGAAGTCGCATGAAGATCATTGTCTGTGTCAAACGTGTTGTTGACTACAACATCAAGGTTCGGCCCAAGGCCGATAACAGCGGAGTCGACATTGCCTCCGTCAAGATGTCCATGAATCCCTTTGACGAGATTGCCGTGGAAGCCGCGGTTCGTTTGAAAGAGGCTGGGCAGGCCAGCGAAGTCGTGGCGGTATCGATGGGGGTTGCACAGTGTCAGGACACTCTGCGTTCGGCATTGGCCATGGGGGCTGACAGAGCCCTGCTCGTAGAGACCGACGCCGAACTGCAACCCCTGGCAGTTGCCAAGCTGGCCAAGTCCATCGCTGAACGCGAGCAGGCCGATCTGGTGTTGCTCGGCAAGCAGGCCATTGATGACGACTGCAACCAGACGGGCCAGATGCTGGCAGCTCTGCTGGGCTGTGGTCAGGCGAGCTTCGCCTGTGATCTGCAGGTCGACGAAGACGGTTTGACGGTTTCCAGAGAAATAGACGGAGGCGTGCAGAGCGTACGCCTGAAACTGCCGGCGGTGGTGACAACTGATTTGCGGCTCAACGAACCACGCTACGTGAAATTGCCCAACATCATGAAGGCCAAGAAAAAACCGCTCGAGCGCCTCTCTCCGGAAGAGCTGAATGTGGATGTCAGCCCCCGCCTGACTCTGCTACGGGCCTCGGAACCTCCACGACGCCAGGCAGGTATCAAGGTTGCAGATGCTGCCGAGCTGGTGGCCAAACTCAGAAACGAAGCAAAGGTAATCTGACATGAGCATTCTTATCATTGCCGATCACGGCAACGGTGCACTGAAACCGGCTACACTCAATACCGTCACAGCAGCTGCACAGCTGGGTACGGAGTTGCATTTACTGGTCGTCGGCGAAAACTGCGCCGCTGTTGCCGAAGAGGCTGCCCGTATCGAAGGCATTACCAAGGTGCTGCTTGCCGATGCGCCACACTACGCCCGGCAACTGGCAGAAGAGGTCGCGCCGCTGATCGCCCGGATCGCCGGTGATCATACCCATTTGCTGGCAGCAGCTGGCACCACTGGCAAGGATCTGATGCCCCGAGTCGCCGCCTTGCTGGACGTGGCACAGATATCCGAGATCACGGCCATCGAGTCGCCAGATACCTTTGTGCGACCGATCTATGCCGGCAACGTCATGGCAAGCTACCAGTCTGCAGACCCGGTGAAGGTCATCACGGTGCGTGCCACCGCATTCGAAGCCGCCGCCGTCGGTGACAAGGCAGCCACTGTGCAAGCGGTGGAAGCGACCGCCGAGGCGGGACTGACGCAGTTCATCGAAGAGACATTGACCGTGTCCGAACGCCCCGAACTTACAGCTGCGAAAGTCGTGATTTCCGGCGGCCGCGGTATGGGCAGTGGCGAGAATTTCTCTCTGCTCGAAGAACTGGCCGATCAGATGGGTGCTGCGGTGGGTGCGTCACGAGCGGCTGTGGATGCCGGTTTCGTGCCCAATGACTACCAGGTGGGCCAGACCGGCAAGGTGGTGGCGCCAGAGTTGTATGTTGCCGTCGGTATCTCGGGTGCCATCCAGCACATGGCCGGCATGAAGGACTCGAAGATCATCGTGGCCATCAACAAGGACGAAGAGGCGCCGATTTTCCAGGTGGCAGACTACGGCATTGTCGGTGATCTGTTCGAGGTGCTGCCGCAGCTTTCCGAAGCTCTCAAACAATCATGAGCGAGTCTGCCAGACACGCCCAAGCTACCTTGTAAACATCCGAAATTTCGGGAGAACAGATTCGTGACTACCTACAGCGCCCCCACCCGCGATATGCGGTTCGTGATCGAAGAACTGGCCGGTCTGGGTCAGATCAACGCCTTGCCTCAATACGAGGATGCCAGCCTCGATCTGGTTGATGCCGTACTGGAAGAAGCCGCGCGCCTGGCCGGCGAGGTTCTGGCACCCTTGAACAAGACGGGAGACCTGGAAGGTGCCCGCATTGTCGACGGTGAGGTCAAGGCGGTAACCGGTTTTGCCGATGCCTACCGCCAGTTTGTCGATGGGGGCTGGAACGGCATCGCCTTTTCTCCCGAGCACGACGGGCAGGGCTTGCCGGCTCTGGTCGGCACGGCGGTTCAGGAAATGTGGCAATCGGCCAATATGGCCTTCGCCCTGTGTCCGATGTTGACCCAGGGGGCCATCGAGGCGGTCGAGGCTCATGGCTCGGAAGCCATCCGTCAGACCTATCTGGCCAGAATGGTCTCCGGGGAGTGGACCGGTACCATGAATCTGACCGAGCCACAGGCAGGCTCGGATCTGTCAGCGGTGCGCAGCCGGGCCATCCCCGAAGGCGATCACTACCTCGTCAGTGGTCAGAAGATCTTCATTACCTGGGGGGATCATGATGTGGCGGAGAATATCGTGCATCTGGTGTTGGCGCGCCTGCCCGATGCACCCGAAGGCACCCGTGGTATTTCCCTGTTCATCGTGCCGAAATACCTGCCAGGCGATGACGGTAGCCTGGGTGCGCTCAACGACGTCAGGCCGGTGTCACTCGAACACAAGCTGGGCATTCACGCCAGCCCTACCTGTGTCATGAGTTTTGGCGACAATGGCGGGGCGGTCGGCTATCTGCTGGGAGAAGCCAACAAGGGACTGGCTTGCATGTTCACGATGATGAACCATGCGCGGCTCACGGTTGGTCTGCAGGGTCTGGCCATCGCGGACAGAGCCTATCAGCAGGCAAGGGGCTATGCCCGCGATCGTGTACAGGGTGGTGCCCCCGGTGAAGAGGGTCGAGTGGCCATCATTCGTCATCCGGATGTACGACGCATGCTGATGCAGATGCGGGCTTATGTGGAAGCCATGCGCAGCGTGGCCTATGTGACTGCCGCCCATATGGATCTGGCACATGCCTCGGAAGACCCGGCGGTCTGCGCCAGACATCAGGCCCGGGTCGATCTGCTGACACCGGTGGTGAAGGGCTGGTGTACGGAGATTGCCCAGGAGATCACCTCACTGGGCGTACAGATCCACGGTGGCATGGGGTATGTCGAGGAGACGGGCGCCGCCCAGCACTTTCGGGATGCGCGCATTACCACCATCTACGAGGGAACTACCGGTATCCAGGCCATGGATCTGGCGGGTCGCAAGGTGCTTCGCGATGGCGGTGAGGCGGCACGCGCACTGATCGTGGACATGCGCGAAACGCTTGAAGAGCTGCAGTCGCAGTCCGAGCTTCCCGCAGCCCTGGCCCCCGCGTTGAAGGCGTCGGTCGATGCACTGGATACGGCTGTCGAATGGCTGGTGAAGCAGGGCCCGAAGGATCCTGAGGTCGCCGGTGCGGTGGCTGTCAATCTGATGATGCTGACTGGCACGGCGCTGGGCACCTGGCAGATTGCACGTGGCGCCATGATTGCCAGTCGGCAACTGGCTGCCGGGGTGGGTGATAGCGACTTCCTGCAGGCGAAGATCATCACGGCACGCTTCTATGCCGAACAGATCTCACCACGTTGCGAGGCTCATCTGTATGCGGTGCTGAGCGGTTCCGAGGCCACCATGGCTCTGGCAGATGAGCAGTTCTGAGTCAGCCTTCCCGTCCCAACACGCCAGGGAACGCCTGCCGTCCTGATAACTACCGAGTCGCGGGCTCGTGAAACAGCTCATGGCCGATTTCACGAAGCCCTGATTCAGAGTATCAGCGTCGCCAGGCCCAGGAAGGCCACCAGCCCGACCACATCGGTCACCGTGGTCAGTGCAACCCCACCAGCCAGCGCCGGGTCGATACCGAGCCGGCGCATCAGCATCGGCAGCATGGCGCCGGCATAGGCTGCCGTTACCAGGTTCACGATCAGCGCCGCGCCGATGATCATGCCGATCTGCTGGTCGCCGAACCACAGCCACACCAGCGCGGCGATGATCAGCGCCCACAGGACGCCATTGAGCAGACCAATCGCGACTTCACGGGTCAGCAGGTCGCGTAGATTGCTCTTGTTGATCTGATTGAGCGCCTGACCGCGAATCACCAGGGTGAGTGTCTGGCTGCCAGCGATACCGCCCATGCTGGGCACGACACTCATCAGCACCGCCAGTGTGACAATGCGCTCCAGCGTACCTTCGAACTGGGCGATGACCCAGGAAGCCAGCAGGGCGGTCAGCAGGTTCACACCCAGCCACAGCGCACGCTTGCGGGTACTGCGCAGGATCGGTGCGAAGATGTCATCTTCCTGATTCAGGCCCGCCATGCTCATGACGCTCTGTTCGGCCTCCTCGCGAATGACGTCCACCACATCATCGATGGTGACACGGCCGATGAGTCGGTTGTTGTCATCGACCACCGGGGCGGAGACGAGATCGAAATCCTCGAACATCCGGGCCACATCGCGCTGTGTCGTCAGGACGTGCAGGGGTTCGATCTTGCGCAGGGAGATATCGCTGACCAGGGTGTCGCTGCTGTTGGTCAGCAGCAGTCGCAGCGACAGTTCTCCCAGGTAGCGACCGTATCGGTCGGTTACCCAGAGTCTGTCAGTCTGGCGCGGCATCGAGCCGCGGCGGCGCAGATAGCGCAGCACCACATCCAGAGTCACATCGCCGCGCACGGTGATCACATCCAGGTTCATCAGACCGCCGGCACTGTCCTCCGGGTAGGCCAGAACCTGATCGAGACGCTCCCGGTCCTGGCGGCCCATGCCTGCCAGTATCTCGGATGTCAGCTGTTCGGGCAGCGACTGGACAAAGTCGGCCAGATCGTCAAGATCCAGTTGCTCGGTGGCGGCGACCAGCTCGTCCACATCCATGTCGCGAACGAGGCTTTCACGCACCTCATCCCCCACTTCCATGAGGATTTCGCCTTCCAGCTCGGGATCGATGACATCCCACAGCAGGCGGCGGCGTACCGGCGGCAGGGATTCCAGCGCATCGGCGATCTCGGCCGGATGCATGGCGAGCATGATCTTGCGAGCAGCCGACACCGAGCCTTCACTGATATTCTCGGCCAGTGTGCTGGACTGCTGCTGCGGTTCGTTTTCAGGTTCCATCAGTAGCTGTCCTGCCCGACCGGGCGCGGAAGGTGTCCGGGCAACAGTACACTAGCGTAGATCATTCTCAGGCGTTCTGGGCTGATGCGTTCATCTTGTCGAGCTGGGCGTGTCTTTCCTCACTGGTCCGGGCCGCCATCAAGGCGTTGACCTGCTTCTTCAGCGTCGCCCGGCGACAGGTGATCAGATTCTTCTTGGTCTCCAGAATCAGGTTGGGCGGCATGCTGAATTCGGTCAGACCGAGGCCGAGCAACAGGCGAACGTAGCGGGCATCCCCGGCCATCTCGCCGCACATGGCCACCGGAATACCCGCCTTGTGTCCGGCGTCGATGGTGTGCTTGATCAGTGTCAGCACGGCCGGGTGCATCGGGTCATACAGATAGTCGACCTGATCATCGATGCGATCGATGGCCAGGGTGTACTGGATCAGATCGTTGGTGCCGATGGAGAGGAAATCCAGTTGTTCGGCAAACTGATCGGCAGCGATGGCCGCCGCGGGCACTTCGATCATGCCGCCAATCGGCATGTTGTCATCGAACTCGATGTTTTCCTCACGCAGCGACTGCTTGACCTGTTTGACCAGGTCCAGGCACTGGGCGACTTCGGCCACATTGGTCAGCATCGGTAGCAGCATGTGGATCGGCCCGCGGGCCGAGGCACGCAGAATGGCTCGCAGCTGCGGCAGAAACAGGGAGGTATCGCTCAGGCAGAGCCGAATGCCTCGCAACCCCATGGCCGGATTATGGGCCTGGGGTCTGGTGCGGCTGGCCGCTTGTCCGTCAACCTGCTTGTCAGCACCCAGATCTGCGGTGCGAATGGTCAGCGGTTCGCCCTTGAGCGCACGCAGCACCTTGGTATAGACCTTGAAATGTTCCTGCTCGGTCGGTACCGTCTCGCGATTCATGTACAGGAACTCGGTGCGGTAGAGGCCGACACCCTTGGCACTGACGCGTTTGAGCGCCTTGAGATCCTCCTCGATCTCGATATTGGCCATCAGCTTGAGCTTGACGCCATCGGTGGTCACCGCCTCGGTATCGTTGAGCTTGACCAGTTCACGCTGTCGCTGTCGAGTCTCTTTCTGCTGGCGTCTGAAGTCGCTCAGCATCTCCTCGGTGGGTTCCGCCAGCACCATGCCCAGACGCCCGTCCAGTGTGATGGCTTCACCGGGCTTGATATAGCGCCGGATGTTGCTCACGCCGACGATGGCCGGAATACCCAGACTACGTGCCAGAATGGCAGTGTGCGACAGCTGACCGCCGGTTTCGGTGACAAAGCCGGCGACGCCGTGATGCTGCATGCTCACGGTATCGGCAGGCGTCAGGTCATCGGCGACGATGATCTGGCCCTTCCAGTGCTCGGAGGCCACGACATTCTCGGCGCCGTCGTCCAGTGCCCTGAGCACCGAGTCGATGACATGGTTGACGTCGTCGATGCGGGTGGCCAGGTAGCTGTCATCCATTGAGCCGAATGCCTTGATCAGCTCTTCACGCTGTTGCTGCAGGGCAGCCTCGGCGTTGATCATCTCCGCCTTGATGATTTCCACCGGACGCTGTGACAACACCGCATCGTCGAGCATCAGGATATGGGTTTCGATGAAGGAGCTGACATCGCTGGGTGCGTCCTTGGGGATATTGTCCCGGGCCGTGAGCAGTTGAGCCCTTGCTACCTTGACGGCCCGCTTGAAGCGACGGACTTCGGCCGGGATGTTCTGTTTCAGCAGCGTACGCGAGGTGACATCGATCTGGTTGCGTCGCAACAGATAGGCGGTGCCGATGGCAATACCGCGGGAGACGCCAATGCCGCTGAACATCAGACTCATGGCTACTCCTCTTCGTCGAAGCGTCGGTTGATCAGATCGACCACCGCCGCCAGTGCCTCTTCCTCGTCCTCGCCGTCGGCGAAAACCGTGACTGTCGAGCCCTGGCTGGCAGCGAGCATCATGACGCCCATGATGCTCTTGCTGTTGACCCGCTGGCCATCCTTCTCGATATCGATACTGGCGGCAAAGGATGACGAGAGCTTGACGAGCTTTGCCGCTGCGCGAGCATGCAGGCCAAGTTTATTGATGATTTCGAGTTCTTGCTGAATCATAGTTCTCGATGTCGTCTGGAAACGTTGTCGCGTGCCTCGGCAAAATGGTCGGCCAGCCGGTCGATCAGGTACACCGATCGATGCCGACCGCCGGTGCAGCCTACCGAGACAGTCAGATAGGCGCGGTTTTCCGCTTCGAACATGGGGAGCCAGCGTTGCAGAAAATCCCGGATATGTTCGAACATGTCCTCGACATCCGGTTGTTTCTGCAGGAACTGGATGATCGGCTTTTCACGCCCGGTGAACCGGCGCAGATCAGGCTCCCAATGGGGGTTGGGCAGACAGCGAACGTCGAACATGAAATCGGTGCTGGCCGGGGTGCCATGCTTGAAGCCGAAGGACTGGAAGACCAGTGCCAGGCCTACCTGGGTCTTGCCCAGCACATAGGTGCGAATGACGTCGCGCAGCTCATGCAGGTTCAGGTCGGAGGTGTCCACCACCAGATCGGCATCTGCCTTCACCGGGTCCAGCAGGCGAGCCTCTTCATCGATGGCGCTGATCAGTGGCAGATCCTGGCTGCTGAGTGGATGCTTGCGACGGGTTTCGGAAAAACGCGTGACCAGACGAGTGCGATCGGTGTCCAGGAAAAGCACCTCCACCTGCGTGTCCTTGCGGGCTCGCAGTTCGGTCATCAATTTCAGTAGATTGTCCGATGAGGCCCGCTCGCTGCGCATGTCGATGCCGATGGCAAGATTCGTATAGAGTTTCGAGCCGCTGGCCAGCAGCTTGTCAATGACATCGGACAGCAGGTTGGAGGGCAGGTTGTCTATGCAGAAGAACCCTTCGTCTTCCAGGGTGTGCAAGGCCACACTCTTGCCTGATCCTGAAAGACCAGTGACTATGGCGAGGCGTGTCATCAATCAATTCTCCGTGTCGGTATCGACGTCGGTGCCCGATTTCGGTCGGGGGCTGGGGCGGCGCTTACTCTGATGGGCAGCGATGGCAAGGGCACGTTCCTGCTTGCTGACCAGGTCTCGAGATGCACTATAACCTCCGGCGCGCAAGATCTGGTCGCGCACTGCCGCCTCGACCAGTACCGCCATATTGCGTCCCGGGGCTACCGGAATCGTGCGTTTGGGTACCTTGACGCCCAGCACGACCCGGGTGCCGGATGGCTCGCTGATGCGATCGCCGGCAATGGCGGCCAGATCCTTGCTGAAATCCTCGCCGCTGACAGGCTTCAGGTGCACGATGCAACGCAGTATCTTGCGTGAACGCGTGTGTGCATCACCGTACATCAGGGCAATATTGAGAACGCCCAGGCCGCGTACCTCGAGAAAGTCCTGCAGCAGCGGCGGGCATTGACATTCGAGCGTGCCGGGTGCAATTCGGGTGAACTCGGGCGCATCATCGGCTACCAGGATATGGCCGCGGCTGATCAGCTCCAGTGCCAGTTCGCTCTTGCCGACACTGGCGTCCCCGGTGATCAGCACGCCGGTGCCATGCACATCCATCATCACGCCGTGAATGATCTCGCGTTCGGCCAGCAACTGAGTCAGCAGAAAGCGCATGCGACTGTGCAATTGGCTGTAGTCGGCAGAAGAGCTCAGCAGGGCGATGTTTTCTCGTTCGGCCAGCTCGACGATGCTATCCGGCGGTTGCAGGGAATTGGAGACCACGATCATGTCGCAGGTATTGGGCAGCGAGTATTCGAAGCGGCTGGCATCCAGCACCGAGGCCTCGCCGAACAGTCTGACCTCTGCCGCACCGAGCAACTGGATGCGATTGGGACTGTTGAAATTGAGCGGACCGAGCAGGCGAGGCCTGTCCACAGGGCCGGCGTCTCGCGTCAGCATGCGCGAATAGGCGGCATGGCCGCCTGTCCAGCTCAGGTCCAGATCCTTGCTCAAGGCCTGCACCGCGTCGCCAACGGTCAGTTGCCGGTAAGACATCAGTTGGCGACAGCTGGCAGGGATGTCAGGTGTTCGTAGAGCGCGTCCGGATCGTCGAAGCGGCGCAGTGAGTCTCGCAGTTCCTCGTCGCTGAAGCGCCGTGCCATCTGCGCCAGAATCTGCAGGTGCTCATCATTGCAATGCTCGGGGACCAGCAGGCCGAACACGAGATCCACGCTCTGGCCATCTGCCGATTCGTAGTCGACACCCTTTTCCAGCGTCACGAAAGCGGCAATGGGCTTCTCGATGCTTGCCAGACGGCTGTGGGGCAGGCCGACACCGTGTCCCAGGCCGGTACTGCCCAGACGTTCCCGGCTGATCAGCGCGTCCAGGATCTGCATGTCGCTGAGTGAATCGGCGGATTCCTCGTTCTTCTCGCTCTGCTTGCGTGACTTTCTGACCTTGCGTGAGTTGCTCTTCTCCTCCGTGCCTTCGGCACCGTCCTCATTGACGTCGTCGGTGGCGTTCCTTGCCCGAAGAGACTCACCCAGCAGTTCGGCCAGCGTCTGCAATGTGCGTTTCTTGCTCTGGATGCTGCAATGGCAGCGTATGCGCTCGGGATCGAGCAAATCGGATAAATCCATGGGGTGTAGAAAAATTTGGCCACACTTTTAATGCTCAAAGACCCTGCCGATACGATCGAGCAGAGTCTCTGAGGGCTGCGAAAGCGCTATTGTGCGCTCTCGCAGGTAGGATTAAAAGTGTCGGGCCGCTATTCGGGAACAGGCTCGCTGGTGCGGCGATGTGACTTGAGCTTTTCCTTGTGCCGAATCAGTTGACGGTCCAGTTTGTCTGTCAGCAGATCAATGGCCGCGTACATGTCCGGCTCAGTGGTGTCTGCATACAGTTTCGTACCGGAAACCTGGATGGTGGCCTCGGCCTTCTGCCGGGATTTCTCTTCCACGGTGAGAATCACGTGGACCCCGAATACCTTGTCGGAGTGTCTCTGGAGGCGTTCCATCTTGTCAGTCACATAATTTCGCATCGAGCTGGTGACGTCGACGTGGTGACCGGTTACGGTTAAGTTCATGGGCATCTCCTGATGTTCAACATAAGGTTCAACTATGAAATGCGAGGGCCCGCGAAGGACCTCGCGGCAAGTAGGGATACAAGACGCATCCCATAACTGTTCTATGGACGTTGCCTGGCATACCCAATAGCTGGCGAGCTGCAGCAGCGGTTATTTTCGCGCTGCGGGCAAGATGCCGGGCCTGGGTGTGCGTATATTGCATAAATTCTATTTAATTCAATCGCTTGCGTTCATTGGATGGTGGGATTGCCATGGATTCACGATACTTGGCAACGGTGCGTCGCGCAACCTGTATTCCTTCTTCGACTAACGTACTGGCGATTTTGCTGTCCGAAAGCGGCTTCGTGCAGTCTTCAGCGGCAATGAATTTCTTGATCATGGCGCGAATGGCCGTGGCCGAGCACTCACCGCCATTGGCTGTCGACACATGGCTGGAGAAGAAGTACTTGAACTCGAAGATGCCACGAGGTGTATGGATGTACTTGTGGGTGGTCACCCGCGAGATGGTGGATTCGTGCAGGCTGAGCTGTTCGGCGATATCGCGCAGCACCAGCGGTTTCATGGCCTCATCACCGTATTCGAGGAAGCTTCGTTGACGCTCGACGATGGCGGTGGCGACGCGTAACAGGGTTTCGTTGCGACTCTGCAGGCTCTTGATGAACCAGCGAGCCTCCTGCAGATGGTTGCGCATGAAGTTGTTGTCGTCACTCTTGTCCGCGCGCTTGACCATGCCGGCGTACAAGGCGTTAATACCCAGCTTCGGCGCGATATCCGGGTTCAGCTCGACGCGCCACACGCCCTTGATCTTCTTCACGAATACATCCGGCACGATGTACTGGTCGTGATCGTTCACCAGTTGACGGCCGGGGCGCGGGTTCAGGCTGCGAATGAGGGTGATGGCCTCCTGCAGTACTTCGTCATTGATCTTGAACAGACGCCGCAGGCGCGCAAAATCGTGCGCTGCCAGCAGGTCGAGGTGATCCTTGACGATGCCCATGGCCAGCGTGCGCAGCTCCGATTCGGGCAACTGACTGAGCTGGATGCCCATGCACTCGCTGGCATCACGCGCCGCACAGCCCGGCGGATCCAGATGCTGCACCAGGTGCAGGACGGTTTCGAATTCATCCAGCACATACATCTGATCGACATCGGTGATGTCACGGTTGAGCCCGTCGAGCAGAACGTCGACATCGTCGATCAGATAGCCGTTGTTGTCGACGGCATCGATGATGGTCTCGGCGATTTCCTGATCGCGCTCGGACAGGGGGGCGAAGCGTATCTGTTCGTTCAGGTGATCCTGGATGCTCGCCACACCGGCGTTGTGAAATTCGGTGAAGTCACGCGATTCGCCATCGCTGCCGGCGGTACCACTGCTGGCAGGCACGGCCGAGTCATAGATATCGTCCCAGGCGCTGTCGACCGGCAGATCCTCGGGCAGGACATCATCGGCTCCCTGGGTGTTCTCACCGACCAGCTCGGTTTCGCTGGCGGATTGCTTCTGCTCGGCGGCTGCGGTTTCCGCTTCACGGTTGGCTTCGCGGGTCTCGCGCGACTCATTGGCCAGATCCGCCTCACGCGGCTCCGAGCCTTCATCGTCCTGCATTTCCAGCATCGGGTTGCTTTCCAGCGCCGTCTGGATTTCCGTCTGCAGTTCGAGAGTGGACAGTTGTAAGAGTTTGATTGCCTGCTGCAATTGAGGAGTCATGGCCAGGGACTGGCCCATCTTTATTTGCAGTGACTGTTTCATCGAATACGTGTCCGGTAAAAAGGTGTCTGTAGTGAAAAACTACCAGCTGGATAGCAATTAACGCAATTTTCTCGCCTGTTGTTATTGTGGCTGGGAAAACTTAAATGACAAATCGGTAATGTTTCATTTTCAGGACGTATTCTGCTGTTATTACAGAGAGATAGCGGCGGCTGACCGTTCCAACTGTTGGGCAGGGTGGCTCTCTCTACCGCGATTGGTGTGGTGTTGTGAAGCCAATCGCGCTCAGATCCTGAAGTTGTCTCCCAGATACACCGATCGCACTTCCTCGTTGGCCAGCACCGTTTCCGGTGTGCCCTCGGCGATGAGCTTGCCGTGACTGAGAATGTAGGCACGGTCACAGATGCCCAGGGTTTCGCGAACGTTGTGATCGGTGATCAGGACACCGATGTTGCGCTCTTTCAGGTGGGTGATGATGCGTTGTATGTCGAGTATGGAAATCGGGTCGACGCCGGCAAAGGGCTCGTCGAGCAGAATGAAGCCGGGATCGGCAGACAGGGCGCGGGCAATCTCGACGCGGCGTCGTTCCCCGCCTGACAGGCTGATGCCGAGGCTGTCCCTGATATGGGTAATCTGCAGCTCCTCGAGCAAGGCCTCCAGCCGATCATGACGACTCTCTCGATTCAGCTCGGCTCGCGTTTCCAGAATCGCCATGATGTTCTGCGCAACTGTCAGCTGGCGAAAAACGGAGGCCTCCTGCGGCAGATACCCGACTCCCTTGCGGGCGCGGGCGTGCATTGGAAAGCGGGTGATGTCCTCGCCATCGAGTACGATCTGCCCCTGATCGGGCTTGACCAGTCCCACGACCATGTAGAAACAGGTGGTCTTGCCGGCGCCGTTGGGGCCCAGCAGGCCAACCACATCACCGCTGTTCACCGACAGTGAAACACCCTCCAGGATGCGGCGTTTCCGATAGGCCTTGTGCAGATCGTTGGCGGCGAGTGTGCGGGTGACCGGAGCCTCTTGGGAATCGTCTTGCAGGGTCACTGATCAGCGCCTGTGGGTGGTTGAATCTGGATACTGACGCGCCCTTCCTGCGGGCCACCTTCGGCGCTGACCCTCTGGGTTCTGGCGTTGAAGGTAATGCGCTCACTGATCAGTTCCTGACGTGGCTGGCTCAGCGTGGCATTGCCTTCGAGAATCAGGGTGCCGGCCAGTGCATCGTAGATGATCTTCTGCGCCTCCCCGCTCATCAGCTCGCCGGCTTCGTTCTGTTGTTCGAAACGAATCGGCGAGCCGGTGCCGCTGATGGAACTCAGAGCATTGTTCTTCAGCTCGATGGCTATCCGGTCGGCGGAAATGCGCATCGTGCCCTGGCTGATCTCGACGTTGCCGGTCAGCGTCTGCGTACCGGCTTTCTCATCGAACTCGGACTTGTCGGCGCGGACATCGATCGGTTGGTCCAGATCGGATTCACGGGCCAGAGCCGGTTGCCACAGGCTGGCACACAGGGTGAACAGCAGTATGCCGGCGAACAGGCTCAGGGCCGGCAGGTGATGCCGTTCACCGGCAAGCTGACGGCAGGTTTCGATTGAATTGTCGGTGTTCACTGGCCCGGGACCTCGTAGCGTCCGATCACGTCGGAAAGCAGGGTGAGCTTACCCTGATCAATGGCGGATTTCAGGCCGACGGCCCGCACTTGCCAGGTAGGAGCGCTAATTTCGATCTTTGCATCGGTGCTCACTTCGTTGGATTCGGTAGCGACCGTCAGCGAGTCGGTGCGAATCGTCAGCGGGTCTGTGGCGACCGCCTGTCGTTTGACGATGACATTGCCGTTCAGCGTGAACAGATCCGGATTGGTGTCGAACAGACCGCTGTTCGATTCGATCTGCCACTGTGCGCCCTCTCGATGCAGTTCGACGCGGGGCGCCGTGATCTCTGAGCGGTCGTTATGAGGGTAATGGGCCAGGGTGTCGCCGGTGACCGTGTATTCGATCTGGCCGTTGACATCGTATTTGCGTGACCTGAATTCGGACATGTAGTAGTCCGATCGTGTTTCGCGCATGTCGATCGTCTCTTCCAGCACGAAGACCTCCGGTTCCTCGACATGGTCGATCACCACGACCACGAGGATCAGGAGGGGCAGCAACAGCCAATAGCGTGACAGCAAACGGGCAAACATCGGCTCAGACGACTCCGGCGGCCAGCAAGGCGTGCATGGTCACGACACCTTCGAGTTGGCGGCCCTTGACCACGGGCAATGAGGTGATGCGCAGCTTCTGCATGAGTGCGACCGCATCGACCGCCAGTGCCGTGCTGGCTATGGTGGTCGGATTCGATGTCATGACGCTGCCGATGTTGGCATCGCGGATATCCACCCCGCGCTCGAGTGCACGGCGCAGGTCGCCATCCGTGAAGATACCGCAGAGCTGATTCAGCTGATCGAGAACGGTGACCATGCCCAGGCCACGGGAGCTGATTTCCATCAATGCTGTCATCAGTGTGGCCTGGTCATCGATGCGAGGGCTGTCAGCCGCCGGCACCATGGTATCGCTGACGCGCAACAGCAGGCGTCTGCCCAGCCTGCCACCGGGGTGGGAACGGGCAAAGTCCTGTTCGGTAAAGCCGCGCGCTCCCAGCAGGGCGATGGCCAGCGCATCTCCGAAGGCGAGGGCTGCTGTGGTACTTGCCGTGGGGGCCAGCCCCAATGGGCAGGCTTCGCGTTCGACGCGTGTATTCAGGACGATGTCGGAGGCTTTGGCCAGCGGAGATTCCGGTTCGCCGCACAGGCTGATCAGAGGGACGCCCATCTGCCGGATGCCCGGAATCAGGGTCAGCAGCTCGGTGGAGCCGCCTGAATAGGACAAGGCCACGATCACATCATCCTCGCGCAGCATGCCCAGATCGCCGTGACTGGCTTCGGCGGCGTGGACAAAGAAGGCAGGGCTGCCGGTGCTGGCGAAAGTGGCTGCCAGTTTCGCCCCGATATGGCCTGACTTGCCGATGCCACAGACCACGATCCGACCCTTGCAGCCTATCAACAGCTGGCAGGCCTGCACGAAGCTGTCATCGAGACGCTCCTCGAGTCGCGCCACGGCATCCGCCTCGATGCGGATGACGGATCGGCCAAGATCGAGCAGGGAGGCCGGGTCGGGCTGCAGAGGCTGGGGAGAGTCTGGCAGGGTCATGATTCAGTCGGTCAGCGAGTCGGCATCGCCGGCCTGGTCGAGCGCATCGAGCCGGTCCAGTTCATCGAGTTCATCCAGTTCGTCGGCCTGGTCGAGCGCATCGAGTCGGTCCAGTTCATCGAGTTCATCCAGTTCGTCGGCCTGGTCGAGCGCATCGAGTCGGTCCAGTTCGTCGAGTTCATCCAGTTCGTCAGCCTGGTCGAGTGCATCGAGCCGGTCCAGTTCGTCGAGTTCATCCAGTTCGTCCAGTGCATCGAGTTCGTCCAGTTCGTCAAGCTCATCCAGATCATCGAAGCCGCTGTCGGGCGCGCCGATCCGCACTTCACGCTTGCCATCCCAGGTAGACCGGCGATGCTGTTGCACCCAGAAGTCACGCAGCAGGAGGTAGGGATCCAGTGCCGCGGTGTCGAGCAGGTTGCCGGCTGACAACAGGCGTGCGCGCAGCGCGATGGCGTCCAGCGCGGTCAGGCCGAAATCGGTCGCGGTGTCATCGACAAGGAAACGCTGCACATCGGTTGTGTAGTATTCGCTGACGAGACCGGCCGTGGAGCGGGCATTGTTGGGGCCGTAGAACGGCAGCATCAGAAACGGGCCTTCACCGATTCCCCAGACGCCGAAGGTCTGTCCGAAGGATTCGTTGTGTTTCACCATGCCGGCACGGGTGCTGACATCCATGATGCCCAGCACACCGGCTGTCGAGTTGTACAGGAATCGACCGGTATCGCTGCCCGCCTGGCGAAACTTGCCCTGCAGCAGGTCGTTGGCGATGACCGTGACATCGTCCAGATTGCTGAAGAAATTGCCTATGCCTTGTTCCACCAGATCGGGCAATACATACCGATAACCCTTGGCCAGAGGTTTGAGAACCGCGTCGTCCAGTGCCTTGTTGAAGCTGTAGATCTTGCGGTTGACGTTCTCGTAGGGGTCATGCACCGGGCCTGTGGGAGGATTGCTGGCGCACCCGGCAAGGGTCAGCATGGCCAGCAGGGTGACAAGAGAGCGGGAAATCGTCGGCATCGCTGAGTGTCAGAGTGTTGTCAATGAGAGAGGTCGGTGTGCAGGTATTGTAGCCGACGCTGAGTGAACGACCGAAAGGAGCAATGGTCCGAGGGTCCATGAACTAACCATATGACCAATCTTGTAATTCAGCATGTAGACCTGAGTATGTCAGGCAAACTGTTACAATCCGACCCATTCGAATTCCCATGAGTTCCCCCGATAGCATGTCTGATGACGGAACCACGCTGGTCCAGATCCGCGACTTGCACTTTTCCAGAGGTAGCAAGCCGATCTTCCGTGGTCTGAACATCGATATTCCTCGCGGGAAGGTGACGACCATCATCGGCCCCAGCGGCACAGGCAAGACCACCCTGCTGAAGATGATCGGCGGTCAGCTCAAGGCGTCGCAGGGCACCATCCATGTCGATGGAAAGAATGTCGGCAAGCTGCGGCGCGCGGAGCTGTATGAATTGCGTAAAAAGCTGGGCATGCTCTTTCAATCAGGGGCACTGTTGACCGATCTGAGCGTTTTCGAGAACGTGGCCTATCCGCTGCGCGAACACACCGATCTGCCCGAATCACTGATATCTCACCTCGTACTGATGCGCTTGCATGCGGTCGGCCTGCGAGGCGCCCGGGATCTGTCACCCTCTGAACTCTCGGGCGGCATGGCTCGGCGCGCGGCTCTGGCCCGGGCCCTGGTGTTCGATCCCATGATGATCATGTACGACGAGCCCTTCACCGGTCAGGACCCCATCTCCATGGGTGTGTTGCTGGAATTGATCAAGACCGTCAATGAAGCCCTGGGTCTCACCAGTCTCATGGTGTCACACGACCTGAAGGAGGCTTTGTCCATTTCCGACTATGCCGTCATCATCTCCGAAGGTGTCGTGGTTGAAGCCGGCTCGCCTGAACAGCTTGAATCGTCCGAATCGCCGTGGGTACAGCAATTTCTGCATGGTCAGCCTGATGGTCCGGTACCCTTCCAGGTGGCGGCACCCGATTACGAGCTCGATCTGATGGGTCAGAAGAGCGCCGACGCCAGTGCCGAGGTTTCCCGATGATCGACTTTCTGCAACGCTTCGGGCGCGCGTGGATCGACCGGGTAGGGCGGCTCGGACGCGCTGCCCTGTTCCTGTTTCATGTTCTCGGTGCCCTGGGCTCGTTGCTGTCACGGCCCTCCCTGCTGATCCGCCAGCTCTACGCCTCGGGCGTCATGACGCTGTCGATCGTACTGGTCTCCGGGCTGTTCGTCGGCATGGTTCTGGCGCTGCAGGCGTATAACACCCTGATCGACTTCGGTCAGGAAAATCGCGTCGGTACGCTGGTGGCGTTGACGCTGGTGCGTGAACTCGGCCCCGTGGTGACCGGCTTGCTGTTTGCCGGCAGGGCGGGTTCGGCCATGACGGCAGAGATCGGTCTGATGAAGGCGACCGAACAATTGTCCGGTCTGGAAATGATGGCCGTTGACCCCTACAAGCGAGTCTTCGCACCGCGCTTTCTGGCAGGCTTTCTGGCACTGCCCATGCTGGCGGCCATGTTCAGCGCCGTGGGTGTCATCGGTGGGCATCTGATCGGTGTCGATGTGCTCGGTGTCGATGCGAGTGCCTATTGGTCGCAGATGCAGAACGCCACCAGTTTCTACAGTGATGTCGGCAACGGCCTGATCAAGGGACTGGTATTCGGATTTGTCGTTTCATGGATTGCCATCTTCGAAGGAGCGGATTGCATCCCGACCTCTGAAGGTGTGAGCAGTGCAACCACACGAACAGTGGTTTATTCGTCCCTGGCCATTCTGGGTCTGGACTTTCTGCTCACTGCGGTCATGTTCTAGTCGAAAATCAAGAGATTCCCAATGAATTCACGTGCAATCGATGTGCTGGTCGGAGTGTTCATGCTCCTGTTCTTCGGCGCCATGTTCATCCTGGCAATGAAGGTGAGTAACCTGACCAGCCTCACCAGTAGCGAGGGTTACACCCTGGTAGCCAAGTTCGAAAACGTCGGTGGGCTAAAGCCCAGGGCCTCGGTTGCCGCCAGCGGTGTGAAGGTTGGCGAAGTGGAAGCGATCAGTTATGACCCTGAAACCTTTGAGGCCAGCGTGACTCTGAGTATCGACGAGGCATTCGCTGATACCTTCCCGACCGATACGACTGCCAGCATCTACACCGCAGGTCTGCTGGGTGAGCAGTACATCGGTCTGGATCCGGGGGCGGAGATAGACATGCTGCAGGATACTGATGAGATTACACTCACGCAATCTGCAATCGTGCTCGAAAGGCTTATTGGTCAGGTACTGTTCAGTCGATCTGGAGGAAGCTAGTCTCCGCGGTCGTCACCCGGACCCGGATTCACGGTTCGGGATACCGGTTCGACCAGCATTACTGCTACACAGACACAGGAATATGCAAGGCATGATCAAACAATTCAGGATTATTCTGGCAGCGGTTGCGCTGACGATCGCCAGTGGCGCTGCCCAGGCGGCCGAACACCCGGCTCAGGAAATGGTGGTCGAGGCCATCACGGCGATGCTGGATGTGCTGGAGAATGACGGGGACAAGATCGAATCCGACCCTGAATACCGGCAGGCCAAGGTGGATGAGCTCATCGTGCCTCACCTCGACTTCGACACCATGACCAAGCTGGCCGTGGGCAAGTTCTGGCGACGGGCGGATGCCGGACAGCAGGAAGAACTGGTCACGGAATTCAAGACGCTGCTGCTCAATACCTACACAGGCGCCTTGACTGAATACAGTGGTGAGACCATCACCTTCGAACCGTTTCGCCCCGAGGAGCGAGAGGATCGGGCGGTGGTGAGATCCACTTTCAGTCAATCCGGTGGAAGCGATGTACCGGTCATCTACAAGCTCCGCGAAAAGAACGGCTGGACCATCTACGATATCGAGGTCAACGGCATCAGTCTGGTCACCAATTACCGCACTGCCTTTACCAATGAGATCACCAATGGCGGGATTGACGGTCTGCTGGCCACGCTCAAGGAGCGAAATGCCAAGTCATGACTGACTCGTTCGCGATAGAACAGGCTGGGGAGCGCTGCAGTGTCACCGGGGTGCTGGATTTCACCACCGCCAGGCAGGCGCTCGACAAGCTGGGCGCAGTGGTCAGATCCAATGAACAGCTGACGGTCGATTTCTCTCGGGTAGGGCGTTGCAACAGTGCCGCGCTGGCCCTGTTGATCGAGCTGAAGGCCATTGCGCGACAACAGGGCCATCAGGTCAATTTCAGTGACGTCCCCGGCGGCATACGTCAGCTGGCTCAGGTCTGTCAGGTAGAAGGCTTTATCTGACACTGCCGCGTGCCGGGCAGTGTTCGCCTGCCCCGCTCGGGCAGGCCATTCATCAACATTCAATCTGGCTGCCTTCGTGCCGATACCGACGGTATGGCCGAGCGTTCATCGTGACACGCTTCTCGCCTGTTTCTGCAAGGCGGGAGAAAGCCGATGGTATCCACTTCAATTCGACGCGTTTCCCTGATCATCGTTCTGGCGATTTACGGCAGTCTGGCCCCGTTGCAGGCGCGTTTTGATCCCGAGATCGATGCTGCCGCTCGGCTCTATGTCGCCCGGCATGTCAGCCAATGGCTCAGCGATGCGATCATCATCGAGTCCGTGACGAGTCAGAACCGCTTGCATGCAGATCTCACGCAGGCAGATATCGACGAGATGGATCGGCAGTGGCAGGAGCAATCCATGGGCGGTGGCCCGCTGGTCGACACGGTGCTCGGCAACGAGCTGTCGATCCATCTGCGAGATATCGAACGTCGTGCCAACGGTCTGATCACCGAAATCTTCGTGATGGACAATCAGGGCCTGAACGTCGGGTTGAGCAGTCTGACCTCGGATTACTGGCAGGCGGACGAAGACAAGTGGCGCAAGTCCTATCTGGCAGGACCCCGGGCGGTTTTCGTGGATGAGGTCGATCTGGATGAATCCTCTCAGCGTTACCAGACTCAGGTCAGTGTTCCGGTGGTTAGTCCGGACTCAGGAAAGGTGATTGGTGCCGTTACAGTGGGAATAGACGCAGAAGGCCTGTTGTTGCAATAGGCTCGATGCAGGCTTGAGGAGCCGTGCGACCCCTGGCGCTGTTCGAAGACGATGTCACAGAGTATCCAGTTCCCATGAATACAGCTGTACGTGAATCCGGCAGTGAGAGTGCCAGCAGCGAGTACACCTTGCGCAAGGCCAGTGCCTCGGTCAGTCGCATTCTGCTGATCACCACAGCGGTGTTCAGCATTCTCGGCTTCACGCTGGTTCTCGGACTCTCTGCCCGAAGCAATTACCTGCATAACCTCCAGGCTGCAAAGACCAGTCAGGATACGATCAGTCGTCTGCTGGGTTTCCAGATAGCGGGTGCCCTGCGCTGGGACAAGGTGGGCGTTCTTGAAAACCTGCTGACATCGGTAAGCAATGCCTCGGACACCGAGTTGCTGGTGAGGGTTCGGGTTGCAGATGCCAGATCCAATACCTGGTATGACTCGCTGGGCGCCGACAGAGCGTCCGGTGCCGACGTGAGTTCGAGCGAGAGTACCGTCCCTGATCAGGCGCTCGCGGCCTTGCCGGGCGCTTCTCGCGTGCAGACCGCCGCCGACCTGCTGGCCGCGGATTTCGTGCGTCGCGCAGCGGCCTCGAGCAGGATCGAGAGCGAATTGAACGGCGAGTTCTATCAGGTGGCGGTGCCGGTGACCATGGGCCGGAACAATGAGCGCATCGGCACACTGATGCTGGTGTGGGACTTCAGCGGCATTGCCGCCGGCATTCAGGCAGAACTGCTCAAGCAGGCCCTGATTGCAGCGCTGGCCTTGCTGGTGTTGTTGCTGGTGCTGTGGCGTGTCAATTGGCTGAGCGTGGGCTTGCCACTGCGTATCATCACTGCGCAGATGCTGAGACTGGCCGCCGGTGATACCTCGGTGAACATCGCTGGTCTGGCCAGGCGAGACGAAATCGGCTCGATAGCCTCGGCGGTGAATATCTTCAAGAGAGATGCGCTGGCGGCCGTGCAGACACAGGAGTTGAAACGCCTTGCTCAGCAGGAGGCGGACGTACAGAAGGAGCGGGTCCGCCAGGCCGAGGCCGAGGCTCAGGCCGAAAGGCTCAGGCAGCTGGAAGCCGAGAATCAACGGGTCGAAGAAGAGGCCAGGCAGGCCGTGCAACTGCGCCAGCGTATCGAACGATTGCTGGAGGCCGTGGATCGGGCAGCGCAGGGCGACTTCACCCACGGTATCGACACCGGTCCGGTCGACGACGATCTGGCGCGAATTGCCCGAGCCCTGGCAAACCTGTTTGCTGACCTGAACGACAGCTTCGTCGACATCAATCACAGTGCTCACGGGCTCAGCAGTGCCTCCGGCATGCTGGCGTCCCTGAGTGCAACGATCATGGCGAATGTCGAGGAAAATTCCCTGCAGATCAGCGGTGTCAATGAAGTCACCTCACACGTGAGTGCGTCGATGGAGTCGGTGGCCTCGGCGACGGAGCAGGTGAGTGCGTCCATCAGACAGATTGCGGCGCATGCCGGTGATGCCGCCAGTGTTGCAGCCAGGGCCGTCACGCTGGCCGAGAATACCGACAACAGCATGCGGCAGCTGGCCGAGTCATCCGCTGGCATCGGCAGTGTCATCAAGGTCATCACGTCCATCGCCGAACAGACCAATCTGCTGGCCCTCAATGCCACGATCGAGGCAGCCCGTGCCGGGGAGGCCGGCAAGGGCTTCGCTGTCGTGGCCAACGAAGTGAAGGAGCTTGCCAAGGAGACCGCCAGGGCGACGGAGGAAATCGAGCAGCGAATTGCCTCGATCCAGACTGATGCCGGTCAGGCAGTGGGAGCGATCGGTGACATCAATGTGATTGTCAGGCAGATCAGCGAGACGCAGGGTGATATTGCCGAGTCGGTCGAGGAGCAGACATCCGCCACGCGAGAGATCAGCCGCAAGATCCAGGAGGCGACGATGGGTAATGTGGAAATCAGCGATGTGGTCATCAACGTCTCCGATCAATCCCGGGCCGGTCAATCAACCGCCCTGGAGATCAATACCGCCGCTCAACAGTTGCGCGCAATGGCCGTGTCGCTGGAAGACATGCTGACCCGTTTCCAGTCTCGAGAAGTCCTGGAGTCGCTGCGTCAGCACGATTGACGGCCAGTCGGTGCCCTGGAGTGTGCGGGAAGATCATCCCGATGTCAGGATTCATCAGAATCGCTACACCCTTTGTCCCGACACCGGGACAATCCTGTAACGCGGGCCTGATATAATTCGCGGTGTGCAATCTGCCGACGGGGTCTCGTCAGGCGGATTGCCGAGCAGCCCTGTCTTCGTGCAGGCAAGTTTCCTTCCTGCACCGGCAAGATAGATGGACAAATTACTGATCGAAAGCAGCCCGCCACTGTCGGGTGAAGTGCGTATTTCCGGCGCCAAGAATGCGGTGCTGCCCATTCTGGCAGCCACTCTGCTGGGCAGCAGCACATCCAGCCTGAGCAATGTGCCTCATCTGAACGATGTCACTACCACCATGTCACTGCTGGCACGCATGGGCTGTCAGATCACCATGGGTGACAATATGCGGGTGGACGTCGACCCGACCTCCATCAACGATTACACGGCGGCCTACGAACTGGTGCGCACCATGCGCGCCTCCATTCTGGTGCTGGGGCCACTGGTGGCGCGCTATGGTCAGGCTGAGGTGTCGTTGCCCGGTGGCTGTGCCATCGGTGCCCGGCCGGTCAATCTGCATATCGAGGGCCTGCGGGCCCTGGGCGCCGAGATCTCCATCGACGGCGGTTACATTCGCGCTCGCGCCGGTCGCCTGCAAGGTGCCCGCATTGCGTTCGAGATGGTGACTGTCACCGGTACCGAGAATCTGCTCATGGCCGCCACGCTGGCGCGGGGTACCACGGTGCTCGAGAACGCCGCGCGTGAGCCGGAAGTGGTGGATCTGGCCAACTATCTGATTGCCATGGGGGCGAAGATCAGTGGTGCCGGCACCAGTACCATCACCATAGAAGGGGTGGATGAGCTGCAGGGTTGCGAATACAGCGTGGTGCCGGATCGCATCGAGACCGGAACCTTTCTGGTGGGTGCGGCCGTCACGCGCGGCAAGATTCGGGTGCGCAACACCGTGCCGGGTATCCTCACGGCGGTGCTGGACAAACTGAGTGAATGCGGTGCCGACATCACCACCGGTGACGACTGGATCGAACTGGACATGCATGGCCAGCGACCGCGTTCCGTGAGTATCACCACTGCACCGTATCCGGATTTTCCAACGGACATGCAGGCGCAGTTCTGCGTACTCAATGCGCTGGCCGACGGTACGGCGAAGATCACGGAAACGGTGTTCGAGAATCGTTTCATGCACATCAACGAGCTGCAGCGCATGGGCGCCGACATGACGGTTGATGGCAATTCGGTGACCATTCGCGGTGTTGAACGGTTGACCGGAGCGCCGGTCATGGCCACGGATCTGCGGGCATCGGCCAGCCTCATTCTGGCGGCCTTGATGGCCGACGGTGAAACCACGGTGCGGCGCGTCTATCACATCGATCGCGGCTATGAGCGAATCGAAGAGAAGTTCCACCAGCTGGGTGCCGAAATCCGGCGAGTACCAGACAAATGACACTTGATACCATTAGACGCCTGCGCATTGCATTGTCGAAGGGCCGGATATTCGATGAAACCCTGCCGCTGTTCGAGGCCGCCGGTATTCTTCCATCGGAAGACCCGGAAAAATCGCGCAAGCTGATCCTGCCCAGCAGCGAACCGGACGTCGAGTTCCTGATCGTACGGGCCAGCGATGTGCCCACCTATGTGCAGCATGGGGGAGCCGACCTCGGCGTGGTCGGCAAGGATGTGCTGATGGAGCATGGCGCGGAGGGTGTGCTGGAACCGCTGGATCTGCAGATTGCCCGTTGCAAGCTGATGGTGGCAGGCTTTCCCGACACCGAGCTGGATTCGAATCGACGCTTCCGGGTGGCCACCAAGTTCACCGAGTGTGCTCGCCGGCATTTTGCCAGCAAGGGGCGTCAGGTGGAAATCATCAAGCTCTACGGTTCCATGGAACTGGCGCCGCTGGTGGGGCTGAGCGAGTTGATTGTCGATGTCGTGGATACCGGTTCGACACTCAGGGCCAATGGTCTGGTTCCGCTGGAGCACATCAGTGACATCAGTTCCCGCCTCATCGTCAACCGCGCATCGATGAAAATACGACATGCTCGCATTAGTGAGATAATCGAACGCATTTCCAGTGCGGTGCAACCGCTCACCGACTCGTCATTTCAATGATGCCGCCACCTGCCCGGTGGTGGTGTCATATCCAATTCAGGTGGTAATTCCCTCATGAGTACTAATACAGACGACCTTCGCATAACCGGTCTGCGCGAGCTGCGCGCACCGCAGGAGCTGTTGAAACTGATTCCGGTCGGTGATGTGGCTGCAGACACCGTGACGCGCTGTCGCAACGATGTTCACGATATCCTGGAAGGGCGCGATGATCGCATGGTCGTGGTGGTCGGACCCTGCTCCATTCACGATCCGGATGCCGCGCTGGAGTATGCACAGAAGCTTGCTGCCGTGAAGAAATCGCTCAGTGACGATCTGTGTATCGTCATGCGGGTGTATTTCGAAAAGCCTCGCACCACGGTGGGCTGGAAAGGCCTGATCAATGACCCGACCATGGACAATACATTCCAGATCAACGAAGGTCTGGAGATTGCCCGCCGCCTGCTGTCCGATATCAACGACATGGGCCTGCCTGCCGGTGTCGAATACCTGGATCTCATCAGTCCGCAGTACATTGCGGATTTCGTTGGCTGGGGGGCCATCGGCGCTCGTACCACCGAGAGTCAGGGTCATCGTGAACTGGCCTCCGGTCTGTCCTGTCCCGTGGGTTTCAAGAACGGGACGGCCGGTAGCGTGCAGATTGCCGTGGATGCCATCGGTGCGGCACGTGGCGCGCACAACTTCCTGTCGGTCACCAAGGAAGGCAATTCGGCGATCGTCCAGACCTCCGGCAACAATGATTGCCACCTGATCCTGCGTGGTGGCAAGTCACACACCAACTACGATGCGGCCAGTGTCGACGATGCCAGTGCACTGCTTGCCAAGGCCGGTCTGCCGGAGCGTGTCATGATCGATTGCAGCCACGCCAACTCGCGCAAGATGCATCGCCGTCAGCGCTATGTCTGCCGGGACATCTGTGCACAGGTCAGCGACGGCGATCGGCGCATCATGGGTGTGATGATCGAAAGCAATCTGGTGGAAGGCAGCCAGAACCCCAGCAGCAAGCCTCTGGTTCGAGGTCAGAGTGTGACCGATGCCTGCCTGGCCTGGGATGACACCCTGCCGCTGCTGGAGCAGCTGGCCGAGGCCGTTCGCACTCGCCGTCAAGGCTGATTCTGTCCACAAGGCGGCCAGTGCCCTGAGCGCTGGCCGGATCTGTTAAGCCCTCCACACTCCCGGAGGGCAGGTCTCCCGAAAAAGCCGCAGTCCGCTTCTGCGCGGTCAAGAATGCTCTCGGCAAGCCGATTTGCCCTGTATCTCTCGAAACACCGAGTATCACAGGGGTAAGTCCATGGCGCGTTCTTCTGACGCACGGTTTCCGATGTCGCTGATTCGCGACAAGAATTTCCAGATGCGCCAGATTCGCAGAGTGTTGCTGTTGACGGTGTTCTTCATCCTTCAGTCGACACTGCTGCTGGGGATTTTCTACTACACCTTTCTGGGCAATCTGGTCGCCGGCAATGCGCCGCTGCTGTTTGCCTCGGAAGACATGGGCCTGTTGTCCGAGTCCATTCCCGATCTGGGCACGGTTCTCGGCAAGTGGATTCTGGTCATGCTGTTGATCAATGGCCTGGTCACCGGCGCCATTGCGGTCTACATCATGCGCAGGCTTGGCAATCCCATCCTGGCCATTCGCCGTGCGTTGAACGAGATCGGTGATGGCAATCTGAACGTGCGTCTGCGCAGCAACGATACCCGTGAATTCAGTGAACTCTGCGAGGCGCTGAATCGCGCGCTGGAGCAGGTGCAAGGCAAGATCAGCGAGGCGCGGGCCCTGACCCGGGTGCTGGATACGCTGGAGAACCAGCCGCCGCCGGAAGACACGCAGTTGCGCAAGGCCATGGTCGAGTGTCGGGATGTGTTGAGCTATTTCGATAGCTCGACGGCTGCTGGAAACGATGACACCACCGGCAAGGAGCAGGTCGGGCAGCAGCCGCGCTAGGGTTCTGCAGCGTGAACATTCTCAAGACGACAGACGCCGTGGCTGGTGGGCTCGGGCGCAGCAGGGAGCACCTCGCTCGATGGCGCTGGCGCACGGGCCGCTGGCTGGAGGCTGCCGAGCTGCCACGCCTGTTGCTGCCTCTCTGCCTGTGTATCGCGTGCTCGGTGATCAGGCCCGTGCAGGCGCTCGAACCGGTATCCGTCATGGAGATGGCTGCGCAGAATGCCTATGAAACGGCACTGCAACAGATCGAGGAACAGCAATACTCGGCGGCGCTGGCTGGTCTGCGCCAGCTGCAGAGACGCTTTCCGGGCTTCCGGCAGATGGCTGCCGTACAGACGCGCATTGCGGTGCTGCAGGAGTCTGCCGATGCCGGGCAGTCGCTGGTGGTATTCCTGCGAGCCCTGACGCTGCGTGAATCCGGCGACATCGTGGCGGCTCTGGAGGCGCTGGACGTCATTGCTTCGGCCGATCCGGCCGGTACGCTGACCGATGATGCCCTGTATGTCACGGCTTATCTGCAGATCATGGATCGCTACGATTTTCAGGCGGCTCGCATTGCCCTGCAGACGCTGGAGGCGCGTTTTCCGGAATCGGCCTACTCGGACTCTGCCCATTATCTGGACGCCATTGCCCTGGAGCAACTGGGCGAGACCCTGCAGGCGCGTGATCGCCTGTTGGCGCTGCGCGCCAGGCACACGGCGCTGGATCTGCCCCTGGACTTTCGCTGGCCGCGCGGCAGTGTGCTGTCACGCTACTGGTTCGACCGAGCGGACCGACGTCTGGCCATCGTCGAGCAGCGTCTGGCCAGCGCCAGTCGTCCGGATGTGCAGCAGGATCAGGATGACGGCAGATTGCGCATAGCGGTCAGTGTCGAAGGCATGGACCTGCAGCTGTTGCTGTTGCCAAGTCCGCTGACCCGCGAGACACAGTGGCTCGACAGCAATCTGGCCCGCGACCTGCCGCCGTCCATCGGGGTGTTCGATGGTACCGTGGAGGGCGTGGACAACAGTTGGGTGCGCGTGGTGCTGGAGCAGGACTCGATCAGCGGGGTCGTCAATCTGGGAGGGCAGCAGTACCGCCTGCAACCGGCCAATCTCATCGGCACTCTGGATTACTACCAGCCGCAGTCGCGCAAGCGCGAGCCGGATCGCAGTCAGCACTCCGATCTGGCGGATTCGCTTCAGGGGCTTGATGCTCTGGTAGCGCCACCGGAACAGGGCCTCTCTGCCCTGAAGGGCCGTTCGCGCAGCATACAGACCGATATGCGAGCCGTTCCCGTATCCATCGTGGTCGACAGTCAGTACGATCGCTACTACGGCGGGCGAGGCATGTCCAACGCGCTCAACAACCTCAATGTGGCCGATGGCGTGTACCGCGAACTGGGCCTGGCCCTGACGCTTGATGAGGCCATGACACTGGGCGCCGAAGCCGATCCGATGGATCTCGGAGCCGTGACTCTCGAGAGCATATTGCGCTCGTTTCGTGACTATCGGCTGCAATACAAGACCCTGTTCGAAGACAGCGCGCTGACCTATCTGTTCACCGGCAACCCGAAGACGGATGTCACCCTGGGCCTGGCGTGGATCGACACCACCTGTCGGCTGGATGGCTACGATGTGGGGGTGACCACACCCAGTACGTTCGGGGATGTGTTGCTGAGCCACGAGCTGGGTCATTCGCTGGGTGCGCTGCACGATACGGACACCGCCTGCGATGACAACTCGCGTTCTCTGATGTGGCCCAACATCTCCGAACGGACCGAGGCCGAATTCTCCAGTTGCAGTCGCACCGAGGTGCTGCAGTCGCGTGCGGGCAGCTGCCTGCTGAACAGTGTCGATCTGCAGCTGGGTGCCAGTTCAGCGGGTAGCAGCCTGATGTTCGACATTCGAAATTCCGATACGGGCCTGACGCTGGATGCACAGCTGATTGTGGAAACCAGTGCCCCGGATCAGCTGCTCTGGCCTGCCGGTTGCCAGGTACAGACGCCGACGAGTGCGCTGTGTCATGTCAGCGGGCTCTTGCCGGCGGAGGTGAGGAGTCTGTCCTTCCCGGTCAGTGAGGACTTCCAGAGCAGTGAGGCGCCGGTCACCGGACAATTGCAGCCACTGGGCGTCATGGAGTTGCAGAATGCCGATAACACGGCCACGGTCTCGCCGGCTGGCGGGGTGAGTCAGGCGCACCTGAACATCGTGCAGCCGGATACCGACCTGGCCTCGGTGCCGGGGGAAGAGACCGAATCGGCAGACAGCCCCGGGCAGGGTGCTGCCAATGCCGGCGGCGGTATCGCGTTCTGGATGTTACTGTGCCTGTTCGGCCTGCGTGTGCAACGCCTTCGCACCGTGTGCGTCTAGCTACCTCTGGTACCCAGTGTCATCGTCAGCTCCTGTGCATCGAACTCGATGACCTGGCCATCGCCCGAATGGCTGATGACGCCTCCGCGCAGAATGGTCAGGGACACCGGGGTGCCCGGTGGTAGCGCCGATATGGCGAGCAGCAATTGAGTGGCGCTGTGCACCGGCTGGCCATTGATCTGCGTGACGATGTCCATGTCCTTGAGTCCGCCACGACTGGCGGGGCTCTCTGGCAGAACCTCCTTGATCATGGCACCTTGTCCGATGGCCGAGGCGAGTCTGGGAAAGAAGCTCAGTTCCTCTACCGCGACGCCCAGCCAGCCACGCGCCACCGAACCGTGTTCGATGATCTGCGGCACGACCTGGGCCAACAGATCGGCCGGGATCGAAAAGCCGATGCCGATTGCGCCCGAACCACCCTTGAAGACAGCCGTGTTGACGCCGACCAGTTGTCCCCGTGGATTGATCAGTGCGCCACCGGAGTTGCCCGGATTGATGGCCGCATCGATCTGCACGAAGTGCTGCCAGACACTGCCGCCGGCCACACGACGATGAGTCGCGCTGACGATCCCCTGGGTTACGGTCTGGCCGACGCCGAAAGGGTTGCCGATGGCCAGCACCACATCCCCGACTCGCAGCGGCGGGGCGTCGTCCAGCGGTACATAGGGCAGGTTGCTGGCGGCAATGCGCACCACAGCCAGGTCGGTTTCACGATCACTGCCTATCAGCAGGGCCGGGTAACTGCGTCCGTCGCTGAGCACCACGGTGATGCGATCGAAATTCTCGATCAGATGAAGATTGGTGAGCACGACACCATCGGCATTGACGATGACTCCCGAGCCCTGACTGATGGCACCGGCGCTACCGGCCTCGCTGTCCTCGCCAACCGAGGAGGTGGCATACAGACTCACCACCGAAGGCGCTACTTTCATGATGCCGTCGTGGTAACTGATCACGCCCGTTTCGGGTATGCCGGGAAGCGTCGCTGCCACTGCGCCGTCGGCATTGGCATCGCGCGGCAAGTCCCCGCGATTCAGTCCGGCCGCGGCGTTTACGGTGTCTTGCTCCACGGGCGTCAGGCCGCTGGCGGACAAGCCGGCAGCCTTGCTGTTGGCACTCCCGGGAAGACTCGGCATGGGTCTGCCGGCCGTCCACCACCAGCCTGCGGCAATGCCGATGAGGGTGCAGAGCAGAAAAAAATGTGCCTTGCCCTTCAATGGAGAACATTCCGGCCGGGCAGGCAGTTGACTGGCAGATTGTTTGCTTTCACGGGCGATATGTTAGCGGCAAAGAAGTCGTTTTGCTGCCTCAGGTGCGAGCCGGAGTGGAACGCTTTGTCTTCGGCAGCGCAACTTGGTACGCTCGGCGCTCGTATATCGCCAGCACAAACAAATCCTTGTGATAAAATCAGGGGTTGTCAGTGGCCCGCAAAATGCTCCTTGCCAGGGTTGTTGTTGTGCGGATCGCGAAAAAGTTCACTATCAGCTGCAAGCTGCCCGGGCGTTGCAGGCTGCCACGAATTCGATTTACCTGGAGATATCGCATGAGTGCGAATGACCGGAAGGGTACTGCCAATCAAGCATCGGCGGATGGCTCTTCTACTAGTAATCCGGCCGCAGTGGACTCGTCGATTGCCGACCGTGTGGACGACCCCAAGCGTCGTCGTCTGTTGGTGCAATGTGCGTCTGCCGTGGGTGGACTGGGCGCTGTAGCGTTGGCTGTTCCACTGTTGGGTTCCATGTCGCCCAGTGCAAGAGCCAAGGCAGCAGGTGCACCGGTACAGGCCGATATCAGCAAGCTGACGCCGGGACAGCTGGTGACGGTCGAGTGGCGCGGCAAGCCGGTATGGATTGTCAGCCGAACCGAAGAGACACTGAAGCATCTGGAAGAGGACACCGAAAGGTTGTCGGATCCGGCATCGGAAGTGGAGCAGCAGCCAGCCTACGCGCAGAACCCTGCACGAGCGATTCGCCCGGAGACTCTGGTCGTCATCGGTATCTGCACACACCTGGGTTGTTCGCCCAGCTACCGTCCTGAAATCGCACCTGCCGATCTGGGCGCCGACTGGGATGGCGGATTCTTCTGTCCTTGCCACGGTTCCAAGTTCGATATGGCCGGACGCGTCTACAAGGGCGTTCCCGCACCAACCAATCTTGAAATTCCTCCGTACAGGTTTGTCGATGACAACACGATCATCGTGGGCGAAGATTCAGGAGTAGCGGCATGAGTGCGAACGTCGACAAGCAGGGCGGTGGAGTTCTGGGCTGGATTGATGAGCGATTCCCGCTCACCAAGATGCTCGAAGAGCACATCACGAAGTACTACGCACCGAAGAACTTCAATTTCTGGTACTACTTCGGTTCTCTGGCGCTGCTGGTCCTGATCATCCAGATCGTGACCGGTATCTTCCTGACGATGAACTACAAGCCTGATGGCAGCCTGGCGTTCACCTCTGTCGAATACATCATGCGAGATGTCAACTTCGGCTGGCTGATTCGCTACATGCACTCCACCGGCGCGTCGATGTTCTTCGTGGTGATCTACCTGCACATGTTCAGGGCCTTGCTGTACGGTTCCTACAAGAAGCCGCGAGAGCTGTTGTGGGTATTCGGCATGCTGATCTACGTCGCTCTGATGGCGGAAGCATTCATGGGTTACCTGCTGCCTTGGGGACAGATGAGTTACTGGGGGGCACAGGTCATCATCTCGCTGTTCGGTGCCATTCCATTCGGTATCGGTGATGCACTGACCATCTGGCTCAAGGGTGACTACATCGTCTCCGATGCCACGCTGAATCGTTTCTTTGCCCTGCACGTCATTGCGGTACCGCTGGTGCTGGTCTTTCTGGTGGCTGCGCACATTCTGGCGCTGCACGAAGTGGGTTCCAACAACCCGGACGGCATCGAGATCAAGAAGAACAAGAACGCCGAAGGCATTCCCAAGGACGGTATTCCGTTCCACCCGTACTACACGGTCAAGGATTTCCTGGGTGCCGTGGTCTTTCTCATCGTCTTCTTCGCCATCGTGTTCTTCGCACCGGAGATGGGTGGTTATTTCCTTGAACACGCCAACTTCGTACCGGCAGATCCTCTGAAAACACCTGAGCACATTGCACCGGTCTGGTATTTCACGCCGTTCTACGCCATTCTGCGAGCGGTACCTGACAAGCTCGGTGGTGTCATCGCCATGGGCGGCGCCATTTTCGTGCTGTTCCTGTTGCCATGGATCGATCGCAATCCGGTCAGGTCCATCCGTTATCGGTCCTCGACCTACAAGATCCTGCTGTTCACCTTCGCCATTGCGTTCGTCATCCTCGGTTACATGGGCATGCAGACGCCAACGCCGGTAGGCACCCTGATTTCACGTATCTGTGCCGGGATCTACTTCGGTTACTTCATCGCTCTGTTCTTCATCAGTCGCAACGAGAAGAACAAGCCGGTACCTGAGAGGGTTACATCGTGATCGATCAATACGGCTCGCAGCAACAGGCAAGGCGGCAGGCGCGGGAGCAGGCCGCTCGTTTACAGACGAAAAGAGGACGTGTGAAGGTGCTCAGCAGAACAGACTTGCAAACCGGCAAATACCAGCGTCTGCTGGTGCTGACCACGGCTGCGGTTCTGGCTGCAGGCTCCTTGCTCTATGTCGGCCAGTCACGTGCGGCCAGTACCGGCGTGCACCTGGAATCGCCACGAATCGATCAGGGCAATGATAAGTCGCTGCAACGCGGTGCTCAGGCATTCGTGAACTACTGCATGGGCTGTCACACGGCCGACTACCAGCGTTACAGTCGTTTTGCCCAGGATGCCGGTCTGTCCGAGGAAGATGTCAGCAATAATCTGATCTTCACCACAGACGAGGCCGGTGAGCGCACCAAGGTGGGTTCTCTGATGGTCAACAACATGACCAGCGAATACGGCAAGCAGGCCTTCGGTGTTGCCCCTCCGAATCTTGCGCTGACTGCGCGTTCGCGCGGCGTGGACTGGATCTACACCTATCTGAAGTCGTACTACGTGGACCCGAGCATTGCCACCACTGGCGTCAACAACCTGGTATACCCGGGAACGGCAATGCCTCATGTGCTGTGGGATCTGCAGGGTCTGCAGACACCGATCTATGGTGAAGAGGTACACGGCGCACGTCCCATCACCGGACTCGAGCTGACCCAGGAAGGCTCCATGTCACCGGACGAGTACGATGACCTGATTGCCGATATCACGAACTTCATGGCCTACATGAGTGACCCCATCAAGGAAACCCGGCATCGGGTTGGCATGTACGTCATGCTGTTTCTCTTCCTGTTGCTTGGTGTTGCCTACATCCTGAAGAAAGAGTACTGGAAAGACGTCGTATAGCCATTGCGGTGTTACGTTGATAGTGGTTGCAGTGTTTTCACGGCACTGTGATTCGATACGGTTGGGCCATCGAGAGATGGCCCATCGTGTTTTTCACGAGGGGGATTTCCGTTGACTGCGAGTGCTAATCGTCATTCCGCCATCGTGCTGTACTCGGATGCGTCCGATATTCACAGTCACAGGGTCAGGCTGGTGTTGGCAGAAAAGGATCTTCAGACCGATGTGCGGCATCTCGAGGCAGGTGTGCAGGACGCGGAATTCGCGCGAGTGAACCCGTCATTGCAGCTGCCGACGCTGATTGATCGTGAATTGGTGCTCTACGATGCCCGGGTAATCATCGACTACCTGGACGAACGCTACCCGCACCCGCCGATGATGCCGGTCGATCCGGTTTCCCGGGCAAGAACACGACTCGCCTTGTATCGTATCGGCGCCGACTGGTATTCTCTGCGGCCCGACGCCTCTCATTCGGACAAGGACCCCGAAACAGCAGCAGCCATGCTGAGTGAGTCACTCACGGCTGCCAGCGACGTATTTGCTGCCATGCCCTATTTTTTCAGCAATGAATATTCGATACTGGATGCGACACTGGCGCCGCTGTTGTGGCGTCTGCCGGCTTATGGCATCGTATTGCCAGATGCTGCTGCACCGGTCATGCAGTATGCCAGGCGCCTGTTTGCGCGCCCGGGTTTTCAGGCCAGCTTGAGCGTTACAGAACGCGAAATGGAGCACTCATGACGTCCAGTCGTCCGTATCTTATCCGCGCTCTCTACGAGTGGATCGTGGATAACGGGTTCACACCCTACATGCTGGTGGATACTTCGCTGGAAATGGTCGAGGTGCCGCGCGCTTTCGTCGAGAATGGTCGCATCATCCTCAATATCAGTCCTGAAGCCACCCACAGTCTCGTGCTCGGCAATGAGGCGGTGACCTTCAATGCCCGTTTCAGCGGAACGGCCATGGATGTGCATGTGCCGGTCGTCAGTGTGCTGGCCATCTACGCGCGTGAAAACGGTCAGGGGATGATGTTCGGTGAGCAGGATGATACGACGCCACCGGATCCCGGCCCCGGTGGTGGGCCAGGCAAGCCCGATGTCGACAAGACACCCAAGGCGCCGGCAGAGTCAGCCAAACGTCCCAGTCTCAAGATCGTCAAATAGACTGCAGGGCGGGGCTCGGCCTGAAGTATCATGCAATCTTGTGCTCGGTGATGGTGCGCACCTGCGCTTTGTTGCAGTGTGCCTCTGAGAAGAAAGTCTCAAAACCACTGACATTGCATTGTATTAATGTTCACAGGTGATATGATTTTTCGTTGGAGCGATGGACAGCATCTGACGGCGTGACGATGCGGTTCTGATGCATCAACGTATAACTTGCGACCATCAGGATGATAACCATGCAAGACAGCCTGCACGATTATGTAGATGCCTTGTTCAAGGCAGGGTCTTTCGAAGCAGCCTTTGATATCTATCAGCAGGAAGTGGTACGTCTGGGGTTCGATGGCGTGCTCTATACCATCATTCCTCAGGTCATCATCCAGACCAGATTCCAGATTCACCCGGTCTATATCGTCTCCAGCGGATTCGACTCGCGATTCCTGGCCCATTACGAGGAAGCACAGTTCTATCTGGATGACCCTTTCATCGTCGCCATGGACGATGGCGTCGACCGTACGCTGGATTGGGACAGCGAGCTCAGCAACAAGTACATCATGCGCAATGCGGCCAGTCGCGAAATCATGGATGTCGCCCGTGGTTATGGTTTGCACAGCGGCCTGACCATTCCATTGATGTCTGACGAGCGTGGTATGGCAGCCGCTACCATTGTCAGCCGCGAAACGGACGGTTTCGGTGTGCTCAAGCAAGCCGCCCAGGCGGCACTCGAGATGAGAACCACCTTGTTTCACAATCGAATCCTGGCAAGCCCCAAATTCGCCACGGTGTTTTCGCAGCCCGTTCTCGATTCATTCAATACCAAGCAACTGGGGTATGTGCTGGGTCTGGCATCCGGTTTGTCCACCGAGGACATTGCCAGTTCACTGGGTACATCCGTCGGTTATCTGGAGCAGTCCATGCTCAAGTTGCGACGCAAGATTTCCGGTGTCACTGAATTCGAATCCGCTACGGTCAATCGCAATCAGATCATGTATACCGCAGGGTTGCTGAACCTGCTGCGCGAGGATATCTTGCAGAGCGTGCCACCCCTGCGGAAAAGGCCGGATAAACCGAAGAAGCCCAGTCGATCTGCGACCCTGAAGAAATCCGTCGCCAATTCCTGAATTCAGGGGCGGTTGGAATATCTCAACCCGTTGCTACTCTTCAACCGCGTTGATCACCCAGTTTACCTGGTGAGACTGCCAGCATTGGTCCTCGGGCGTATGCCGGTCAGCAGGGTGCAGAGCCAGTACGTCGATTCGGGCCGGTGTCATGCTGTCGGCATGCTTTTGCAGCCAGGCATTGGCCGTTCGACGGAGTTTTCGCTGCTTGCGTGAGTCGACGCTTGCCAGCGCCCCTCCGAACCGCTGCCCCGAGCGAAAGCGAACCTCCACGAATACGATGGTGCGATTGTCAGGGTGCTGCATGACAAGATCGATCTCGCCGATCCGTCGATGGTAGTTGGCTTCGAGGAATCGATAGCCATGGTGCTGCAGCCAGCTCAGTGCCAGTGTCTCGGCCATGCTTCCCTGTTCCCGTGTCTGCATTGCAAGGCCTCCTTGCCCTGTCGTTCTGATCTGCTGTTTCTGCAGTTCAAGCAAGCTGCTGCCAGCTGCGTGAATGGTCTTCACTGTGAATGGTTTTCGCTACTATCGATGATTTCCCGACAGTGCGGCAACCGTTTCCGTCAGTTGCTGATGCCGCCTGCCCGGATGGAAGGCAAGGCCGGTGCGTCCACGCTTTCAACCGGCGTGCTGACGCCATCGATGTACTGTGCCCAGTCCAGATAGCGGCTGATGAGTCCTTCAGGGCTGAGTTCCAGTGCGCCGGTATAACCCTGCAGGCGCTCGCCACGGGTGAGCTTGTCAAGGTTCGACACCAGTTGCCAGGCGTCTGCGCCCAGTGCATAGAGCTTGCCGTAGGCGCCATCGGCTGACGGGAAGTTCTGTTGAATGCTCTGATAAAGAGGGTCCTTCCTGATCGACTCTCTCAGCACCCAGGGCGCGTCGGGGTAGAAGATGGAGTTCAGATCCTTGTTGTTTTTTTCATCATCGGTCAGTGAAGCCACACGCGAGGTACCCAATCGGGTGATGTCCCGTGCATGGAAGAAATCCAGCTGAGGACGAACCGAGCGCGCCTGTTCGGAGGTGATGGCCAGAAAGATCACGTCGACATCGTTTCTGATGGAGGGCTCGAAGAACAGCTTCTCGCCAATCGTGGCGCTGAGCTGGCGAAAGCGTGCATCACTCTTGTCGATGGACAGGGCTTCCTTGATCTGCGCCGAATAATCGTAGCTGTCATCGGGCAGGACGGCGACATGCACCACGTCTCCTCCATAGAGAAACATGGCATCCTGGAAGGCGCGTGTCTCTCGGTCACCCCGTGAATCTGCGGTCTGCAGGACGATTGCATTCTTCAGGCCCAGGCCGATGGCGCGGGAAGCCGCGGCACGTGCCTCGTCCTCGGGGGCCAGACCGAATTGAATGATATTGCTGGTGTTGCCTTGTAGGCCTGACGATTCCACCGTGTTGAGTGTGATGGTCGGGACCGGGACGTCTCGTTGCGACACGATGGCAGCAACCGCATCCTTGCGCAGCGGCCCGATGATGGCATCGGCGCCATCATTGATTGCATTGTTGTAGGCCGTGCGCACATAGCCGGTGTTGTCGCCGACGTCATAGAAACGCAATACCGGTGTCGGCCCTGATCTGCCGGACTGTTCGTAGGCGGCGACGATGCCATCGCGAATGGCTGCGGCGACCGTGGCGGTATTGCTGCCGGACAGGGGAAGCAGTACGGCCACCTGTGAGACGGCTTGTCCATCCAGGTTCATCTCGAAACCGGTGGGCGTGAACAGGGCGGTGGCGAAATCGGGATTGGCGGGGTGGACCGGAAAGCGCTCCTGCCACAGTTCGACACCGCTGCGCTGCTTGTTCGTATCGGCACCCGCGGCTGCATGCACCATGGCGAGCTCGATCCAGCCCTGATAGACATCGCCGCGCACATTGGTTGTCATGCTGCGCAGGGTCGCCTGCGACTGCGAGGTGAGCAGTTGCCATATCTGTTCATGGCCGCGCTGGATGATCTCGGGTGAATCGATCTGGTTTTCCAGTTCGATCCTGGCAATGAGTTCGTTGTCGGGATCCTGCAGGATATTGTAGGCCTGAGCGCGGGTCTCAAACAGGCGAGCGCGCTGGAAGGGGCTCTCCATGAATTTCGGGTCGGGCAAGGCGGCCAGTGCGGCTTCGGCATCGCCGTTGAAGACGTGGCTCTTGGCAACGAGAATGTCTCGTCGTTGTGCCAGTTCGGCGGTGGCCAGTTCTTCGGGCACCTGTGCCAGGCGCAGCGCGCCTTCGTTACCCAGATTGCGATCGTAGAGAATCTCGGCTGCCAGCAACAGGTAGTCCTGCTGTTGTTCCGGATCATTGCTGCGAGCGGCCCGTTTGCTGTAGATATCCGCAGCGGCGACAGGTTGTCCCAGTTGCAACTGCCGTCTGGCTGCCGGGTCTGTTATTCTCGCGTTCATCGGGCTGTCAGCCAGCGGAGCTCCTGCAGGGGTGACGCAGCCGCTCAGAATACCGGCCAGAGCGCTGGTCAACAAAAGCACCAGCGTCAGTCGGACACGGCGTCGCAAGGGGTGTCGCAGGCTTGTCAGGTCAATCATGTCGTCGGAGAGTACTCTTTACATTGTGGCAACGCCCATCGGGCATCGTGACGATATGTCAGCCCGCGCAATCCAGACCTTGCAGCAGGTCGACCGGATTTACGCGGAAGATACGCGTCATAGTTTACCCCTGCTGCGACATCATGGCATCGAAACCCGTCTCTACACGCTTCATGAGCACAATGAAGAAGCACGATCTGCCACGGTGATCGAGCATCTGGCCAGCGGTGAGTCGGCTGCACTCATCACGGATGCCGGCACGCCGCTGATCAGCGATCCCGGGTTCAAGCTGGTGAGAGCCTGTCAGGCTGCCGGTGTGCGCGTGTCACCGGTACCCGGTGCCTGCGCCGTGACGGCGGCGCTGAGTGTATCCGGTCTGCCAACCGATCGATTCCAGTTTGTCGGTTTCCCTCCGGCGCGCAGCGCTGCCCGGCAGAGCTGGTTGAAGGCCTTGCAGGCTGTACCGCACACACTGGTTATCTACGAGTCTCCGCATCGAATCGTCGACAGTCTGCGGGACATGGTCGAACATCTGGGTGAGCAGCGCCTGGTAACACTGGGCAGAGAGCTGACAAAGCGGTTCGAAACCCTGATTCACGGCACCTTGCCACAGGTGCTGGCTCGCGTTGAAGGCGATGCCAACCAGCAGCGGGGCGAATTCGTACTGGTCATCGCCGGGTACGCTGACGATGATGAAGAATCGGGCATTCAGGCACCGTCGGTGGACCTCGACAAGACGCTGTCGGTGCTGTTGCCGCACTTGCCAGTGAAGACCGCCGCCAAGTGTGCAGCAGAGTTGTGCGCCATTACCAAGAAACAAGCCTACGATCGCGCCCTAAAGCTGCAAGGACGGTGATACCATCCGCGCTGGAGTTGGCCAGGTCATCGCTGTCAGCGATTTGCGCAAGCAGGTCGATCGATGGAGGAAAGTCCGGGCTCCACAGGACAAGGCGCCAGGTAATCCCTGGGGGGCGTGAGCCTACGGAAAGTGCAGCAGAGAGTAGACCGCCTACGTAACGTCAGTGCCGCAAGGTGCCGTCGTTGCCGGTAAGGGTGAAAGGGTGCGGTAAGAGCGCACCGCGTCGGTGGCAACATTCGACGGCATGGTAAACCCCGTCTGGAGCAAGACCAAATAGGGGAACGTTGGCGTGGTCCGCGCTGTTCCCGGGTAGGTCGCTTGAGCGTCATGGTGACATGACGCCTAGATGAATGATGACCCTCGACAGAACCCGGCTTATGGCCAACTCCTTTTTCTGACGAATCCGGCCCGCGAGTCTCTGCCGGTCGTGTGCAGTTGCCTGGCGTCTAGGCCGCCTTTTCCTGCGGCTCGGTTTCGGTGGCCGTCGAGTCGCTGTCAGTATCGCTCGCCCCCACGTTGTCGGTCGCAGCCTCGTGTCGGGTGTTCTTTTCAGCCGCCGGCAGCTGTTGTGCCAGTTCCGTGAGTCGTTGTGTGATCTCCTCGAACTCGTGCGGGATGACGTAGAGGAAGTGCACCAACTTTTCCACCAGACTCATCAATGCTTCCGCGCTCTCCGCTGTGGCAGGGTCGGGGTGGGTGAGCAGACGCTCCAGCGGTTCGCCCTTGCGCAGAGAGGCGGCAAGCTTTTGCAGTGGTTCGTTCAGCTCCAGAGTGGGCAGCGAATCCTGAACCAACTTGAACAGCGTCGTCTGGCTGTTCCCATGTGGGAGGAAGCCGGTGAAAATCGCTTCCAGAGTCGACTGAACCATGACGCGGGTGGCGGTATGGTTGCCCGACTGAAAGACGTCCTGCGTGGAGGCGCAGTATTGCAGGGCGTTGTCCGGCAGCAACTCGCTGATCGCAGACAGATTCAATCGGGATTCAGTGGCCGGCAGCATGTACAGGGACGCAGGCTCATCCTCCACCTTGCCGTCCGTCAGCGAGCTCATGTTGGTCATCCAGAAATGGGTCACCAGGTTGCAGGCCGGGCACTCGGATGAAAAAGCCAGAGTATCGCGCTGCACATCGTAATGACGACGTCGGGTTGCGAAGGCGACATTCATGTGGCAGCCAGGGCAGGTCGTGTTGATCGAGACCGGATGGGACACCTTGTTGTTGCTCGTGGTGATCCATCGCTTGACGTTCTCTAATTCGATTTCCTTCACAAGCCGTTACCGCCGGTTTACCAATGCCTTTCACGTGAAGACGGCACTCTCCGGGCTTCCTGAAGCAAAATGAAACAGGGTTTCGCTGTGTACGCTGCCAGCCACCCCCACGCCACCGACCCCTTCCCTGTACCTCCAATCCGGCACTTTTTCCCGCCCATTCGGGTCGGACCACGAAGGCCTCCCGAACCTTCATTACCGGCTGGAAAGCCTGCAGTCAGTGGCTCTTGAGAGCTGCCAGGGGCCGGTCTGACAGGCGATTGCAAACAATCTGCAACGTTCGTCTAGTCTTGCGGCGAAATGTTATCCAATTCTCACTTCTTCTGATGTCAATTCTGTGAAACACTTGTAAGTCATTGATATTGTTGTATGCCAATCGCGTAACATAAATATACGTCTTTGCAAGGAAAAACATGGACTTAGCGTCTGTTTTTCATTGACCGTGCAGTGCAGGGGTCGTATAGTGGGGCTCAGTGCCATTTGGTGGTGAAAAGTGGGTTTTTTGGCAACGCAACATGCGATTTCGGGGCATAACAAAATTGAGTGTTGACGCCAAGGGACGCCTGGCAATGCCCAAGAACCACCGAGACAATCTGGAAAAAAACGCCATCAGTGATCTGGTAGTCACGGTGGACAACCGGTCCGCAGCGTGTCTACTGATCTACCCGATGGCCATATACGAGGAAATCGAGCGCAAGCTCATGGAGCTGCCGAACCATTCGGCAGAAGCACGCAAGGTCCAGAGACTGTTCATCGGTTATGCAACCGAGCTGGAACTGGATGCCACGGGGCGCATGTTGCTCCCGGCCGAGCTCAGGGAATATGCAGGAATAGGTCGTAAGGCTTTTCTGATAGGTCAGGGCAACAAGTTCGAGTTGTGGGATGAACAGTCGTGGGAAATGGAGTGCGAGAAGTGGAAGCAGGAAGAATCAGATCCGAACGCTGCCGACGCGCCTGCTGAACTGCTGAATATCTCTTTCTGATGAGTGCCGACGACAACAAGGCAGTGGCAAGTCATGTCCCCGTGCTGATGCACGAGGCCGTCGATTTTCTGGCACTGGCTGAAGCAGGGAAGTATGTGGATGCCACCTACGGGCGTGGTGGTCACAGTGGGTATCTACTGTCACGGCTCGGAGAAGCCGGTCAGCTACTGGCTCTGGACAGGGATCCGGAAGCCATTGCAGATGCGCATGAGCGGTTTGCCGATGAATCGAGGTTCTCGATCTGTCAGGCCAATTTCGCTGATATGCGCGAAGTACTGCAGCAGTACGGTTGGATGGGGGAAGTGGACGGGTTGCTGATGGACCTGGGTGTGTCATCGCCGCAGCTGGATGTGGCAGAACGTGGTTTCGGTTTTTCACGTGACGGCGAACTGGACATGCGCATGGATCCGACAAGTGGAGTCTCTGCGGCGCAATGGCTGGCAGGTGTGGACGAGGGTGAGCTGGTGCAGGTTCTGAGAGAGTACGGAGAAGAGCGATACGCGCGGCGCATAGCCGGCGCGATCATTGCCGCGCGTGCTGTCGAGCCTATCCTGCGCACCGGCCAGCTGGCGGAGATCGTCAAGGCGGCTCATCCGCGCTGGGAACGGCATCATCATCCGGCGACGCGCAGTTTTCAGGCGATCCGCATTCGTATCAATGGCGAGCTGGATGCCGTATCGCAGGCCTTGAGCACGGCTGTTGACGTACTCAAGGTCGGTGGTCGTCTGGCGGTGATCAGTTTCCATTCCCTGGAAGATCGACTGGTCAAGCGGGCGCTGCGCAACCCGGTACCCGATGCGCGCATTCCACGTCATCTGCCGCAGCCTGCGCTCGAGGCTCACCCCTGGAAGCTGGTTGGCAAGGCCATCAAGGCCGGCAAGGATGAACTGGCCGTCAACCCACGGGCACGCAGTGCGGTTCTGCGCGTGGCGGAGCGTGTGCTGTGAATCGCATGGCGCTCACACTGGTTCTGCTGACGGCGCTGTGCTTCTGCTCGGCGATGCTGGTCCTGTACTCGAAGTACCTGAGCACACAGGCCTACATACAAGTCAGCCAGAGTCAGAAGATCATCGATGCTCTCGATGTGCAGTGGAGTCAGCTGCAGATCGAGGAGAGCACGTTCTCGGAGCACGGGCGGGTTGAACGGACCGCTCGTGATCGACTGGACATGACCTACCCGGCTCTGGACGGTACGGTCATGATCGTGCGCTGACCATGAAGAAAAACTACACAGACATGCAAGAGACACCCGCCTCGGACTGGTCAAAGCGTCGAGGTCTGGTGCTTTTCGGTTTTGCCTGTCTTGCGGTGGCGTTGATCGGTCGTGCGGTTCACGTGCAGATCATCAACGAGAAGTTCTATCGCAATGAAGGGCAGCAGCGTCAGATCCGTACCGTGGCCATTCCGGCCAGTCGTGGTGATCTGCTCGACCGGCGCGGCGATCCGCTGGCCATCAGCGCGCCGATCCCGTCATTGTTCGGCAATCCTGCCGAGCTGATCGAGCAACCGGAAAAGCTGAGGCAGGCTGCCGTGTTGCTGGGTGAAAACGCCGACAAGCTGGAGCGGCGTGTAGCCAGCGCTGCCAGACAGGGGCTGGTCTTCACCTACATCAAGCGGCAGGTGGCACCCGAACTGGTCGACAAGGTGCTGGCGCTGGACGTGAAGAGTCTCGGCGTTCAGTCCGAATACCGTCGCTACTATCCCAGTGCCGGAGCTGCATCGCATGTGGTCGGCTTCACCGATATCGATGAGACCGGACGTGAAGGACTGGAACTGGCCTATGACGACTGGTTGTCCGGCGAGCCCGGCATGCGCCGCATCCGCAAGGATCGCACGGGCCGTGAAATCGCGGGCATGAACATCATCAAGCCGGCAGTGCCCGGCAAGGATCTGCGTCTGAGCATCGATCGCCAGCTGCAGTACTTTGCCAACCGGGCACTGGAAGAAGCCGTTGCCGAGAACGAGGCCGAGTCCGGTTCCATCGTGATCATGGATGTGAAGACGGGCGAAGTCATGGCCATGGTGAATTACCCGACCTACAATCCCAATGATGTGGCAGATCGCGTCGGTGGGCGCCAGCGTAACCGCTCCCTGACCGACGTCTTCGAGCCGGGTTCGACCATGAAGCCTTTTACCATTGCGGCCGCGCTCGAGTCCGGCAAGTTCAACCCCGAAGACATCGTTTACACCTCGCCCGGTTACTACAACATCGGCAAGTACGTGATCAGTGATGATGGCAAGGATCACGGCTGGCTGGATCTGACCGGTATCGTGACCAAGTCCAGCAACGTCGGCGTCAGCATGGTGGCTCGACAGCTGGAGCCGGATCAGATGTGGTCCGTGTTCGACTCCTTCGGTTTCGGACGCCCGCCCGGCAGTGAGTTTCCCGGAGAAGTGGACGGTTACTTCAATCCACCGGCCGTGTGGCATCACATCGAGCAGGCCAGTATTTCCTATGGCTACGGCATATCGGTGTCAGCCTTGCAACTCGTTCACGCCTATGCGGCACTGGCCAATGATGGCGTGATGCTGCCGGTATCCTTCCTGGCAAAGGAGCCGGACGACCAGGCGGTAGGTGAGTCTGTCATCGACGAAGGCATTGCACACGATGTGAAGCGCATGCTCGAATCGGTCGTTGTCGAAGGCTCGGGCAAGCAGGCTGGAATTCCGGGTTATCGTGTCGCCGGAAAGACCGGCACATCGCATAAATCCCAATCCGGTGGTTATGCCGAAGACAGCTATGTATCGGTGTTCGCGGGCTTCGCGCCAGCGTCGGATCCGCGTCTGGCGGCTGTCGTGGTTGTGCATGACCCCAAGAATGGCAAGCACTTCGGCGGCGCGGTGGCGGCCCCTGTCTTTGCCGAAGTCATGTCTCATGGATTGCGCCTTGAAGGTGTCGAGCCGGACAATATCGACGGCTCGCGCGGCAAGATCTCCGTGCAGTTCATTCCCCAGCAGCTCGACAACGGTGGCCGCTCTTGATGATGGCTGCCAATGCAACATGGACGCTGGACACTTTGCTGGAGGGTTTCACCAGAGAGGATCTGCCTTCACTGTCGGTACACGGTATCAGCCAGGACAGTCGTCTGGTCGAGCCCGGTGATCTGTACCTGGCCCTGCCAGGCGCAACCACGCATGGCCTGCGCTTCGCCGAGGCAGCTGTAGCCTCCGGTGCAGTAGCGGTAGCGTGTTCGCCTGATGCACTGGCCGCCCACGAACAGGCGGTGGCCAGTCTGCGCGCAGCACAAGTGCCGCTTGTCGTGATCGAGGAGCTGGATACCCGTTTCGTGATGCTGGCTGCGCGCTGCTATGGAGAGCCTGACAAGGCGCTGAAGCTTGTGGCTGTCACGGGTACCGATGGCAAGACCTCGGTCTGCCGTTTCATTGCCCAGGCGCTGTCGTCTGTCGATCAACCCTGTGGCTACATCGGTACGCTTGGCTGGGGCCTGGGTGAGAGCCTGCAGTCGACCGAACTGACCACACCTGATGCCGTCAGTCTGATTCGCATGCTGGCCTCGATGAGGGATCAGGGTGCTACGGCCGTGGCGCTTGAAGCCTCATCTCACGGACTGGCCGAAGGGCGTCTGGACGGCCTGTCTCTGGATATCGCCGTGCTGACCAATTTCGGGCGTGACCATCTGGATTACCACAAGACCCTCGCAGCCTATCGTGAGGCGAAGGCGCGTCTGTTCAGCTGGCCGTCGCTGCAGGCCATGGTCGTCAATGGTGATGATGAACTGGGTCAGGCATTGCTGGCGCAGGCTGGCGAATTGCCATGCTTCGTCTTCCACGCCGGAAACGATGCATCCGCAACCGCATCGACTGACGCGCTGGCTGACAATCTGATTGACATTCGCGCAAGCGCTGTGCAGGCCAGCGACGATGGTCTGCAATTCTCGCTGATCGAAGGTGAATCCGTCGGGCCGATCAACACTCGCTTGCTGGGGCGCTTCAACGTCGACAATCTGCTGGCCTGCTATGGCAGCTTGCGAGCCTGCGGCGTGGCTGCCAATCAGGCGCGGCACGCATTGGCGACAGTCACGCCGGTGGCCGGTCGCATGGAACGTCTCGGGCAGAACGGTCAGCCGACGGTCGTCATCGATTTTTCGCACACACCGCAGGCACTGGCCGTGGCGATCGATGCGGTCAGAGTGCATTGCCGGGGTAGCTTGTGGGTGGTCTTCGGTTGCGGTGGCGATCGTGATCCGGGCAAGCGTGCTCCCATGGCAGCAGCGGCAGAAGCGGCGGATCATGTCGTTCTGACGGATGACAATCCTCGAACCGAAAGCTCCGAGGACATCATCGCCGATGCCCTGAAGGGGTTTGCCAGACCCGAGGCTGTTTGCGTGATTGCCGACAGAGCGAACGCCATTGCTCATGCCATCCGTCACGCGGCCAATGACGATCTGGTGCTGATTGCCGGCAAGGGGCATGAGGATTACCAGATCATCGGCACCACTCGCCATTCATTCAGTGATCGTATCGAAGCGCTGGCTGCGCTGGAGCAGGCATCGTGAGCTTTCATCTTGAACTGCAAGAGTGCGTGTCACCGCTGCAAGCCAGTCTGGTGCCGGCGGTCGGCAATGACGGCACGGTGGCCGGCAGCTTCAGTGGCGTCAGCATCGACACGCGCACGCTCAAGCCCGGTGATCTGTATGTGGCCATCCAGGGGGATCGCTTCAATGGGCATGAATTCATCGATGCGGCGATAGAAGCCGGCGCGGTGGCTGTCCTGGTGCATGAAACGCTCGAAACCTCGGTGCCTCAGTTGCGGGTTGCCGATACGCGCGAAGCCCTGGGCCGTCTGGCTCGCTACTGGGTGCGCGGCTTCGATACGCCACTTGTTGCCGTCACCGGCAGCAACGGCAAGACCACCGTCAAGGAAATCATTGCCACGATCCTGCGTCAGCTGGGACCGGTGCTGGCCACTCGAGGCAATCTGAACAATGACATCGGCGTACCGCTGACGTTGCTTGAAATGCGCGAAGAGCACGATTATGCCGTGATCGAAATGGGTGCCAATCATGCCGGCGAGATAGCGAATCTGGTTCGTATCGCCGAGCCCGATGTGGCGCTGATCACCAAGATCGGGGAAGCGCATCTGGAAGGCTTCGGCAGTGTGGAGGCGATTGCCGCTGCAAAGTCCGAGATCTTTGCCGGACTCAAATCCGATGGCTACGCCGTCATCAATGCCGATGACGCCTTTGCCGATGTCATGCGCAAGGCGGCCTCGCATTGTCATGTTCGCGAATTCGGTCGGGCTCGTGGCGCGCATGTGCAAATGCTGGCCGAGGCAGGGCTGAGCATCAAGTCGATGGGGCAGGTGATCAAGCCGGACTTTCAGCTCAGTGGCGATCACAACAGACTCAATGCACTGGCCGCCGTTGCCGCGGTGCAGTGCCTCGATGTGCAGCTGGAGAATATTCTCAAGGGGCTCGAAAGCGTACGACCGGTTCCCGGCAGGCTGGAGAAGAAGCCCGGGCTGAATGGTGCCAGACTGATCGACGACAGCTACAACGCCAACCCTGACTCTGCACGCCAGGCCGTGGACGTGCTGGCGCGTTACGAAGGTACTCGCTACCTGGTTCTGGGTGACATGGCGGAGCTGGGCACGGATGCGGAAGCCCTGCACAGCCAGCTGGGCAGCTATGCCCGGTCCTGTGGCATTGACGGACTCTGGACGACCGGCCCCTTGTCGGCAGCGACCCAGAAGGCCTTTGCCGGTGAAGAGCCGCTGGCCGGAGGGCATTTCCCGGATCAGGAGGCCTTGATCAACGATCTGCGAGAACGCCTCGGTGCGGACATGACCATCCTGGTCAAGGGCTCGCGCAGTGCGCGTATGGAGCGTGTCATCAAGGCGCTGATGCCGACAGCCACCCAGACGCAGAACGCAAGTGCTGCCGAGGGGCCTTCCTCATGATGCTGCTGATCGGACAATGGCTGAGAGAGCTGGATCCGGGCTTCGGTGTGCTGCAGTACATCACCTTGCGAGCCATCTTCGCGGCACTGACGGCACTGGTCATCTGCCTGCTGGTCGGACCCCGACTGATTCGCTGGCTGACAGCGGCAAAGATCGGGCAATCGGTTCGTGACGACGGGCCCCAATCACACCTGGTGAAGGCCGGAACCCCCACCATGGGCGGCGCCATGATCATTGTCGCCGTGTCGTTGAGCACTTTACTGTGGTCCGACCTGGCTGTGCGTCAGGTCTGGATCATCCTGTTCGTCACGGTCGGTTTTGGCGCCATCGGCTGGGTGGATGACTATCGCAAGGTGGTATTGGCCAACTCGGTGGGCCTGACCGCACGCGAAAAGCTCATCTGGCAGACCGTGGTGGCAGGTACGGCGGTGGTGGTGTTGTATTTCACGGCGGGTCAACGCGCCGAGCTGGAACTGATCGTGCCTTTCTTCAAGGATGCCGTCATCTATCTGGGCTGGCTGTTCATCCCGTTCACCTTTCTGGTGATTGTCGGCAGCAGCAATGCGGTGAACCTGACTGATGGTCTGGATGGACTGGCCATTCTGCCGTCCGTCATGGTTGCCGCCGGCCTTGGGCTGATTGCCTATCTGGCCGGTCATGCGATCTTCGCCGGCTACCTCGGCATCCCCAACATCAAGGGAGCCGGCGAGCTGACGGTTTTCTGCAGTGCCATGGTGGGCGCCGGTCTTGGCTTCCTGTGGTTCAACACCTATCCGGCACAGGTCTTCATGGGCGATGTAGGCGCGCTGAGTATCGGGGCGTCACTGGGTGCAGTGGCCATCATGGTGAGACAGGAGCTGGTGCTGTTCATCATGGGCGGGATATTCGTGCTGGAAGCCGTGTCGGTCATTCTGCAGGTTGCCTCTTACAAGCTCAGAGGCAAGCGCATCTTTCTCATGGCGCCCATTCACCACCACTTCGAATTGCAGGGCTGGCCCGAGCCGCGCATCATCGTGCGTTTCTGGATCATCACCGTCATTCTCGTACTGGTGGGATTATCCACCCTGAAGATTCGCTGATGGATATTCGCGAACTACAGGGCAAGCGCGTATTGATCGTCGGTTATGGCGTTACCGGCGCATCCGTGGCGCGCTTTCTCAGCGCCCATGGCATTGCCTTCGATGTGGCGGATGAATGCAGCCCGGAGACGGCTCAGACGCTGGCGGTCAGCCTGGGGTGTGACGTGCATACCCGTTTCGAACTGTCTCTGTTCAAGAAGTATCCGGTGCTGGTACTCAGCCCCGGTGTGCCTCGCGCAAACCCGGCCGTGGCCGCTGCCGTGGATGCCGGTATCGATGTCATTGGTGATATCGAATTGTTCGCCGGAGCCGTCGAAGTGCCGGTAATTGCAGTGACCGGGTCCAATGGCAAGAGCAGTGTGGTGACCTGGATTGCACAGGTACTGCAGAGTGTGGGCATCAATGCACTGGCCTGCGGCAACATCGGGCAACCGGCGCTGGACAGTCTCAATGAGCCATCGGACGTCATCATTCTGGAATTGTCGAGCTATCAGCTGGAGTCCACGCGCTCACTGAAGCCTCTGGCGGCCACCGTACTGAATATCAGCGATGATCACATGGATCGCTACACCGACATCGATCACTATGCTGCGGTCAAGCGCACCATCTATCAGGGCGCCGATCATTGCGTGGCGAATCTGGATGATCAGCGTACCTGGCCGGATTCTGCCGAGTCCTCATGTGACTACTTCACGCTGGGCATGAACGCCTCGGGTGAGGCTCGCTGGCACCGCACGGTCAGGGATGAGGCCGTGTGGTTGTGTGATGAAGGCTATGCGCTGCTGCCACAGTCGGAGCTGTCGGTGCCGGGTGATCACAATGTCGCCAATGCCCTGGCGGTGCTGGCACTGATCGAGCCCCTGGCGATTCCGTTCACCGCCTTGCACAAGGGACTGACCGAGTTCACCGGGCTGCCTCATCGCACCGAGTTTCTCGGTGAATACGGTGAAGTGCGCTGGTACAACGATTCGAAGGGCACCAATGTGGATGCCTGCATCAAGGCCATTCGTGCAATGCCCGGCCCGGTGGTGCTGATCGCCGGTGGCATTTCCAAGGGAGCCGATTTCACGCCGTTGTGCGACGTCCTTCGCAAGCATGTTCGTGCCCTGGTACTGATCGGACGTGATCGTGACCGGATTGCGCAGCAACTGGACGGTTGCACTCGCATGGTCTTCGCCGACAATCTGCGCGATGCAGTCACGCAATGCCGGCAGCAGGCGCAGGCCGGTGATGCCGTTCTGCTGTCACCGGCTTGCAGCAGTTTCGACATGTTCAGGAATTTCGAAGACAGAGGCGTGCAGTTTGCAGCCGCTGTCGAAGAGGTGCTGGCGGCATGAGCGCACTGATCTCCAACGTTGCCTCCGGTCGTGCCATGACCGGTGGGCCCATGAAAGAGGCGCGCGGTCCTGACGGCGGTTTTCGTCTGGCCGATCATGCACTGCTGATCGCCATACTGGCGCTGGCCCTGTTCGGGGCGCTGATGATCGCTTCGGCCTCCATGTCCATCGCCGAGAAGACCTACGGCACACCCTTCTACTTCGTGATGCGGCAGCTGTTCTTTCTTGCTGCGGGCTGCATGGTGGCACTGATCACCTTCCGTCTGCCGCTGTCGGTCTGGGAAAAGTACGGACCACACATGATCATCGTGTCGCTGTTCTTCCTGGTACTGGTGCTGGTGCCGGGTATTGGCAAATCGGTCAATGGCGCCCGGCGCTGGATCGATCTCGGCGTGTTTACCGTGCAGGTCTCCGAAACGGTCAAGCTGTTCGTCATTGTCTACCTGGCCGGCTACCTGGTTCGTCGAGGCTATCTGGTACAGACCACCTTCGGCGGTTTCTTTCGGCCGCTGCTGCTCATCTGCCTGGCCGGCGGACTGTTGCTGTGGGAACCCGATTTCGGTGCTGCCGTGGTCATCGTCGCCACCTCCATCATCATGATTCTGGTGGCAGGTGTGCGCTTCAGTCAGTTCCTGGCCATCGTCGCCGTGCTGGGTGTGGTGGGTTCCGCACTCATCCTGAGCACCCCCTACCGTATGGCTCGCCTCATGAGCTTCACCGAGCCGTTCGCCCCCGACATGGTCTACGGCAGTGGCTATCAGTTGAGCCAGGCCCTGATCGCCATCGGTACCGGTGGTCTGACCGGGGTCGGCTTTGGCAACAGCATACAGAAGCTCGATTACCTGCCTGAACCCCACACCGATTTCCTGTTTGCCGTGCTGAGCGAGGAGCTCGGGCTGATCGGCGCCGTGGCGCTGATACTGCTCTACAGCTTCATCGTGTGGCGCAGTTTTCGATTGGCAAGAATCGCCGACAGGCAGGGCAATCGCTTTGCCGGATTCCTGGCCATGGGCATTGGTTCCTGGATCGGACTGCAATCGTTCATCAATATCGGTGTGAACCTGGGCCTGTTGCCGACCAAGGGCATCACCTTGCCGCTGATGAGCTACGGCGGCAGTAGCGCCGTGGTATTTCTCATTACCTTCAGCCTGCTGTTGCGTGTGGAGAAGGAGCTTCGTGACGAGGCGAACCTGAGTCTGCGTGCCCGACAGAAGGTCCCCGCCGGAGGTGGTTCATGAACCGTCCGGTACTGGTCGCGGCAGGGGGTACCGGCGGGCATGTCATCCCGGCGCTGGCCGTGGCTGAAGTGCTGCGCGAGCGTGATGTTCCGGTGATCTGGCTGGGTACTCGAGAGGGGCTGGAAGCGCGATTGGTGCCTGCTGCAGGAATCGATATCCGCTGGATTTCGGTGGCGGGTCTGCGCGGCAAGAATCTGCTGCAGACGCTGACAGGGCCACTGAAGCTGCTGCGCTCTTGCGGGCAGAGTCTGCGGCTGGTCTACACCTTGAAGCCACGCGCTGTTCTGGGCATGGGCGGATTCGTTTCCGGTCCGGTGGGTATCGCTGCGTTGCTGATGAGAATTCCGCTGGTCCTGCATGAGCAGAATGCCGTGGCCGGCATGACCAATCGCTGGCTCAGTGGCCGTGCCCGACGCGTCTTTGCCGCATTCCCCGGTGCCTTCGAGAACAGCAAGACGCTACAGGTGGTGGGCAATCCGGTTCGGGCCGACATCGCCCGACTGGCACAGAGCCCCCACCACACCGATCACGATGACACACAGCCGCTGCGTATTCTGGTGGTCGGCGGCAGCCGCGGTGCACGCGCGCTGAACGAGACCGTGCCCGCGGCCATTGCAAGCATGGCCATTCCGGTGCAGGTGCTGCATCAGGCCGGGACCGTCGACGCAGAGCTGGTGCGCGAGCGCTACGAGGCGGTGAAGACCTCGAACAGCAACGCCCGTGTCGAGGTTGCCGAATTCATCACGGACATGGCAAGCGCCTACCGGGATGCCGACATCGTGATCTGCCGTAGCGGTGCCATGACCGTGACCGAACTGGGTGCACTGGGCGTGCCCAGCATTCTGGTTCCCTTTCCCCATGCCGTGGATGATCACCAGACTCGCAACGCCGAGCACCTGGCCAATCACGGGGCTGCTGTCCTGATGCCTCAAGGCTCACTCGATGCCGCCAGTCTGGCAGGCGAGCTGAGCCGCCTGGCCGCTGATCGCTCGAGTCTGCAGGCAATGAGTGATGCAGCGCGTTCTTGTTTTGTACCCATGGCCGCCGAAGTGGTCGCTGAAGCGCTACTGGAGGTGGCAGGCTGATGGTTGTTGATATCGCGCCAATCGTGAAAAGTCAGATGCGCCGCGTTCGCGCCATGCACTTCATCGGAATCGGTGGTGTGGGCATGGGCGGGATTGCCGAAGTCATGCATCATCTGGGCTTTCGGGTCAGCGGGTCGGACCTTGGCAGCAATGCCCTGACGCAGCGCTTGCGCGGTCTGGGTGTGCAGGTCATGCAGGGGCATGCAGCCGAGCACGTCGAGGATGCCGATGTCGTGGTCATCTCCACTGCGGTACCGGAGGACAATCCGGAGCTGGTCAAAGCCCGTGAGATGCGCATTCCCGTGGTTCGCCGCGCGGAGATGCTGGCAGAGCTGATGCGTTTTCAGCAGGGCATTGCCGTGGCCGGCACGCATGGCAAGACCACGACGACCAGTCTGGTTGCCAGCCTGCTGACCGAAGGTGGCATGGACCCTACCTATGTCATTGGTGGCCGACTCAACAGTTCCTCGACCAATGCCTATCTGGGGCAGTCCGAATGGCTGGTGGCCGAGGCCGACGAGAGCGATGCCTCCTTCCTGTATCTGCAGCCCGTGATCTCCATCGTGACCAATATCGATGCCGATCATCTGTCGACCTACGGCGGTGACTTCGAGAAGCTCAAGCAGACCTTTGTCGATTTTCTGATGCACCTGCCGTTCTACGGTCTGGCCATACTCTGCATCGACGATGAGCATATCCGGGATGTGCTGCCGCGCATCGGTCGCCCCGTGCGCACCTATGGCTTTGATGAGTCAGCCGATGTGCAGGCAACCAATGTGCGTCAGGAAGGCTTGCGCATGTACTTCGACGTGCGCATCGACGATGGTGGCGATGTCAGCAGTGAAATCCGCGATATCGCGCTGAATATGCCAGGCCGGCACAATGTCCTCAATGCGCTGGCGGCCATCACGGTGGCACTGGAACTGGGAGTGCCGGTAAAATCGAGCAAGCGTGCCCTGTCGAGATTTGCCGGGGTGGGGCGACGCGCTCAGTCTCATGGACAGTTGCACTTTGCCGGCGGTACCGCCGAATTGCTGGATGACTATGGTCATCACCCCACCGAGGTGGCTGCCACACTCAAGGCCATTCGGGGTGGCTGGCCGGATCGGCGCATGGTGGTGATCTTCCAGCCGCATCGCTATACCCGTACACGTGATCTGTTCGAGGATTTTGCCGAGGCCCTGTCTCTGACCGATGTGTTGCTGCTCAGCGAGGTCTATGCCGCGGGTGAGGAGCATATCAATGGCGCTGACGGCCGTGCCCTGGCTCGGGCCATCCGCAACCGCGGTGTGGTTGAGCCGATCTTCATGGAAGATATCAACGATGCTCCGGTGGCTCTCGAACGAATCATCCGGGACGGGGATATTGTCCTGACGCTGGGGGCCGGCAATGTCGGTGCTCTGGCGCAGACGCTACCCGTGCATTTTGCCGCCGATGCCGGCGCCGGCCGGGAGGAATCGAACCATGGCTGAATCGCAGCTGCAGAAGCTGGACATCCAGCCTGAGCGCTTCGGCAAGGTTGCCGTGGTCATGGGCGGCTGGTCCGCAGAACGTGAAGTCTCGCTGATGAGCGGTCAGCAGGTTTTCGACTCACTCACCTCGGCAGGTGTCGATGCGCATGCCGTGGATGCCGGTCGGGACATAGCTGCGGTATTGAATGATGGTCGATTCGATCGTGCCTTTCTGATCCTGCACGGTCGAGGTGGTGAGGACGGCATCGTGCAGGGCGCACTGGAGCTGGCAGGCATTCCGTATACCGGCAGTGGTGTGCTGGCCTCCGCCTTGTGCATGGACAAGTGGCGAGCGAAAGGTCTGGTGTCCTTGCGAGGGGTTGTCACCCCCGCAGCCTTCGAGGTCTTTTCTTTCGAGGATGCCGAGAAAGCCGCCAGCGAAATCGGGTACCCCGTGGTGGTCAAGCCGACCAACGAGGGCTCCAGCATCGGTGTCAGCATGGTGAACGAGGCTGCGCAGCTGCCGGATGCATTCAGTGCGGCGCATCGCTATGGACCGGTACTCATCGAACAGCGCATGACCGGTATCGAAGTCACTGCCGCGGTCATCGGTGATGTGGCCTTGCCGCTGGTCAGCATGAAGGGCGCCGATGAGTTCTACGACTACAAGGCCAAGTACATTGCCGATGACACCGTGTATGAATGTCCGGTCAATCTGCCGGAGGACGTGGTCGCCAGCATTCAGGCAATGGCGCTGAGCGCGTTCGCCGCACTGGATTGTCGCGGCTGGGGTCGCGTCGACTTCATGCTCGATGCGAAGGGGCAGCCGAACTTCATCGAATGCAATACCGCACCGGGAATGACCAGTCATTCGCTGGTACCGATTGCCGCTCGCGAGGCCGGCCTGGACTTCCCCTCTCTGTGTCTGCACATTCTTGCCGATACCCTGAGCACTGAGGAGTTGGCGGCATGAACGCACCGGTAGCACAATTGCTGGGCAATGGCCCTGTGCTGCCCAAGGCGCACCCGCATCATTCAGCGGGCAGGCGCTGGACTGTCAGTGTGCTCGGCCTTGTCATGCTGACAGGTGTCGGAGTTGGCATTATTCGATTGGCGCAGGATCCGAAGCGCTTTCCGGTCAGCAATGTCGATATACTTGGCACCGTGGATTACGTTGATCGCGACAAGTTGAAGCATGCCGTGGGGCAATACATCGAAAGAGGATTTTACGGTCTTGACATCGACGATGTCAGAGCCTCGGTCGAGCAGCTGCCATGGGTTGCCCATGCACGAGTTCGCCGCGTATGGCCTGGCCGTATCGAAGTGCATGTGGAAGAGCATGAGCCGGGTGCTCGCTGGAATGATGATCAGCTGCTCAGCAAGCGTCTGCAGTTGTTCGCCCCTCCGCAACTGCAACTGGATAACCCTCGATATCACCAGTGGCGGGAAGTGTTCGAAGACTTGCCCCAGATTCGTGGTATAGACGGAAGGCACAGTGAATTGCTCGATGCCTATCGCAGTTATGAAGGCAGTCTGGCCGCCTTCGGTCTGACGATGGCCGAGCTGGATGAAGATGAGCGCGGTTCCAGAACCCTGGTGCTGTCCAATGGCGTCACTGTACGACTCGGTTATGAAGAACAGGCGCTCAGGATGCAGCGATTCGTCGATGTCTACGAAAGAATGAAGGCGAAGATCGAACGGCAGGCAGATGTCTCATCAGCCACATTCGACATGCGCTACAGCAATGGTTTTGCCCTTGGAGGCATCGTCGCGGATCTGCGCAGCGATGTGAACGGAACGTCGACTCGCCCGTCACAAGGGGCTTTGCAATGAGCAAGATATCGTAATGGACCCAACAGCAGACAAGCAGATGATCGTCGGCCTGGACATAGGCACGTCGAAGATAGTCGCTCTGGTAGCAGAGGTGGATGACGAGGGCAAGGTCGAGCTTATCGCTCTCGGCTCGCATCCGTCGCAGGGCATGAAGAAAGGCGTGGTGATCAACATCGAGAGCACGGTCAACGCGATCAGCAAGGCTGTCGAGGAAGCCGAGCGCATGGCGGGCGTCAAGATCCAGTCCGTCTTCGCCGGTATCGCCGGATCGCATATCAAGAGTCTGAACTCCCACGGTATCGTTGCCATCAAGAATTCCGAAGTACAGCAGGATGATGTCGAGCGGGTGGTCGATGCTGCCAAGGCCGTCGCCATTCCGGCCGATCAGCGCGTACTGCATGTCCTGCCCCAGGAATTCATCATCGACAATCAGGACGGCATACATCAACCGGTGGGCATGTCGGGCGTTCGACTGGAAGCCAAGGTGCATCTGGTGACAGGCTCGATCAGCGCATCGCAGAATATTGCCAAATGCATCCAGCGTTGCGATCTGGAAGTGGAGGACATCATCCTCGAACAGCTGGCGTCCAGTCATGCCGTGCTCACCGACGATGAGCGGGATCTGGGTGTGCTGCTGGTCGACATGGGTGGTGGCACAACCGATATCGCGATCTTCACCGAAGGCGCCATACGGCACACGGCTGTCATTCCCGTGGCCGGTGATCAGGTTACCAACGATATCGCCGTGGCGTTTCGTACGCCCACGCAATTCGCCGAAGAGATCAAGGTCAAGTACGCCTGCGCACTGCGCCAGCTGGCCAGTCCGGACGACATGATCGAAGTGCCGGGCGTCGGTGATCGCAATGCGCGTCGCCTGGCCAGACAGACACTGGCCGAAGTCGTGGAGCCACGATATGAAGAGCTGCTCGGACTGGTGCAGAGCGAGTTGCGACGCAGCGGATTTGAAGACGCGTGTGCTGCCGGTGTCGTGTTGACCGGCGGGACATCGAAGATGGAAGGAGTGGTAGAGCTGGCCGAGGAGATTTTCCACATGCCAGTGAGGTTGGGAGTACCGCAGCATGTCGAAGGTCTGACCGATATCACTCGGAACCCGATTCATGCCACCGGTGTCGGCTTGCTGCTCTACGGGCAGCGCAGCCGCAAGACGCCGCGCAGCAAACCGGTCGAAACCAGTACAGCTCGAGAAGGGCTGATCAAGCAGTTGCTGGGTTGGATACGGCGCAATTTCTAGAAACAGTTTTGCAGTTCGATGTGCAGTTCAGTAGTTCAGTTGTAAAAACCCCGGGAGCGAAACGGGACGCAAGATTCCGATCGCAATAGAGAACGTACGACTTACATAACTCAAGATTAGGAGAATTAAAGATGTTTGAACTTGTTGACTCAATCAATGACTCCCCCGTAATCAAGCTTGTCGGTGTCGGTGGAGGCGGCAGCAACGCAGTTCAGCACATGGTGCAATCCGGTATCGAAGGCGTGGATTTCATCTGTGCCAATACCGATGCACAGGCGCTCAAGGGCATGCACGCACAGACTGTCCTGCATATCGGTCAGAGCATCACCAAGGGTCTGGGCGCTGGCGCCAATCCTGAAATCGGTCGTCAGGCCGCGATGGAAGACCGTGATCGTATTCAGGACCTGATCGAAGGCACTGACATGTTGTTCATTACCGCCGGCATGGGTGGCGGTACCGGTACGGGTGCCATTCCTGTCGTTGCCCAGATTGCCCGTGAAATGGGTGTGCTGACCGTGGCTGTCGTCACCAAGCCATTCCCTTTCGAAGGCAACAAGCGCATGCGGACGGCCGAAGCCGGCATCGAGGAGCTGCGAGGCCATGTTGATTCCCTGATCACCATTCCCAACGAAAAGCTGCTGTCGGTTCTAGGCAAGAACATCAGCCTGCTGGATGCTTTCCGCGCAGCCAACGATGTCCTGCGCGGTGCGGTACAGGGCATTGCCGAGCTGATCACCAACCCTGGTCTGATCAACGTGGATTTCGCTGACGTGCGTACCGTCATGAGCGAAATGGGTCTGGCCATGATGGGTTCCGGTGTCGGACGTGGCGATGAGCGTGCAACCGAAGCTGCCGAGATGGCAATCTCCAGCCCGCTGCTCGAAGATATCGATCTGGCAGGTGCTCGTGGCATCCTCGTCAACATCACCTGTGGTCTGGACATGGCCATTGGCGAGTTCGAGGAAGTGGGTAATGTGGTTCGTTCCTTTGCCGCTGATGATGCAACCGTGGTTGTGGGTACGGCCATCGACGAGTCTCTGGAAGGCGAACTGCGGGTCACTGTCGTGGCAACCGGACTGGGTCATCAGGCTCAGGCACAACAGTTGCGCTCTGTGCAGCAGCCTCGTGCAGTGGCCGGTGGTGCAGCCGCAGCCTACTCACAAGGGGGCAATGGAAACCATCAGGGCGGCGCGGCTCAATCTGCCTACGCGGGTTATGACAAGCCGAACGTGATTCGCAAGAATCCTCGCGGTGCACAGGGAACAGGACCTGCGAACGGCGGTCATGACGTGGAATACCTTGATATTCCAGCATTTTTGCGTCGACAAGCAGATTAGTTCCGCATTACACCTGGTCAAGGTTTGAGCAGGCAGTCGTATTATCCAGTAACATTCCCGAGGTTCTGGGGAGTACCCCACAAGGGTACTTCCCGGAGTGAATTAAACTCGCCTCAACAGCGGACGCTACCAAGCCGGGCTACCGATTTTGCGGTAGCTGGCGTAGCGGTTGAATCGGTAATGTGTTTGTCCTTCCCGGAATGTATCCATTGATCCTGTAAAACCGGTCAGAGGTGCTATATACAAGGGTAGGCAGGCATTTCCGGTTGCAGCAGGATGACATCGTGATACGACAAAGAACGTTAAAGAACTCGATTCGTGCGACTGGCGTGGGCCTGCACACGGGCAAGAAAATCTACCTGACTTTGAGTCCGGCCCCCATCAATGCGGGCATTGTATTCCGTCGTACCGATCTGAACCCCGCCGCGGTCATTCGCAATGATGCCCTCGGTGTCAAGAGCACTGAACTCGCCACCTCCTTGTACAACAGCGATGGTATCCGGGTATCGACCATCGAGCACCTGATGGCGGCATTGGCTGGTCTGGGCATCGATAACTGCTACGTGGACGTCAGCGCCGACGAAATCCCGATCATGGACGGCAGTGCTGCGCCTTTCGTGTTCCTGGTTCAGTCTGCCGGTATCCTGGAGCAGGGCGCTGCCAAGCGTTTCATTCGCATCAAGAAGCCGGTCGAAGTTCGGGTTGACGACAAGTGGGCACGCTTCGAGCCGTTTGATGGTTTCAAGGTGAAGTTCACCATCGATTTCGACCATCCGGTATTCAAGAGCGACAGCCGCACGGCTGAAGTGGATTTTTCCACGACATCCTTCGTCAAGGAAATCAGCCGGGCACGTACCTTTGGCTTCATGCGCGATATCGAAGAGCTCAGGAAACGCGATCTGGTTCTGGGTGGCAGCATGGACAACGCCATCGTCATCGATGACTACCGCGTACTCAATGAAGACGGTCTTCGTTACAAGAACGAATTCGTGCGCCACAAGATCCTTGATGCCATCGGCGATCTGTACCTGCTGGGCCGCAGCATTCTCGGATCTTTCGATGGCTACAAGTCAGGCCATGCGCTGAACAATCTGCTGGTGCGAGAGCTGCTCAATCAGCCGCAGAGCTGGGAAGAAGTCGTGTTCGAAGGCAAGAACACGGAAGTCTCACCCATCTCCTACGCGCAGCCATCCGAAGCAGTCGGGTAGTCGCACCGTTCTGCCCGGCGCACTCGGCGGGCTTCTTTCAGGGTCATACCGTCGAGGTTCTCCCTGCAGAGTTCTTCGGTCAAGGCCTTCCTTCAGAGTTGTTCTGTCAAGGTTCTCCCTGCGGAGTTGTTCCGTCGAGGGTGTCCTTCACGGTTCTTCCTTCAGCCTGGCTGCCAGTTTCAGCAGTTCCTGACGCAGGCTGTCGTCCGATGCGCGCACCACGGATTTCACGGCGGCCGAGTCGCTCTGTCCGGCCTGTGCTCCGCCCAGGTATCTGACGTACGGCGCATCCTTGTCTGATCTTGTCTCGCTTGTCTGATCGGCAGGGTTGGCCTCGTCCATCGGCTCTGCCGTGGTGTCTGCCAATCTTGCCAGAGCGAGCGCGGCTGCATTCGAGCGACGATCAAAACTTTCCCTGACGGGGCCGGCAACGGGGACCTCGGCAGGGGCGACGTGAAAGCTGATCGTGACCACGTCCAGCGTGACGGTGCGTAATGCGCCAACAATCTGCCGCTCACTGAATCGCAGTTTTGCGATCCATGCCGCATTATCCACCGTGATACGGAGTCGGCCAGCTTCCAGTCTGCAGAAAAGAACGTGGGCCATGGAGGTGGCTGGCACAATCTGTGAAATCACCTGTTTCATCTGACTGTCTTGCTGCATTGCAGCGCGCGTCGTCTTGTTGATCAGGTTGTGCAATGACTTCATGAATACATTCTCTGTGCGCAGAGGGACCCGATGGCTGCCGATGGCCTTGCGTCTGCGGCTGGCCAGGTTCGCGCTGTGGAGATTAAAGCATGGCTCGAGTGTCGTTCCAACCCTCCTGTTGCTGACTCTGATAGGTGGCAGTGGCGCACTGGGCTATGCCATGGCGATGCATCAGCAGTGGCTGATGTCGGCAGCGCAGGCGCAGGAGCCGGTGCCACAATTGGCCGCGGCCGAGGTCCGGCCGGCAGCGGCAGACACGCAATCCCGGTGGCTTCTGGCACAGGAGCTGGGTCGGTTGCAGGCTGAGATCGTCAGTCTGCGCGTGCTGTTCCTGCGTCTGGCCGAGGTGGCGAAGCTGGAGGATGGTGAGTTCGATCTCGACATGGACTTCAGCCCCCTGCAGCCCGAGTGGCCCCGCGAAATGGAGTCGACGGGCCCACTGGACACCGAGCTGAAGATGAAGTCCATGCAAAAGGGTGATTCTGAAACGTCGCTGCTGTGGCGACGGGATGAGCCGGTGAGTGCAAGCGCAGGCCAGCTCCGCACCATGCTGGCAGCCAGAGAGGCGTCTCTGCCGCTTGTAAAACAGAGCCTTGTCCATATTTCCGGTCAGGCAGCCAGACTTGAGAGCGTGTATCGCGAACGACGCCTGGCTCATGATTTCAGGGTGTCCGGACTGCCGGTCAGTGAAGCGCATATCAGCTCGCGCTACGGCTATCGCGTCAATCCGCTCACTGGACGGAGACAGTTGCACCAGGGCCTGGATCTGGCGGGCAAGCCCGGCAGCCGGATCCTGGCGCTGGCGGACGGTATCGTGACTTATTCGGGCAGGAATGGTGGCTATGGCAATCTGGTGGAACTGGAGCATCCGGGCGGATACCGGACACGCTATGCGCACAACCATTCCATTCTGGTGCCACTGGGCGCGCGCGTGAGCAAGGGGCAGACCATCGCCACCATGGGCTCAACCGGACGTTCCACCGGTACGCACCTGCATGTCGAGGTCAGGCAGAACGGACGATCGCGTGACCCTCAGCTTTACATTCGATGAAGCTGACGAGCACCACGGGTTAAATGTAATAATAAGAGTCCATGCCACGGGTGGCATGGCACGTATTGGAGCACCCGCAGTGATTGCCGGTGCGCAACTGCAGCCACGCGCTGCCATTCAAGGTCGGTATTCATGTTAGCTAATCTGGTCAAGAAACTCGTCGGCAGCAGTAACGATCGCACCGTCAAACGTCTGAGCAAGAACGTGGCGGCGATCAACGATCTGGAGCCTGGCCTGCAGTCTCTGTCCGATGAAGAGCTGGCCGCCAAGACCGTCGAGTTCCGCGAGCGCCTCGACAAGGGCGAAACACTGGAAGATCTCTTGCCTGAAGCGTTTGCCGTTGCCCGGGAAGCCGGCAAGCGGGCGCTGGGCATGCGTCACTTCGACGTACAGCTCATCGGTGGCATGGTCCTGAACAACAACAAGATTGCCGAGATGCGTACCGGTGAGGGCAAGACTCTGGTGGCCACCACCGCGGTCTATCTCAACGCCCTGACAGGCAAGGGTGTGCACGTCATTACCGTCAACGACTATCTGGCGCAGCGTGACTCGGAATGGATGGCCAAACTGTATGGTTTTCTGGGCCTCACGGTTGGTGTCATCGTCAGTGGCCTGTCCACCGATGATCGTCGGGCGGCCTATGCCTGCGACATCACCTACGGTACCAACAACGAGTTCGGTTTCGATTACCTGCGCGACAACATGGCTCATACGCCAGAGCAGCGGGTGCAGCGCGGCCTGAACTTCGCCATCATCGATGAAGTGGATTCCATCCTGATCGATGAAGCCCGTACACCACTGATCATTTCCGGGCCGGCCGATGGTGACAGCGCCCTCTATGGCAAGCTCAATGCCGTGGTTCCCAAGCTCAATCGCGCAGCGGATGAAGAGAGTGAAGGTGACTTCTCGGTCGATGAGAAGGGCAAGCAGGTTCACCTGACCGAATCCGGTATGGAGCGGATCGAGGAAATCCTGATTCAGGAAGGCATTCTGCAGGAAGATGCCAGTCTCTATGATCCTGCCAATATCGCGGTTCTGCATCACCTGAATGCCGCATTGCGCGCGCATGCCATCTACCAGAAGGACATCGACTACATCGTCAGTAACGATCAGATCGTGATCGTGGATGAATTCACCGGCCGCACCATGCCCGGCAGACGCTGGTCCGAAGGGCTGCATCAGGCCATCGAAGCCAAGGAAGGGGTCACCATTCAGCGTGAGAACCAGACGCTGGCCTCCATCACCTTCCAGAACTACTTCCGTCTGTACAACAAGCTGGCCGGCATGACCGGTACGGCAGACACCGAAGCCTTCGAATTCCAGTCCATCTACGGTCTGGAGGTTGTGGTCATTCCCACGCACCGGCCCATGGTGCGCGATGACAAGGCGGATCTGGTGTTCCTGACTCAGCGCGAGAAATACGATGCCATCATCGAAGACATCGAGGATTGCGCCAAGCGTGAGCAGCCGGTTCTGGTGGGAACCACCTCCATCGAGACCTCGGAATACCTGTCCGGACTGCTCAAGCAGAAGGGCATCAAGCACGAAGTGCTCAACGCCAAGCAGCATGAGCGCGAAGCCAATATCATCGAAAACGCCGGTCGCCCCGGTGCGGTCACCATCGCCACCAACATGGCGGGTCGTGGTACCGATATCGTGCTCGGTGGCAGTCTGGAGGCAGAGCTGGCAGCCATGCTGACCGCTGCCGAAGGTGACAAGGACGTTCTGGCTGTGAAAAGTGGCTGGCAGGAACGCCACGATGCCGTATTGAAGTCCGGTGGATTGCATATCATCGGTACCGAACGTCACGAGTCCCGTCGAATCGACAACCAGCTGCGTGGCCGATCCGGTCGTCAGGGCGATCCGGGTTCCACCCGTTTCTACCTGTCGCTGGAAGACAGCCTGATGCGGATCTTCGCCAGCGAACGTGTCAGCAACCTGATGCAGAAGCTGGGCATGGAAGAAGGGGAAGCCATCGAGCATCCCTGGGTCACCAAGGCCATCGAGAACGCACAGCGCAAGGTTGAAGGGCACAACTTCGACATGCGCAAGAATCTGCTGGAATACGATGACGTGGCCAATGATCAGCGCAAGGTGGTCTACGAGCAACGCAATGAGCTCATGGAAACCGAGAACATGCGTGATCTGGTGGACGAGCTGCGCGAGGAGATCATTCCCGAGCTGGTTGCGCGCTATGTGCCACCGGGCTCCCTGGCGGAAATGTGGGATCTTGAAGGTCTGAACAGTGAGCTCAAGAGCATGACCAATCAGGACATCGATGTGAAGGCCTGGCTGGAAGCCGAGCCCAATCTGCCCGAGGAAGACATCACCACCCGTATCATGAGCACGCTGGTGGAAGATTACGACAAAAAGGAGGCCACCGCTGGTGCGGAAGGTCTGCGCAACTTCGAACGGTATGTGGCGCTACAGGCGCTGGATGACAGTTGGAAGGAGCATCTGGCCGGCATGGACTACCTGCGCCAGAGTGTTGGCCTGCGAGGCTATGCGCAGAAGAACCCGAAGCAGGAATACAAGCGCGAGGCGTTCGAGCTGTTCACCACCATGCTCGCGGAATACAAGACCCAGGTCATCACGGTGTTGAGCAAGGTGCAGGTGCGCAGTGCCGAACAGGTGGAAGAGGCGCAGGCTCAGGCGGCGGCACGACAGGCACCCTCACAGTCGACTCAGGTCAGCTATGAACACCGTGAAGTGGCCAGCGCGCTGGCTGGCGATGCCGAAGCCGTCGGCGATGCCGCGGTGGCCTCTGCCGCAGCAGCCAGAGAGGCCGCTGCCGACTCTGCCGCTCAGGAAGCTGCAGCACCGAGCCAACCGGTCAGACGCGATATGCCGAAGGTCGGTCGCAACGAACCTTGCCCTTGCGGTTCAGGCAAGAAGTTCAAGAACTGCCACGGCAAGTTGGGCTGAGTCATGCCGGTCAATCTGAATCTGGCCGCTGCCCTGCCGGTCAAGGGTGTCAAGCTGGCCACACTGGCCGCTGGCCTGAAATCCAACGGCTCCGCCGACATGGTGGTAGCCAGCCTTGCGGATTCAGCCATGACGGCTGCTGTGTTCACGCAGAGTGCGTTCTGTGCGGCACCGGTGACTGTGGCACGCAGTCAGCTGCAGTCCTGCGAGGGACGGGTGCGTGCCCTGCTGATCAACTCCGGAAATGCCAATGCGGGTACCGGACAGCCCGGTATCGATATGGCCAACGGCCATTGCCAGGCACTGGCTGCGGCCCTGAGTGTCGAGCCCGATGCCATCCTGCCATTTTCGACCGGCGTCATCGGGCAGTTGCTGCCAGACGACATCATGCGTGCCGGCATCGACGCGGCGGCAGGCAAGCTGGCGGGGGCGGCCGAGCTGGACCTGTCTCAGTGGCAAGAGGCGGCTCGCGGCATCATGACCACCGACACCCAACCCAAGCTGACCTCGCAGAGTGTCACCATCAACGGACAGACAGTGACCATCACCGGCATGTCCAAGGGCGCAGGCATGATCCAGCCCAATATGGCGACCATGCTCAGCTATGTCTTCACCGATGCCACCATAGGCCGTGACGATCTGGACAAGGCCCTGCGGGAGTCTGTGGATGTGTCCTTCAATGCCATTACCGTGGACAGCGATACTTCCACCAACGATGCCTGTGTGCTGGTGGCGACCGGCGTCGGCGAATCACTGAGTGCCAGTCATCCACAGTGGAATGACTTCATGGCGGCCTTGACTCGCGTCTGCAGCGATCTGGCACAGGCCATCATCCGCGACGCCGAAGGTGCCACCAAGTTCATCACGGTCAAGGTATGCGGTGGCCGCGACAAGTCCGAGTGCAAGCTGGTCGGCTATGCCATCGCCAACTCACCACTGGTCAAGACGGCCATGTTTGCCAGTGATGCGAATGTCGGACGTCTGCTGATGGCCATTGGCAAGGCGGGTGTCGACTCGCTGGATGCCTCGAAAGTCACGGTGTCACTGGGTGATGTCGTGGCGTTTGAAGAGGCCGGTATCGCTCAAGGCTATACGGAAGAGAGAGGCGCTGCCGTCATGGCGCGCGACGAGATCGATGTGACAGTCGACCTGGCTCGTGGCGCTGCGGAGGCGACCATCTATACCAGCGATCTGTCTCACGACTATGTCAGCATCAATGCCGACTACCGGTCCTGAAGTGTTGGCCGCGCCGGCTATCGACCGCTATCGGTACGTGCATTCTGGTCTGATCGACAGTCCCCATCGACATCACGGGAGGCTCCGGTGATGAATACCATCGATGTCGTCGCTGGTGTGATCTTTGACAGCGCCAGAACGCATGTGCTGGTGGCCTTGCGCAAGCCCGAGCAGCATCAGGGCAATCGCTGGGAGTTTCCCGGAGGCAAGCTGGAAGCCGGAGAAGCTCTGCAGGATGGTCTGGTACGGGAGCTTCGCGAGGAAATCGGTATCAACGCCACGCAGTGCCAGGCGCGTACCATCATCGAGCACAGCTATCCGGACAAGCAGGTCAGGCTGCATTTCTGGGATGTACTTGCCTTCGAGGGTACACCCGAAGGAATTGAAGGCCAGCAACTGCAATGGGTGGCACTGCCAGACTTGGCAAGCCTGGCCTTTCCCGAAGCCAATCAGGGCATCGTCGATCAGCTGGTGGCCGAGTCGCAGACCCGGTGTTCAGACTTGTCTGGCTAGTGCGCGCGATGGATCTCAAGCGGCGCGGTGTTGTGCGCTGATTTGGATACGCTGTCTGCGTGTCTGCGTGTCTGCGTGTCTGCGTCTGCGTCTGCGTCTGCGTCTGCGTCTGCCAGGCAGGATTTCAGGCCGAGCTGGAGCCTGAGGCCGTTGCACCGTAGCGCTTGTGCAAGGCTGCTACCTGTTGTCGCGTCTCCTCGATACTGCCTGCATTGTCGATGACGTCGTCGGCAATCGCCAGCCGCTCTTCGCGCGTGGCCTGTGAGGCCAGTATGGCTCGTGCTTCACTCTCGGACGAACCGTCTCTTGCCAGCAGTCGCGCCATCTGGACCGACTCAGGAACATCCACGACAACGATGCGATCGAAGCGCTTCTGCTGAGCGGTCTCCAGCAACAAGGGCATGGCGTAGATGACGTAGGGATGAGCTTGCTGCGCCAGTGCCTGTATGCGTTGCTCGGAGAGCTGTCTGATCAAGGGGTGCAGGGTATCGTCCAGAAACGCCCGTTCCGCTGGGTCGGCAAAGACGATGTGGCGCAATGCTGCACGGTTCAGCTCACCGTCGGCGGTGATGATGCCCGGCCCGAAATGCCTTGCGAGAGTCTGCAGCCCCGGGCTTCCGGGCGACACCACTTCACGAGCCAGCAAATCGGCGTCGATGACCGGAACGCCCAGCTGTTCAAAGCTGCTGGACACCAGGGATTTTCCGCTGGCAATGCCGCCAGTGAGTCCGACCAGTTGCATGATGAGTGTTATCGCCAGAGCCTTCGGTGAGGCCCATGGTAGCCTTCAGGGTCGGTACCGGGCAAACACGTTGATCGTCGGTGAGTAGCGAAGGCCGATGGCTGGTCGAAGGCGTGCAGGGCCGTGCTGCCAGTATCCGGCGCTGTGTCAGTCGCTGCAGATCGGAATGTCGTAGATGGTCAGCCCGCTAACGATGGTGTAGTAGCTGGTGCTCGACCCGCCCGTGAGGATTTCGGTCAGGTTCATGACGTCGCCCTGAAAGGTAATCTGATACTCGTGGCTCTCGGCCAGCTGGGTGTCGCTGGCATAGGCATCGACAGAGGAGTAGAACTCTCCACCGTCATGACTGAAGAGCTCGACATCGGTCTCTGTATGACAATTCAGGTTGCTCTGCAGGGGGAAATAGGCCTTGTAACCACCGGGGGAAATATACAGGTAGTTGGGATCTGCCGAATACAGACCCGAGACTTCATCCGGTATCTGCTCGCTCCAGTCAGGGTCCGGTGGGATCTGTGAGGAAGAGGTGGAAGAACCTGTACCGGAATCTGAGTCTGTGCCCGAATCCGTTGTCGTGCCTGTACCGTCGGGGTCAGGATCGCGAACGCCACAGGCAGCGGTGAGAATGACAAGAGCCAGGCAGGTGAACGTGCGGATCATGGAGAGCTCGATGAGTCTTGGGATACTGCCAGAGTGCAAGATGCCCGCCAAGGTCGTGACAGGTAGATACACCGGGCTTGTTCCTGCTTCCGCTCACAGGCGTTACAGTGCCTGAGTGCCTGAGTGCCTGAGTGCCTGAGTGCCTGAGTGCCTGAGTGCCTGAGTACCTGAGTACCTGAGTGCCTGTCAGTCTGTTCTGCCTGCTGGCCTGTCTGCTTGTCTGTCTGCTGGCCTGTCGTATCAGCCCAGCAAACCGTAATACCACTGGCTAAGGCCGTCACCCCATAACATGGCAATCCAGCCCGCGGCTGCCAGATAGGGTCCGAAAGGAATCGGAATGTTTTTGTCCCTGCCGGTCACGGCAATCAGCGTGATCCCGACGACAGCGCCGACCATTGACGAGAGCAGAATCACCATCGGCAAGGCCTGCCAGCCGAGCAGAGCCCCGATGGCGGCCAGCAACTTGAAGTCGCCATAGCCCATGCCCTCCTTGCCGGTGACAATGCGAAACAGCTGGTAGACCATCCACAGCACCATATAGCCTGCTGCGGCCCCGATCACGGCTGAACGCAGATCGGTGAAGACGGGAAACAGGGCGGCGAGCAAGCCTATCCACATCAGTGGCAGGGTCAGTGAATCGGGTAAAAGCTGGTGATCGATGTCGATCATCGTCATCGACACGAAGAACCAGGTCACGATGATGCCCAGCGCCGCCTGCGGTGTCGGCCCGAATTGCCAGGCAACCAGCAGCGAAAGCACCATGGTCATGAACTCGACAAGCGGATAACGCATCGAGATAGGCGTACGGCAATTGGCGCATTTTCCGCCGAGCATCAGGTAGCTGATCACGGGGATGTTCTGCCAGGCCTTGATCTCGCTGGCGCAGTGCGGGCAGCGCGAACGGGGCACAGCCAGGTTGAACGGCTCTGCGTGTTCAGCGTGCTCAGCGTGTTCAGCGTGTTCAGCGTGTTCAGCGTGTTCAGCGGGCACCGCGGCATCGGCAGATTCCGCCGCGGTACTGTCCACCGTCTCGCCAGTAGCCGGCAGGAATTCCTCCATGCCTTCACGCCAGGCTCGCTCCATCATGATGGGCAGGCGGTGGATGACGACATTCAGGAAGCTGCCGACCATCAGACTGATGAGAGCCACAACGCCGTAGAAAGCGATGGCGTTGTGCTGGAATAGCTCGACGATTGACATGTGCGGATTATGGATGGAGTGTGTCGGTCATGCAAACACCGTGCGAGTGCGTGATGACCGACTCAGCCAGGTGCTGGTGGTGAGTTGTCTTGCGACTAGCTAGAACGCATCACCCATCTTGAATATCGGCAGATACATGCCAACCACCAGACCACCAATGACGACACCGAGAAAGGCCATGATCATCGGCTCCATCAGGGAGGTCATTGCATCGACCGCATTGTCCACTTCTTCCTCGTAGTAGTCTGCTACCTTGGCCAGCATGTCATCGATGGAACCCGATTCCTCACCAATGGCAATCATCTGTACCACCATGTTGGAGAAAAGGCCGGAGCTCTCGATGGAGGCTGTCAGTCGTTGACCCGTGGCGGCCTCATCCTTCATCTTGTAGATGGCCTTTTCGAATACCGAGTTGCCGGCAACGCCAGCGACTGACTCCATGGCCTCGACCAGCGGAACACCGGCCTTTGACATGGTTGCCAGGGTTCGGGCAAAGCGGGCCGTGGCAGCCTTGACCACGATGTCGCCGAATACCGGTGCCTTCAGGGCAATCCTGTCGAGAAGTTCGGCAAAGGGTTTGGAGCGCTTCTTGGCCTGCATGAAAACCCAGACAGTCAGGCCCACGCCACCGAACATGACATACCACCACTTCTGCATGAACTCGGACGCAGTAACGATCATCCGGGTGAAGGCGGGCAGGTCACCACCCATACCCGAGAAGAGGGCTTCGAACTGAGGCACCACGAACACCAGCAGGATCGCCGTCACGATAAAGGCAACGATCAGAACCGCCACCGGATAGAACAGTGCTTTCTTGATCTTCTTCTTGAGTGATTCGGACTTTTCCTTGTAGGTGGCAATCTCCCCCAGTAGTGTCTCCAGGGTACCGGACTGCTCACCCGCCTCGGTCAGGCTGCAGAACAGCTCGTCGAACTGGTCGGGGTATTTGCGAAGCGCGTTGGTCAGGTTGCTGCCTGATTCAACCTCCGACTTGATACCGTTGACCATTTCACGCATGGACTTGTTCTCCATGCCATTGGCGACGATCTCGAAGGATTGGACCATGGGTACGCCGGCACCCATCATGGTCGTGAGCTGGCGTGCGAAGAGGGCAATGTCACCGGCTTCGATCTTCTGCTTGCCACCGAATTCCTTGCGCTTCTTCCTGATCTTCGAAGGAATGATGCCCTGGCGGCGTAGCTTGGCCTTCACCAGATCTGCGCTGGGGCTGGAGATCAGTCCCTTCTGCTTGTGGCCCGTCTTGTTCTTGCCTTCCCACTCGAAGAGTATCGGGGCCTTTGCTGCTGACTTTGCCATGATCTAGTCCTTGGTCACTCGGTTGGCTTCTTCAAGCCCCATGACACCCTGAGCCACTTTCAGAAGTGCAGATTCACGCAAGTCGGGAATGTTCTCCCGTTTTGCCTGTTCGGCGATTTCGATGGCATTGCCACCGGCCATGATGATCTTGCCGATATCCTCACTGATCTTCATGACTTGGTAGATGCCCACACGGCCCTTGTAGCCGTTGTTGCATTTCTTGCATCCCACCGGCTTGTAGAGCTCCATGCCTTCCAGCTGGTCTTCCGAGAAACCTTCCGCCAGCAGCACTTCGCGCGGCAGTTCATCAGGCACCTTGCATGATTCACAGAGTCGTCTGCCGAGGCGCTGGGCGATGATGAGTGATACCGCAGTTGCAATATTGAAAGGCGGTACACCCATGTTGATCAGTCGCGACAGGGTCTGTGGTGCATCGTTGGTATGCAGGGTCGAGAGTACCAGGTGACCGGTTTGAGCAGCCTTGACGGCGATGCTGGCGGTTTCCAGGTCACGAATCTCACCCACCATGATCACGTCCGGATCCTGCCGCAGAAAGGATTTCAGGGCTTCCGCGAACGTCAGCCCGGCCTTGGGGTTGACGTTTACCTGATTGATGCCGGCCAGATTGATTTCAGCCGGATCCTCTGCCGTGGAGATGTTGGTGCCGGGTTCATTGAGAATGTTCAAGCCGGTATACAGGGATACCGTCTTGCCGCTACCGGTCGGACCGGTGACCAGAATCATGCCATAGGGATTGGCCAGAGCTTCCATGTAGAGTCGTTTCTGCTCGGGCTCGTAACCCAGCGCATCGATACCCAGCTGGGCACTGCTCGGGTCGAGTATCCGCAGTACGGTCTTCTCGCCAAACAGGGTGGGGCAGGTGTTGACACGAAAATCGATGGCCTTGGTCTTGGAGATCTTCAGCTTGATACGCCCATCCTGGGGGACGCGGCGTTCCGAGATGTCCATGCGCGACATGACCTTGATACGGGCCGTGAGGCGTCCGGCCATGGCCAGCGGCGGATGAACGACTTCCTCCAGCACCCCATCCACACGAAAGCGGATGCGGAAGATCTTCTCGTAGGGTTCTATGTGTATATCGGAAGCACCCCGTTTGATGGCATCGAGCAGCACCTTGTTGACGAAGCGCACAACCGGTGTCTCATCCACACCCGAGACCTCGGCTTCCAGATCCTTGTCGTCGCTGTTGTCCACTTCCAGATCGAAGCTGTCGTCCAGGCCGTCATCCAGCGTGGAGTTCTGCTCCATGGCACGCGCGCGCAGCTCGGCCAGGGCCGCCTCATCGACGATGATGGCCTCGACGCTCAGTCCGGATGAGAACTTGTATTTCTCGAGCGGCTCGTTGTTGGTCGGATCGGATATGGCAATGAACAGGCGAGAACCCCGCTTGGCAATCGGCACGGCATTCTGCGAGTTGATCAGATCCTCGTTGACATACTCGGTGGGTATGCTCTCAGGTGAGAGTGTGCTGAGGTCGAACAGGGGAAGTCCGAAGTCCCCGGCAATGTAGTTCGCGATGGCGCGCGAGTCCACATCGCCACTCTCTACCAATGTTGTCAGGAATGCCTTCTTGCCTTCCTTGCTTTTCTCGAGAGCCTGGAGAGCGGTTTCCTCACTCGCCAGATTCTGGCCGACAAGCTGTCTGGCGATGCCGTTCAACGTGCTGTTGGGTGTCATTGAGATGTCCTGGGTTCTATCACGTCGCCGTGTCGAGATAACGTGTTGCTACACTCGTGAATCGGCCATTGCGCATGTTGCTTTAGCGCGTACGGTGGCTACTGATGGCCAATCGGTGTAAATCGGGAACCGGTGCAAGAGCGGCGGCAAGCTGACAGGGTTGAATTCCGATTTACCGAACCAGCAAGGGGTCAGGCACCCGAGGGCATCAGAATGTCATGCCCAAAAAAAAAGGGCGATCGTCAACCGATCGCCCTTCGAACCGTACTGCGTTCGTGCTGTTCAGAGTATTACTTCAACTCTTAGTTTGCCTGGCACAGACCACCGGTCAGGCAGGTAGAAGCTGGGTTGGTCGCCCATGTGACACGGCCGTTGGCGTATGTACCATCGACGATGTAGTCTTCACCGGCCAGACCACCAACGGCAGTTGCAGTCGCTGTGATTTGAGCAGAGTCGGCCGCAGGAGCTGCGATGGCAACAGAGGCCAGCTTGGTGGTCGCTGCAGGTGCTGCAGGGATACCGTTGGCAGCCTGAGTGGTGCAAGAACCGTCAGCAGGAATGCCACCAACCGTCTGAGCGCAGATCTCGATGGCTGACTTGAAGTTCGAGGTCGCCAGAACAACTTCACTGAACTTGGCACGAGCTGTGTAGCTCTGGTACTGAGGTACAGCTACAGCCGCCAGAATACCGATGATCGCGATAACGATCATGAGTTCGATCAGTGTAAAACCTTTTTGTGTCTTAACCATTTTAGGGTCTATCTCCAGAGATTTTGATTTTGATAGGCTGGTGTCAAGCCGAACCTACGAACGATGTATCGTCCTTGAGGACAAATGGTTAAGTGCAGGGGCTGTGCCATTTGGCGAATAACAGTTGCTTTGCTGATAACTTTCGATTAAACAATCACTTGCAAGTAACATGAAGTGGGTCAGGGTTGAACTGTTTGGCATTCTCAAGTGACAATCCTGTCAACAGGTGACACTCGCTGTGTTACATCTGTGACAATTTCCCTAAAGTTTGAGCGCTCGACGCTGACAGGCCAGGTGCAGGACGGGATTATCGGCTTCGGCTTCGGCTTCGGCTTCGGCTTCGGCTTCGGCTACGGCTACGGCTACGGCTACGGCTACGGCTACGGCTACGGCTACGGCTTCGGCTACGGCTTCGGCTACGACTTCAGCTCAAGACTCAAGGCGAGGCACCGCCTCAGCTCGCAGTGCCCGTGCCGGTATCGTCGGAATCAATACCGTATTGCTTGATCCGGTAGCGCAGCTGGCGATAGGTCATGCCCAGCTCACGGGCGGCCGCCTTGCGATTCCAGCGGGTGCTCTCCAGCATCTGCAGAATCGCCTGCCGCTCGTCCAGCTCACCGGATGTGCTGCCCCCTTGTGCCAGGTTCAGTGCTGATTCACGGCGTCCGTGAGGATGACCTGCGATCTCGATCCCGAGGTCGGGCGCATCGATCAGACCATCGTCGCTCAAGGCAACGGCGCGTTCGAGAATGTTTTCCAGTTCCCGTACATTGCCCGGAAAGGCGTAGGCGCTGAGCAGATCCTCGGCATTGTGCGTAAGCCTGGCGGGTGAATTCTGCGCAGCGGACCGTGCTATGGAGCGGAGTACATGTCGCGCAATGTCCACGACATCGTCAGGGCGTTTCCGGAGGCTGGGTGATTCTATGCAGATGACGTTCAGTCGGTAATACAAGTCGTGACGGAATCTGCCTTGCTCGACTTCCAGCGCAAGATCCTTGTGACTGGCACTGAGAATGCGCACGTCCACATTGATCTCCTCGGAGCTACCCACCGGGCGAATGCTCCGCTCCTGAATCGCACGCAGCAGTTTTACCTGCATGTGCAAGGGGAGTTCAGCCACCTCATCGAGAAACAGGGTGCCGCCCTCGGCGCGCCTGAAAAGACCATCATGATCGGTATTGGCACCGGTGAAGCTGCCCTTGCGATGGCCGAACAATTCGCTTTCCATCAGCTCGGACGGGATCGCACCACAGTTGATGGCAATGAAGGGCGACTCGGCGCGAGGTCCGTTCTCGTGCACCAGGCGGGCAATCAGCTCCTTGCCGGTACCCGACTCCCCGGTGATCCACACAGGGGCATTGGTCCGGGCCACCTTGCCGATCAGTTTGCGCAGGGCCTGCATCGGTTCTGATTGACCGATCAGGCGATCGTGGCCAATCTGGCGGTCGGTGACCGGCTCGGTAACGGCCGACAATCGGGGGGCAGGGGGGATATCCGTCGCGACAGCTTCCGCCGCTTCGGGGGAAGGCTCGGCAACTTGCACAGGTTGTGAATCGGCCAGCTTCAAGGCCTGGGTCACCAGGTTTCTCAGCAGGTTGATGTCCACCGGTTTCGAGACGAAATCGAAGGCGCCATTCTTCATGGCTTCAACCGCCGCATTCATGTTGCCGTGGGCGGTTATCAGTGCCACCGGCAAATGGGGTTGGATCTCATGGATGCGTGGCACGAATTCCACACCATTACCATCCGGCAGTTTCATGTCGGTCAGACAGACATCGAAGCGATAGGCGTGCAGGAGGTTCTCGGCTTCCTCCAGGTTGCCCGCCGTGTGCGTATCCAGACCAATGCGATCCAGAGACAGGGCAATCAGTGCCCGGATATCGGCTTCGTCGTCGATGATCAGTGCGGTGTGCTTCATGATCAGGCTGCCATGTCCTGTACTGCCGATAGTGTGATGCGAAAATGGGCGCCGCTGTCCCGGGGCACACTTTCGATACTGGCCTTGTTGATCTCGCAAAGCTCGCGAATGATGAACAGTCCCAGACCGGTTCCGGCATGGTGAGTGGAGTAGAAGGGTTCGAACAGGTTTTCCCGGTCCATGTCGGAAATGCCGCGACCGTTGTCCGACACATCGATAATCGTCGTACCTCTGTCGGATTGCCAGCAGCTGATCTCGATATTGATGGCGGCGGAATCGTTGTGCAGATGTGCGTTGGTACACAGATTCCACAACACCTGATCCAGATGACCGGGGTCCACCAGCGCGCGGCAGGGCTCGGTCACCACGCTCAGCTGCTCGTCCGTCAACTCGTTTTCCGTGATGAATCGCTGGGCGAAATCCCTGACCTGCTCATCCACGCTGACTTCGCTGCTGCGTACTTGCTGACGATTGGACAGTTGCAGCACATCCTCGATGATGCGGTTGATGCGCAAGGTATGTCGCTTGGCGATCTGCAACAGGTCGGCGTCATTGGCCGCCAGCTGCGGTGATTCCTCGATCAGTTGCACGGCGTGCGAGATCGCCCCCAGCGGATTTCTGATCTCGTGGGCAATGCTGGCGGACATGCGCCCCAGGGAGGCCAGTTTCAATTGCTGGAACTGTTGCCGGATATGGGTGTGGTCATCGAGCTTGATGAGAACGCCACCGCGCGAGAGCGGGATGAATTTGGGCAACAGGGATTGGCCGGTGCTGGCGATGTCGAAAGGGCGCGTCTCGTGGGTAGGGGAGCGCTCTGACGCCTGCAGGCTGTCCATCAGCTCGGCGCATAATTGTCGTAGATGAACAGGCATGGGCGTGAATTCTGCGGCCAGGAAACTGCGCGCCGTGTCGTTGATCAGTTGCACCCGGCCCGAAGGGTCTATGACCACCACACCGGAATCCAGTTCGCGAATGATTTCCTCATTGAGCTGAGCGATTTCCTCGACATCCAGCGCGACCCGTGAATGCGAGGATATGACCAGCTGCCGATTCATGGCCTTTCTGACAGGTACCGTCATGACCCAGGCGATTGCGAACAGCAGGGAGCCCAGCACGGCGGTTGCCTCGAAGTTGGCGGCATGGTTGCCGATCAGCACGTTCGAGAGCAGTTCCTCAACGATCAGCACGATACTGCCGATGGCGGCAAACAGCAGAGCGTGGCGCGCGGTCGAGACCTGGCTGAACAGGGCCAGATTGATCAGCAGCAGAGGCCCCAGGCCGCTCTGGATACCTCCGCTGGCGTACATCAGCACGCAAACGAGCAGGATATCCATGTAATTCTGCAGGAAGAACTGCGTCTCGACCGCGGGTCGCCGCAGGCGGATCAGCAGGGCAAAGCCCAGCGTCGTGACCAGATAGCCCAGATGGGCGACCTCGAACAGGGGGCCATTACGCGTGCCGAGCGTGAGCTGATCCTCTGACAGGTAGTAGACACCGCCCGAAGCCAGTATCAGCAGGAAGCGATACTGATTGAAGAGGTTGAGCACCTGCCAGTCAGGCACGTGCACGGATGCCTTGGCCAGCCGATAGCCTTCCGCCGACGGATGGGCATTCACTATGAGGGATTCTGTTGTTTCATGCTGGGTGCGTAAAACGCAAATTCCAGACCACACGGATTGCCCGGTGATGAACCCGAGTGTAGGGTTGTCGACCCGTCAGTCACACACGCCGGTGTGATGCCGGAGTGTTACGGTAAGTCACAGGCGGAGCTGGACAGCCCTGCCTGCCGTCCGGGAGAGGAAGCGTCAGACTATCAACCCTTTCGCAATGCCGGGTGTTCCGGTGCGGTGGCAGCCAGCACTCTGAGTGTGTCCTGCTGCAGATCGGTCTGTCCCATGGCCTCATAGGCACTGGCCATCAGCGCCAGCGCATTGGGCACATGGCGGGAACCGTCGAAGTGTTCCAGCAGATAACTGACGCGATTGACGACCGCTACCATGGCGCCCCGCTCGTAGTAGAACTGCGCGGTAGTGAGCTCGTGGCGGGCCATCTCGTCTCTGAGGTAGGCCATGCGGGCCAGCGCGTCCTTGGCATAGCTGCTCTCGGGAAAGCGCCGGACCAGGGTGTCGAAATCGGCAAAGGCCGAGCGCAGCCACTGCTGGTTGACCTTTGACATGTCTCTGGGGAAGATGCGCTCCATGGTGGAGCCGCCTCGTGAAAAGTGGCTGACGCCCTTGATGTAGTAGGCGTAGTCGATATTCTCGTTGCGTGGGTAGAGCTTGATGAAACGGTCGGCTGCGTTGATCGCGTTGTCGAATTCATCCTGCTTCAGATAGGCATAGGCGATATCCAGCTGCGCCTGCTGCGTGTAGCTGCCGAAGGGGTAGCGGGCGCCGAGCATCTCGAAGGTACTGATGGCCGTCAGAAAGTCGCCCTGATTGAGCGAACGCTTGGCCACACGGTACAGCTCTTCCGCGCTTCCCGACTGGGCCGCAGGGTTCGATTGGCTGGCACAGCCGCTCAGAAGGGTGCCGGAAAGGCACAATCCGAGTACGGCGAGCGCGGCGAAGCGTGAGAACTTGAGTATCATCGGTAAAGTATAGCGTAGCTGCAGCCGGGCGGATTTGCACTTTGTGTACCTTCACGGTGACAAAGGTTCCCCGTTGACAGCCAATGATAGTGCCCGTGTGCGCCCAGTTTCAGGAGAATTCACATTACCGGTCAGACTGACAAGACCTTTCCCTCCACCGAACCCACCGCCGAGGCGGAGGAATCCGAATCGATCCGGGTCGAACCGGAGTGGGCCGGCAAGCGGCTGGACGCCGTGGCGGCCATGGTGTTCGACACCTATTCACGCAGTCGCCTGCAGAGCTGGATTGCCGAGGGTTATCTGACCGTGGATGGCAAACAGCGGCGCACCCGCGACAAGATGCTCGGTGGCGAGCTGCTGAGCCTGCAACTGCCTCCCGATCTGCTGGCCGACATGCTCTCCGAGGCAGATGGTGACGGTGTGTCCAGTTTCGTGCCCGAGCCGATCGATCTGGACATCGTGTACGAAGATGAACACATTCTGGTCATCAACAAGCCGGCAGGTCTGGTCATGCACCCGGCGCCGGGCAATCGGCGTGGCACGCTGCTCAACGGTCTGCTGCACTACAGTGCCGCTCAGGCCGGTGTGCCGCGCGCCGGCATCGTGCATCGGCTCGACAAGGAAACCTCGGGGCTGTGCGTGGTAGCCCGAACGCTGGAGGCACATACGCATCTGGTTCGTCAGCTGCAGGCGCGCGAAATGGGCAGAACCTACACCGCGGTGGTGATCGGTGATGTGCCCATCAACGGCACCATCGACGCACCCATCGGCAGGCACCCCCGAGATCGCAAGCGCATGGCCGTGATCGACAGCGGCAAGCCTGCGGTCACCCATTTCGAGTGCGTGGAGCGCTATCTGGGGTGTGCCCGAGTCATGGTCAAGCTGGAAACCGGTCGCACCCACCAGATTCGGGTGCACATGACCCATATCGGGCATGCGCTGGTCGGCGACCCGTCCTATGGCAGACGACTGGCGGTACTGCCTCGGCAAGTGGCCGAAGTCCCTGCCGTGGCCGCCTTCAAGCGCCAGGCCCTGCATGCCACACGCCTGACGCTGATCAATCCGGGCAATGAGGAAGAGATGAGTTTCGAGGCCCCGATGCCGGACGACATGCAGCATCTGTGCGCCGAACTGCACGACATCGCCGAGACGGCATTACAGGAAGAGAGTGACAGACACAATGGCTGAGTCGGGCAGCCGGCAGGGGCTGGCACAGGAGCAGGCAGTGGTGACGGAGGATCTTGCATCAGGGCGGAGCTTTGGTGTCATTACCGGCCTGACTCCTCAATGGCAGGTGTCTTCCGGGGTCACGGCATTTTCCACGACACGAGTCGGAGGCGTCAGTGCCGCGCCATTCGATTCGCTGAATCTGGGCCTGCATGTCGGCGATGAGCGGGAGGCGGTGCAGGAGAACCGGCGCCGTGTACAGCAATCCTTTGCGCTGCCGGCCGAACCGTGCTGGCTGAACCAGACACACAGTAATGACATCGTGGCCGTTGGTGAAGGTGGCTGCAGAGAATGTGCGGACGCCGATCCCTCCACGGGCAAGGCACCCTGCGCCGATGGCGCCTGGACGGACCAGACAAACACCGTGCTGGCGGTACTGACCGCCGATTGCCTGCCCGTGGTCATCAGTGATACGGCAGGCCGACAACTGGCGGTGGTGCATGCCGGTTGGCGGGGACTGGCAGCAGGTATCCTGGAGAACGCGCTGGCGAAGTTCTCAGCCGATGTGCAGCTGCATGCCTGGCTCGGGCCTGCCATCGGTCCTGATGCCTTCGAGGTCGGTGAGGAAGTTCGCCAGGCCTTTGTCGAACGCAGGGGCGAACATGCCGCCGCATTCCTGCCGGGTCAGCCAGATCCTGCGGCGGCGTCCGGCGTCAAATTCTGGGCAGATATCTACGCTCTGGCGCGGGCCGAGTTGCAAGCCTGTCGCTCCGTGAATGTGACTGGCGGAGACTACTGCACGGTCAGTCAACCGCACTGGTTTCATTCCCACCGGCGCGACGGACTGCGCAGCGGTCGACTGGTCACGGTGGCATGGATGGATACACCGGCCGACTGAGATCTTTTGACCTTTCTCATAGTAACCCTACAAAAGATGTTGAATTGATTCTCAGCAGCACCACCTTATGGCAATCTGAATAACACGATTGCCATGAGGTAAATCTGATGAGAATGGACAAACTGACCAGCAAATTTCAGCTGGCATTGCAAGACGCACAGTCATTGGCTCTGGGTCGCGATCATCAATTCATCGAGCCGGCCCATCTGATGGTGGCCATGCTTGATCAGGATGGTAGCGGCGTCAGTCCATTGCTTGCACAATCCGGCGTCAACGTGAACGGCTTGCGCGTCGGCCTGGATCAGGCGCTCGAACGCCTGGCCAAGGTAGAAGGTGGCAGCGGGCAGCTGCATGTTTCCAACGAACTGGGTCGTCTGCTCAATCTGACTGACAAGGCAGCACAGAAGCGCGGGGACCAGTACATTTCTTCCGAAGTCTTCGTGCTGGCAGCGCTGGAAGACAAGAAGAACTCACTGGCCGAGGTGATGCTGAGTCACGGTGCCAACCTGAGCGCGATCCAGAAGACCATCGAAGACGTGCAGGGCGGCCCGGTCAACGATCCCAATGCCGAAGACAATCGCAAGGCCCTGGAAAAGTACACCATCGACCTGACCGAGCGTGCCGAGCAAGGCAAGATTGACCCCGTCATCGGACGTGATGACGAGATTCGTCGTGCCATCCAGGTATTGCAGCGTCGAACGAAGAACAATCCGGTCATCATCGGTGAACCGGGGGTGGGCAAGACCGCCCTGGTGGAGGGGCTGGCGCAGCGCATCGTCGATGGTCAGGTACCCGACGGCATTAAGAACAAGCGGGTGCTGTCTCTGGACATGGGCGCACTGATTGCCGGTGCCAAGTTCCGCGGTGAATTTGAAGAGCGTCTGAAGGCGGTATTGGCGGATCTGGCCAAGCAGGAAGGACAGGTCATCCTGTTCATCGACGAGATCCATACCATGGTGGGTGCCGGCAAGGCCGAAGGCTCCATGGATGCCGGCAATATGCTCAAGCCAGCCCTGGCTCGTGGTGAGCTGCATTGCATTGGCGCGACCACACTCGATGAATATCGCCAGAACATCGAAAAGGATGCCGCTCTGGAGCGACGCTTCCAGAAGATCATCGTCGATGAACCGACCGTGGAAGATACCATTGCCATCCTGCGTGGCCTGAAGGAGCGTTATGAGGTTCACCATGGGGTGGATATCACCGATCCTGCCATCGTGGCTGCCGCGACCCTGTCGCATCGCTATATCAGTGATCGGCAGCTGCCGGACAAGGCAATCGACCTGATCGATGAAGCCGCCTCGCATATCCGCATGGAAATCGACTCCAAGCCCGAAGAGCTGGATCGACTGGAGCGGCGCATCATCCAGATGAAGATCGAACGAGAAGCACTGGTCAAGGAAACCGACGAAGCCTCGGTACAACGCCTGGCGACACTGGACGAGGATGTGGCAGCACTGGAGAAGGAGTTCGCCGATCTGGAGGAAATCTGGAATTCGGAGAAGGCCACCGTGCAGAATGCGGCGGGCATCAAGGAAGAGCTGGAGCGCGTTCGACTCGAGCTGGAAACCGCCCGTCGAGCCGGAGATCTTGCACGCATGTCAGAGCTGCAGTACGGACAGATTCCGGCACTGGAGAAATCCCTGGCAGAGGCCATCGAGAATACCGATGACCAGGAAATGACTCTGCTGCGCACCAATGTCACGGCAGATGAAATTGCCGAGGTGGTGGCCAAGTGGACTGGTATCCCGGTCAGCAAGATGATGGAAGGCGAGAAGGACAAGCTGCTGCGCATGGAGGCCGAACTGGGCAAGCGTGTGGTCGGCCAGCTGGAAGCGGTACAGGCGGTGTCTGATGCCATCCGTCGTTCTCGGGCGGGTCTGTCGGATCCGGGGCGTCCCATCGGCTCTTTCCTGTTCCTCGGGCCCACCGGTGTGGGCAAGACCGAACTGACCAAGGCATTGGCCGACTTCATGTTCGATGCCGATGACGCCATGGTGCGTATCGACATGTCCGAATTCATGGAGAAGCATTCCGTGGCGCGCCTGATCGGCGCACCTCCGGGCTACGTCGGCTATGAAGAGGGCGGCTATCTGACAGAAGCGGTTCGCCGCAAGCCGTATTCGGTCATCCTGCTGGACGAGGTGGAGAAGGCGCACAGCGATGTGTTCAACATCCTGCTGCAGGTACTGGATGATGGACGACTGACCGATGGTCAGGGCCGGACAGTGGATTTTCGCAACACGGTCATCGTCATGACATCCAACCTGGGCAGCCAGGTCATTCAGGAACTGGCAGGGGACGACAATTACGAGGCGATGAAGTCCGCCGTGATGGAAATCGTGGGTCAGCACTTCCGGCCCGAGTTCATCAATCGGGTGGATGAGACGGTGGTGTTCAAGCCATTGTCGAGCGAGAACATCCGCATGATTGCCGGCTTCCAGGTACAGCACCTGGCTCAGCGTCTGCAGGAGCGTCAGCTCGAACTGGTGGTGACCGATGCCGCTCTGGATCTGCTGGGAGCGGCAGGGTTCGATCCCGTCTACGGGGCCAGACCATTGCGGCGCGAGATCCAGCAGCAGGTCGAGAATCCTCTGGCACAGTCCATCCTGTCGGGTGACTTCATGCCGGGGGATACCGTGTTCATCGATGCCAAAGACGGACAGCTGGTGTTCAGCAACACCGAAGCCAGACCCAGCGTGGCCGTCGTTCACTGATTCAAGGGACGACCATCGCTGGAAATGAGCGAGCAGCCCGGGGGCAAACTCCCGGGCTGTTCTGCGTTTGGGGGAAGCACTTTTTACTGCCCTCAGGGCAGTGTTTGTCAATCTTGCCGGGTTTGAAAAACTATTTTTCACGGCTGCATCTTTTCGGTCTCGCGCTACGTTGCTCTTGGTATCCGGTCTGCAGAGACCTTCAACGGAAGAGCGAGAAAAATGAAGCAACGTAACAACCATTCGACTATCTCCAATGAGCAAGAACGTGTCGCGCAGCCTGATGCGGCAGGTGCTCATCGTTTCATGCGACGTCCATTGGTCGTGGCCATGGCACTGGCAGCACTTTCACTCAGTGCCTGCAGTGACGATGACGACTCGAATGACATGACCGGTGGTGAGGCCGGTATTCCTCAGGGCCGTTTTGCCGTTGCCATGAACGATGGGCAGACACCCGGCAGTGTGTCCATCCTTGCACCGGATATCGCCACCGAGAGAAGTACGCTGTCTACCGGTGCGAATCAGGGCCTGAGTATCGGCGCCGATGGCACGCTGTATCAGAACTCCGATGCAGCAGGCAGCGAAGGCATACGTGCCTTCAATCGTGCCGTTGATCGCGCGGACATGGATGAATTCGGCCTGCTCGACCGAAAGGTGGGCAACAGCCCGGGCAAGGGTCTGGCAAGCTTGTCGGGCATGGGGCTGATGGCCTCCTGTGATGTCACTGATCAGACAGCCGACCTGAAGCTGTATTCCACCTCGGCAGGCGATCAGGCGATGCCCGTGGCTCAGGTGGACTTGCCGGCCAGTTGCTGGGACAGTGCTTATGACGCCGACAACGACCGCCTCTACCTGGCCATGACGGATGGCACCCTGGGTATTGTCGACGCGGTTGCCGAGTCGGGACTGCTGATGCCGGAGGAAGGCTCATCAATGGTCAGCCTCGGCACCGACATCATTGATCGAATGATTCGTGTGGTGGATGATGAAGGCATGCAGCGTTCGGTCAATTTCCATGGCGTGGCGGTCGAAAACGGCAGTGTGCTGGTCTCTGATGTGGGCAGCGCCGACTCAGCCACCGATGGCGCCTTGTACGTGTTTGCGGACGATGGCGAACTGGACGGTGATCAGAACACCACGGCCATCGAAGGCCCCATGACCCTGCTGGGCAATCCGGTGGATGTCCTGCTGGTTGATGGTTCTGCCATCGTTGCGGAGAAATCCAATGACGCCATTCTCGTCTTCAACAACGTGGCGACACTGGCCGGAGATGTTGCGCCTGCTTTCACCCGCGCCTATACCAAGCCGGAATCGCTGGTGCAGTTCCCTGAAGAGGAAGAAGTGACTGACGCGTCGGATCTTGCGGCCGGCACCGCCGTATCACGATTGCTGGTCAGTCAGAATCCGACTGTCATGCAGCAGGGTGCAGAAGCGGTGGACAACTCGGCCGTTGGCCGCATCCTGGTCGTGGACCTGCCGGCTGATGGTATGGCGGAACCCTTGTCGGTCATGGCAGGGATGGTATCGGGCGATGCCGGACAGGAAACGTTCCGCACCCTTGAGAACATCCAGCTGGATAGTCAGGGCAACGGTTACGCCGTCTTTGACAGTACGGATGGTTCCGCGATCTCCGAGCGTGGCCTGCTGGCCATCGACAGGCTGGACAGCCGAGAAGGCAGCAGTGTGGATACCACTACCCGGGATCGCCTGATAGGCGGTGCCAATGCCGGCCTGACCAGTCCGAAGGGCGTCGAGATCGCGGCAGAGCAGGGCGCCCTGATCATTGCCGACATCGGCAACGACGCCACGGCTGCCAGTCTGGTGGTCTTGTCCACGACCGCAGGCAGCAACGCAATGCCACTGTTCACGGTCATGGATACCGGTAGTGCGGCAATCTGGGATACCGACTACGATCCGGAGAACGACAGATTGTATGCGGCCGGCACTGCCGGTGATGTGCTGGTCTACGATGACTTTTTCGCCATGGGGGCCAGTGCTGCGCCAAGCCGCAGCATTCGTGTTGCTGCTGACGGTGTGGTGAGCAATCTCCACGGCATCGTTCATGATCTGGACAGCGATACGCTGATCGTGACCGATGTGGGTGAAGCTGCCAGCGCCACCGACGGTTCACTCTACGTGATTGACAATGCCTCTACCGCATCGGGTGAGGTGGTACCTCGTTCATCGATTGCCGGTGCCACCACTGCGCTGGGCAATCCGGTGGATCTGGCCTTCGATGGCATGCATGCCTATATCGCGGAAAAGTCCAATGATCAGGTACTGATCTACCAGGACGTGCTGTCGCTGCAGGGGATGATGGACATGCCGGCGGATGTATCAATTACCGTGCTGAAGCCCGAATCCGTTGTTCTGGCAAGATAAGCAGACACGGATGCCGGGTTCTGGATCGAGTGCCTGTTGCACTCGGGCATGAACCCGGCCGCACCGCGATCCAAGGACTGCAGGCTGGCGGACAGCGCGTCGTTGACTGATCGCCAGCCACTTTCATGAATGAATATGGAGAATCGAGGATGACAAGGCCATCGACAACAGACGGTTCACTTGCCCCTCGCCACCGTTGCACGTCGTTGAGCGAGAGCAGGTGGCGAGGCATGGGCGCTGCCAGGGTGCTACCGATGATGCCGCGAGCGGAGCGCAGACTTGCAGTGTATGGTTCCGTTCTGGTGTTGGCGTTGGCGTTGGCAGGTCAGGTGCGTGCTGCTGACGGCAGCGAAGAGCTGCCCATGCCGACCACGCCTTTGCCGCCGCAGTCGGTGACACCGGAAGAGGAGCTGCTGGGAAGGATACAGGGCATGGGGCCGGTGAGAATCGTCATGCATTCACTAGAGCCTGCCGATCGGCTGGCCGGTCAGCTGAGTTCTCTGCTGGCGGCACTGGGCCTGTCGCAGATCGAGCAGCGTATTGTGGAGGCGGTGCCCGAGAGCAATCAGGTGCGCTACTACCACTCGGCCGATCGGCAGGCAGGTCAGGTCGTGGGTGATGCCTTGGGCCTGGTGTTCGATGAGGTCGCTGTGCGCGATTTCCAGGGCTACCAGCCCGTGCCGAGCGAAGGCCTGATCGAAGTCTGGTTGCGATAGCGCGGGCACGGGCAGGCCATGGCAGTGAGCGATGGGGCCACGGGCTCCGTATCCAGGCTCAGCCTCGTTTGCGACGTCGGTAGAGTGCGATGGCTCCGATACCGAGCAACGCCGATAAACCGATGACCAGGTAAGCCACACCACCACGTCCAGCACTCGATACCAAGGCAAGGCCCATGGGGTCGCTGCGCTTGCCAGGCGGAAGGTATTGTGTGAACGCGGATGGTGCGGAGCCTGAGTCGGCTGTGTTGTCAGCCTTGCTGTTTGTTGATGTCTTTGGGGAGGATACGATGTCCAAACCGATGCTGGTCACATCGGTGTCCCTGGACGCCTGGTTCATCACCGCCTGAGCGCGCAGGATGATTGAACCGTAGTGCGCCTCCCACTGCCAGGTGACGGCGTTGATGTCGCCGGCGACCGCGGCCTGCAGCAGTAATACGGAATCACGGGCCTGCCCGGTGTCACCGACCTGAGGGATGCTTACTGTTTCAAGGCTCAGGGGCAAGCGACTCTCGGCTACGGATACGGTTGCATCGTCAAGGCTGATTCCGGATAGCAGGGTCGACAGGTATTGCCTGAGTTCGGTCTCCAACGCATCGGGCGCCAGTGCGCGCAGTTGCCTGTACTGTTCCGCCTGTGGCGTCTCGGTGGAATCATCGTGCTCCCCACCCCCCATTTCGCTGATCAGCGCTTCCAGGTTGGTGCTCAGCTCGATTTGCACAACCTGCCCGGAACGGCTGATATCCGCAACGCTGGGGCGCAGCTCGTGCGCCTGAACGCCGCTCATGTGCGACACCGGCATTGCCAGCAGCATCAGGCTGAAGAGTCGCGTCGCGGAACTCATTGCAGCGATGGCGCGCTCTTGTGAAACGTCAAGGATGCCCAGAGGGTCTCCCAGTGAGCACTTGTGTCTGCCGGCTCCAGTACCGTGACGCTGTTGAACAGGTATTGACCGGGGGCCGCAGTATCGAAGCTGGCAAGACCGTTGGCGTCGGTGTCGAGAAGGGTACGGGTGACGGCGGCCGATTCACTGTCTCGGTGGAACAGCTCCACCTGGCGATTGGCCAGTGGCGCGCCTTCCAGATGGAGTTGCAGTTGCAGGGTATTGCCTTGCATCGGGTCCGTGAGTGCAATCAGTTCCAGTCTCTGCATCTGTGGTGCCAGGGCCGCGGCAGGCGGCGTATCGGGTGTTGACTGAGCTGACTGTGTTGACTGTGTGGATTGAGCTGACTGGTCTTTACCGGGCGTAGGGCTCCTGACATCAATGAACGACTTGCAATATCGATAATAGTGCTCGACGATGCCCTGATCCGGCAGGTCTCTGTTCCGATGGCGTTCGGCAATGCCCTGCAGGCCGTGATAGTTCAGAAACGTCTCGAAATCGCTGTATTGCTCATGGAGCAGCTCGCGCCGGGTCGTTTCCAGCAGCAACAGGTGCAATCCGGTTTCTTGCAGAGGCATCTGAAAAGCCGGGTAGTCTCCAAGGCGACCGTTGAGTGCCAGTCTGTGATTTTCGGATATCAGACCGGCTCGGGCGAAGGCATCCGGATCGAAAGGCAGGGTGTCGCCTACGAAGTTCTCGCCATTTCGCACATCCGCCCGCAATTGCTCACCAACCAGCCATGGCATGTCGGTGGGTTGAAGCCAGTATTCATGTGCCACCGCAGGTATCGCGAACGCACTCAGTACCAGCAGCGCACAGGCTTCATTCAGCAGGCGTTTCAGAGCGATCATCAGAAGCGCTGACTGGCGATGTTGCGGATGGTGCCACTGAACAATACAGGGCCGGTTGGCACGGCCTCGGGCGATCCACCGGCAGGCTCAAGGCTGACGGCAAACAACTGTGCTTCGGCTGTACTGATGGGCAGTGCGAGCACCACGGACTCACCTTCATTCACCGGCAACAGACCCACGGAATTGACACCTGCATCGTCGGGTTTGACCATCCACAGTTCGAAGGACTGATTCTCCTCCAGTGGCGGTGGTGTCAGAGCGACTACCTGCAGTTGGTCACTGCCAGTGGTACTGGACAGAATCCAAAGCGCCTGCTCCGATTCATTCTGGACAAGACTGAGCATGTCGAGCGCTGCCGGCGTTGGCTGCAGCGCCTCGCGATTCGTGGTCTGCAGCAGCAGAGCTGCCAGAGCCACAGAGGCGGCGGTGGCCAGCCCGGCAATCGACTTCCACACCAGGTTGCTGCGACGGCCACGTCGTCGGCGATGCGGCACAACCGTGTGCCGTGAGTCGTGCTCGGCGGTGTCAGGTGCCGATGCCGAAAGTGTGACTGACCGCTCGTCCGGATCGCTGGCTTCCACCTGATCTGGCAGTTCCGCCCGAGCGGCGCGTTCTGCCCGGTTGGTAGACTCGGTCTGTTCCCCGCGTTCCCCGCGTTCCCCGCGTTCCCCGCGTTCCCCGCGTTCCTCGCGTGCCTCGCGTGCCTCGCGTGCCTCGCGTGCCTCGCGTTCCCCGTGTGCCTCGCGTTCCCCGCGCTCACTTGTCGAGAACCGACCGGTTTGTTGCGACTGATGCCGTTGCTGTTCGATACGCTTCATGATCAAGGGCAGAAGATGAGACGGTGGCTCCACCGGTTCGACACGCGAGTCCAGCGTGCTCAGTGTGTTCTGCCACCACGCCACTTTCGCTCTCGCATCCGCATCGTTTGCCAGAATTCGTTCGTAGACATCGCGCTCGGTGCCTCGAAGCGTACCCAGCGCATACTCGCCGGCTTGTGCTTCCCACCATTGCTCGTCAGGCGTGGCCATCGAGACACTCCTTCAATGAAATCAGACTGCGGCGTATCCAGCTCTTGACGGTCCCGATCGGTCGCTGCAGGCGTTCGCTCAACTCTTCCTGAGAGAAGCCTTCGCAGTAGGCACGCACCACACATTCCCGGGCAGGTTCCGCCAGCTGCTCCAGGCACATCTCCAGCATCTGAGACGATTCGTGTTGCTGGTCCATCGGACGCTCCCGCTCGGGCATGATCTCCATCGCCGCCTTGTCCAGATTGAGCTCGATGTCTTCACGGCTGCTGCGTTTGCGCAGCACATCGATGGCATGATTGCGGGCGATGCTGGAAAGCCAGGTGCGCGGTGCACTGCGGGCGCTCTTGTACTTGTCCGCATTGTTCCAGATCTTCAGATACGTCTCCTGCAGTGCCTCCTCGGCCAGGGCCTCCGTTCTCAGGATGCGCAACAGCACGCCGAACAGCTGGCTGGACGTGGATTTGTACAGTTGTTCGAATGCGCTTTCGATGCCATCGGCGCAGGCGCTGATCAGGCCGTCCAGGCGCTGGTCGGCCGGATCGGTGCTGATCGGCCGCGAAGCCGGAGGGGCGTCAACTGTGGAGCTGCCGTGGGTCATGGTGGTATCTACGCAGTGAAATCATGAAAAGAGGCAGTCACGAGCAAATGACTGACAGACTGGCGCTCATGGTTACGTGGAATGTCGACTGATCGGGACATCGTTGTAATTTATACAGTGCAACGGATGTGAATGGAAAAAATATATTTTCGCGCGCTGCATCTTTTTGTGAACACCCTTGCGTATCTATGGATGAAGACGATGGTAGTCGGGCTGATTCGAGGCGAAGCAGTCAACCGCGTTCATCGATTTTCACGAGCGGCATTGGCCCGACAGGTTCTGCCCAAGAGAAATACTGCAACAGGAGTTCACCCATGACAGTCAGATCCGGATTTTCCAGCGTCTTGACACTATCGGCCGCCATTGCCGCGGTACTTGCCGGCCAGGCCGTGGCGTCGTCACACGCTGAAGCACCCTTCATCAAGTCCCGTCCAAAGCTTGATGCCACGGATTTCTACATGTTCGCCAGCTATGAGCCGGGGCGAGAGGATTTCGTGACCCTCATCGCCAATTATCAGCCGTTGCAGGATGCCTATGGTGGTCCCAACTATTTCTCGATGAACCCGGATGCCATCTACGAGATACATGTGGACAACGATGGTGACGCTGAGGAGGACATCACCTTTCTGTTCGATTTCGACAATGGTCTTGCCAATGGTGATCAGGGATTCGCCTTGCAGATTGGTGACGATACCGTGCCGGTGGCATTCAAAAACATCGGTCAGCTCGGTGCAGGGGACAACCAGTCGGTGCTCAATGTCAACGAGACCTACTTTGTCGGCATGATCGAGGGAGATCGACGTTCCGCTTCACCCGCCTGGGCCGTGCGTCCGGACTCTGGCCTGCGCCTGTTCTCCAAGCCTTATGACAATGTGGGCAGCAAGAGCTTTCCCGATGGCTACGACAACTACGTGAACAGCCTCAGCAACACCGGTGAAGCCTACTATGATGTTCAGTTCGATCAATGCCCAGCCGGTGCCCAGGATGGTCGCGTGTTCGTGGGCCAGCGCAAGGAGAGCTTTTCGGTTGCCCTGGCAGAGGTGTTCGATCTGGTGAATTTCGTGCCCCTGACCTCAGCCTTGCCCGATGACCCGGCCCGCAATGATCTTGCCGACAAGAACATTACAACTCTGGCATTGGAGGTTCACAAGGATTGTCTGACCGGCGAGGGCAATGGCGTGATCGGCGGTTGGACGACATCCAGTGTACGCAGTACGCAGACGGTCAGCCTGGATCCGAGCTATCGTCGTCCCCTGGAATACAGCGGTGAATACCGACAACTCTCCCGCTTGAGCAATCCTCTGGTGAATGAGGTGGTGATCGGATTGCCGGACAAGGACCGGTTCAATGTCAGCGAGCCAAAGGACGATGGTCAGTTCGCCACCTACGTTACCTCACCCACACTGCCGGCCATTCTGGACATCCTGTTTCGTGACGCGGTGGGTGCCAGCTCGAACATTGCGCCTTCGAATCTGCCAAGAACCGATCTGGTCACGGCTTTCCTGACAGGCTTTCCCGGTGTCAATCAGCTGCAGACGGTCACCCCGTCCGAAATGATCAGGCTCAATACGGCCATCGAGGCCACGCCGAAGGATATGCAGGTGAATCTGGGTGTGGCGGGTGGCGACCTGGCAGGTTTCCCCAATGGTCGGCGTCCGGGAGATGATGTCACCGATATCGCCTTGCGCGTGATGATGGGCGCTCTGTGTCATCCCATTGCCGTGGATCTGGACGGCAGTGGTACCGCGGGCGACAGTGGGGACAATCTGGGACTGTGCCAGCCGGAGGATGCCCCGGTGGGCAACGCGCCCTTCACCGATGGAGCACCACAGAATGCCGGGCAGTTCGACAACGCCTTTCCCTACCTGACAACCCCGGTTCAGGGTTCGTGATCGCTGTCGTATCCCGCATCTGACGGCAGCTTTTCCGGTCTCAGGATGAGACCGTTTCTCCGGATTCTCGGGCAGGAGGCCTTCAACATCCGGATCTTCTTTCATCCGAGTCGTTTGCTTTCGTCCTCGGATTCAACAGGATAATCAGGATGTATACCAGCAAGCGTTTGGCAGTCGTGCTGTCTTTGACCTGGGTGGCGGGCTGCTCCAGTGGTGGGGGCTCCGGTGATCCGGTTGCGGACAATGGCAATGATGAATTGCCCGCCGTGTCGGATGTCATCATGGCGCCCGCCGGTGAGATAACACACTACGGAGCGGTAACGGTCGCTGATGATGCCGGTCAGGCATCCGACCTGGTAGGCAGTTTCTATCGACTCGCCTCCGGGGTGTCGGCCGAGTTCATGACCGACATGCTCGCAGGCAATACGGCGATGTGTCAGGTACAGGATGACGGTGTCATTGATTTCGAAGAGATCAGCGTTGTGTATGTCCCGTCGGTACCGGGAATCAACGCAACCGCCGTCAGTGCAGGAGAGGCACTCGTTCTGAGCGGGCCCGACGGCACCTATGCCACTCTGGAAGAGCAACCGGCGGGCGGTTTCCTGTTCTACGATCTGCCGTCCATGTCCATGCTGATGGACGGCCCGGTGCCGACCGGTCTGCTGCTGGATGTGCCCGGAAGCGCCGAGATACCCGCCATCGTGGAAGCGGCAGTACCTGAGGTCACCACGCTGGCCAATGCCGAGTTCGGTGGCGAGAACACCGTGTCCAGCTCAAGCACGTTCACCTGGGATGCCTCGGATGACCCGGGCGCGATGATTCGCATCTTCACCAGTACCGCAGGTGGCTTCTTTCTGGAAGATGGCGTGACAGTCAGCTGTGTGGCACCTGACACCGGCTCGTTCACCTTTCCGGCCGATGTGCGCCGCGATCTGGGGGCCGATTTCATCGGCAGCGCACCGCTGATGTCTCGTATCGTGGTCAATCCCGTGCAGGTGGACAGCACGGTTGTCTACGTCATCCGTGAAAGCTTTCGCTGACTCGGACGCGTGATGAACTGAAAGGTCAACTGATTGCCATCTGCACGACGATGGCCGTGACATTGTCGGTCCCTCCCCGGCGCAAGGCCAGCTTGACCAGTTCATCAAGCGCCTGCCGCGGAGAGGGCAGAGCCAGATTGGCCTCGACTTCGGCCGGTTTTACATCCTTGAACAGACCGTCGCTGCAGACCAGGAAACGATCACCGGGCTGAACATCGAGCTGGCGTACCTGGACATCGACATCGTCGGCGACACCAATGGCCCGGGTGATGACGTTGGAGGAGGGGTGGTTCTCGGCCTCGTCCGCGGTCAGTTCGCCGAGGCGACGCAGTTCCTGAACCAGGCTGTGATCGTCGGTCAACTGCAGGAATTTCCCTTCCCGATAGCGATAGATGCGGCTATCGCCAGCCCACAGCACGTAGGCGTTGTCGCCATTGAGATGCAGGGCCGCCACGGTACTGCCCATGACCTGCCCCTGTGCCGCGTTGCGGCAGAGCTCATTGGCACTGTTCAGCCGTTCGAGCAGATCATCGACGCTCTCCAGTGCATTATCTTTCGACTTGAAGGTGTGCATGGCCTCGATGATGGCTTGACTGGCTCGGTCCCCCCGGCTGTGCCCACCCATGCCGTCGGCGACCACCCACAGCGCCTCTTCCTGCGCATCGAGAAAGGAATCCTCGTTGATCTTGCGCACGTGTCCCAGTTCGCTCAAGGCACAGGAGTACCAGCGCGGCTCCAGGCTCTGCGCCGAGCCGTCACCCTTGCGACCGGATGTATCGCTGCCGGTCTTAAGGGAAGGCTTGCCGCTCCTTGTGGACTGGCTGGCCGAGGCCCGACTCTGCTGACTGTCGCCATCACCGGACAGGCGAATGGCCGCGTCCGTATTGCCGCCGGAGCGGATGGCGCTGGCGGGAGCCGCCGGTGGGTGAAGGTCTGGGAAACGAATTGGCATCGTGGACATTACAACCTTTAACAGACCGTCAGTATAGCGCTGACTGCGCGTCTCACCGTGTGTGCTCAATACCACTAATGAATGAGAATTTTTACCGTGGTGCTTTGCTAGACTACGCACCTCTCATTTACCCGCTTTGAAACCACTCATGAAGGTCCGCACCCGATTTGCACCAAGTCCGACTGGTTACCTGCATATTGGCGGTGCCCGGACGGCCTTGTTCAGCTATCTGTTTGCCCGCAAGCACGGTGGCGATTTCATCCTGCGTATCGAAGATACGGATCTGGAGCGCTCGTCCGAAGCATCGGTGCAGGCCATACTCGACGGCATGCAGTGGCTCGGGCTGGAACACGATGAAGGTCCTTTCTACCAGACGCAGCGTTTCGATCGTTATCGGGAAGTGATTCAGCAGCTGATGGACAGCGGTCATGCCTATCACTGCTATTGCACCCCGGAAGAACTGGACGCGATGCGCGAAGAGGCAACTGCTCGAAAGGAGAAGCCACGCTACAACGGTTACTGGCGCGATCGGGATGAAACGCCGCCTGAAGGTATCAAGCCGGTGGTGCGATTCCGCAATCCGCTCGATGGCAAGGTCACGATCGATGATGCGGTCAAGGGACAGATCGTCATCGACAACCGCGAGCTGGATGATCTGGTCATCATGCGCTCAGACGGCACACCGACCTACAATCTGACAGTGGTGGTCGATGACATGGACATGGAGATCACCCACGTCATTCGAGGCGATGACCACGTCAACAATACGCCTCGCCAGATCAACATCCTCGAAGCACTGGGTGCCACGCGCCCGGTCTATGCGCATCTGCCCATGATTCTGGGTGAAGACGGCAAGCGCATGTCGAAGCGCCATGGCGCGGTCAGCGTCATGCAGTACCAGGCCGATGGCTATCTGCCTGAAGCCCTGCTGAACTATCTGGTGCGCCTGGGCTGGTCACATCAGGATCAGGAGCTGTTTACCGCCGATGAAATGCGCGAGCTGTTCAGCCTCGAAGCGGTGAATCGCTCCGGCTCGGTGTTCGATGTCAAGAAGCTGGACTGGGTCAATCAGCAGTATCTGCAGAAGGCCGATGCCGAGTACCTGGGGCAGGTACTGCAGCCCTATATGGAGACGCTGAGCATCGATACCACTGCCGGTGCGCCTCTGTCTGCAGTGGCCGATCTGCTGCGCGATCGTGCCAGCACACTGGTGCAGATGGCCGAGGCGGCACGCTATTTCTACCAGGCTCCGGCCAGTTACGATGAAAAGGCAAAGGCCAAGCAGTTCAAGCCGGCTGCCGCCGATGTCCTGCAGGATGCCGCCAGCCGCTTTGCAGCGCTGGACAGCTGGGATGCGGCCAGTATTCAGGCTGCGATGGAAGCCGGCGTCGAGGCATTGGGGATCGGTTTTGGCAAACTGGGTCAACCGCTGCGTCTGGCGGTAACCGGTGGTACCCAGTCGCCGTCGATGAACGATACCCTGGCGCTCATCGACAGACACGATGTGCTGGCGCGACTGGAAAAGGCCATTGCCGTCTGCCGCGAGCAGGCCGGCTGAGCCGGATCCGGGTCAGGAGCGCGCTCCCGCAGATCGAGCCGCCAGGCAGCCATCCGCGTTGTTGCTCGCTTTCAAGGTTTGCCCGATACCTTTTCGAGCTCGCGCCTCGCGGCTGCCTGGCAACTCGCTGAATGAACGCTTTGCATGAAACAGTACGCTAGATCAGACCGACCAGCTTCCTGCCTTCGTCGGTCTTGATCGAAAAATCGCTGCCTGACCACTCGGCCGCAGCTTCGGTACATAGCCAGGCAATGGCGCGGGCCGGCCATTCAGGCGGGATGTGGTCGCTGAAGTCCATCTGACTGACCGGGTTGATGCCGGAGGCCTTGATGGCGCGCTGCATGTCGGTGGCCACGGTGCCCGGACTCAGGCCGATGCAGCGGATACCGTGTTCGGCGTATTCCTTGTGTACACACCGAGTCAGGGCCAGTACGCCGGCCTTGGTTGCGCAGTAGTGACTCCAGCCTTCGATGGCATTGACTGCAGCGCCGGAGCTGATGTTGATGATGACGCCATTGCCGCGCGTCTGCATGCCGGGCAAGACGGTACGCAGGCCGTGGTAGACCCCCTTGAGATTGATGTCCACTGCCTGGTCCCAGCCACTCGGGTCGGATTCGTCGAGTCGGGCGATGGGGTCGATGATGCCGGCATTGTTGACCAGTATGTCGACGGCACCAAAGGCCTCGACAGCACTGGCCACTGCCGCTTCCATCGAGGCGTAGCTGGCCACATCGCATTCCACCGCCAGTGCCTGCGCGCCGGATTGGCGAATTTCCTCGGCGATGGTCTCGCAATCGTGTTTGGTGCGGGCGGCCAGTACCACTTGCATGCCCAGTTCGGCCATGTGTCGTGCGGCGGCGGCACCGATACCGCGGCTGGCACCGGTGATCAGCGCGGTCTTGCCTTGTAGTTCTTTCATGAGGTTCAGCTCGTCAATTGTTCGCGATGATGAGGCGCATCGAAGTCTATCGCAGGTCCGATCGGCACGATGCGGTGAGGGTTGATTGTCTCGTGGCTCTTCAGGTAGTGGCGCTTTGCGTGGCTGAAATTGCAGGTGTCGCTGATACCGGGCCATTGATACAGGTCGCGCGCGTAGGCCGACAGATGGGGGTAATCGGCCAGTCTGCGCAGATTGCACTTGAAGTGTCCGTGGTAGACCAGATCGAATCGCAGCAGGGTGGGCAGGAGTCGCCAGTCAGCTTCCAGAGGCGCATCGCCGCAGAGGAAGCGTTGCTCGGCCAATTCTGATTCCAGCCAGTCCAGCGTATCGAACAGCGGTTCCACGGCTTCGTCGTAGGCATCCTGGGAGGTGGCAAAACCGCAGCGATAGACACCGTTGTTCAGCGTGTTGTAGATGCGCTCATTGAGCGCCTCGATCCTGGCCTGTTGCGCGTCAGGGTAGTAGTCCACAGGGCTCGCCCCCAGGTCCTGAAAGGCGCTGTTGAGCATGCGGATGATCTCCGAGGATTCGTTCGAGACAATGGTCTGCCTCTGCTTGTCCCAGATCACCGGCACGGTGACACGACCGGTGAATTGCGGGTCGGCCAGCTGGTAGATTTCGTACAGCTGGTCCTTGTTCATCAGGCGATCACCGACGATGTTCTGTTCATCCTCCTTGAAGCTCCAGCCGAGCTCGCCCATGTACCAGTGAACAAAGGAGACATCGATCATCGACTCCAGGCCCTTGAGTGCCCGATAGATGAGTACCCGGTGTGCCCAGGGGCAGGCATAGCTGGCGTACAGGTGGTAGCGTCCGGGTTCGGCCTTGAAGCCCGCATCACCCGAAGGCCCGGCCTCACCGTCAGCGGTAATCCAGTGCCGGAATACGGCCTCGCTACGTTCGAAGCGCCCGCCGCTGGCGTCGGTGTCGTACCACTTGTCCTGCCATTGTCCGTCTACCAGTAAGCCCATGATCGTCCTCGCTGCGCATTGATGGATTGCATTGTGTCAGAATCCGGCCATGCCTACTCTTGCATCCCTGTCCCTGGCGGAGCCGCTGTTGTGGCTCTTGTGCCTTGCATCCCTCCTGGTAGGCATGTCCAAGGGGGGGCTGCCCGGCATCGGCATGCTGGCCGTACCCATATTGTCCCTGATGATATCGCCGGTCATCGCCGCTGTGCTGTTGCTGCCCATTTACATACTGTCGGATGCGGTAGGGGTTTGGCTCTACCGACACGAGTACAGTCTGAAGAATCTGCAGATCCTGATTCCGGCAGGTATTGCCGGCGTGCTCGTCGGCTGGGCGACGGCGGCCCGGGTGCCGGATGAGATGGTGTCGTTTCTGATTGGTGTTCTGGGCGTGTCCTTCTGTCTGTCTCGCTGGTTGCGACGCTCGACCACGATCGTGGCGCGTCCGGTCGAGCTGTCGCGCGGTCTGTTCTGGGGGACCTTGTCCGGCTTCACCAGCTTCGTGTCGCACGCAGGCGCGCCGCCCTACCAGATATTCATGTTGCCGCAGCAGCTGCCCAAGATGGTGTTCGCCGGTACCACCACCATCCTGTTTGCCTGCATCAATCTGGCAAAGGTAGTCCCGTATTCCTCCCTGCACCCCTATTCGGGATCGACCCTGTGGCTGTCCGTGGCGCTCGTGCCGATAGCGGCCATCGGCACGATTGTTGGCAAGTCCTTCATTCAGAAGCTCCCTGAAAAGTGGTTCTTTCTGGGTGTGCAGATCGTGCTGTTTCTGGTGTCTCTGAAGCTGGTGTACGACGGCTTGTCTGTGTGGCTGACGCCGTCGGCGAGCTGAAGGCCGGGCCTGCCTGAATGGTGAGGCAGAATGGTGGGTCTGAGCAGTGGGTCTGAGTGGTGGGTCTGAGTGGTGGGTTCAACTCATCGCCATGCGTATCAGACCGCTCACGGCCACGCTCATCAGCAGTCCGAGACAGAAACGCTTGTAGAATTGTTCCAGCGACGGTCTGAACAGTCGCGTGCCCAGCAGCACGCCAAGTATCACCACCGGTGCGAAGACGATGGCGCGCTGCAGAACCAGCATGTTCAACATGCCGGACAGGTACAGCCAGACGCCGGTGGCGATCATGGACAGGGCCAGATACATGACCAGTGAGGCCCGCATCCGGGCCGCCGGTGCTTGCTGAGCCAGAACATACAGCGCCACCACCATGCCGCCAACGCTGGCCAGGCCGGAGGCTATGCCTGCGGTGAGACCTGCACCATACAGGCCCTTGCGGGTGCCGAGAACGGCCGGCGGGCGGCGGCGCAGCTGCAGCAGGGCCAGCAGCAGAATAAGAACCAGGGCAATGGTGCGCGACGTATCCGGTGTTACTGCCATGGTGGCCATCAGGCCGATCGGGGTACCTATCACCGTGCCGATGACCAGCCCCCAGACCACCTTGTGATCAGCCATGCGAACGCCACCACGAAACATCATGAAACTGGCCAGGGTTTCCATGATGAAGCACACCGGAATCAGCGTTACTGGCGGAATGATCAAGGCCAGCCCGGCCATGATCAGCGCAGACATGCCGAAGCCTGCAAAGCCTCTGACCATGCCGGCAAACAACACGACCACGAGGCTGATGATCACCTCTGATCCGGACAGGGAAAGGAAATTCTGCAGGTTGTACAGCATGATGTGAACACTTGGTGCAATATAATCGGAATCCGCAGCTATCTGCATTCAACGAACACAGTGGAGTCTCGACATGAAGAAAGTCTGGTCAGTGTATCTGTCTGGTGAAATCCACACGGATTGGCGCGAGCGTATCATGCAGGCGTCCGAGGAGGCAGGGCTGCCGCTGAGTTTTCATTCGCCGGTAACCAATCATGAAGCCAGCGATGCCGCTGGCGATATTCTGGGCCAGGCCGAAGCCGGGTTCTGGCGAGATCATCAATCCTCCAAGGTCAACAGCATTCGCACCCGTACGCAGATTCAGCAGTGCGATGTCGCGGTGATTCGTTTCGGCAGTCAATACAAGCAGTGGAACGCCGCCTTCGACGCCGGCTACTGTGCGGCACTGGGCAAACCCTACATCACCTTGCACGATGCCGACATCATTCATCCGCTCAAGGAAGTGGATGCTGCGGCCATGGGGTGGGCGCAGACACCCGAACAGGTGGTGGAGGTCTTGCGTTATGTCTCGGGCACGCCCGATGCCGCCGGTTGCCAGGCAGCTCGCTGATCCGGCAATGTGACCGGTTTTTCCCGCTTCTCGGTGTGGCAGCATCATCGGTCCTGCTCATCGGCCTGATCAATTCAGCCGCACCGCTCAACGACAGACAAGGATCATGGAAGCTATCGAAGCACGACTGGAATTCGCCCGCGACATCGTAGCCCGCGCAGCCCGGACCGCACTCGAGTTGTATCAGGATCGCGATAATCTGGATATCGAGGTCAAGGGCCTGCAGGACTGGGTGTCCAATGCGGACAAGTCGGTCGAGACATTGATCCGCGTCGCCCTGGGCGAGCACTGGCCGGATGATTCCATCGTGGGGGAAGAACATGACAATGTTGCTGGTTGCTCCGGATATACCTGGGTCATCGATCCGATTGATGGCACCACCAATTTTGTCAATGGCACGCCCGGCTGGTGCGTCGTGCTTGCCTGTGTCAAGGATGGGCAGACGGTGTGTTCTGTCATCTGCGATCCGGTAAGCCGGGAAACCTACAGTGCCCTGCGAGGGCAGGGTGCCTGGCTCAACGGCAAACGCCTGACGATTCATGAGGCATCGGGATTGAATGCCGGCACTCTGGGTGTCGGCCACAGCACTCGCGTGCCGGCACAACAGACACTGGCGTTGCTGAGCGCCCTGCTGGAACGCCAGGGCATGTTCAGACGCGGTGGTTCCGGTGCGCTGGATCTGGCCTATGTGGCCGCGGGGCGTCTGATCGGTTACGTCGAGCCGCACATGAATGCCTGGGATTGCCTGGCCTCCATGCTGTTCATCGAGGAGGCCGGTGGCAGGATCGAGCCGTTCGACATGCAACACATGCTCGACAGTGGTGGCCGCGTGGTCACGGCCTGCCCGGGTGTCTACGATGAAGTGCTGGCCTTGACGACGGCCAGTTATGGCCCTCTACCGAAGGAGAAAAACGCATGAGTCAACTGCAGTGTTTCCAGTTTCCCTATGGTCATGACAACTATGGCGTGCTCGTGCACGATGCCGATAGCGGGCAGACAGCCTGCATCGATGCCGGGGATGCCCAGGCCGCAATGGATGCTCTGAAACAGCAAGGGTGGTCCCTGACTCATTTGCTGATCACGCATCATCACGGCGATCATACGGCAGGGCTGGCGGCCATCAAGACCGCAACGAACTGTGAGGTGATAGGCCCGGAGCCGGTCTCGACACCCATTGAGGGCATTGATCGTTTCATGGCCGATGGCGGTGAATTCGAATTTGCCGGGCGCCTGGTCAGGGCCATTCACACACCGGGTCACACGACCGACATGATCAACTACCACTTCCCGGATGATGCCTTGCTGTTCACTGGCGATACACTGTTTTCCATGGGCTGTGGACGCCTGTTCGAAGGCGATGCCGCGATGATGCTGAACAGTGTCAACAAGCTCAAGATCCTGCCACCGGAAACACTGGTGTACTGCGCCCATGAATACACGGCAACCAATGCACGCTTCGCACTGGATGTCGATCCAGACAATCGGGCTCTGCAGCAACGCGCACAGGACGTGACTCGCCTGCGGCAGAACAACGAGCCAACCGTGCCCACGACCTTGCGCATGGAACTGGATACCAACCCCTTTCTGCGAACCGACGATGCCGCTCTGCGCCAGTCACTGGGCATGAGCGACGCCGATGAGATTGCGGTGTTTGCCGAGTTGCGAGAGCGACGCAACCAGTACTGATCGGGCGATCGGTCAGCAAGACCGTACTCAGCAAGTGTGCGTGTGCAGGTCTGCCTGCTGCGGCCTTGCTCGTCGTACTGAATGGCAGGCAACCGGCTTGCGCGCCCCCGGCCAACGCCCTGAAACTCACTATCGGTTTGCCCCACACGGTGCTCATCCTGCAGTTGCCGGGGCAGGTCGACCCGCAGGTGTAGCCATACTGGCGTAATTTCGATGGTATTCAGGCTGCAAAGTGGGTAGGTTAAAGGTGAGCTTGCGTCGACGTTCGCTGGCGCGGCACTGCACACCATCGAGGGAGGGGAGATCATGCAGACAGTTGGACAGATTCTGACAAAGGCCAAGGGCGCTCTGGTGACCATTGAAGCGGACGCCACTGTGCTGGATGCTCTTCGCATCATGGCCGAGCGCAACATCGGCGCCATACCGATCACCCAGGGCGGCAAGCTCACGGGGATCTTCACCGAACGGCATTACGCTCGCAAGGTGATACTGGAAGGGCGGCAATCGGTGGATACCCCGGTAGGCGATGTCATGTCCACCGAGGTCTATACCGTCGAGCCGAGTCAATCAGTGGACGAATGCATGTCCCTGATGACGGAGCACCGTGTGCGGCATCTGCCGGTCATGGGCGGTGGTGAACTGATCGGTATTGTCTCCATCGGGGATCTGGTGAAGGCCACCATTGCCGAGCATGAACAGACCATCGATGAGTTGACCCGCTATATCGGCAGTTGATGATGTCAGGCAGGTATCAGTCGCTCGCCCCCGGATAACGACTGATACCGATTCAACAGCGCTTGCTTGCGCCTGAGTGCGCCGCTACAGTCGGTAGATGCCCACCACGTAGGTCAGGGTGAAACCGAGCAGGCCGGCCAGTGCAAACGGGCGTAGCCGCCTGAGGAAGGCAGGCTGGCGTTCGGCGGGCAGAATCAACAGGGCGCTGAGCAGCGTCATCAGCAACCCGGAGCCCAGGGCCATCAGCCCCCAGAACTGCGTGGGATGGCGCAGCCCGTACCAGAGCACATTCCACAGACCCGCCGCTCCCGTGACGCAACCGATGATGCGCAGAATAAGCGGTGGCGTGATCCGGTTGAGGTCAAGCCCCGAAATCCGATGGGAAAAGACCAGGGTGATGATCATGCACAGCGTCACCACGGTGCCCATGGGGATGAACATGGTGTCAGTTTCCTGCTGCGCGAATGAGCGCGTCGTGGGTACGCACGCCCATCTCGCGAAGTGCGCTGGCTCCGAAGTGTACACAAGAGCTCTCGCCGCAGGGATACCCGTTGGCAGGCGTCAAGTCGTCGTTCAGTACCACGTCGGCATGAGGCACCAGGCTTGCAATGTTTCTGTGCACCGCGTCCACTGTCAGCTTGCCGGGTGTGAAGTCGGACAGATCACCGCGCTCATCGCTGCCCTGTGACAGGGTGCCAAGCACGAAGGGTACGTTGGCCTGTGGACCGCGTGCCGCGGCGCCACGGGCATCAGGGACAATACGGGTACGCAGTTCGGAGACCAGTGTGGTCAGATTCTCTTCGTAGAAGGGCGCGCATGCTTCCTTGGCATCGGTCTCGCCCTGATGCCAGAGTATGCCGCGCAGAATGCCGCCGCTGGCGCTCAGTGTCTCGTTGACTCGGGCCAGGGCACGATCGAACAGCAGAGTATTGCCCAGCTCTTCATGTTCGGTGGTCAGCGCGTTCCAGTGTGCCGCAGGTGATGCGGTATTGCAGAAACCCGAACCTGCCCAGGCCGCCGGTACCAGAATGATGTTGCGTGACGTCTCGGGCAGTGCCGTCTTGGCAAAGCTCAGGTACATGCCGATACGTGTACCTTCCTTTGACAGGGTGTCAGGGTCCACCGGTTCGTGCAGAGGATCCAGGGCAGTGACGAAGGCGGGCGTGCGAAAATCCGCTGAGACGTCGGTGTAGCTGTCGCTGTCTGGATAGAGTTTGCTGTCATTACTGCGTACATTGGCCTGACGGATGCGCAGATTCGGCTCATCAAGGCCACCGGCACCGGCTTGTCTGGCGTCTGCCTCACTGAAACCCACCGCGTTACTCTGGCCGATGATCAGGTAGACATCATCGCGGGCAACGGGCTTGACCGATACGGTCACGCTGGCCTCCTCACGCTGCTCGCCATGACTGGCCGTGATCGTGAAACGACGTTGTTGCGCGCTGATGGGGAGGGTGTCGATGGCAAGCGTCAGCGTCAGCCTGCCCTGGGTATCGGCTGCGTCGAGCACATCGCTTGAAAAAGCGGTGGAGACACCCACCTCGTCAGTTGCGTCGGTGGCGCTGACGCTCAGAGTGACAGGCTCATCGAAACCCGCATCGCGGCTGAGAGTGAAAGGTATGTCGACACCGGTTTCGCTACCTTCGACAAGCTCGTAGGCAGCGGGCGCGATGGCCAGTGAAAACGGTGCGGCTACGGGCGGCGCATCGCCGGACACGAACAACTGGATGGTCTGACTGGTGCGCAGGTCGGTGTCCTGCAGGTCGAAAGCGGTGATGGTGATCTCGAAGGTGCCGATATCGTCGCTGCCGGGGCGCCAGGTCAGCGAGCGGCTACCATTGCGGTTGTCGATGAACTGCACACCCTCGGGCGGGTTGCTGATCAGGATGCCGGCGGCACCGCCGTCTATATCCACCGGCCGCAGTACCAGTTCCCAATCCTCGTCAACGCTCAGGTACTGATCCGCAAGGTCGCTGAAGAAGGGGGCCTGATTCGCATCACCCAGCAGATTCAGCGGGGCAGACTTTGCCGAGAAATTGCCGAAGGCATCGAAGGCCACGACGGTGTAGGAAAACGCCGTGCCTGCCGCCACCGTATCGTTGTAGCTGTTGGTGAAGACCGAAGTGCGGTATTCGTTGTTACGGTAGATGTTGTAACCGGCCACCGTGACGGGACCGTTCGAGGGTGTCCAGCTCAGTTGCACCCGGGTTTCACCCTCTGCGGTGGTGGTGTCGCCGGCAAGGCCGGTGGGTACCGATGGCGGAACACGGGGGTCGGTCTCTTCAGTCCCGACCGGGAGCGTCAGAGGCTCCGACGAGGTGGAGAAGTTACCGTCAAAATCGAAGGCCACGACCGAGAAGCGGTTGCTGCTGCCTGCCTCAACCTGGCCGGTGTAGCGCGTACCGAAACGAGTTCCGATGTACTGGCGGTTGCGATAGATGTTGTAACCGGCCACGGCCTGATCATCGGTGGATGCCTGCCAGTCGACGGTAACCGTGTCGCTTGCATCGCCGCTGCTTACATCACCACTCAGGCCTGCCGGCACACTCGGCGGTAGGGTGGTATCCACCGGGCCGGGGTCTGGCAAGACGATGCGCTCGGAGCGTGGCGAGAAGTTGGTGCGGATGTCGATGGCCACCACATACCACGAATGGGCTTCGCCGGCCGGGTTGCCTCCCGAGTACTGTGGACTGCGTACGGTGGTCAGATACTGATTGTCGCGGTAGACGTTGTAACCCAGCACGGCCTCGTCATCGGTGGAGGCCTGCCAGCTCAGCGATACCGTATCGTCTTCGACACTGCCCGTGAGTCCGGTCGGGATGGAGGGCGGTATGGTCAGATCATCCGGCACCAGAGACTCGGGCAGGGTCAAGGCCTCGGAGGCCGGAGAGAATCGCCTGGGTTCGGCGTCGAAGGCCACGACCTTGAAGCTATAGAGCGTATCGGGCTCGACTGCGGTGGCAAAGCGGTTGCTGCGAACCGTATTGCTGTAGGCGTTGTTGATGTAGATGTTGTAGCCCTCGACACCGTCATCGTCATCCGGCACGTCCCAGGTGAGCGAGGCGGTGCCATCGCTGATGCTGCCTTGCAGATTGTCAGGCGCATCCGGCGTGGTGCCTGCCGCCTGTACGGTCATGAGCGGGGCGAATATCAGCGCGATGGCCAGAGCGAGCTGCGGCAGCACGGTGGCGAAGGATCGGTGCAGAATGAACAAGGAAAGCTCCCGGTGCGAGAACAAAAAAGGGCTGGGTAGACAGTAGTCTGGCTGGCTGTGGCGGGGTGTCAATCAGACAACTTCGAATTCTCGACATCGTCATCTGAAATTTTTTGCTCAAGGTGCTTGACGGGTCTGCGAAGAAGCCGTAAACTTTGCGCTTCCGTTGAGGGGCTATAGCTCAGCTGGGAGAGCGCTTGCATGGCATGCAAGAGGTCCGCGGTTCGATCCCGCGTAGCTCCACCAATTTTTCCCAGAAAATCAGTTTCGATTTTCCATTCGAGATCCTGCCGCGTACAGGGTCCACGGACTGGACGTTATCGTCCGATCCCGAGTAGCTTCACCACCACATTTCCAGCACAGTCAGACTCGCTTCTGATCCGGTTTCACCGTCAGCCTTCAGGCTCGCGATGATGTTTCGTTGATTCCGTCGCTGCCAGGCATCACGGCCTTGATCATCGAAGCTGTCCTCCCCGAATTTGCCGGTCGACACTGGCTTGCACACGCCTGTATGCGTGTCAGCGACATTGCGTATCGGTGTCTCGAATGGAACGTCTTCCGGCAGCAAGCCGAGCGACTCGCGTGCCTCGATAAGCGCACGATGCAGCGCGGCCTGCACGCGGTAGTGACACCCGCGCGCTTTACTTTCTGACGGATTACCCACTACCATGATCGCGTGAAACTGTCTCCTCAGGCAGGTACGGTGCTCGAACAGATGTTCGTCAGGAAAGCCCCGGAATTATGTCGCAGCTGTTGCCTATATCTTCTGGATTTGCCCGTGTGTTTGCCTTGCTGGCTCTCACGAGTCTTTCCAGTGTCTGCATGGCACAGCAGAAATCGCTGACAGACCCCGATACGCCGTCAATCCGCATCTCCGCTTCCAGAACGCCACCGTTGATAACCCCCGCCGGGGATGGATACCTGGACCGGATACTGGCGACCCTGTTCGCGCGGAGTGGTATCGACTTCGAGGTCGTGATATCGCCAACACCCCGGGGTGTCGCGGACGCCAATTCAGGGGTGATAGACGCGGCCGTCTCCCCGTTTCCCGACATGCGTGACAGGTTCCCCGATCTGTTGCCATTGTCCGAACCGCTGTTGCCGGCGAATATCAGAGCGTTGTACACGCGAGATGATATTGCCATCAGGACGGTAGAGGATTTTTTCAGCTATCGCCTGGGTTTTCTGCAAGGGTGGAGCAAACCGGAAGAATTGTTCAAGGACCATCCTGATGTCACCCGGCTGCGAACACCCCAGTTGTTGATGCAGATGCTGGCCAATGATCGTGTGGATGTGGTGTATTTCCCTTCGGCTCCCGGTCGATTTATCGCCAGCGAAATCGGTATGCCGGATATCAAGGTATCGGAGTTTCAGTTGGATCGGCAGCTGTATCTGCACTTCAACCAACAGCATGACGAGCTGGTGACGCGTCTGCAGGCAAAGCTGGTGGCGATGAAGGTGGGTGGCACGATGGAATTGATACTGCGCGGATACGATACAGAGCATCAGCTGCTGCCCGTACGAGCACGCTGAATTGAGTATCCGGTCCACGCTGAATCGGAGTCTGCTGCTGCCGATTCTGTCGTTGGTAGTCGTCGCGGTCATCGTTGTCGGGGTTGCTGCCTATCATCTGGGGAATGCTCAGCTGGAACATCGCGTTCAGACCCTGTCCGAGAGTAGTGCCGTCCTGTTCGAGGACCTGCTCTGGCAGATGGATTACGACACGCTTCAGGTACTGCTTGACGAGTATGTTCTATTGGGCGCTATCACGTCAGCGCATATCGATTCGGGTCTCACCGAGGAAATCAGTGCGGGAGGCGAGGTGTCGAGTTCTGATACATACCTGGTTTCTCGCGAGTTGCTGCACCGCTCAGGCGACACGGTTCGGCAGATCGGCCGATTGACGCTGGAGATGAGTCGCGACGGTGTCTGGGATCTGGTGAAATCCAGCGTCTTGACGACTCTGGTTGTGGCAATTCTTGCGGCACTGGCGACGACGTTCATCATTCAGCATCTACTGAACAAGGGGCTGATCATGCCCGTGCAGGCCATCGCCAATGGTCTGGACAGCTGGTTCGGGGACTGGCGGGACTTCCGGATCGACCTGGGTCGTGGCGAAAGACACATGCGACATTCTCAGGATGAGTTGGACCGTCTGGTGGAGTCGATTCATGGCATGCGGGATCAGATTCTGAATGCCAATCGTGTCATCGAATCGAAAGACGTTCGTCTGCTCAGTGCCGCCCGAATCGCCGGCATCGGCTACGCCACGTTCGAGCTTGAATCCGAAAACATCGTGGAATGCGATGAGACGTTTGCCAGCCTCGTCGGCCAGACGGTGGATGACATGCTGAATTTCAATATCCGGCGGGATATCGTGGGCAAGCGTGTACATCCCGACGATATCCCGCAGGCGGAAGTCATCCGTCAGCAGCTTATGCAGGGTCTCAATGCCGAGGGTGTGTTCAAGGTCGCCACTGCCAACGGAGAGTATCGGTATATCAGGCAGATGTTCAGCATCTCCTCGCCCGCTCGAGCGGGCCAGGCAACGCGAGTCCTGACTGTTGCACAGGATGTTACCGAGTTGCATCGTTTGCAGGCCAACCTGGTTCAGGCACAGAAGGTCAGGGCCATCGGTAACCTGACGGGTGGAGTGGCGCATGACTTCAACAATATTCTGGCGGTGATTTCCGGCAATCTGGAGCTGCTGGAAGATATCGAGACGAACCCGGTTGCGCTGGGCTATCTGCACACTTCGCAACACGCGGTACATCTGGGAGCCGAGCTGACCCAGCAACTACTCTCATTCGCTCGCAAGCAACCACTGAGACCCGTGGTGCTGGATATTGCAAGAATGATCCGGAAATCACTGCCGCTCCTGCGCACCTCAGTGGGCGAGAGCGTGGATCTGGACTTCGTGGCAGATGGCGGGCTGTGGCGAGCCGAGGTCGATCCGGCACAGCTGCAGGCGGCCATCCTCAATCTGATCGTCAATGCGCGTGATGCCATGCCCGACGGCGGCAAGCTGACCATAGAGGCTGGAAATGCAAGGCTGGACAGGACCTACGCGGACCTGCATGACGAGGTCGTACCGGGTCAGTATGTCTGCATCGCCGTCAGCGATACTGGTGTGGGGATGTCCGAGGACATCATCAGCCAGGCTCTGGAACCTTTTTACACCACCAAGGACGTGGGCAGAGGGACCGGACTGGGATTGCCGATGGCTTTCGGCTTTGCAAAACAGTCTGGCGGACATCTGAAGATCTACTCCGAGCCTGAACGTGGCACCACGGTGAAGCTCTATCTGCCACGCTTGAACGGATCGCGCGGGGATGTGAACTCCGCAAGGGTGGGCCGCTCTGCTGCGAACCTGGAGGGTCTGCAGGTGTTTCTGGTGGAAGACAGCACGGAGCTTCGCGAGACCTTTACAATGCAGCTGAAGCAGATGGGAGCTATCGTGCATGGCGCTCCAGACGGCGACACGGTGTTTGCAATGGCCCCCGCGATACCCCGTATCGATCTGATCCTCTGCGATGTCATTCTGCCCAATGGCATGAAGGGGCCTGAGGTGGTGTCGGGCTTGCAGGCGTTCTACCCGGAAGCTGCCGTTGTCTACATGTCGGGTTATACCGAAAACGCCATCATTCATCAGGGAAGGCTGGATGAGGGCGTCATCATGCTGCAGAAGCCGTTTTCGCGTCATGATCTGCTGGCAGCCGTGACCAGCGCAATGAACGAACATCGCGCTGAAAGCTGATCCCGCTTGCTGCATGACGTCAAATGCTGTCACCGGATTCCAGGCTGCACGACAAGCGATAAAACACTGTCGAGCCATGCCATCAGAATGATAGTTTCAGCGATATAGTGCTGAATAGCACTGCAATGGTCAGCTTTACTACCCCACTTGATACCATGAGCTATTCTGTAACGATCTTGCCGCGAGATTCAGGCGCGACTCGATCGGATGCAGGCAACATTCAGGCGAGGCTGGTGAATCATGATCAGGCAATGGGCATGGCTGGGAAGGAACCTTCGCGTCGTCGCGATGCTCTTTCTGGTGTGCTGGTCCACCGAGTCCATCTCGCTGGAAGTTGCCGCGAACATTCCCTCAGCCGATGTTCTGAGAATTGCCATTGCGCGCAGTCCACCACCCGGCAAGAAGCCTTACAGCGGTTATCTGGACCCGGTGCTGAGTGAGCTGTTTTCGCGCGTCGGCATTCGCTATGAACTGGTCACCACACCGGCTGCACGGGTCTTCCGTGAGGCGAATGCTGGAAATCTGGATGCGGCGATAACCCCATCATCAGGCGCGGGCAGCAATTACCCCGACCTGCTGTCCATGAGCGAGGCGATCCTGCCCATCGAGCTCGCCGGACTGTATACCCGACCTGGCATGAAGCTATCAACCGTGGACGACTTCTTTCATTATCGGTTGGCTTATGTCAGAGGCTGGAAGCCCGGCGAACGTTTTTTCGGTGATCATGAAAATGTGCAGCTGGCGCGCAGCCCGGAAGTTCTGATGAGCATGTTGTTGCACGACCGGGTCGACGTGGTTTTCTATGCCACCTATCCGGCCCGGTATCTGGCCAATGAAATCGGACTGACGGATCTGAAGGTGTCTGAATTTCATGTGTCGATCAATGTGTATCTGCATCTGAACCGACAACATGCCCAGTTGCTGCCCACTATCGAATCCCACCTTCTGGCCATGCAGGCCGATGGCAGTCTGGATGCGATACTGGCTGCGCACGGTATCAGGCGATAGCGTCGAACCTCGAGAAGCATGATGACATGAGTATTCGATCGACAATCAACAAGAGTCTGATACTGCCGATCTTTTCGCTGGTGCTGGTCGCTGTGGCGCTTGTTGCCCTGTTCACGTATCAGACAGGTAATGCGCAGCTGGAGCGTCGCCTATACGAACTCGCCGAAGGCAGTGCCGTTCTGTTCGAGGACCTGCTATGGCAAACCGATCATGAGACCATCGGGGTCCTGCTTGAGAGGTATGTGAACCTTGGTGCGGTGACCGCTGCAGAGATTACGGCGAGCAGCCCGGAGTTTCATCTGCAGGTCGGCGAGCAGGGGGTGGGTGATTCGGTGTATCGCCATTCGCGAACCTTGCTGCAAAAGCAGGCTGACTCGACTCAGCAACTGGGCACGCTCACGCTGGAAATGAGCCGGCAGGCAGTCTGGCAAGCCGTCCGCGTTCGCACACTGCAGGCACTGGTCATTGCAACTCTGGCGGTCATTGCCACCACCATCATCATCCAGCATTCCCTGTATACCCGTCTGATCGATCCGCTGCTGAAGATCTGCAAGGGGCTGGATGGATGGGAAGGTGACTGGAAGGATTTCAGGATCGATCTGGGGCGAGACAAGCACTCCGACAAGGGCGGTGAAAACGAACTGGATCGTCTGGTCGGTTCGATTCACGGCATGCGGGACCATATTCTGGAAGCCGACAGCATCATCGAATCCAAGGAAAGACGCTTGCTGAGCGCTGCGCGCATTGCCGGTATCGGGTATGCCTCCTTCGACTTCGAAACCGGACAGATCCTTGAATGCGACGAGAATTTTGCGGGCATATTCGATCTGACGGCCGAGACGATGATGCGACTGTCCATCAGGGACGACATTCTTCGCAAGCGCCTGCACCCCGATGACTCTGAACAGCAGAAGGAGATTCGCAGGCAATTGCGACAGGGTCATGCAAGCGAAGGTGTTTTCAGGGTAGCCAGCGATGCGGGGGAGTATCGGTATATCAGGCAACTGTACGAAGTGGCCTCCGATGAAGGCAGTCCGTCATTCGTGGTGCACACGGTGGCTCAGGATGTCACGGAGCTCAGCCGCTTGCAAGCCAACCTGGTGCACGCCCAGAAGGTAAAGGCCATCGGCAATCTGACTGGCGGGGTTGCCCATGATTTCAACAATATTCTGGCGATCATTGCAGGGAATCTGGAGTTGCTCGATGAAGTCATTGACGATTCATCAGCTCGTCAGTATATCGCCACTTCTCAGCACGCCGTGGATCTCGGCGCCGAGCTGACGCATCAACTGCTGGCCTTTGCCCGCAAGCAGCCACTGCGGCCTGAAGTACTGGATCTGTCGCGGATGCTGCGCGAATCGTTGTCTCTGCTACGTACCTCGGTGGGTGAGAGCGTGGATCTGGAGGTGATTGCCGACGGCGGGCTGTGGCTGACAGAAGTGGACAAGACTCAACTGGAAGCGGCCGTGCTGAACCTGGTGATCAATGCGCGTGATGCCATGCCCGATGGCGGCAAGCTCACCATTGAAGTCGGTAATGCTCGTCTGGATCGCGACTATGCCGAACGTCATGACGAGGTTCAACCGGGGCAGTATGTGTGTATCGCCATCACGGATACGGGCCGAGGCATGAGTGCAGCGACAATCACTCAGGCGCTGGAACCGTTTTTTTCCACCAAGGACGTCGGCAAGGGCACGGGGCTCGGTTTGCCGATGGCATTCGGTTTTATCAAACAATCCGGTGGTCACCTGAAGATCTATTCAGAGGTCGATCGTGGAACCACGGTGAAACTCTATCTGCCCCGCATCAACGCCCGTGAGGAAGTTGTTCGCACCACCTATGCCAGCCCGTCAACCGCGCCCTTCAATGGTCTCCAGGTGTTTCTGGTGGAAGACGATGATGAACTGCGCAAGACATTCACCATGCAGCTGGAGCAGATGGGCTCCACCGTTCACAGTGCGCCCGACGGGAATACGGCCTTGGAGATGGCCTACAGTATTCCCGATATCGATCTGATTCTGTGTGATGTCATTCTACCCAATGGCATGAAGGGGCAGGAGGTGGTGTCGGGCCTGCAGTTCGTCTACCCGAATGCCACCATCATCTACATGTCGGGCTACACCGAGAACGCCATCATTCATCAGGGGCGACTGGACCAGGGCGTTACTATGTTGCAGAAGCCGTTTTCACGCCGGGATCTGGTGGCGGCTTACGCGACTGCATCGGAGGAGCGAAAGCAGCAAGAGAATGCCTGAGTCTGTGCTTGTGAAGCTTGGACAACAGGCATGGCGGGAAAACCCTTTCGTGTTCAGGCAATTGCGTCCATGAACCATGAACGAAATTCGCGCAGCGGGTCCTCATTGTCGCGATCGTTGGCAATCAGCCTCTCCAGATGCGCTCCCAGTTCTCGCTGATTGTATCCTGAGCCCTTGATGTTCTCGGCCAGCTGTTCGAAAGGCGAAGGGTCGAGACTGTCGGTATAGAGTCTGGCATCCTGAATGCGCCCCTGATGCACGTTGAGGAAGACCTCGACGCCGCCCCAGTTGAAGCGCTCGTCCAGCAGATGCGTGAACTCGGGCGTCTTGCCATAGTTCCATTCCCAGCTGCTGTAGAAGCGGAAAGTCTCATCCAGTCCGGGCAGTCTGTTGTCGTTGCCCGGCGCGATGCATTCGACATCCACATCCACCGAGTAGTGGTCGAGATAGGCCTCGATCAATGCACCACTGATGACGTCGTGATCAATGCCGGGCTTGATCTGGTCAAGATTGGTGACTCGCGATTTCACCGAAGTAATGCCTTTCGCCGCCAGTTTCTTCGGATTCGGGGTCAGGTAGCTGGCAAGTCGGTTCAGATCGGCATGCAGCAGCAGTGTGCCGTGATGAAAGCCCCGGTCTCGTGTCTCCCGATAGGCAGAACCGGAGAACTTTCTCAGAAGCTCGCCATCGGGCACGACAAGATCGTTACGGCCGTTGGCAACGGCCTCGATGCCGAGGGATTGCAGGGCATGCAGTACGATGTCGGTCGATACCGTCTTGTCGTATTCGGGCTTGCCGGCCATGAAGGTGAAATTGGTATTGCCCATATCCTGGAAGACCGCACCGCCTCCGGTACGTCGTCTGGCCAGCTTGACCTTGTCCTCTTCCATCTGGGCGACATTGCATTCACGCCAGGGATTCTGCGCGCGCCCGATGACCACGGTATCCATGTTTCTCCAGATGAACAGCACCCGGTGATCCGGGCTCATCTTCTCGAAGATGACTTCCTCGACAGCGAGGTTGAACCAGGGGTTGTTCGAGGTGGAGACCAGTATGCGTGTCTTGCTCATGCGTGCGTCCTTGAGTCGGCAGCCGCCATTGTAATCAAATGAGAATGATTATCAATGTTACTAATTGTCATCCCCCGGGGTTTTCGACACGGGTGTAACCCGGCCATGTTCGAACCAGGCAGATGACAGGTGACAAAGGTACTGCGCCCTCCACGAATGAACGGGGAGGGCGCAGTCGGTCTGACCGATTTGAAGGCCTGCAGGGCGCAGACGTCGGTCAGTTCTTCGCGTTCGGCATCAAGCGCGCGGGCGTTGATGCCGGCTACGTCAGTGACGCGGCATGAAGGTGACGGTTTGCGTGGTGCTCAGTTGTTCAAGCGGCGGGGCAAACTTCGTCAGGCTGATGCCGTCCACGGCCACCTTGTACTCATCGATGCTGGGCGTACGGCCGAGGATGGAGGCGAGTACGACAACCGGTGTGGACGCCAGCAGGGATTCACCTTTCTTGCGTTCGGAATCTTCCACAACACGGCCCTGGAAAAGACGGGTAGAGGTGGCCAGCACCGTATCGCCCTTGGCGGCCTTTTCCTGGTTGCCCATACACAGATTGCAGCCGGGTCGTTCGAGATACATCATGTTCTCGTACTCGGTCCGTGCAGCCTGCTTGGGGGCGTTGTCGTCGAATTCGAATCCCGAATACTTCTGCAGGACATCCCAGTCGCCTTCGGTCTTCAGCTCGTCGATGATGTTGTAGGTCGGTGCTGCCACAATCAGCGGTGCCTTGAACTGGATGGGGCCATGCTTTTCTTCCCAGTTCCTGAGTACCTTGGAGATGATCTTCAGATCGCCCTTGTGCACCATGCAGGATCCGACAAAGCCCAGATCCACTTCCTTGTCACCGGCATAGTAGGACAGTGATCGGATGACATCGTGGGTGTAACGCTTGGAGACGTCGTCGTTGTTGACGTCGGGATCGGCGATCATGGGTTCGACGATCTGGTCCAGATCCACCACCAGTTCGGCGAAGTAACTGGCGTTGTCATCTGGTCGCAGCGCAGGCTTGTCACCGGAACGAATCTCGGCGATACGCTTGTCGGCGCGGTCCACCAGGCCTTGCAGAACCTGGTTTGCGTTATCCATGCCTTTCTTGATCATGATCTGGATACGGCTCTTGGCGATTTCCAGTGATTCGATCAGCGTGTCGTCCTGCGAGATGCAGATGGAGGCCTTGGCCTTCATCTCGGCGGTCCAGTCGGTGAAGGTGAAGGCCTGATCAGCCAGCAGGGTACCGATATGCACTTCGATGACGCGACCCTGGAAGACGTTGTCGCCGAAGGTCTTGAGCATCTGCGACTGAGTGGCATGCACCACATCACGAAAATCCATGTAGTCCTGCAGATTGCCCTTGAAGGTGACCTTGACCGATTCGGGGATGGGCATGGTGGCTTCACCGGTTGCCAGCGCCAGTGCCACGGTGCCTGAATCGGCGCCGAAGGCCACACCCTTGGACATCCTGGTGTGGGAATCGCCGCCGATGATGATGGCCCATTCATCCACGGTGATGTCGTTCAATACCTTGTGGATGACGTCGGTCATGGGGTGGTAGACACCCTCGGGGTCACGCGCCGTGATCAGACCGAACTTGTTCATGAAACTCATCAGCTTGGGAATATTGGCTTGTGCCTTCTTGTCCCAGACCGATGCGGTATGACAACCGGACTGGTAGGCACCATCCACGGTCGGAGAAATGACGGTGGCTGCCATTGACTCCAGTTCCTGGGCGGTCATCAGGCCAGTGGTGTCCTGCGAGCCCACGATGTTCACCTTGACGCGAGCATCGGAACCGGCGTGCAGTACGACGCCGTCCTTGACGCCCAGTGCGTTCTTGTTGAAGATCTTTTCAACCGCGGTGAGACCCTGACCGTCAACGGTGATTTCCTTCGACGGTGCGAATACCTGAACGGGTTCCTTGCCGAGCGTCTCTGCAGCGAAGCTCTGCAGCTTCTTGCCGAAGACGATGGCGTAGGAGCCACCGGCCTTGATGAACTCCATTTTCTGTGGCGTCAGGGCCGAGGAGATGTCAACCAGCTCCTTGCCATCGGCATCGTAGAGTTTCTGCGTTTTCGTGTTGATGGTGAGCACCTTGCCCGTGTCAACCGAGTACACCTGCTCGAGAACCGGATCGCCGTTGTCATCCAGCACAGGCTTGCCATCGGCGTCGAGCTTCTTGACCCAGTTCTTCAGATCAAGCCCGATTCCGCCGGTCACACCGACCGTGGTCAGAAAGATGGGGGAAATACCATTGGTGCCGGCAACGATTGGCGCATAGTTGACGAACGGTACGTAGGGGCTGGCAGGCTTGCCGGTCCACAGAGCCACGTTGTTGACACCCGACATCCGCGATGAGCCGACGCCCATCGTGCCTTTTTCGGCAATCAGCATGACCCGCTTGCCCGGATGCTGCTTCTGCAGCGCCTGGATCTCGGCCTGGGCCTCTTCGGAGATCATGCACTTGCCGTGCAGCTCACGGTCCGCGCGGGAGTGTGCCTGGTTACCCGGGGAGAGCAGGTCGGTGGAGATATCACCTTCAGCGGCGATATAGGTAACGACCTCGATTTCCTCTTCCACCTCGGGCAGTTTGGTGAAGAATTCGGCGGAGGCATAGCTCTCCAGCAGTTCCTTGGCCACGGCGTTACCGTTCTTGTAAGCTGCCGCCAGACGGTCGGTATCTGCCTCGTACAGGAAGAATTGCGTCTTCAACACTTCCATGGCCTGTCTGGCGATGTCTGCATCATCACCCAGGGCCAGATCCAGAAGCACCTCGACAGAGGGGCCGCCTTTCATGTGGGAGAGCAGCTCGAAGGCGAATTCGGTGGAGATTTCCTCGACAGCGGATTCTCCCAGGATGATCTCCTTGATGAAGGCCGCCTTGACCGCTGCGGCACTGGTGGTGCCCGGCAAGGTGTTGTAAATGAAGAAGTTGAGCGAGTCCGCCCGGTGCTCGTGGTAAGGATCCTTGATCTGAGCCACGATCTCTGTCAGTAGTTCGCCACTATCGATCGGCTTGGGGTGCAACCCTTGACCTTTCCGATCTTCAATTTCGTTGATGTATTCGAGATAAAGGCTCATGGACATGTCTTCGAGAGATACAAGGAAGCGTGATTATACTGTTGAACGACTGTGACTGGCTGGAACTGTGCCGTATCACCCCTTTCTCGGCCCCTCTCCCTTGTTTTCGGGCGCCGATTGACTCGTCAGCGAGGCTCTTAGGGTCTTGCTGGCCGGCAGCGACGAGTCACAGCAGTGAGCGGCAGCGCAGGTACCGGTCTTGAACCCGCATGGGCAGGGGCTCGTGGCTGGCCGGGATGCGCCGGCACAGCGCGTTCGAGGGCCGATTTCCAGCCTGCACGCATAACGGAATAACCTGATAACAAAATGTTCTAAATGCCCGCCTTGTGCGCCCTGTAGGATGCCTCCAGCTTGGCGATAAGGTAACGGTGAATGCCCACGGTGGGTGGCGGAAAACGGCGTTTCGGCATCGATATCGAGGATCGAGCGACAGTCTGACAGGGTATCCTTCGGGTGTGTAGTCATTCACGAACGAAGACCCCATGGCAAGCGGCATCGTTTGCCTTGTGAACGGCGCTCTACAGGCCATCTTGTCACTGCGTTCGGAAGTACACGTTACTCAATCACAGAACAAACATCAGGAATCAAACATGTCTCTTCGTATCAACGACACGGTCCCGAATTTCACAGCCGAGACTGACCAGGGCACCATCACCTTCCATGACTGGATCGGTGACAGCTGGGCGATCCTGTTCAGCCATCCCAAGGACTTCACACCGGTTTGCACCACCGAGTTCAGCGCCGTGGCGCAGCTCAATGATGAGTGGGCCAAGCGCAACACCAAGGTCATCGGTGTTTCCGTGGATGGCGTGGAAGATCACAAGAAGTGGAAGAACGACATCGAGTCCTACGGTGGCGCCAAGGCGGGTTTCCCGATCATTGCCGACGAAGGCCTGGAAGTTTCCAAGCAATTCGACATGCTGCCTGCCGAAGCCTACCTGCCCGATGGCAGAACACCGGCTGACAGCGCAACCGTACGCTCGGTCTTCATCATCGGCCCGGACAAGCAACTGAAGCTGTCCATGACCTATCCGATGACTGTCGGTCGCAACTTTGCCGAGATTCTTCGTGCACTGGATGGCCTGCAGATGTCCACCAAGGGCGTTGCCACGCCAGCGAACTGGGAAGTCGGCCAGGACGTGATCATCCCACCATCGGTCAGCAACGAAGACGCCACGGCGAAGTTCGGCGAATTCGAAACCGTATTCCCTTACCTGCGCAAGACCAAAGCGCCAAGCTGATAGATGGAAACGGAGGCGGCGGCTCATGGGCCGCCACCTCTGCCTGAAGACACCTGAGAGACGCAACACGCAAGCCATGTTGGACAAAGTCGAAAACGCACCGGACCTGGAATCACTTCCACTGTCGGACAATGAACGCCTGAAGGCTGAGAGCAACTTCCTGCGTGGCACGATTGCCGAGGATCTGCAAGATCCCATCACGGGAGGCTTCACGGCGGACAACTTCCAGCTGATCCGCTTTCATGGCATGTATCAGCAGGACGATCGCGATATCCGTGCCGAACGCGCGCGGCAGAAGCTCGAGCCGCTGCACAATGTCATGCTGCGCGCACGCCTGCCCGGTGGTGTCATCACACCCGAACAGTGGCTGGTCATCGATCAGTTCGCCGCGGACAAGACGCTGTACGGCTCCATTCGTCTGACGACTCGCCAGACTTTCCAGTTCCACGGCGTGCTGAAGCCGAACATCAAGAACATGCATCAGGTGCTCAACGCCACGGGCATCGATTCGATCGCCACCGCGGGTGATGTGAATCGTAATGTGCTGTGCAGCACCAACCCGGTGGAGTCCGAGCTGCACCAGGAAGCCCATGAGTGGGCGAAGAAGATCAGCGAGCACCTGCTGCCAAAGACGCGTGCCTATATGGAAATCTGGCTCGACGGCAAGAAGGAGATGAGCACGGAAGAGACGATTCTCGGTTCAACCTACCTGCCGCGCAAGTTCAAGACCACGGTGACGGTTCCACCGAACAACGAGGTGGATGTCCACGCCAACGATCTGAACTTCGTGGCCATCGCGGAAGACGGAAAACTGGTCGGTTTCAATGTGCTGGTCGGCGGTGGGCTTGCCATGACGCATGGCGAAACCGCCACCTATCCTCGAAAAGCCGATGATTTCGGCTTCATTCCTCTGGAACACACGCTGGCCGTGGCCGAGCATGTGGTGTCGGTACAGCGCGACTGGGGTAATCGCTCCAATCGCAAGAATGCCAAGACCAAATACACACTGGATCGCGTGGGCACCGATGTGTTCAAGGCCGAGGTTGAGCGTCGTGCCGGCGTGACGTTCGCGGACAGCCGCCCGTATGAGTTCACCTCGCGCGGTGATCGCTTCGGCTGGGTGGAAGGTATCGATGGCAAGCAACATCTGACGCTGTTCATCATGAATGGCCGTATTCTGGACTACCCCGACCGACCGCTGAAGACAGGCTTGCGCAAGATTGCCGAGATCCACGACGGGGATTTTCGCATCACCGCCAATCAGAACCTGATCATTGCAGGCGTGGATACGGCGCAGAAGGACAAGATCGAGAAAATTGCCCGTGAGCACGGTCTGCTCGATGACGATACCTCGCCGCAGAAGCTCAACTCCATGGCCTGTGTTGCCTTGCCGACCTGCCCGCTGGCGATGGCCGAATCCGAGCGTTACCTGCCAAGCCTGATCGAAAAGGTGGAAGGGCTGCTCGACAAGCACGGTATCGCCGATGACCACATCATTCTGCGTGTGGTCGGTTGCCCGAACGGCTGTGGCCGGGCGATGCTGGCGGAAGCCGGGCTCGTTGGCAAGGGGCCAGGCAAGTACAACCTCTATCTGGGCGGCAACCGGGTGGGCACCCGCATTCCCAAGCTGTATCGCGAGAACATCGGTGAGGAGGTCATCCTGAGTGAGCTTGACTCGCTGATCGGTCGCTGGGCGACAGAGCGACACGATGAGGAAGGCTTCGGCGATTTTGTCATCCGGCAGGGTGTGGTCAAAGAAGTCAAGGTGTCGCTCACCGATTTCCACGCCTGACACGCGCCCGCAGCAAGAACTCTTTTTCAGTATTCAACGAACAGAACCCGACTGGTAAGACGATGATCCTGTCCGACATTCCACAAGGCGTCAGCCCGCTGACACCCAGCCAGATCAATCAGGTCAAGGACTTGATGGGCAGCATGACGCCCATACAGCAAGCCTGGATCAGTGGCTATATGGCAGCCGCCGCGAATGCGGCTGGTCCTATCGCGGTACAGGAAACGGTGAGTGTCGAAGCCTCTCCGCTGACCATTCTCTACGGTTCCCAGACAGGGAATGCCAAGGGAATCGCCGCGGACATGGCTGCCAAGGCCAAGGCTCGCGGGCTGGATGTGAAGCTGGTCAACATGGCGGACTACAAGCCGACACAGCTGAAGAACGAGAAGTTTCTGACCATTGTCGTCTCCACCTATGGCGAAGGCGAACCGCCGGAGCAGGCCGAGAAGTTGTACAACTTCCTGGGCTCGAAGAAAGCGCCGAAGCTCGAAGGCGTTCAGGTGGCGGTCATTGGTCTGGGCGACAGCAGCTATGAGTTCTTCTGCAAGACGGCATCGGATTTCGAGGAACGCCTCAGTGCCCTGGGCGCGTCGGTGATTACCGAACGTGCACTGCTGGATGTGGATTACGATGATGCCGCATCTGCCTGGGTGGACCAGGCCGTTGATATGTTCGAACCTGAATTGAAGGCTGTCAATCAGGCCGCCAGCCCGGCGCTGAACGCGCTGACAGGTTTCGGTGAGGCGCCGCAGGCAGTCACCTCCATCTACAACAAGAAAAACCCCTTCATCGCGGAAATCGGTGAAGTGCAGAAGATCACCGGGCGCGACTCTCTGAAGGATGTACGGCACGTCGAGATCTCCTTGGAAGAATCCGGCTTGCAGTATCAGGCCGGTGATTCTCTGGGTGTGTATTTTCTCAACGACAGTCTTGCGGTGGACGAGGTGCTGGACCTGCTGAAGATATCCGCCGACGAGCCTGTGCGAGTGGGCGATGAAGACAAGCCGGTTCGTCAGGCGCTGATCGAGGATTTCGAACTGACGCAGTCCTACCCGGGATTCGTCGAGAAATTCGCTGCAGCCACGGGCAACTCAATCCTGGCCGAGATTGCCAGTGACAAGGCCGGGCTGCGAGAGTATCTGGAAGACAGGCAGATCTATGACGTCATCCGGCAGAACCCGGGTGATATCACGGCCCAGGCATTGATCGACAGCCTGCGCAAGCAACAGCCGCGTTTGTACTCCATTGCCTCCAGCCAGAAAGAGGTTGAACAGGAAGTGCATCTGACGGTGGCGGTGGTTGAATTCGATACGCATGACAACGCGCACCTGGGTGGCTGCTCCGGCTTTCTCGGGCGCCGCGTCGAGGAAGGTGACAAGGTACGTGTGTATGTAGAGCACAACGACAGCTTCCGACTGCCGGAGAACCCCGAAGCGCCGGTGATCATGATCGGACCGGGCACCGGTATCGCGCCATTCCGCTCCTTTCTGCAGGATCGGGAGGCCGATGGTGTCGAAGGCAACAGCTGGTTGTTCTTCGGCAATCCGCATTTCACGCAGGACTTCCTGTACCAGGTGGAGCTGCAGTCCTATCTGAAGTCCGGCGTACTGAGCAAGTTGAGTGTTGCCTTCAGCCGTGATCAGGCCGAGAAGGTCTATGTGCAGGACCGTATCGTCGAGAACGGTGCCGAGTTGTACGAATGGCTGCAGAAGGGTGCGCATCTGTATATCTGCGGCGATGGCAACCACATGGCCAAGGATGTTCATCAAGCTCTCCTGTCCGTGGTGCAGGCTCACGGTGGCCAGTCGGCAGAAGACGCCGAGGCCTATCTGGAAGCACTGCGGGACGACAAGCGCTATCAGAAGGATGTGTATTGAGTTCTGACGTGCAGTTTGCCGCCTATCGGCCTTCGCAGCGCGATCGTGTCGTCGCGCTGGTCGAAGGCAGTTCCGCAGGATCAGATTGAAGCGCCCTATGCTCTGAGCCAGCCGCACGGATGGCAGGCCGTGTCCTTGTCATCGGAGACCTTGCCGTCGATACCGGGCAGCACGCAATGTGTTGCAGCATTTCGTGATCCGGCCTATTGGCAGGTTTTCATCCGCTGTCGCGGGAAAGCCACGTGCACTACTGTCCGTTCACGGAGTCACGGAGTCACGGAGTCACGGAGTCACGGAGTCGGCGTGTCATCAGGCCATAAAGGCCACGCGAATGGCCAGCAGTATCAGAACGATACCCGAGAGACGATCGATCAGTACGGCCTTCGAACGGATGCGATCAACCACCAGCGAGTGGGACAGTACCAGGGTGATGAAGGTGTACCACAGACCATCCACCAGAAACGGTGTTGCCACGATCACCACCTGATTGCCGAGATCATTGCCCAGTGCCACGAACTGGCTGAACAGGGCGATGAAGAACAGGGCGATCTTGGGGCTGAGAATGGAGATCAGAAAGCCTTCGCGAGCCGATTGCGACACGGCCGTGTGCTCGCCGGCTTCCAGCTTGGCGGCAATGCCACCCTTCGAGCGCAGTGCGTTGAAGCCCAGGTAGGCCAGGTAGGCGGCTCCAGCCAGACTGATGTACCTGAACAACAGGGGGCTTTGCTGCAACAGCACCGCCAGCCCGATCAAGGTGATGAAGGCATAGATGCCGATGCCGAAGGCATGCGCCCAGGCGGTCGCCAATCCGTTGCTGCGCCCACCCGCCAGGGCGTGTCTGGCAACGATGGCCAGGCTAGGGCCGGGGGACATGGCCCCCAGCAGGCAGACGGTGAACAGTGATAGCCAGACGGTGAATGTCATGGAAATTCGAGCCTTCCGATTGCGTAGATCGATTATCGGCTGATTTCGTCAGCCGGGAAGGCAATGTACCGCAAGAAAGGCCCTCAGGTGGTGACTTGACGGCTGGCAGGTTCCTGCTGCGGTATCGCGGGCTGAACAGGCAGACGGATGCAGGCAACGCCGCAGGATTCCAGTTGCAGGGAGCCCATGTCCACCTGGGCGCCGGGAAAGAGCGCGCTCAGGTCTTGTGTGTCACGCCCGTAGTTGAACAGATAGCGCCGCTTGCCATTGTCTCGAACACGAATGTCCGGCGGCAGCGCAAGCCATGGCAGGCCTGCCAGCTCCAGAGCCTGCCGCGTGACGCGATCGAGCGCCGCGTCCTCGTAGCGACCGGCAAGGTAGATGGTCCTGCCTGATCGCAGAGCGGTGGCCTGGCCGTCTTCCAGTGTTTCCATCACCTCGACCTTGTCACCCGCCACCACCGTTTCCAGCCAACCGGCAAGCGTGCCGCCTTCTGCAAGGTTGAAAGGCGCGAAGGCAGGGCGCGTTTCAACCCGGCGGATGCGGATATCGATCAGCTGCCGAAGTGCACCCGGTGGCAGACCTTCGGAGATTCCGAGGTTCTCGGATTTGGAGCCTGTCCACGGCCCTGCCAGTACCACGGCTTCACTGGCTGCCAGATTTTCGGCAAATTCAGGCGTGATATGAGTCAACATCGGCATTACCACTAGCTTTCGCCCGGCAATGGCGTTCTCGGTCGGCGGCACGATATCCACGCTGATGCCGGCGCGCCGCAGTGCTGCATAGGCTTGCAAGACGCTGTCGAAATGCGATGCATCCGCGGCGGTGGGCTGGATCTCCATCATCCACTGACTGTCGTAGTCGAAGATCAAGGCCACTTCGGCGCGACTGGATCCCGGCTCCGGCAGCAGTTGCTGCAGTTCCTCGTTTATCTCACAGCACAGCCGGTAACCATCATTCGCGTCCCCGTTGGGCAACAGCAGGCCCTCGTGCATCTGCTCCTGCGCAAAGGATGGCTGACGCCAGCGGAAGAAGCTGACCACCTCTGCGCCGGCTGCGAAAGCTTCCCAGACCCACAGTCTTCCGGCACCGGGCAGGGGGGCCGGATTGTATGCTCCCCAATTCAGTGGGCCGGGGGGTTGTTGCTCCATGACCCACCAGCGACCCTTGTCCTGACCATTGCGCAGCTCACCACAAGAGCGGTAAAGATCGTGGTGAAAGGGATCGAAATCCGGATGACCGATTCCCATATAGCGCTTCATCAAGGCCTCATCGCCAATTTCCCGGTCCAGAAAACCCAGTGGATAGGCATCCCATGCGGCGATATCGAGTTCCTGACTGACCGCGTAATGATCGAACTCGAAAAACTTGCCCATGAAGTTGTGACTGATCGGGCGGCCGGGTGAGTGCTGGCGAATGATATCGGTCTGCAACTTGTTGAAGCTGGCCACCTGCTCGGAGGCATAGCGGCGAAAATCAAGCTGGTGTGACGGATTTGTCTGGGTGACCGCGCCGGCAGGAAATTCGATCTGCTCGAAACTGTCGTAGATCATCGACCAGAAGACATTGCCCCAGGCCCGGTTCAGATTGCCGATCTCCTGATAGCGATGCGCAAGCCATCGGCGAAAGCCTGCGAGAGCCGCATCGGAGTAGCTCAGCGTGGTGCGATGACAGCCGTATTCGTTGTCTGTCTGCCAGGCCGCAACGGCCGGGTGATCCCCATAGCGACGTGCCATGGCGTCGGTTATTCGAGCGCATTCGCGTCGGTAGCCTTCGTGGCTGAAGCAATAGTGTCGGCGTGAGCCGAAACCGCGCACCTTGCCCTGGGCATCCACCGGCAGCATGTCGGGCATCTGATCAACCAGCCACTTGGGTGGTGTCGCCGTTGGCGTACACAGCACGACTTTCAGTTGCCTGGCGGCGAGCTCGTCGATTGCCCGGTCCAGCCAGCCCCAGTCATGCACGCCGGGCCGCGGTTCCAGCAGAGACCAGGCGAACTCGGCGATACGTACATACTCGATGCCGGCGGCAGCCATCATCTGCGCATCGATGGGCCAGCGCGATTCAGGCCAGTGCTCGGGGTAGTAGCAGACGCCAAGGGTCTGCCGTGCCTCTCGTTCGAAAGTCATGATTGCTCGGTCTTTTGTCTGTGTGAAGTGGAGTTGCTCAGCGCAGTCGTGTGCCATCGGCCGCAAACAGGATTGCCTTGTCGGGCGGCACGCCGACAACGACCTGATCGCCTGCGCGATCGGTGTGTACGCCCTGTCGCGCGACAATCAATGGTTCCTTCGTGGTGGTGCCGCTATAGAGATAGCTGGTCGCCCCCAGATACTCGACCACGTCGATCGTGGTGGTGAAAGTGCCAGGGCCGGGTGACCCCACCTGGGCATGTTCGGGTCGCAGTCCGAGCGATACCGGCGTGCCACTGGGCAGCGGTTGCGACAGTGCAACCTCGACCACGGCATCGCCTTGCCCCGATAGCACGACCGCCTGCCGTCCATCGACATGGCCTCGTGCCTCACCGGTCAGGAAATTCATTCGGGGTGAGCCGATGAAACCGGCCACGAACTGATTGTCCGGGTCCGTGTAGAGCGCCAGAGGAGTGCCGACCTGCTCGATATGCCCGGCACGCAGAACGACGATCCGATCAGCCAGGGTCATGGCCTCGGTCTGGTCGTGGGTGACATAGATCATGGTTGCACCCAGCTCGTGGTGCAGGCGGGCGATTTCCACCCGCATCTGCACACGCAGCTCGGCATCCAGGTTCGACAAGGGTTCGTCAAACAGGAAGACCTGTGGCTTACGCACGATGGAGCGGCCGATGGCGACCCGTTGTCGCTGTCCGCCGGATAGCTGTTTGGGGAGACGAGCCAACAGGGAATCGAGTTGCAGTACGCTCGCCGCGCCCCTGACGCGCTCCGAGGTGTCGGCTGCCTTGTTGCCATTCATGCGCAAGCCGAATGAGAGGTTTTCGGTCACGTCCATGTGCGGGTAGAGTGCATAGGACTGAAAGACCATGGAGATCCCCCTATCCCCGGGTTCGACATCGGTGACGAGGCGATCGCCAATCCTCAGGGAGCCATGGCTGATCGATTCCAGTCCGGCGATCATCCGCAGCAAGGTGGATTTACCGCAGCCGGACGGGCCGACAAAGACCACGAATTCGCCGTCCTGAATGTCCAGGTCGGCACCGTGAATGACTTTTATGGCGCCAAAGGACTTGCTGACACCTTCCAGAGAAACTGAACCCATGTCGAACTCCTACTTCACGGCGCCAGCGGTAATGCCGGCCATGAAGAAACGTTGCATGAAAATGAAAACCACCAGCATGGGGGCGGTCAACAAGACCGAGCCAACCATGACACCACCCCAGCTGACATCGAGCAGCCCGAACAGCGATCCAAGCGCCACGGGCGCTGTCATCATCGATCGATCATTGGAAATCAGCAGCGGCCAGAGATAGTTGTTCCACGAATGCAGAAACAGAATGATCGACAATGCGGCGAGCATGGGCCGCGCCAGTGGCAGCGCAACATGCCGGAAGATCTGCCATTCGCTGACGCCATCGATACGTGCCGCGTCGAACAGGTCGGCGGGCATCATCGTGAAGGCCTGTCGCATGAACAGCACGCCCAGCGAATTGAACAACGGCGGCACGATCAGCGCTATCCAGGTGTTCGACAGTCCGAAGTCCCGCGCCACCATGATGAACTGCGGGATGACCACCACGAAGTAGGGCAGTGTCATCGTTCCCAGAATGATCGATACGACAAGCCCGCGCCCATGAAAGCGGTAGCGTGCCAGCGCCCAGCCGGCCATGGAGGTCAGCACCACTGAGGCGGCCGTGTAGATCACGGCTACCACCACAGACACAACGATCGTGCGCACGAAATCCAGCTCTGCCTGCAATTCATGGAAATTCTCGATGAATCTGTCGCCGGGCCACAGCTGAACTTCGGCACTGAATATGGCGCTGTCCTCCATGGATGCGAAGACGATCATCATCCAGATGGGCAACAGCCACAGCAGGGCCAGCGGCACGATGACCGCATGCAGGGCCAGGCTGCGCAGCAGTACTGTTCTTGATCTTGACTTCATGAACGTTCTCTCCCCAGCCACAGGTTCAGTATGGAAATCGATACAGCCAGTGCGGCAATCGTGTAGGCGATGGCCGATGCATAGCCGAAGTTCAGATTCAGGAAGGCCTGCTTGTAGAGATACAGACCCAGGGTCTCCGTTGCCCCGCCGGGCCCCCCGAGATTGGTAATCAGATAAGGTTCGGCAAACAGCTGCATGGAGCCAATGACCGACAGCACCAGACAGAAGACAATGACCGGTTTGAGCAGGGGGAGCGTGATATACAGAAACTGCTGGCGAGGACTTACCCGATCCAGGGTTGCAGCTTCATAGACATCCTGAGGAATGGATTGCAAGCCTGAGAGGATGATGATGGCGTTGTAGCCGACCCAGCGCCATGTCACGGCAATGATGATCAGTGACATGGCCGCAGTGGGGTTGGAAAACCAGCTGACGGCGTCCAGTCCGATACCCTCCAGCGTCTTGTTCACGATCCCGAATTCATCGTTGAACATCAGCCGGAACACAGCCGCATAGGCGGCCTCTCCGATCACCACGGGCGCGAAAAAGGCAAAGCGGATCAGGCCACGTGCCCGCAGCAGCGTCGAATTGAGCAGTACCGCCAGCAAGGTGGCCAGTGTCAGCATGACCGGCACCTGAATGGCGAGAATCTTCAGCGTGTTCCACAATGCGTTGTAGAAAGCCGGATCCTGCGTGAGTCGCCCCCAGGTCATGCCGGGGTTGAAGCTCCAGGGCTGACGCCGCGTCGATAGAAACGACAGGTAGAAGGAGTGGATAATGGGCCAGAGCCAGAAGATGGCGAATATCAGCAGATAAGGACTCAAAAACCCATAGGCAGTTTGCGTGCGCTGGCGCATTGGATGGGGTCCTGTTCGGGAGACTGTTGAAGTGGCGGGGACTCGGCCCCGCCGTCAGGTTCGCGGCTGGTCGGAATCACTCGGCGATGGGCAGACCGGTGGCGAAACTGATCTGCTTTGCCGCGTCGTCCATGGCAGCCTGCGCGCTGTCAAAGCCACCGGCCAGATAGGCCGTCTGGTTCGCGATGACGACCTGATCGGCATCGCTGAAGTATTCCGTCCCATTGATCGGCGCGATCTTTTCCAGTCGCCCCAGAACCAGCTCCCAGATCTTCTGGCCACCCCAGAACTCGCTCGGTTCGGACACATAGGGGTCATCCAGCGCCGAGATCAGCGAGGGCACCAGGCCCTGTTCGCGCAGCATGGTGATCTGTCCTTCGTTGGAGCCCAGTGCATAACTCAGGTAGGTGAAGGCGGCTTCCTTGACGCGGCTGTTGTTGTTGATTGCCAGCAATGAACCGCCGAAGTTGGCGGCTCGCGAGCCGCCTGCCGTAACACTGGGCATGGCCATGATGCCCCACTTGCCATGTTGGTCCTCCGGTGCGTTGTTGCGCACGGACCCCTCGAACCAGGCACCGCTCATCTGGGTTGCCACGACACCGGCGCCGTTGTTCTGCAGCTTTCCGTTGAAATCGGCGGCCGTCATGAGCTTCTGATCTTTGAGTGACTTGACCACTTCCAGTGCGGCAACGCAGCCGGGCTGCGACACCGTAATGGATTCACCGTCCGACGAGAAGTAGCCGCAACCCTGCTCCTCACCGATCATGCGCACGAATTCGGCACCACCGTTCAGGTTGTCATTGATCATGGTCACGCCGGGGTTGGCTGCCTGCACTGCCTTGCCGGCCTCCTGAAAATCGTCCCAGGTCTCTATGCTGGCCACATCCACGCCCGCCTTTTCATAGAAGTCCCGGCGGTAGAACATCACCACGGGGCCGGAGTCCCAGGGCATGCCCACGACGCGATCTCCCTGACGCAGGGCAAACATCTTGAATTCCGGGAAGGCGGCTTGCTGGTCCGCATCAAAGCCCAGCGGTACCAGGTCGGCTGCACAATCCGGAAACTGTGCAGTGATCAATTCCATCTCGGTGTTCTGGAACTGGAACAGGTCCGGCAGCCCGGTACCGCCGGCTGCGCAGGCAGCCAGGACCCGGCTCTTCACATCGGAATAGCCCAGCTTGTCGACCGTCAACTTGATGTCCGGATGCAGGGCGTTGAATCCTTCCAGAGTGGCTTCCAGTGCGGGCGCGGCGCTCCCCCAGGACCAGACCTTGACCTCGGTTTCTGCCCGGGCGATACCGGTTGAGGCAAGCAGCACCAATGCTGCACAAACTGTTGTATGTCGCATGTCTTTTTTCTCCTGATCAGCCTTGAGACTTTGGAACGTTTGTCATGACTGTTAGTATTGCAGCATCAGGAGAATCGTCTTGCCCATGGGACAGCCAACTTCATCCGATAGTAAGATTTCGGAAAAAAACATCTGGAATCCGCGCGACAGCACGGTGGAAGCCCTGCCCAACGACATCGTTCTGGGACGCGGGGAGCCCGGTGTCATGCCGATTTCGCACTGGCATGCGCAGATAGAAATCAACTACGTGGAGACCGGTTCGACGCGCTACGAGATGTGCGGGCGCGAGTTCCGGATTGGCCCCGGCGACATTGCGTTGTTCTGGGGTGGCTTGCCGCATCGTCTTGCCGATTTCGAGGAAGGCACCCGAATGGAGGCCATCCACCTGCCGCTCGTGCAGTTCTTCCGGCTGCGCCTGTCCGACGAGATTCGCGAAAAGCTCATGCACGGAGCAGCATTGATTGCAACCGAGCGTGCCGAGGAGGATCGCTGCGCATTTGCACGCATGTGCCGCTATTTCCGTTCGGACGATGCCGAGCGCAAGCGCCACGCCACCGAAGAGCTGTTGTTGCGCATAGAACGCATTGCACTGGAGTCTTATGAATTGGTCGATCTGGGCACGGAGCGCGACGGCGCGCTGGAGACGCCGGATCAGAAGAGTTTCGACAAGATCCGGCAGATACTGGGCTTCATCGCCGAACACTTTCGGGAAAACATTGATGCCAGCACAATCGCCGACAACGCCAGCCTGCATCCCAAATATCTGATGAGCCTTTTCAAGAAGTCCACGGGAGTCACGCTGAACCAGTATGTGCAGCTACTGCGTTTGTCCTATGCACAGGCACTGCTGCTGGAAGACGAGGGAAGCATCCTGACTGTTGCCATGGAAAGCGGGTTTGGTTCGCTGTCGCATTTCAATCGCAGTTTTCGCAAACACACCGGCATGAAGCCGACGGAATACAGGCTTGGTACGCGCTGAGGCAGTGGCAATGATGCGGGCACGACCCACGGCATACGACCCACGACCCACGACCCACGGCATACGGCATACGGCATACGGCATACGGCATACGGCATACGGCATACGACATACGGCTGAAGGTCATCGCCACTCCTTGAATGATCTATTCAGGGCATCATGAATCAAGGGGAATCCGAGGCCAGCTTGCTCCAGTAGTTGCCTTCCTTCCGGTCGATATGGCTGGCAAGGATCTTCAGCGCGTCCGTCAGATCCTTTTTGCCCACCGCCGCGCACAAGGCCCGATGTTCTCGACAGGATTTCTCCATATGGTCGGGGTGCTGGCCGAGGCGATGTCGCAAGGCGGCCATGCGAGGCGCGATGGTCTGGTAGGCATCAGTGATGAAGGGGTTGTTTGCCGAACGGATGATCCGCTGGTGAAAGTCCGCATCCAGATCGAGGTAGCGGGCATCATCACCGGCTTTGCGTGCCTGGCTCATGTCATCCAGGCAGGCTTTCAGAGAGCGGTGCAAGACATCGGGGTTTTCCGCAATACCCGTTTCGAGTGCATAGGCCTCCATGCAGATTCGTGCATCGCACAGCTTGGCCAGATCGCTCTTCTCGATGGAAAAGACGAAACTGCCGCGCTGTGGTTCGACCGTCAACAACCGTTCGGTTTCCAGGCGGTTGATGGCTTCACGCACCGGGGTGCGGCTGACATCGAGCGCCTTGGCGATCTTGCCTTCGGAGAGCTTCTCGCCAAACGCCAGTTTTCCGGTAATCACCCAGCGACGCATTTCATCCGTTACATGATCGGTCAGGGATTTGGGGCGCTCCTGGCTTGAGACGAGATCGTTCATGAAGTGGGTGATATGAGGTGTAGGAACTGGCATACAGTATACGGTATACTCCTGCGTAGTACCTGATGCACGGAAAATGCGGCTGCCTGATTCAGGCTGGCGCGGTGGAGCAGGTGTTTTCGAATTAACCCGGCAAGGAGAGAGAGCATGCCTGTTGAGCAGGACAAGGCCGAGAACGGCACAAACGATCGCGTTCCGTATCAATTGCCGTTTCCCCCCAACGCCGCCGAGGAAATCGTGGTTCCCAACGGTATTCCCACCGATGAACGCGTCTGGGTGCCTCAGGCGGAGAATGTCTCCTTTCGGCCGCTGTGCCTGAATGTCTCGCAGGGCTACTGGATGAATCTGCTGCGCGTACGTAAATCCGGTGTGCTGTCGCGTCATCGCCACCCCCAACCGGTGCACGGCTGGGTGCTGAAAGGTCGCTGGCACTATCTGGAGCACGACTGGGTTGCCGAGGAGGGCGGCTATGTGTACGAGCCGCCGGGCGAGACGCATACGCTGGTAGTGCCAGACGATGTCACGGAAATGATCACGTATTTTCAGGTCAACGGCGTCATGCTCTATGTCGACCCCTGGGGCAAGACCATGGGCTTCGAGGATGTGTTCACCAAGATCGAGCTGTGTCGCAATCACTATGAGGAAGTCGGGCTGGGTGGTGATTACGTGGATCAGTTCATTCGATGAGTGACGGGCGACGATCGCGTTGCCGGGGCGCATGCGGCCGAGGGGTGGCCGGCTCAAAGGACTGGCTTTGCACTGCCTGCGACGTAGAGAGCCTCCTTGCCAACCCAGGCTCCATCGGCGCTGTGAGCTGCATTGAAAGCCGTATTGAGAGCCTTGTTGAAAGCCTTGTTGAGAGCTGTGTCGTGCCGAGGTGCCGATCATGAAGGCGCTGGTCTACACCGGTCCGAAAGCCATCGAAATACGTGATATCGCAGCCCCGGCACCAGTCGAGAAGCAGTGCATGCTAACCGTGCGTTACTGCGGCGTTTGCGGCACGGACGTCGGCATCTGGAGCGGCACACACCCGCGAGCGTCGGCACCGTTGGTGCTCGGCCACGAGTTCATCGGCGAGATTGAAGCGGACTCCGCACGTTTCGCCAAGGGGGCACGAGTCGTTGCCTACCCGCTGTTTTCCTGTGGCGCCTGCCACCCCTGCCGTACCGGTAGCCCGCACATCTGCTCGCAGCTGCGTCTGATCGGCATTGACGGCAATGGTGGCATGGCCGAGCGGCTGGCTGTCGACGAAGACTTGTTGTTCGCAGTGCCAGACGATCTGGATGATCAGATTGCGACGCTGATAGAGCCGTTGGCAGTCGCCTTGCGGGCCGTCGAGCAATCCTGTCTGCGGGTGGCTGACCGGGTTCTGGTGCTCGGCGCGGGCCCGATCGGCCTGCTGACGGCGATCGTGGCGCGCCACGCGGGTGCGGCGAAGGTGCTGGTATCGGACATCAATCCGGCACGTTTGAAGCTGGCAGAGAGCATGGGGTTCACTGCAGTGGATGCCCGTTCGCATGGCGTTCCGGAAAGTGTCTACGCAGATACCGGCGGCGACGGTGCGGATGTGACCTTTGAATGTGCAGGGGTGTCCCCGGCCATGGTAGATGCCATCAAGGCCACGCGCCCAGGGGGCACGATCTGTCTGGCCTCGTTGCACAAGGGCATGAGCCCCTTGCCACTGCTGGATCTGGCGTTCAAGGAACTGCACGTTGTTGGCTCGCGCGTCTATACCCGCGAGCAGTTCCGTCGCAGTATTCCACTGGCCTCCGAGCTGGCCGGGCAGCTGGCAACACTGATTACTCGCACACTGGCCTTGAGTGCTGCTCATACGGTGTTCGACGACATGGCCGCCAGTGATGCCAGTGATATCAAGATCCTGATCGATTGCTCGAATTGACAGGTCCCCCTTGCCCGAGCTGTATGGCTCGGTTCTGCGAGAAAATCGTGAGGAAGAAATGGCATGAAGAAAGTGGTTGTGATCGGCGGAACGCGGGGCATCGGAGAGGGCGTGTCGGTGGCACTGGCGGGCAAAGGCTGGTCAGTCATGGCGACCGGTGTGGATGACGCCGAAGTGAACGCGTTTCGTCACGAACAGGCTGACAGCATGATCAGTGCACAAACACTGGACGTACGCGACAACGCAGCGGTAGTCAGCTATTTCAACGAGCTGAACAGCCTCGATGCGCTGGTCAATTGCGCAGGCGTGCTGGCCCGTGAGGCCGAATACGAGATCGAGACCTTCGAGCGCGTCATCGATATCAACCTGACCGGGACAATGCGCTGCTGCCTGGCTGCGCACGCCTTGCTGGCGCGCAACGGCGGCGCTGTCGTCAACACGGCATCTATGCTCAGCTATTTTGGCGGACCTTTGGTGCCAGCCTACTCGGCGTCGAAGGGCGGCGTGGCGCAACTGACCAAGTCACTTGCCGGAAAATGGGCTGCTGACGATATTCGGGTCAACGCGGTTGCACCGGGCTGGATTGAAACGGAGATGACCGGTGCCTTGCGTGCTGACCCAGAGCGTAACGCACCGATACTCGGCAGAACGCCCATGCATCGCTGGGGCCAGACGGCCGAGGTAGGCGCGCTGGTGGCGTGGCTGGTGTCGGAGGAGGCCAGCTTCATCACCGGCGCAGTGTATCCGGTCGATGGGGGGTATTCGGCGATGTGATCTGCCTGATAGTGACTGTTCACGCGCGACGGGATGGCTTGCCGCAGAGACCGACTTCATCCGCGGTGCGAACATCTGGACTGAGGTGCTGCTGGTTCGTGCGTTATTTCACATTGTCAGTGGCCGCCCAGGGCGAATAGGTCATTCAATCGATACCGGGCAGTCTTCATGATGCACATGCGCTGGCGGGTGAGTTAACATTCCCCGCAGCACGCATAGCTGATAGATTGTTATCAGTCATGCGACTGGTGGGCACAAAGACAGGAAGAATCACAGTCGTGCTCAAACACTCCGAGGAGAATACAGAATGATGAAAGCAAGTCTAGTAGTCACGGCCGCGGCACTGACGCTTGGTCTGTCCAGTGTGCAGGCTCAGGATGTTGATCGCACCGGCTGGCCTGAAAGTTTCACGGTAGGCACCGCTTCGCAAGGTGGCACCTACTTCGCCTATGGCTCCGGTTGGGCCAACCTGGTTGCCCAGGAGCTGGGTCTGTCAGGTGGTGCGGAAGTCACAGGCGGCCCCATGCAGAACATGGCTCTGGTACACACCGGTGATGCCTCGTTCGGCATGACGACCATGGGGCCCGCGGCAGAGTCGCTGGCGGGTACCAACCCCATCGCCCCCGGGCTCATGATGGACAATGCCTGTGCCATGTTCCCGATGTACCAGACGCCATTCTCGGTAACAACGCTGAGCTCGTCCGGCATCGAGACCATTGCCGACATCCCTGCTGGCGCGAAGATCGGCTTCGGCCCCGCCGGTTCCACCTCTGATACCTACTTCCCTCTCATGATGGAAACACTCGGCGTCGACTTTGAAAGGCGCAACGGTGGTTGGTCGGATCTGGGTGGCCAGCTGCAGGACGGTCTGCTCGATGTCATCGCTTTTGCGGCCGGCGTTCCCGTGCCTGCCGTCAGCCAGCTGGAAGTGCAGACGGAAGTCAACATCATCGAATTCACGGAAGAAGAACAGGCAAAGATCCAGGAAGCCTATCCCGTGGCTCCGTTCAGCATCAATGCCGGCACCTACACGTCTTTGACCGAAGACGCTCGATCGGTGTCAATGTGGAACTTCTCGATCGCCAGCTGCGATTTGCCTGAGAGTTTCGTGGAAGCGGTTGTCGACGTGGTGATGTCTGACAATGCGCGCATGGTCGGCATTCACAAGGCGGCGGCCTCCACCATCCCGGAAAACTGGGACAAGAACCAGGTGCTGATGTGGCATCCGGGCGCGGCCAAGTGGTTTCGTGACAACGCAGGCGCCGACATCTCCGACGAGATGGTCTTCAGCGCGAAATAAGGAGCGACTTCTTCCATAGAAGTCTGTTTCGCACGGGTGTCGGGGCACATGCTGCCCCGACACGCCCCTTACCTTGATCATCCCATCGGCAGCGCATCCGGCGCCCGTCTGCTGGGCGCTGGCTGCATTCAGGTCTGTGCAGTCTTTCGGAGAGTATGTAAATGACAGAACGCGCTGTTGATGATGCAAACACTGCCGTTTTGGCTGAAGGCGTGGATGAAGAGCCGATCGAGGCGAATCGGCGTTTGTTCACCGACTGGCGTTTCATCGTCATCGCCACGCTGACAGCGCTGTATTCTGCGTTTCACATGGCGGCCCTCAACGGTCTGTCCCTGTCCGGGATGACGGGTATCGAATTGCCGTTCCTGCCCAGCTTCCCGCTGGAGACATGGAATTTCCGGATCGTGCACGTGGCGGGAGCGCTGTTCATCGGCTTTCTGCTCTTTGGTGCGCGCTTGCAGTTCGCTGAACAGCAGACCCCTCAAGCGCCCGTGACCTGGCTGTCGTGGATTCTGCTGGCCGCTGCGCTGGTTGCCTGTGGAGCCGCCATCAGCTTTGGTTACCGCATTTCTGCCGGTGCCATGTGGAATGGTATCGCTCCCGAATTCCGGACACCGGAGATCTACTGGTTCGGTGTGCCGCTGCTGCTGGCAACTTTCGGTGGCATCGTGCTTGGCTGGCTGGATCGTTCTCCTCGCCATCTGTTTTCCCTGCCTGACCTGGTGCTCGGCGTTTGTGCGCTGGCGGTCGCCATCTACCTCATCACGATCTATGGCACCTTGATGCGCAACTCGACCGGCACGCCTTTCGCGCCGATCGGTATTTCGCTGGCGGCGATAGCCGGCACCGCGCTCATCATGGAACTGACCCGGCGAGTCACCGGACTGGCTCTGATCATCATTGCCGGCATCTTTCTCATCTACGTGTTCGTCGGGCACCTGCTGCCCGGTTTTCTGAATTCACCGCGTATCGACTGGGCCCGGTTCTTTTCACAGGTGTATACCGATGCCGGAATCCTCGGGCCAACCACGGCGGTATCTTCCACCTACATCATTCTGTTCATCATCTTTGCCGCCTTCCTGCAAGCGTCGAAGGTGGGTGATTATTTCGTGAACTTCGCCTTTGCCGCTGCTGGCCGCACGCGTGGCGGGCCTGCAAAAGTGTCGATCTTTGCCTCGGGTCTGATGGGCATGATCAATGGTACGTCCGCCGGCAATGTCGTTGCCACGGGTTCACTGACCATTCCGCTCATGAAGAAGGTTGGATACCATCGCCGGACGGCAGGGGCCGTGGAAGCTGCCGCCTCGACCGGTGGTCAGATCATGCCGCCCATCATGGGAGCCGGCGCGTTCATCATGGCGGAAATAACCGGTATTCCCTATACCGATATAGCGGTGGCCGCGATACTGCCTGCGGTCCTGTATTTCGTCTCCGTCTACTTCATGGTGGATTTCGAAGCGGCCAAGCTTGGCATGCGCGGCATGCGTGAGGACGAATTGCCCAAGCTGGGCAAGATGCTGCGTCAGGCCTACCTTTTTCTGCCCATCATCATTCTGATCTATGCGCTGTTTGCCGGGTATTCCGTTATTCGGGCGGGCGCACTGGCAACGATAGCGGCAGCAGTGGTGTCGTGGCTTACACCGAACAGAATGGGGCTTCGCTCTGTCTTCAGGGCCTTCGAACTGGCCGGCATCATGTCCATTCAGATCATTGCCGTCTGCGCCTGCGCCGGTATCATCGTCGGGGTCATTTCCCTGACGGGCGTCGGTGCGCGCTTCTCATCCGTGTTGCTGGGCATTGCTGACACGTCGCAATTGCTGGCCCTGTTCTTTGCCATGTGCATATCCATCCTGCTGGGCATGGGCATGCCGACCACGGCCGCCTATGCCGTGGCCGCATCGGTTGTCGCACCAGGGCTCGTGCAGCTTGGTATTCCCCAGCTCACCGCGCATTTCTTCGTGTTCTACTTCGCTGTTCTCTCGGCGATAACGCCTCCCGTGGCGCTGGCCAGCTATGCTGCCGCCGGTATATCCGGGGCGAATCCGATGGAAACATCGGTCGCGTCCTTCAAGATCGGTATCGCCGCCTTCATCGTGCCGTTCATGTTCTTCTATAACAGCGCCATCCTGATGGAAGGTCACTGGTTGGCGATATTGCAAGCATCGGTGACGGCCATATTCGGTGTCTTTCTGCTGTCGGCCGGCGTGCAAGGCTGGTTCATGGGACGGCGCTCTGCCTGGTTTGTCCGGGGCGCACTGATGCTGGCGGCCTTGTTCATGATAGAAGGTGGGCTGCTGTCAGATGCGGTTGGCATCGTCATTGCCGCAGGCTGCTACGCCATTCAGAAAGCCTTCAAGCCGGACCCTGATGCACCCATTCCGGTCCGCGGTGCTGACTGATGTGTCGAGCCCCGATCGGGGCCTGACCCTACGCTGCTTGCGCGCAGACACAGACGGCGCTGCAATGGAGGTTGCAGCGCCGTAGTCAAATTGCTCTGACCTCGAGAAACTTGTCGGGTCAGAATTGGTAACCCGCACAACCGGGTCGCTCTCCCGTCGACGGGTCAGCGTTCGTCATTGCCTGGATACGAAACAGAAGCCCGATTTGCAGCAAGCCAATTGAACGCTAGACGATCATATCCGCGTAACGAGGATATTCACCCGACTCGTATTGCTCCACGCTGATTCCCGGCAGGTCGAAATAGTCCAGAGAGAAGGCATAACCGTGGCCTCCCATGCGACCCACGGCATCCAGTTTCGCGTGGTCGGTATGGTGGTTTGCCGGATTGACGATGTCGGAGCGTATGAAAGCCTGTTGCACCATGCCCAGAACGATCTCCCGAGAGGGGCTGATCTCCAGTCCGATATGACGCTTGCACTCGAACGATACGGGGGCCTCGGCAATACGGGGGCAGGACACGGATACGCCATCGATCATGGTCAATCCGGCTTCGGCCAGTTCGTTGACAGCTTCGGGAAATGCCGTTGCCGTGATGTTCATCGCATCGATGTTGGACCGGCCAACGATATTGACCGTGAATTCCTCGGTATGTCGGATATTGGCAGCGGTGTCCTTGAGTGAGCGGTGCTCTCTGTTCTCGATGCCCAGGGCCAGAATGGGTGGCTCGGAGGACAGGCAGTTGAAGAAGCTGTAGGGGGCTGCATTGACGACACCTTCCGGGCTGATCGTGGTCACCCAGGCAATCGGGCGTGGCACCACCGTACCGATAAGCAGCTTGTAGATATCCTTGCTGTCGAGCGTCTTGAAGTCGAAGGGTGTGTGTGTCATGCCTTGGGGTCCTCTGCATATCGTGCCAATACCGATTGCAGGTTGTCGTCGTCATCGCCGGACAGGCTTGCACGGCCTTGTACGGCACCGAGATGGTGATTCATGATGGACAGGGCAGCATCGATATCCTTGTCTCGCAATGCCTGAATGATCTGACGGTGTTCATCCACGGCACAATCGCTGGAATGCGATCGGCTGTACATCGCCAGGATCAGTGAACAGCGCGTCACCAGTTCCGACACGTAGTTGCACAGGATCTTGTTGCCGGTCAGCTCTGCCAGCAGTATGTGGAATTCGCCCGCCAGGCGGATGGAGACAGGACCGTCCTTGCCTCTTACCCGGTCTTCCTGGTCGACATGAGCATCCAGTGATTCCAGGCCGATTACCGAGATGCGCTGCACCAGCCGCCGAATGACTTCGGCCTCCAGGCAGTGCCTGATCTCGAAGATTTGCTCGGCCTCGTCCAGCGTGGGCTCGGCAACACAGGCACCGCGGTTGCGCTGCGTATCCACCAGATGCTCGCTTTCGAGTCGAACCAGCGCCTGTCGAACGATGGTTCTGCTGACACCGAACTGCTCGCCGATCGCGTCTTCACGCAGCCGGGTGCCGGGTTTCAGTGCCTGTTCCAGAATCGCGCGGCGCAAGCGCTGGTAAACGATGACGCCAGAGGTAGGTGATTTCGATGCAGTCATTGCGTCTCGTGGTTGTGAAAGGTCCGGTCCAACTTTGCGGATACTATATCCGAAAAAATCGTATACAAAAATATTTTGTTTTTGTATACGATATGTGTAGGATGTATTCCAGAGCCACACACGCATTCACCATCGGAGACGTACATGAAGCTTGAATCAAGACAATTCGTAGCCAGCACCGCACTACTGCTGGCTTGCACCGCGGGCCATGCCGAGGTTTTGAAATGGGGCGCCAATCGGGATATCGGTTCGCTCGATCCATATTCCTACGGCGACAGTTTCACCATCAATGTGCTCAACCACACCTATGAAGGCCTGGTGCGTTATGACAAGGACCTGAAGATCGAACCCGCTCTGGCGGTGTCCTGGGAGATTCTGGAAGACCAGATCACCTGGCGCTTCAAGCTGCGACCCGACGTCACGTTCCACAATGGCAACAGCTTCACGGCAGAAGATGTGGTCGCCTCACTGCAACGAGTCAGTCATGAAACGTCGCCCCTGAAGGGCAATCTGCCGGCCTATGTCAGTGCCTCTGTGGTCGATGACCTGACGCTGGACATCGTGCTCAATGGCACGTATCCACTGCTGCTCAATGACCTGACCAACATTCACATCTTCGACAAGCAGTGGCTGGTGGAGAACGATGCGGAACTGCCCACGGATATCGGCGCCGGTACCGAGGGTTACGCCACCTACCATGCCAATGGCACAGGCCCCTTCATTGTCGAGAGCCGGCAGCCGGATGCGAAGACAGTATTCACGGTCAACCCGGACTGGTGGGATACGCCGGCACATAATCTGACAGGTTTCGAGCTGCTGCCGGTGACATCGGCGGCGACGCGGGTTGCCGCGCTGTTGTCCGGTGAAATCAGCTTCACGAACGATGCGCCGGTACAGGATCTGCCACGTCTGGAGGCTGCACCGGGGGTCAACGTGCTGGAAGGTGTCGACCTGCGGACGGTCATGATCGGCATGAGTTACCGAGACACGCTCGATAACGGTTCGGACAATCCGTTCAAGGATCTGAAAGTACGTCAGGCCTTGTATCAGGCGATCGACATGGATCAGCTGCAGAAGAAGGTCATGCGTGGCAAGTCTCGCAATGCCGGTGCCGTGGTTGCACCACCCATTCCCGGCTATACCGAGTCCCTGGATGAACGCATGGCCTTCGATGTCGACGCCGCCAAGGCGCTTCTGGCCGAGGCTGGCGTGCCGGAAGGTTTCGAATTCGATTTCAATTGCCTGCAGGATGGGCTGGTCAATGAAGAGCAGATCTGTCAGGCCATTGCCTCCATGTGGAGTCGCATCGGACTGAGCCCCCGACTGGATGTCGCGCCGCGTGCGGTTCAGACTCCCAAGCGCACCAACGGTCAGGCAGACGTCTATACGCTGGGTTGGGCCACACTGCCAATGCTGGATGCCTACAGCCCACTGTTGCAGATCTTCCACTCCAAGGAAGGCAACTCGGGTGTGTTCAACTGGGGTGACTGGTCCTTCCCGGAGCTGGATGAACTGGTGCAAAGCGCCGGGGCGGAGCTGGATCTGGACAAGCGACTCGCCATGGAAACCGCAGCCCTGCAGATCGTCAAGGACGAACTGATCATGCTGCCCCTGCATCAGCAACCCATGGCCTGGGCGACGACCGAGGCGGTGACAGACATGCCGCTGTTCCCGGACAACAAGCCACGCCTGTGGTTTGCCTCGATGCAATGACAGCTTGCCTGGGGTAACTGCATCCATTCGCTGATCCGATGATGAGAAAAGGACCATGATTGCATTTCTGCTCAAACGCCTGATGAACGCCGCCTTCGTGATGCTGGCGGTGGCATTCCTGGCGTTCATGATATTCCGGTTCTTCGGTGATCCGGTCGAAATGATGGTCAACGAGCAGGCGACCCAGTCAGACAGGGCCGAGCTGCGCGAGCGGCTCGGACTCAATGATGGCCTGCTGACGCAATATGCACGGTTCGTCGGCTCGGCGGTGCAGGGCGACTTCGGTATCTCCTATCGCAATCAGCAGGATGTCATGACACTGGTGGCCGAGCGATTCCCGGCCACCTTCGAACTGGTGATCGTGGCCACCGTGCTGTCCCTGATCATCGGTGTGCCATTTGGTGTGCTGACAGCGGTCTATCAGGATCGCAAGCTGGCCGACGGCTTGCAGATCGGTTCCATCGTCGGTGTCTCCTTGCCCAGCTTTGTGGTCGGGATTCTGCTGATTCTGGTCTTTTCGGTCTCTCTGGGCTGGCTGCCGGCATTCGGGCGAGGCGAGACCGTCGATATCGGCTGGTGGAGCAGTGGATTCTTTACCGACAGCGGGCGTGCGGCGCTGATCCTGCCATCCATTTCCCTGTCGCTGTTCCAGATAACGCTGGTCATGCGGCTGGTCAGGGCCGAGATGCTGGAAGTACTGCGTTCGGACTTCATCAAGTTTGCCCGTGCACGGGGTCTGCCGCTGAGCGTGGTGCATTGGCGCCACGCCCTGCGCAACTGTCTGATGCCCGTCATCACCCTGACGGGAATGCAGATAGGCAATCTGATTGCGTTTGCGCTGGTGACCGAAACGGTCTTCCAGTGGCCCGGTATGGGGCTGCTGTTCATTCAGGCCGTCACCTTCGTGGATATCCCGGTCATGGCCGCCTATCTGATGCTGGTGTCATTCATTTTCGTGCTGATCAATACGCTGGTTGACATCACCTACGCCTATGTCGACCCGCGACTGCGCAGCGAAGTTGCCGTCAAAGGAGGAAGTGCCCATGGCCATTGATGTACCTGTTCTCAGTCGCTGGCAGCAGAGCGATCTGTGGTGGAGTTTCCAGCAACGGCCATCAGCCGTGTTCGCCGTGGTGCTGCTGGCCGTGGTGATTCTCACCAGTATCCTGGCACCCTGGATCACGCCGCAGAACCCCTATGACCTGGCGGCGTTGAATCTGATGAACTCCGAATTGCCGCCCATCTGGCTGGATGGAGGTGAGTATCCCTATGTGCTGGGTACCGATGTGCAGGGGCGCGACTTGTATTCAGCCATTCTCTATGGTTCGCGCACCTCCTTGTTCATCGGCGCCTTGTCGGTACTGCTGGCTCTGAGCGTGGGCCTGACTCTGGGCCTGATTGCCGGTTACTACGGTGGCTGGGTGGATAACGCCATCATGCGGCTGGGAGATGTGCTGCTGTCCATGCCGTTCATTCTGATTGCCATATTGATCAGCGCTGTGGCGGTGCAGATGCTGCCCTCGCACCTGCGAGAATCACTGACCAGTCTGATACTGGTGGTGGCCATTGCCGTGCCCTCCTGGGTGCAGTACGCCAGAACGGTGAGAGCGTCCGCCATGGTGGAGAAGGGCAAGGAATATGTGCAGGCGGCCCGACTGATACGGGTGAAGTCCTGGCGTATCCTGCTCCATCACATACTGCCTAATACGCTGACACCCATCATGGTGGCAGCCACCCTGAACTTCGGCCTTGCCATTCTCTCTGAAGCCACGCTGAGTTTTCTCGGTGTGGGCATGCCATCGGATCAGCCATCACTGGGTACGCTGATCCGCATCGGCAACCAGTACCTGTTTTCCGGTCTCTGGTGGGTCGTACTGTTTCCCTCGATACAACTGTGCCTCATCGTACTGTCCGTCAACATGATTGGCGACTGGTTGCGAGACGCCCTGAACCCGAAGCTTCGATAGGTTGATGAACATGACACACTCCGTATTGCTCAAGGATGTCAGGCCCATGGGGGCTGACGCCACGGATGTACTGATCGTGGATGGAACGTTCAGTGCCATCACGGACGCTGCCCTCGACGGGGTCGAGGTGATAGACGGTGAACACTGCTTGCTGATTCCGGCACTGGTGGAAGCCCATACCCATCTGGACAAGTCTCTGGTGGGTTTGCCCTGGTACCGCAACGAGGTGGGCCCATTGCTGCTGGACAAGATTACCAACGAGCGTGAATCGAAGGTGGCGTTGGGGATCGATCCCCGGGTACAGAGCGAACGCCAGGCGATCCTGTCCATGGCCAAGGGCAGTACATTCATTCGCAGTCATGTCGATGTGGATACCGTGCATGGCCTGAAGGGCATCGAAGGCGTCATGGCCACGCGAGACAAGTTGCGAGGCTGGATCGACATCGAGCTGGTCGCGTTCCCGCAATCCGGTCTCATGGTGCGAGAAGGCACGGTTGAACTCATGGACCAGGCCATGCAACTGGGCTGCGAAGTGGTGGGAGGACTGGATCCCTGTGCCATCGACAGAGATCCGAAAGGCCATCTGGATGCGATCTTCGCGCTGGCGGAGCGCTATGGAAAACCACTGGACATTCATCTGCATGAGCGCGGTGAAATGGGCTGCTTTTCCATGGAGATGATCATCGAGCGCACCATCGCCCATGGCATGCAGAATCAGGTCACGATCAGCCATGCCTTCTGTCTGGGGCACTCGGACAGACTGCAGATTGCCAGGCTGACGGAGCAACTGGCGACGCAGGGTATCTCCATCATGACAACCGCTCCGGCATCCTCGCCGGCACCGGTGGTCCGGGAACTGCGTGAAGCGGGGGTGACGGTCTGCTCGGGCTCGGACGGCATACGCGATACCTGGGGACCTTTCGGCAATGCCTGCATGCTGGAGCGTGCCATGTTCATTGCACAGAAGAACAACTTCCGCCGTGATGATGAAGTCGAGGTGGCGCTGGATGTCTGCACTCATGGCGGGGCCGATGTCATGGGTATCGAGAATTACGGTCTCGCCCCCGGCTGCGACGGTGACTGTGTGCTGGTGCCCGGAGAAAGTCTGACCGAAGCCGTTGCCAGCCGTCCACCTCGCAGACGCGTCCTCAAGCGCGGCAAGACCATTGCGGAAAATGGCCAATGCCTGCTGCAGGCACCGTGATGGCGACCCATACGCTGCTGACTGCCCGTTGGGTGATCGGCCACGAGCAGGGCACGCATGTGATTCATGAGCATGCCGAGTTGGTTTTTCAGGGCAGTACCATCGTTTTTGTCGGGCAGGGCTACGACGGACCTGTCGATCAGCGTCATGACTTCGGGGAGGCCATCATCTCCCCGGGTTTCATCGATCTGGATGCCCTGTCGGATCTGGATACCACCATTCTGGCCTACGACAATTCACCCCCGGCCAGAAAAGGACGGGTCTGGCCACGCAGCTATGTGGAGCAGGGACCCTTCGAGATGTACTCGAGGGAGGAGCTTGCTTTCCAGAAGCACTTTGCCTTCTCGCAGCTGATTCGCAACGGCATCACCACCGCCATGCCCATTGCCTCCCTGTTCTACCGGGAATGGGGCGAGACCGTGGAAGAGTTCGAGTGCGCCGCAAGCAGTGCCGAGCAGCTCGGCTTGCGCGTCTATCTCGGGCCTGCCTGCCGTACGGGCAATCAGGTGGTGGAGGACGATGGCAGGATCGTGGCGGAGTTCGACGAGGCACGGGGTCTGGCAGAGCTTGACGCCGCCATCGAGTTTGCCCGGCGGCTGGAGGCCAGACAGAGTCCCTTGCTTCGTGCCATGCTGGCACCGGATCGCATCGAGACCTGTACGCAAGCGTTTCTGAAAAGAACCGCCGAGGCGTCCCGGGCACTGGATATACCGGTCAGATTGCACTGTTGTCAGTCGGAGACGGAGCTGGCTCTGGTGCAGCAGCAACATCAATGCACTCCCATCGAGTGGCTGCACGGCATGGGCTTTCTGACAGAGCGCTGCCTGCTGCCTCATGGGGTATACATGTCCGACAGTGACAGAGCGCTGGTGGCGAACGCCGGTGCCACGGTAGTGCATTGCCCGCTGGTGTCAGCCCGTCACGGCAGCTTCCTGAATTCGTTCTCACGCTTCCGATCAGAGGGGGTCAACATGGCCATGGGCACGGATACCTGGCCACCGGACATGATCCAGAACCTGCAGCTAGGGGTCATCATGAATCGCAGAGAAGCAGGTGGTGTGGCGAGCTGTCGCAGTGAAGACCTGTTCGATGCCGCCACCATCGGAGGTGCCAGGGCCTTGAACCGTGATGATCTGGGCAAGCTGGCGGAAGGCGCCCTGGCGGATGTCATCGTCATCCGACTGGACCGCACCCTGCAGACACCTGATCCGGTGCAGAGCCTGATGACCGGTTGCCATGGTCGGGATGTGCGGGATGTCTTCATTCACGGCAGGCACGTGATGGCCGATGGCGAACTGCACGGCGTGGACCATGATGCTGATTGGGTAAAGGCTCAACAGCAATTCGACAAGGTGACGGGCTTGTATCCGAAGAGAACACTGGGCCATCCACCAGTGGACGAGATCTTTTCCAGTAGCTATCCACGGAGAACGGGGCATGAGTGACAAGGTGCTTGAAGTTGAAGAGCTGCGGGTGGAATTCCCCACCCGGCACGGTGTGCTGACGGCGGTTGATGGTGTGTCACTGTCCATCGACCGCGGCGAGATACTGGGCGTGGTGGGTGAGAGCGGTGCAGGCAAGTCGATGACCGGCATGGCGATCCTGGGCCTGCTGGAACCACCCGGCCGTATTGCCGCTGGTCGTATCAGTCTTTCTGGTGAACGTATCGATCAACTGACAGAAAACGAATTGAGGCAGTATCGCGGGCGGCGCATCGGTGCGATTTTCCAGGATCCCCTGACCAGTCTGAACCCGCTGTTCACGGTTGGAAAGCAGTTGGTGGAGACCATCAGGCAACATTTGCCGCTGAGCGCTAGCGATGCCCGTCGACGCGCCATCGAATTGCTGACCGAGGTGGGAATACCGGCGCCCGAGGCACGCGTGGATCACTACCCGCATCAGTTCTCGGGAGGCATGCGCCAGCGTGTCGTCATTGCGCTGGCCTTGTGTGCCGAGCCCGAGTTGATCATCGCCGATGAACCCACCACGGCGCTGGACGTTTCCATACAGGCGCAGATTACCGGCCTGCTTAAGCGCCTGTGCAAGGAGCGCGGCATGGCCGTCATGCTGGTCACGCACGATATGGGTGTCATTGCCGAGACGGCAGATCGTGTCGCCGTCATGTATGCGGGACGGCTGACAGAGGTGGGCAATGTGCAAGCCATGGTGCGGGCACCCAGGCATCCGTACACGGTTGGCCTCATGGGCGCCATTCCCAGTTTGACGGGGGATGTGCAGGAACTGTCGCAGATTCCCGGCAATATGCCGAGACTGAATGCCATACCGGCAGGTTGTGCCTTCAATCCGCGCTGCGCTCGTCGCATTGACAAATGCACAGTCGATATACCGACCGTATCAGGATCCGGAGTTGCCTGTTGGGCTGTCGAAGATGAGGTGAGAACATGAGCCAATTACCACTGTTGGAAGCCAACGCTCTTCAGCGACAGTACGACGTTTCCGCACCCTGGTTGAATCGCGTTCTGGAACGCCGCCCGCGACAGTTTCTCAATGCCGTGGCGGGTGTCGATTTTCAATTGGAGAAAGGTCAGACGCTGGCCCTGGTGGGCGAGAGTGGTTGCGGCAAATCCACGATAGCGAAGCTTGCCACCGGCCTGCAGAAACCCACAGGCGGCGAGATTGTCTATCGCGGTGACTGGAACCGGGTGCAGATGATCTTTCAGGATCCCTTTGCCAGCCTGAATCCGCGTTGGCGCGTATCGTCGATCATTTCCGAGCCACTCAGAACCTTGAAGCCCGGCCTGTCCCGGCCAGACGTTGCCCGGCGTGTTGGCGAGTTGCTGGAAACCGTCGGCCTGAGTGTTGCCGATGGCAGCAAATACCCTCACGAATTCTCCGGCGGGCAACGCCAGAGAATCTCGATCGCGCGGGCACTGGCCGGAGAGCCGGAATTTCTGGTCTGTGATGAGCCCACCTCGGCACTGGATGTATCGGTCCAGGCGCAGATCCTGAATCTGATGAAGCGCCTGCAGTTCGAGTTCGGTTTGACCTATCTGTTCATCAGTCACGACTTGTCCGTGGTTCGGCACATGGCGGATACCATCGCTGTCATGTATCTGGGCAAGATTGTGGAGATAGCGCCCAAGCAAGATCTGTTTGATAACCCCATGCATCCCTACACTCGCATGCTGCTGGACACGATTCCCGATTTACAGAATCCGGTTCGCGACCGGGCTGCGATGACAGGCGAAATCCCCAGTCCCATCGATCCGCCCACGGGTTGCAGCTTTCATCCGCGTTGCCCACTGGCCAGTGAGCACTGTCTGAAAGAGACCCCGGTGAGGAGTCAGGAGAAGTTTGCCGGGCGGGTGGCTTGTTTTGCGGTGTAAGTGCTGAATCAAGCTCGATATGATCTTTCGCGCGATGAGGGGAGTGAGTTACTGCGACGTGATGCCGCCTTGCTGGTGGAGATTCTGTGCGAACTGGTCGATTGCCCGAGCGTCGGTCTTCGTTTTGCCAGCGTGGACAAGGCCATGTGTCCGCGCTGGCATATCGATCGAGTGCCGATTCGCATGCTTTGCACTTACAGAGGATCGGGCACGGAATGGCTGGATGATCAAGGAATGGAAAAGAGCCGCCTGTCGGATCCGGATATCGTCAATGGCCCTTGCCAGCGTGCAGCCAGTGGCGAAGTGGTGCTGTTGAAAGGTGGGCTCTGGCAGGGCAATGAAGGGCCTGGGGCCATACATCGTTCACCATCAATAACCCCGGGTGAACAGTCACGAATGCTGCTGACCCTGGATCCGCTGTGGCCTGATTGAGCATGGATCTATGGATCTATGGATCTATGGGTCTATGGGTCTATGGGTCTATGGGTCTATGGCTCTATGGCTCGCTTAGTCCGCCGTCGGAATGCCACTGCAATACGCTCGCCTCATTTGTGAAAAGCGCACCGGCTCTGCAACGCTGTCAATGCGAACCAGCGTCCACGGAGCCGTCAAGGCATCGGCTGCTGCACAGTCTATGGAAGCCTCGTCCGGTATCGACGAGTCGAATCGTGACACTGCAATATCGAGCCCTGTTTCATCAACCCAGGCACCACGAACAAATACATCACTGCTGACGGATCCGTCCAGAGGCAGGTAGGCGCCGATGACGATGCTGTTGCTGAAGTCGATGGTCGGTAGTGCAGGCAAGGGACTGTCCTCAGCAGGCAGCAGGGCGTAGTCCGCGTCGAGCGATGCGTGGTCTCGATAGACGACGAAGGGGGATGACAGCTCACCAAAGACCGGGCTGCCATCACTGGCTCGGGTGAAACCGGGGGTACGCAGCAGAGTCTCAACCGAGACGCGGAACCCTTGGTCGCGTTCGGGGAGTCCGGAGAACACCAGTTGCGTGTTGTCTCCCGCGTCGAGAAACAATCGTCCGGCGTTCACGTTCGGCATCACCGTAGCGCCAGTCAGCAGGCCCTGCACGATTTCACGGGTAGCGATAGGAATCGTTTCAATTGATGGGCAATAAGCCCCGTCCTCGCTCCAGTCGGTAATACTCAGCGTGGCATCGCTTGAGTGCCAGTTCCCACCGGCAGCGTTGCACAGGGCATCGCCGCCGACACTGCCGTCAGCAGTGAAGGACAGACGCCAGGTGGCATCGAGTGGCAGCGGCCGGTATTGCCCTTCCGTGTCGCGCACGGTTTCCAGTGTCCAGTGACTGTCGAGCAGGCCCTGTTGCACGAAGGGTGGGACGTTTCCAGTGGCTGTCGTGCCTTGCGCATCAAGGCCGGTATTACCACTTCCGCAGGCGGCAATCGTCGCCAGGCAGATCGGGATCAGAAGAACAGATGACCAACGAAAGGACATGGCTGCATTCATGAATTGGGGAAATATTGCCCAAACTCTACCACGTTGGGTGAGTGTCATGCCAACGAACAGCGAGAAAGCGGTGGCAAACCACGCATTCATGATGCACCCGGTTCTGGAGGCGTGACAGCCTCAGACCCGGCTGGCCATTCACTTCACAGCTGATTGTTGGACAATGGTGTGAGGATGACGAAAGTCATGAAGGCACTTCTTGCTCATTTGCAGGAGCTGGCGGTTTCATACCCCCGCAAGTGAACAAAGGTCAAACATCCTGCTAGCTCAGTAGTTGCATTATTGCCGTGGTTAGCTGCGGGTATTTCTACCAGACTTGCCCCCGCCTTTCGTATAGTCTGGATGTCCGATTATCCAGCCCGGTGGAACCTGCATGAAACGAATGATCGCTCTCCTGGTTGTCGTGATGTTGCTGCCTGTGATGGCGCAGGCCGAGTACACGCAGATCACCGTAGACGGTGATCGCTTCTGTGGTCTTTCGGATTCAGGCAGTGTCGCCTGTACGTCCTCCAGAGAACCGACCGAGGCATCCCTGCAAGCTCCCGATTCCCTCTTTACCGAGATCGGCCTTGGCTTTCGTCATGCCTGTGGCATTACCGATGACGGTGACGTGGAATGCTGGGGTCTGGATACCCACGAGGACCAGATCTATCCACCGGGTTTCGATGCACCAGTGGTAAAGCTCAGTGTCGGCCCATACCACAGTTGCGCTATAGACAGCGAAGGGACGACGAAGTGCTGGGGACAGAATGTTCACGGTCAGACCGATGTGCCCGATGATATCGGTGCGCTTGCGGATGTGTCAGCCTTCAATATCGCCAACAGCTGTGGCATCAAGGGAACCGAGGAACTGAGTTGCTGGGGTTATTTTCACAGCACACTGGTGCCCTATGCGGCACGAACGGACTCGCCGTTCACGCAGTTCGACAGCAACGGCGATATCAACTGCGCCATGCACGAAGACGGCAGCGCCGACTGCTGGTCGGCGACCGTTGGCAATCTGCTGGTAGCTCGCTTCGACAACGGGCCTTATCGCAAGGTAGTACCGATACAACAACGCGGCGATATTGTCGCCTGTGCCTTGACCGAAGATGGTCAACTGGACTGCGCCGGGAGACTCTATGTCGGAAGCCAGCGCAACCGGACTCCCCTGGCTGTGACGCGCTCCGGCCAGACCTACAGGGACGTTCATGCCGATTACGGGTTTCTGTACGGTTATACCGATGCGGATCGACTGGAACTCCTGGCGGGCAACCTTGACGGAACCCGGGAACTGCTGCTCGATACCGTCAATGGGGAACTGACGATGCCCACGCTGACCTTGTCGGCGGCAAGCTTCTACGGCGATGGAATCGGTACCGAGCTGTTCTTCGATGTCAGTGGCGTCGGCGTGTACACGTATCAGCACGACTACGATACGCAGGTCTTTCGGGATGGTGTTCTGCTGGAGACTACCGACAACTACGGCTCCTATATGGACAGAACAGCCACTGCTGATGAAACACCGGTGTACACAGTTAGAGCGCTTCATGCATTCGGGCAGACCAGTGAGTTCTCCAACGAGCTGCAGCCCGGCAATAGCCCGGGCTCGACAACGGGGCCGGGTGCCTATCTGCCCGGCGATCAACGACCGGCTTCACCTCAGGGGCTTCGTGCCGAAGTGTACTGGTACGACGTTGAACTCTTCTGGAACCGTAATACCAGCGGCACCGTGCATCGATACGAAATCCGCAAGAACGGCGAGTTTGTCGACACGACCAGTGGCACATCCTGGTACGACGCATCGAATGCCGAAGGAGACTTCGTGCAGTACGAGGTCATCGCCACCGGTGACGAAGGCGCCTTGCTGGGACTGGATTCGGTGCGGGTGCAGATCGGTGAGCCGCTGTGTCGCTGATTTCTGGTGGGAATGGCCCGCAGAAGCCTGCGAATCGATCCTCGTTGAAACAGTAAGATGAACTATCCACGCTTATCCACAAATTCTGTGGATAAGTGTGTGGATGAGACTTGAACAGAGTGCTGCATCCCGCAGTGGGTAACGCTACTGTCAAATTGCACACTTTTTGAACAACCGTAAAAAGCCAATAAATACAATGACTTGGATTATTATGCCGGTTTTCTGACGATATTCAGCCTGTCAACAGGTCGTGCGGGCCTTGATGTGCATAAACCGAGTGAGGAATTGACTTCAAGTCAAGTATCAGGAAGGTAAATCCGCCGACTTATGCCATGGTGTAGGTTACCTGGCCCCGGTTTGGCACGAACAATGGCTGGCGGCTGCTCGATAAATGGGCGTATTTGCCCTCGGGCAGTGCGAAATCAGCCAGCTCGCCTCGATGGCTCGGGTTTTTCGTCGACAGGCTTCACCACGGTAAGACGGTAGTAATGGGTGATCTGCTGCCACCCCTGGGGAAACCGTTCTTCAGCCTGTTCGTTCGATACGGATGCCGGTATCAGAACGGGATCGCCCTTGATCCAGTCCGCCGGTGTGGCGACGCCACGTGCGTCTGCCAGTTGCATGGCATCGATGATTCGCAGTACTTCACCGAAGTTTCTGCCGACCGACATGGGGTAGTTCATCGTCAGCCTGACTTTCATCGCGGGGTCGATGACGAACAGTGCCCGTATGGCGGCCGATTCATCTTCCTGCGGGTGGATCATTTCATAGAGTCTGGCAATGCGACGTTCGGGGTCTGCGATGATCGGAAAGCCGATGCTTCGCTGGGTGATTCGTTTGATGTCGTTGATCCAGGCAGCGTGATGCTCGACTGAATCGGTGGACAGTCCCAACAGTTTCACGCCGCGACGGGCAAACTGTTCCTCGAGCTCTACCGACCGACAGAACTCCGAGGTGCACACCGGCGTGAAATCCGCAGGATGACTGAAGAGCACCACCCAATTCTCGTCCGCCCAGTGATACAGATCCAGCGGCCCCTGTGACGAGTCTGCCAGGAAATCAGGTGCGGTTTCACCAATTCGAATAGCCATGGGCAGACTATCGACGGTGAAGCAGGAAAACTGAAGCCTTGTGAAGAGAATCACAATGCGATAGGCGGCGGCGCAGGGCATGGCGGTGTAAAAAGCCGTGTTCTGCGCTGGTGCAGTCGCCGTAAAACTGACAGGATGCAGTATATTTTAGCGGTTGCGTGTCAGTAACCCCCCGGGAGTGCGCTTTGGTCGTTTCAACTGCAGATTTGCACGCGCCACGTACCGTTGGCTGGGCCATTGGACTGATCTGCGTGGCTCATTTCTTCAGTCACTTCTACATGCTTCTGCTGCCGCCGCTGCTACCGGTGATTGCCGACACCCTGCAGATCAGTTACACCCAACTGGGCTTCGGAATAACCCTGTTCAGCCTCATGACGGGATTGGCTCAGGCACCCATGGGCGTGCTGGTCGATCGCCTCGGCGCGGGATGGGTGCTCATTACGGGTCTGACTTTGGAGGGCCTGGCTTTTTCTCTGGTGGGTGTGTGGCCCGTCTACGGTGCCTTTGTCGTTTTCATGGGGATCGCCGGGCTGGGCAATGCGGTATACCACCCGGCGGACTATGCCATTCTGAATGCCGTTGCACGCCCTGAACGAATGGGCAGGGCGTTTTCCTATCACACGGCATCAGGGCATTTTGGCGAAGCGTTGGCACCGTTGACAGTGCTGTTGCTGGCGTCTCTGTTTGGCTGGCAACACGCGCTGATTGTCTGTGGTTTGCTCGGTGTCGCTGTTGCCGTGGTCTTGTACCTTCGGCGTGACTGGTTGAATACGGACAGGGCAAGGCCCACCAGAAAACACGGATCGGCATCGAGTGCTACCGATGCAACGCATCAGGCTCGCGTCCACAAAGGAGTCACTGAGACGGTGTCCGATTTGTCGGTTGGGAAGGCGAGCGAGTCGGCGCCCGACATGTCGATTGAGAAAACGAGCGAGGCAGCGTCCGACATCTCGGTAGAGACAAGGAGCGAGACGGTGATGACCCGTCGTCAATTGTTGTTGTCACGCCCCATCCTGATGTCCGTGGCCTTTTTCATCGGTCTGACGCTGATCGGGCGAGGGGTTACCGGTTTTGGTGTCACCGCCTTGCACGAACAGCACGGCTTCAGTCTGACCCTGGCGGGAACGCTGATTTCCGCCTGGCTGTTCGCCTCACCACTGGGGGTGCTGGTGGGAGGGCGCATAGCTGATGGGCGCAGCGATCTGCAGAAGACCATTGTTGCCTGTCTACTGGGAATCGGGGCAGGCATCGCCCTGCTGGCCTGGACGACGCCCGGTATCTGGCTCAGCGGCAGCCTGTTCGCCCTGTGCGGTTTTGCCAGTGGAGCCATCGCTCCGTCTCGGGATATGCTGGTACGTTCGCTCACCCCGGCCGGGCAGGCGGGGACCGTATTCGGCTTCGTGTCGACGGGTTTCAATGTGGGCGGCATCATCGCACCGCTGCTGTTCGGATTCCTGTTGGATAAAGGGGCTGCCAACGGCGTGTTCTGGGTGGTGGCCCTGGCGAGCGTGCTCACGGTATTCACGGTGGTCGGCGTATCTGGCAAGCCGGCACGCAGCACCGGTCAGGCAAGTGCTTGAAAACAGCGGCAAAGATGCCTTGTCAGCGGGTTTGGCTCAGATTCCGGCAATTCACCAAGGCGTCTGCATCCATCCACGGTTATCCACAAATTCTGTGGATAAGGTTGTGGATGACACTTGAATAGCGTGTTGCATCCCACTGTTTGTAACGGTCTTGTCAGATTGCGTATTTTTTGACCATCTGAAAATTTCAATAAAAACAATGACTTGAATTTATTACCTGTTACTTTGACCGAATTCCGGCGCTGCACTGGCGTTGAAGGTCGCCATGTGCATAAGCCGTTGCAGTAAACGCTGGCAAGTCAAGCATCGGGAAGGCTTGCAGGTTGTTTTTTTATGCTCGACAGGTAACAAGCTCAGCCATTGGCACGGTCTTTGGCCTGTGGCTGACCAGTCTGGCAGCCATCAACACGCGCCCTTCAGATCGGGTTCAGGCAGCAGAGTCCAGGCAGCTGTCGCAGATGCAGTTCATCTCGATCTGTGGTGAGGCGAGGTGAAAGCCTGCCTCGGTGACATTCTTCTGCAATTCCTTCAGTGTGGCTTTCTTGATGGTGATTTCGCTGACCGCCTGGCACACATTGCAGATCAGGAATTGCGGGACCTCGTGAGCATGGTCGCAGGTGATGTGCGAACAGGCGACGTACTTGTTGGCCAGATTGAGTTTGTGGACGAGCTTTTCCTGCTCCAGAAACTCCAGAATCCGGTAGACCGACATCGCGGGGATGGACTCGCCGTAGTTCTCCTTGCAGCTTTCCACAAGCTCATAGGCAGAGAGTGCCTTTTCCGACTCCAGCAGCCCGGACAGCACGCGTTTGCGCTTGTCGGTCAGTCGTGAACCGTGTTCCCGGCAAGTCTTCTCGGCATGGTCGATGATGGTCTGTACGTTTTTCATTCGGCTCTCTGTACTGAATCGTCGACCGGTAAGCAGTCAGACGTCGGACGGGCGCCAGTCAATCCTTGCGGCTGACACCTCTGTGCAACTGTGGGGCATGTCGAGAGCCTATGCAAGCCTTGGCAAGTGGTACAGAGAGCCAGTAGAGAATGGCTACACCTGCCAGAGACCAGACGATGGTGGCTCCGGCTGGTAGATCGAACAGGGCTGCCAGGCACAGCCAGAGCAGACGAGATGCGGGGCAGTCCAGCGCAATCGTCCGCTGAGTCTCGCCAGTAGTCACGTCAATGATCTTGATGCTGGCGCCGCCGATCTCGAACAGATACAACAGGTCCTCGCTCTGCAAGGCAGTAATGAGCCTATACGTCGGATTCAGAGGGGCGTTACAGCAATCCGTGCAGTGACTCGGTTCGAGCGTGCGTCAGCGTGCAAGTACCTGCTGCCAGACTGTCCAGTCAGTCAGCCATGTCTGCTCGAATTCATTCACGTTCCGGCCATTGATCAGTTGCATGGACACCGTGTCGCTATCGCCGGTATCCGCATTCAGTATCAACTGACTGCCATCTGCCGCTGTCAGACTCAGTATGCCGGAGCTGTAGTTCCAGTCGGTTCTGCCGGTCAGTAGCTGACTGTGATCGAAGTACCTGAGCGTGCTGACGTGGACAAGCTCATTGCCGGTCAACGATGAACGCAGGTCGAAGCTGCCGGAAAAGGAGGTATTGAGAAATGGCGATGAATGCAGGAGATGCGCAAAGGTGTACTCCAGATTGGCGTGCTCCAGGTGCCATTCATCGTCGCTGCTCAGTATCGACACGCTCATGTCCTCGGCGCTGTAGAAGCCGGGAGTTGCCTGTATGGCGCCGTCCAGGCTGCCGGAGAAATGAAACTCTGTATTCGAGTCCGCATGGATGCTGACGCCACTGGAGGAGACTCTGTCGGTATCGCCGTAATACTGGTGCACATTGAAGTTCCCCTGATACACAGCGTCCTCGACGCGGCAATCATCGAACTGCACGGTGTACGGTCCTTCAAAGACAAGCTGGCCACCATTGATGCAGGCATAGGGAGTGCCGGCGCTGAAGTCCGGTTCGAAGGTGGCTTGCAGGTCGGGCACGGTCTGGTTGGCCATTGTCGACAGCTGCTCCCGATACTGTGCGCCGAAGTAGATGCCGAAGACCTCGGTCAACAGGGCTTCATGGTTGTCTCGGCTGATCGTCGGATAAGGCTGCGCCTGTCGATCGCCAGGCGTTGTGACCGGTACGCTTCTCGACGCGGATTCAACACCGTCGGCATCGATGGCGAGTACGTGTATCACCGTCGTGCTGCCGGGAGTGAGATTGTTCGAAAACCAGCTGGTGCCATCCGTCTCGGCGACAATCTCACCGCCCTTGATAACCCGATAGCGAATGCCGCTTTGCGGCACTCTATCCCAGAACACTTCTGCCGCGCTCTGGCTATAGACATCCGCTCGAAGACCCGTGATCACATCCGGTCGAGCGTCGGGATAGCTGACGGTGATCGTTTCGGATCGTGGCCAGTTCTGCCAGGGTTCGTCATTGCTTGCGACCAGAAAATAATCTCCGAACTCATCGGGTTGCCAGTAGCTGGCGTCACCGGGCAGGGATTCGATAAAGGTCCCGTCTCCCCGGTGTACGTTGATGCTGAGCGCAGAAACCGGCTCCCAGGACAGTCCGATGAAATTGACGAAGGGCATGGGTGCTCCACTGTTTGAGCCGTCCTTAACTGTCACCACGTCCGAACGGGGCCAGTCTCTCCAGTCACCGTCGTCTGCGGCCACCAGATAGTATTCGCCAGGTTCCGTTGCGGTCCATCGTGTGGTCGTGCCCGGTAGTGACTCCACGTAGGAGCCATCTCCTCTGTGTATATTGATGGTGAGCGCGGGGATGGCATCCCAGCTGAGCTGATCCCCTTCAACGGTTGGTGTTACCAGACTGGCACAGACAGCAGTGGATGCCAGTGAAAGGGCGGTGGTCAGAAGCAGGGGAATCGTTTTCATGATGCGGTCTCCAGAGCGGCCCGACTCGGCAATGCCGCGGTAGTGGCGATGTGCAACAACAGACAACTGTATTAGAGGTCTTGCTGTTGTCCTGGTGCAAGTCATTATTTTGCATGGCTCAGGGTAAAACGCCCGCTTCATGATTCGGTCTGACGTGATGTGACTCGGTGCGAGTCGATCCGACCGGCCATGGTTCACCCCGGAGGCTGTCAGCGCGAGATTGGGAAACAACGCAGCGACAATAACGTCTGCACCGGTGGCCCCCGGATCGTGTCGCTCACTGAATTGTGCGTTTCAAGAATCTGTGTAATGCTGCATTGTCATCAATGGCGAGTGGTTATTCGATACTTCCAACACAGACGAGGAGTGCAGAAATGGCAGAGACGGAAAAGAGTTGCTGTGCGGGCCCCGGTTACGCATCGCCACAGGAAGCCATCAAGGCGCCGCGGGAAAAGGTGGTGTACACGATCTGTATCTATACCGGCACGGGGGTGGAAAAGCCTGATTACCTGGCAACCATCGATGTCGATGAAACCAGTGACACCTATGGGCAGGTCATTCACCGCACGGAGATGCCGACCATCGGAGATGAGCTTCACCACATGGGCTGGAATGCCTGTTCGTCGTGCAATACCGATGGCAGCATGCAGCGCAAATACCTGATCATTCCAGGTGTGCGCACCAGCAACTTCTACATCGTGGACACCGCAACGGACCCGCGCAAACCCACACTATTCAAGACCATCGAAGGCAGCGAAATCAAGGAGAAGACCAATCTGTCGGCACCGCATACGGTGCATTGCCTGGGCGCTGACATCATTGTCTCCATGCTCGGTGATGCAAAAGGCAATGGCCCCGGTGGTTTCCTGCACTTGAACAAGGATTTCGAGATCATGGGGCGCTGGGAGAAGGACCTGGGCGAGATGAAGTTCAACTACGATTTCTGGTATCAGCCCCGCCACAACATGATGATTTCCACCGAATGGGCATCACCCAATACCTTCATGCCCGGTTTCGAGCTGGAAGATGTGGCAAGCGGAAAATACGGGCAGCATGTTCATTTCTGGGATTTCGAGAATCGCAGCGTCGCGCAGAGCTTCGATCTGGGGGAGGAAGGTCTGATTCCTCTGGAGGCTCGCTTTCTGCACAACCCCGACAGCACGCATGGCTTTGTCGGTGCTGCTCTGGCCTCCAATATCTTTCATTATCACCAGGATGATGGGGAAGTGCAGATCAACAAGGTCATCGATGTGCCGACAGTGGATGTCGAAGGGTTCCCGGTGCCCATGCCCAGTCTGATCACCGATATTCTGGTGTCGATGGACGATCGCTATCTCTATTTCTCCAACTGGCTGCACGGAGACCTGCGCCAGTACGATGTGTCCGATCCGGCCAATCCCCGACTCACCGGGCAAGTCTGGATTGGCGGGATGCTGGGCAAGGCGCCAGTGGTCAATGGAGTCAGTGTCGACGGGGCACCGCAGATGATTCAGTTGTCGCTCGATGGCAAGCGACTGTACGTCACGACGTCGCTGTTCTCCACCTGGGACAATCAGTTCTACCCGTCGATGAAGGAGAACGGGGGCATCATGCTCATTGTTGATTGTGACAATGAAAACGGTGGCATGAAGATCCGTGAGGATTTTGTAGTTGACTTCGGCAAGGAACCCCATGGACCCGCGCGTGCGCACGAAACGCGATATCCGGGCGGGGATTGTTCGTCCGATATCTGGATCTGAATCGGGCGCAGCATGTCCAGTCACACTGTTACCTTGCGTAATCGTGGCGGCAAGTCACTGCGGGTAGGCGAGGACGAGAACATTCTGGATGTCTTCGAGGCCGCTGGCGAGGTATTGCCAGTGGCCTGTCGTTACGGGGGTTGCATTACCTGCGCCGCACGCCTGGTATCCGGCTCGGTTCGACAACCGGGTGCCTCTGCCATCAACAAGCGCCAGTCAGCCGCGGGCTATGTATTGCTGTGTGTGGCGCGGCCGAAGTCCGATTGCGTGTTTGACGTGGGGGTGGAGAGCCACGATCAGTTGTACGTCAATCCGTTTTCGAGAAAACCCGGGGAGTAGGGCTTGCCCCTGTCAATCCCTATTCATCCCCGGCCACCCCGTATGACGGTGCTGCCCGCGGATCCAGCGCACGCGTGACATAGTCATCGGCCTGCGGTTTGTAGACTTCCCAGGCGCGGGCAATGGCGCTGATCGGGCAGTCTTCTGTCCAGTCACAACGCAGCTCTGCATAGGGCCAATCCTGTTCATTGACAATCAACAGACCGGCAGAGTGCACGGGGCCTGCTTCACCACCGGCTGCAAGACCTGCCTGCATGGACAGTACAAGGCGATCACCCAGCGATCCGCGGGCATTCTGGAAGGCGTCCGTGATGGCTGCAGGCACGGTGTCATTGGCCAACAGATTGCCACCCGACGCGCAGTCGATGCCGCTTGCCGAGGTCCAGATGCCCAATGCCTTGTCGCCTGAATGAATGGCTGTTCTGCCTGCCGAATCGATCACCAACAACTGTCGGTACTCCGGGTAGTCCTCCTCGGCGATGGTGGCCGCCAGAGCATCAGCGGCGGGAGATCCTGCGGCGAGTCGCGACAGCGCTGCGGGGCCGAGGGCCGGATTGGTGACGTTCTGCGTGGCAACCGCGCCGACACCGGATCGGGCAAAGGCGCAGCGCGCAGCCACGGCGGGTGATGAGGAGGCGATGGCCACACCGAACTGCTTTGTCTCGGCGCAGTGCGCCACAATCGAGAATGTCATGCGGCGTTCTCAGTCGGGAATCACGAAGGTGGCATCGATTTCGACCAGCCAGTCCGGTCGTGCCAGAGCCGATACGCAAAGACCTGTCGATACCGGGTGAATGTCCTTGATGTATTCACCCATCGTGCGGTAGATCGCTTCTCGATGACGCACGTCGGTGATGTACACGACCACCTTGCACAGGTGTGCCATCTCGCCGCCGGCCTCCTGGATCAGCTGCTGGATGTTCTGCATGACCTTGTGTGTCTGCTCGACAGGATCGTGGCTATCGATGTTGACGGCCGTGTCCAGATCCTGCGGGCATTGTCCTCGCAGGAACACGGTTGCGCCGCGAGCGACCACGGCCTGACACAGATCGTTGTCCAGTTTCTGTTCGGGGTAGGTGTCGGCGGTATTGAACTTGCGAATGCGTGTGTGGGTCATCTCATTGTCCTGTCGCAGCTGTATCAAGGCGTTTGGCGCTGCCCTGGTAGGCCAGATAGCCTTCCTGTTTCCTGATGTGATCGACGACGAAGCCGGCATCATGCCAGACGCCCCAGATGAATGAGGATCCGCGGCGCGACTGCCAGGGCAGGCCCAGGAAATACACGCCCGGTTCGCTCGATACACCCCGCTTGTGACTCGGGCGGCCATCGTCAGTCAGCGCAGCATCCACCTTGAGCCAGCTGTAGTCAACACCAAAGCCGGTAGCCCATATGAGGGTCTTGATGCCCGCGGCCTGCAGGTCGAGCTCCCTTACGGGGTCAGTCATGCAAGCCGGGTCGGCTCCCAGCACGCGGGCCTGCGGGTCCTCTGGCAGGTCCAGACCATTGCGTTCGACATACGCATCCGCCAGGTCGAGGGTGGCCAGATAATTCGCGTCACCCTGGCGAATGTTATCCGCCAGATTGTCGGAGAAGGTCAGGATGCCATCAGTGAAACTCTCGGTCAGGCCCAGTAGCGTCATGCCCTGATTGGCAATGTCTCGAAAATCGATGGTGTAGCCGCCATCTGCGCCGGTGACTGCAATGGTGGTGTGGGTGGATTGTTCCGAGGCTTCCGCATCCCACAGATTCAGGACACCAAGCCACCAGCAGAAGTCGCGCCCGCGATAGCGCCTGGGTGGGCGGTCATGCGAACCGACGGACAGGAAGGTCTTGCGCCCGGACTGCATGATCTCCGTGGCAATCTGTACCCCCGATGAGCCTGCGCCGACCACCAGTACGTTGCCGTCCGGCAAGTCCTGAGGGTTGCGATATCCCGTCGAGTGCATCTGCGTCAGTCCGTTGCGTTCGGGGACAATGGGCGGTATCAGCGGGTGTTGAAAGGCACCGGTGGCACAGATGACATAACGAGCTTCGATCTGGCCGGCTGAGGTTTGCGCGATGAATCCTGCACCCTTCTCCCTGCGACGGACCTCGGTGACCGCGACACCTTCGCGGACAGGGGCGTCGAGCTTCGTTGCATAATCAACGAAGTAGTCGGCCACCTGCTCCTTGGGGACAAAGGCGTCGTCATCGAAGCCGGCAAACGTCATGCCCGGGAAGCGGTCATGCCAGGCCGGGCCATTGGCCACCAATGAATCCCAACGCTCGGATCGCCAACGCTCTGCAATGCGCGCACGCTCCAGTACAAGATGTGAGATGCCTGCCTTGCCCAGATGCTCGCTGGCGGCGATGCCGGCCTGTCCTGCACCGATCACCAGCACATCGATGTGTTCTACTGACATGATTGCTCCACGGCTACGTGTTTCCTGGCGAATGGCTGGGTCAAAGCCTGCCTTGCACGTCGGAAATGCTCTCGCGCAATATATCGGAAGTCTCGTCAATCTGCGCTTCGGTCATGATCAGGGTAGGCGAGAGAATCAGACTGTTGCCCAGCGGTCGAGCGATAAGGCCGCGTTTCTGCGCAGCCTGAGCAACCTTCTGACCGATCTCGTCGCTGGCGGCAAACGGTGTCTTGCGCACCTTGTCCTTGACGAATTCCAGGCCCATCATGAAGTGGCTGCCGCGTACCTCGCCGACCAGCTCCAGCTCTCCCAGAGCGCGCATGTTGTTCTCGAAGCGTTTCCCGGTGGTTCTGACACGCTCGGGAATCTTCTCGCTTTCCATCAGGGCAATGTTGGCCAGTGCGGCTGCCGAGGCCACCGGGTGACCGGAGTAGGTCATGCCATGAAAGAACATCGCACCTTCTTCGGAGATGACTTCATGAATCTCGTCGCTGATGATGGTGGCTGCCAGAGGCTGATAGCCGGAAGTCAGCCCCTTGGCGGTGGTGATGATGTCCGGTTGCATGCCGAAGACATCCTTCGATGCGAAGTAATGACCCAGACGGCCGAAGGCGGTGACGACCTCATCGGCTATGTACTTGATGTCGTATTGGCGACACAGCTCGCTCATTCGGGCGTGATAGCCCTCGGGTGCGACGATGACGCCGCCGGCTCCCATGATCGGTTCGGCAATGAAGCAGGCGATGTTCTCGGCGCCCAGTTGCTCGATTCGTGTTCGGGCATCCTCCAGCAAGGCATCGAGAAATTCTGCTTCGCTCATGCCATCTCCTTCGCGCCAGTAATGGGGCAGGCGCAGGTGATGCACCAGGCCGGGCACGGTATCCCAGCCCTCGGAGTAGGCTGGTGTGGTCATGGTCATGGCCAGATAGGTTGACCCGTGGTAGGCACCGTGACGACTGAGAATCAACTTCTTGTTGGGCTTGCCCAGGCGGTTGTAGTAGTGATGCAGGATACGAATGGCGGTATCGTTTGCCACAGAACCCGAGTTGCCGAAGTGCACGGTATTCAGATTCCCGGGCGCCAGATCGGCGATCTTGCTGGCCAGTGCGGCGGCTGTGGGGTGGGCGAAATTGTAGAAGGTCGAGTAGAAGTCCAGCGTGTTCAGCTGCTCGGTAATGGCATCGATGATCTCCTTGCGCTTGTGCCCGACGTTGACACACCAAAGACCCCCGATGCCATCGATCAGCCGGTTGCCTTCGCTGTCGGTCACGTGTGCACCTTCGGCGCTGACAATGACGGTACGGGAGTTCTCCTGTTTCAGTGCGTGCAGGTTGGCAAACGACTGTACGAGGTGGGTGTCCGCGGTGAGGACGCCATCGGTGGTGGTATCAATAGCGAGAGACATTGTCTGAAGACCTTGGGTTGTATCCGGATTGGGGGCTTTGCTCTTCGAGCAAGTGGGCAGTTTGCAACCGGGGACGCTGGCGCGAGAAAGAACGCAAGGCGGCCCCGGTTCGGTTCTGAACCTACTTTTTCACGTTGGTCCAGATCTGGTCATAGACCGCCTGAGTCTGCTCATCGCAGACATCGATGAACACGGCAGGGCCTGCCGACGCGGGCGGGTTGCCTTCGGGCAGTGTGCGCAGTGCATCGTCGAGCAGATCGGACACACCGTCAACCCCTGCGGCGTAGCGGGCAAAGATGGTCACGGCCGCCGCGTTTTCCGGCTCCAGCAGAAAGTCCATGAACGCCAGCGCGTTATCGCGATTGGGGGCATCCTTGAGCAGCACGACGTTATCCATCCAGGCGATATAGCCCTGAGTCGGGAAGGCATACTCGATGTTTGCCCCCTCTTCACGACCCTTGGCCGAGAAGCCACTGTAGATCATGCCAGCCAGCGCATCGCCGGACACCAGCACCTCCTTGGCCGTGTCGGAATTGAACGATGCCCAGTGCCCCTTGGCCTCTTCCAGCATGGCGTTCAGCGCTTTGAGTTTGTCCCGATCGGTGGAGCATTGTTCGATGCCCAGGTGCAGCGCGGCCAGAGCCATGACCTCACCCTGACTGTCGAGGACGTTGATCTTGCCGGACAGTTCCGTCGGTGGATCGAAGAGAATGTCGGTTGTATTGATCTCGCCCTGGTATTCATCGCGGTTGACCGAGAAGGACGTGGAGCCCCACTGATAGGGAATGGAGTGCTGCCGGCCTGGATCGAAGCCGACGTCGAGCCATTGTGGTTGTATGTTGCCTTTGTTGCTCAGCTCACCTTCGGCAATGGTATCGAGCAGGCCTTCATTGGCCATGATCTTGACCATGTAATCACCGGGTACCGACACATCGTAGGTGCCGATTCCGCCGGCCTTCAATGATGCAAGCATGGACTCGTTGGAATCGAAGGTGTCCATGACCACGTCGATGCCGGTCTCGGCGGTGAACTTCTCGATGAGTTCCTGTGGCATGTATTCGAACCAGTGATAGACAACCACTTTGCCATCGGCCATGGCCGGTGTGCCGGCAAGTGCGATCAGCGAGGCCGCTGCCATCGGAAGAAGGTGCTTTTTCATGTCTTGACTCCAGTTGTCTCAGTTGGTCTTGTCGGTTTTACTGACGAAGTAGGAAATCGTGACCATCACCACCGAGACACTCAGGAGCAGGGTGGAGATGGCCATGATGTTGGGCTTGATGCCTTGTTTTACCGCCCCGAAGATAGCGGTGGGCAAGGTCTCCACGCCGGCGCCCTTGACGAAATTCGTGATGATGAAGTCGTCCAGGGAGACGATGAAGGCGAGCAGGAATCCGGAGATGATGCCAGGCGCCATCAAGGGCAGAAGGATTCTGGTAAAGGCCTGCCTGCGAGTGGCGTACAGGTCCAGTGCTGCCTGTTCGAAACTGTCATCGATACCCTGCATGCGAGCGGCAATGGGCAGATAGGCAAAGGGAATGCAGAAGGCGATATGCGCCAGCACGATGGTCATCAAACCTCGGTCAAATCCGATGGCATTGAAGAAGATCAGGGTGGCTACCGCCGTGACGATCTCGGGCACCATCAGGGGCAGGGAGATCAGTCCGGCAGACAGCATGCGCAACCTGAATTTCCCGGCGCGTATCATGCCGGTTGCGGCCAGCGTCGCAATTGCCGTTGAGACGCTCGCAGCCACGATGGCGATGACAAAGCTGTTCCAGGCCGCCAGTTTGAACTTCGCGCTTTCCGGACCGGTAAAGACATCGACATACCAGCGCAGTGAAAAGCCTTCCCACGCTGCTATCGAGTTCGATGAATTGAAACTGTAGATCGTGACGACCAGCAGCGGGGCGTAGAGTATGCACAGGCAGAGCAGGGTGATGGCCCTGAACCCGGTATAGGTGCGCACATCGAGTCTTGCGGAAACGTCAGCCATTCCGGTCAGGCCTCCTTGCGTTCGTGGCGGGTTTGCTGGCGCGCAAACAGCAGCAGAATGATCAGCACGATGGTCAGCAGAATCATGGACGCCGCGGCACCGAAGGGCCAGTTACCGGCATTGCCCTTGAACTGCTCCTCGATCAGTGAGCCGATCATGTAGTTCTTCGCCCCACCGAGCAGATCGGGCGCCAGAAAGGAGCCCAGGGAAGGGACAAAGACCAGAATGCAACCGGCGATGATGCCCGGTTTGACTGCCGGTAGCAGTACTCTGCGCAGCGTCACCCATCGGGAGGCATAGAGATCCGCTGCCGCTTCACTCAGGGAAAAATCATAGCGCTCCACCGCCGCATAGATGGGCAACACCATGAACGGCAGGTAGGAATAGAACAGCCCCAACTGAACGGCGAAATTGGTGTTCACCATATGCAGGGGGCTGTCGATGAGGCCCAGAGACATCAGCACCTGGTTCAGAGGCCCCTGGTCACGCAGCAGGAACTTCATGGACACGGTACGAATCAGCAGGTTGACCCAGTAGGGAATCGTGATGAGAAACACCCAGATTGCCCGGGATCCGGCCGGGCGCGTGGCAATGAAATACGCCGTGGGGAAACCGATGGCAAGACTCAGCAAGGTGGCGGTACCGGCCTGCCAGAACGAGCGCCAGAAGATCGTGATGTATGTCCACTCGATGCTCGGCGGCTCATCGCCGAAGAGACCTCGATCGAAGAAGAACTGGTCGTAGGCTGCGAGGCTGAATTCCCAGATGACGCCGCCGCGGAATTCCTTGGTCAGAAAGGAATAGACCAGCATCATGATCACTGGAATCAGCGACAGACCGAGAAGCACCAGCCAGGAGGGGAGAAGCAGCCAGGTGCGGGCTTTCTCGTAAGTATTTGCGACGGTACTGCCGCCGCCAGGTGCGCCGGCCGCCATCAGTCGATCAGGAGCCTTGCGGCTCCCGGCTCCATATTGACGTACACATCGCTACCGGGCTCGAAGATGCCCTTGCTGCCTCGATCCGAATTGGATGTGCGTACGGTGAAGGTCGGACCATCCGTCAGATTGACGATGGTGGTGATGTCGGTGCCGATGAAGATGTTTTCGCTCACCTTGCCTTGCAGGCTCTTGCTTTCGCGCGGCTTGTCGCTGATGAAGACGCGTTCGGGTCGCAACGACAGGTGAACGCTGGAACCCACGCCGATTCCAGCCACTTCATTGCAGTGCAGTTCATGGCCCCCGTCCAGCTGGCAGATGGCATTGCCATCCCGGATCTCCTTGACCACGACAGTGAGCAGATTGGTCTCGCCGATGAAATCGGCAACGAATACATTGCGTGGTGATTCGTAGATTTCACGCGGTGTACCGAGCTGCTGCAGTTCACCGGCTGACATCACGGCGATGCGGTCGGACATGGTCAGGGCTTCCTCCTGATCGTGCGTGACGAAGATGAAGGTGATGCCGGTCTCGCGCTGCAGGTGCTTCAGTTCGAGTTGCATCGCTTTGCGCAGTTTCAGATCCAGGGCTGACAGCGGTTCGTCCAGCAGCAGCACCTTGGGTTGCGGGGCAAGCGCACGTGCCAGAGCCACCCGTTGCTGTTGTCCGCCCGACAGTTGCGACGGCTTGCGTGCGGAGAAGTCCGAAAGCTGAACTAGTTCGAGCATCTGCCTGGCCTTGCTGCGGGCTTCGCTCTGGCTGGCCCCTTTCATTTCCACACCGAATGCCACGTTGTCCAGAACGTTCAGATGTGGAAACAGTGCGTAACTCTGAAAGACCGTGTTCACCGGCCGCTGGTTCGGCGGCAGGTTCTCGATCTCCTGCCCATACAGGTGGATCGACCCATGGCTGACATCCTCGAAGCCGGCGATCATGCGCAGCAGCGTGGTCTTGCCGCAGCCCGAAGGGCCCAGCAGCGTGAAGAACTCGTTGTCCTTGATGGACAGGGATACTTCCTTCAGCGCCGTGAAAGAGCCATAACGCTTGACCGCGTTTCGAACATCGATCGCATTGTCTTGTCTTGCCATGCGCGTTCTCGGTATACCCCTTGAAGTGCTTGTGTTTATACTAGAACCATTGATTCAGGGGGTATATACCCCTAAGGGGGTATCTTGTTCACGTTGACCAATGCAACCCAGGAGCACCTGGCGGCCGCTATCGAAGCGCTCGGTACGTCAGCGTTCCCGGAGAAGCTGTACGCCTGGCTGTGTCGGTGCATGGAGATCGACAATGTGACCATTCTGGCCTACTACCAGACCATCAAGCCGGATGTATTCTTCTTTCATTCCCGGGTCAGACAGGTGCACGAGCGCATGGAAGCGGATTACCTGTCGGGAATCTATCTGCTGGATCCGTTTCACGAACTGCATGTCAACAAGTCCGAACGGGGTCTCTATCGCCTGCGCGACTGTGCTCCCGACAGCTTCCATCGCAACGAGTATTACGCAAAATACTATGCCGGCACCACCATGCTGGATGAGGCCTGTTTCCACGTTTCTCTGCCCAAGGGAGTGTCAGTACAAGTGTGCCTGGGGCGGGACAAGAGCTCGGGAAGTTCCTTTTCTGCCCGTGACCTGAATACCGCTCGAAAGCTGAGCAGTATCGTCTGCAGTCTCATTGCCGTGCATTGGAAGGACTTGAAGGCCAGCGGTGACTATACGGATGAGACCCTGCTGACCCACATTCAGTCGCAGCTGATGGAGCACCGAGGGGTTCGCCTGAGCAGGCGCCAATGCGAAGTGGCACTGTTGATTCTGAGGGGACACAGTACGATTTCGATTGGCCTCTGCCTGGAAATCAGCCCGCAAACGGTCAAGGTGTTTCGCAAGCAGCTGTACCGGAAATGCGAGATTTCCTCGCAGGCCGAGCTGTTCTCACTGATGACAACGTATCTGAGTCTGTAGTCAGCGTGTCATGCGGGGCTGTTCGTTGGGTTTTTCAATCTTTCGCTGCCCGGCTCAGGAATACACGCGCTCCAGGCCACTGGCTGCCTGCAGGCGGCTGTAGCGTCCACCGGTTTCCAGCAGTTCGGCATGACTGCCGACCTCGCTGATACGTCCCTCTTCCATGACGACAATGCGATCTGCATGCCGGATGGTGCCCAGACGGTGGGCGATGATCAGCGTGGTCCGACCCGCGGAGAGTTTGCCCAGCGCACTCTGGATTTCCCGTTCGGTTTCCGTGTCCAGCGCCGAGGTGGCTTCGTCGAGTATCAGAATGGACGGATTGCGCAGGAAGGCCCGAGCAATGGCGACTCGCTGTTTCTGCCCACCGGAGAGACGCAGGCCGCGTTCACCGACAATCGTGTCGAGCCCGTCGGGCATGTTGGCAATGGTGGAGTCGAGCATGGCCAGGTGCGCAGCTTCCAGGATCTGCGCCTCGGTGGCGTCGAGTCGCGCATAAGCGATATTCTCGCGAAGCGTGCCACCAAAGAGCAGAACATCCTGAGACACGATTCCAACCTGTTCGCGCAGACTTTGCAGGGTCATGTCCTGCAAGGCGATACCGTCTATGGATATCCGGCCCTCATCCACCTCGTAGAAGCGTGGTATCAGGGTCAGTAGCGTCGTCTTGCCCGCACCGGATGGACCCACAAAGGCGATCGTTTCACCGGCCTTGATATCCAGGTTGATATCCCTCAATACATTGCCCTCTTCGCCATAGGCGAAGGTCACATGGTCGAAGTGGATATTGCCTTCCAGAGAAGTGACCGGCCGTGCCTGAGGCAGGTCGGCAATGTCGGCCTTGGTATCCAGCAGTTCCAGGTAGCGGCGGAAACCTGCAATGCCTCGAGGATAGGACTCGATGACCGAGGCAATCTTGTCCAGCGGTCTGAAGAAGACACCAACCAGCAGCAGGAAGCCGACAAAGCCGCCGGTGGTGAGAGAGCCCTGCATGACCATATAGGCGCCCACTACCATGATTGCCACCTGCACGGCACGCATGCCCAGATACTGAATGGAGATGGAGGCCGCCATGACGCGGTAGGCTTCAAGCTTGGTCTTGCGGTAGCCATGGTTGTCTTTTGCAAAGAGCTCGTTCTCATGCGCTTCATTGGCAAAGGACTGGACCACGCGGATACCGCTGAGACTCTCTTCCAGCCTGACATTGAAATTGCCGACGCGCGCGTAAATGGCACGCCAGGTTCGTGTCATCTTGCCACCCGCAACGGTGGTCAGAATGACCGACAGGGGCACGATCAAGCCACTGAGCAGGGCCAGTTCCACATTGATCCACAGCATCAGTGCAAATGCTCCGATGAATGTCATTATGGCAATGAACAGATCCTCAGGGCCGTGGTGGGCGACTTCGCCGATCTCTTCAAGGTCGCGAGTGACCAGTGAGACGAGCCTGCCTGTGCGCTGCCGGTCGAAGTAGCTCCATGAGAGCTTTTGCAGATGGGCAAAGGCACGCCGGCGCATCTCTGTCTCGATGTTGATGCCAAGCATATGTCCCCAGTAGGTCACGATGGACATCAAGCCCGCCGACACGGAGTAGATCAGCATCAGTCCGACGGCCGCCAGTATGGTCAGGGTCAGATCGCCTTGCGGCAGCAGGTGATCGATGAATCCGGTCACGGCCAGTGGAAAGGCCAGTTCGAGCATGCCGGCAACAACCGCTGAACCGAAGTCGAGCCAGAACAGGCCGAGCCACGGGCGGTAGTAGGAGAAGAATTCTTTCAACATGGCTGTCTGGTTTTCATCGAGAAACACCGGTGGGCGGAGATGCCGGCAGCGTTCCCGGAGGGAGGGTCAGAGTAGGCGAGTGCCCGGGTCGCCATGGCCTGCCTGGATGGTGCACGCTCGAACACGCCGAGCTGTGCTGCGTTCGAATATGCATTTGAGTGCCATATTATCACCAACGGTCATCCCGTCAGAAGCGAAACCGGCGCCACGAGCTGACGAGCGATAGACATCAAAATAGATTCAATTTCTTGAATGTATTTGCGTTTGCCAGTACAGTGCGCTGACTGACGCTCTTTTTCGAGTGGTCTACAGGACGTGTCGACCAATGGAAGACATTATTGAACAGGTAGGCGATGCGCAGATCATCTGGCTGGGTGGCCTGCTGGTGGGTCTGGCCTTCGGCGTGTTCGGTCAGCAGAGTCGCTTCTGTCTGCGATCGGCCAGTATCGAATTCTGGCGTGGGGCTCCCGGCAGCAAATTGGCCATCTGGTTGTTCGCCTTCTCCGCGGCGCTGGTTGCTACCCAACTGCAGATCCTGACAGGTTCTCTGGATTATTCGGCCATTCGGCAGTTGAACGGTACCGGCTCCCTGTCCGGCGCCATCGTTGGCGGTGCCCTGTTCGGTGCCGGCATGATGCTGGCACGAGGCTGTGCCAGTCGTCTGTTGATTCTGTCTGCAACCGGTAATCTTCGGGCACTGGTCACCGGGCTGTTGCTGACGATTGCCGCCCAGGCCTCCCTGCGCGGCTTTCTGTCGCCGCTTCGTGAAGCGATCTCATCCTGGTGGCTTATCTCCGGCAGCGAACGTGACCTGCTGACAGGTCTGCCCCAGACCAGTGGACTGATTCTCGGTATTTCCTTGCTGATGGTGGCCGGGTGGCTGGCACGGCGTTCAGGCATGACGCACTGGCCGATGCTCAGCGCTCTGGGGGTCGGTGTTGTGGTTGCAGCGGGGTGGTGGGTCAGCAACTGGCACGCCAGCTGGAGCTTCGAACCCGTGACGGTGCAGAGCGTCTCGTTTACCGGACCATCCACCGACACTCTGATGGCCCTGGTGAATCAGCCCCAGATGCCGTTCACATTCGGGGTGGGCCTGGTGCCGGGCGTCTTTCTCGGCTCACTGCTCGCATCGGTGTCAACACGAGAGTTTCAGCTGCAATCGTTTGATCAGGACACGGGCATGTTGCGATACCTGGCAGGGGCTGTATTGATGGGCTTTGGCAGCATGCTGGCTGGCGGCTGTGCAGTCGGTGCCGGTGTTACCGGTGGTTCGGTGATGGCACTGACTGCCTGGACGGCGTTGCTGTTCATGTGGTTGGCGGCCGGAATCACCGATCTGGCGCTACGCAAACAGTTCGCAGGTGGCGGCGCAATGGTATCCGCCGGTTGAGTGTGACTGGCGAAAGGGAGGCTGGCTCATCGGGAAGATTGATCGACAAAGAGATCATTGGAGAAGCCGCCAAGGCCTCAGGCTGACCGAGAGAAGAGAAGAGAAGAGAAGAGAAGAGAAGAGAAGAGAAGAGAAGAGAAGAGAAGAGAAGAGAAGAGAAGAGAAGAGCAGAGCAGAGCAGAGAAGAGCAGAGAAGAGCAGAGCAGAGCAGAGCAGAGCAGAGCAGAGCAGAGCAGAGCAGAGCGCATGCCTTGCATGCACTCAACCATTACAAGAATCCAGGAGGATTGTCACCATGAAGAACACATTCAACCATGTCGGAATTGCATTAACGCTGCTGGCGGCCAGTGGCCTGTCACTGCAGGCGAACGCCGGTGAACTGCATGACGGCTACTACTTGTCCTCATCGGCAAACAGCTTCGAGGATGTGGCTGCAGATCTGCAGGATGCCATCGTCAATCAGGGGCTCGTCATCGACTTCATCGGGCATTCCGGCGACATGCTGGAGCGCACGGCCGAGGCACTGGATACCGAGTCGTCGCTGTCGTCTGCACAGTACTTCAACTTCTGCTCGGCAAAACTGACGCATGCCGCCATTGCCGCCAGTGCCGAGAACATGGCGATCTGTCCTTACGTGGTGTTCGCCTATCAGCTGAAGAGCGAGCCGGACACGGTGCACCTGGGTTACCGCCGCCCCATTGGCGCTGTCGGTGAAGCCAGTGAGCAGGCGCTGGCCGATATCGAGGCCATGCTCAAGGACATGGTGGATGAGGCGTCCGAGTAGCGTTCGAGAAGCGTTCGAGAAGCGTTCGAGAAGCGTTCGAGAAGCGTTCGAGAAGCATTCGAGAAGCCGATACATTCAAATATATGAATCTATCTATTGATTAGTCGTGCAAACCGCGCTATCGTTTGGCATAAGAACTGTGAATGCCATTCATCAACGGTATCGAACAACACTTTCGGAGATTCTCGATGACACCCTATAAGCGGCTTCTAGCAGGTTTCACCATCGTGGCTGTCATGAGCGTTGCCCGGGCCGATGTAGTGGCTCCGGGTGATGTGACCATCGAGAATCTTCGCATCGAGACGTCCTTGACGGGGCAGGCCGGTGACCCGGTGGTGGGGCGCGAGGTGTTCACCGATCGCAAGCTTGGCAATTGCCTGGCCTGTCATGTCAACAACGATATTCCCGAGCAGCTGTTTCACGGTGAAGTTGGGCCAGCGCTCGATGGCGTGGCGGCTCGCTGGAAACCGGAGCAACTGCGAACCATCGTCGTGAACGCCAAGGCTGTCTTCACCGATGCCAGCGTCATGCCCGGCTTCTATTCCCTGGATGTGGGCGAGAACGTTCGAGAGGATCTGGTGGGTGTCACGATCCTGACTGCGCAGCAGGTCGAGGATGTCGTTGCCTATCTCAGCACTCTCAAGTAACTACAAAACACGGTGAGCAAGATCATGAACAAGAGCAAACGGCAATTTCTGGGTAGAACACTGGGTGTGAGTGCCGGCATGGCGGTCACGGCCTTGCTGGGTAGCAGTCGGGCCCTTGCATCGGTGGAAGATGTGCAGAAGGCCATCGAGGCGTTTTCCGGTGGCAAGACGCCGGCAGAGGGTGTGGTGACACTGACGACGCCCGAGATTGCCGAGAACGGCAACAGCGTACCGATCAGCGTGAGCGTCGATAGCCCGATGAGCGAAGACGATTATGTGGAATCGGTGATGATTCTGGCAGAAGACAACCCCAGTGCCCTGGTCGCCACCTTTCACTTCAGCCCGGCCAGTGGTGAAGCCGTTGCCTCGACGCGCATGCGACTGGCCAGAACACAGAACGTACTGGCGGTAGCGAAAATGAGCAATGGCGATGTATACAGCGCCACCAACAACATCAAGGTCACCATTGGCGGCTGCGGCGGCTGAGCAGAACCGAACAGGACACAATCATCATGGCAGCAAAACCACGCGTAAAGATCCCCAAGAGTGCCGCAGCCGGTGACATCATCACCGTGAAAACCCTGATTAGCCACAAGATGGAGTCAGGGCAGCGCAAGGATGACGAAGGCAATCCCATACCTCGGGACATCATCAACACGTTCACCTGCACGTTCAACGGCAAACCGGTGTTCTCCTGCGATATGGACCCGGCAGTGTCGGCCAATCCCTACTTCGAATTCAAAGCGAAGATCACGGAAGCCGGTACGTTCACCTTCACCTGGGTGGATGATGCCGGCGAAGTGACGGAAATGACCAAGGACATCGCGCTCAAATAAGACGCGTTCCCCCTGCCACTCTGGAGAAACAAGTGAAACGAAATCTACTGATCGTCCTGCTGGGCACCACCAGCCTCTACAGCATGGTTTCCCGGGTGGCACTGGCTGACCCCAGTGAAGGCCCGCTGTTCATCGACGGCGAGATCGAGATGATCACTCGCACGGAATCGGTTGACGGTCATCCCTTGCCGGAAGTCATTTCCGGTTGGCACTACCGTACCGAATCCACTCAGGCACTGGAAGCGGACTCGTTTGAAAACCCGGGCATGCTGGCCGTCGAGGAAGGCGAGGTACTCTGGAGCACGGTGGAAGGCAGCGAGGGAAAGTCCTGCGAGTCCTGCCATGACGATGCAGCGGAATCCATGGTCTCTGTCGGGTCGTCCTACCCCAAGTGGGACGAAGCCAGCGGCAAGCCCGTCAATATAGAACAACGCATCAACATGTGTCGCGTCGAGAACATGGGGGCCGAGCCTTATCCGTTCGACAAGGGTGGTCAGAAACAGATGACGGCCTATATCAAGAATCAGTCATTGGGCAAGCCCGTCGAGATCGACGTGGAAGAAGGCGATATGCAAGCCTGGTGGGAGCGTGGCAAGGAGATGTACTACACCCGCACAGGCCAGCTTGATCTGTCCTGCGCGTCCTGTCATGAAAGAAACAATGGCAAGTACATCCGGGCGGATCATCTGAGCCAGGGCAATGTCAATGGCTTTCCCACCTACCGCCTCAAGCAGAGCGCGCTGGTGTCCTTGCATAACCGTTTTCGTGGATGCATTCGTGATACACGTGCCGAGATGCCGGACGCCTTTTCGGATGATCTGATGGCATTGGAAGTCTATACCACCTGGCGGAGCCAGGGACTGTCGGTGGAAACGCCTGCAGTCAGACAATAAGCGCACCGAGCCGATTGCCACGACACAACAAGGAATTCTGAACCGTCATGATGACTCGCCGCGATTTTCTGCAATTTGCATCAGTCACCGCCGCGCTGACCGGTTTCAGTGGTGGTCTCAGCCGAGTGGCTGCACAGCAGAGTCTGACTCAGGATGATCTCCTGTCCTTTGATGCCAAGGGGCAGGTCACCCTGTTGCACATCACGGATATTCACGCGCAGCTCAAACCGGTCTATTTTCGGCCACCTTCCGAGAACATCGGCGTGGGCGCTTATGCCGGTATACCACCGCACCTGGTGGGTGAAGAATTTCTCGCCCACTTCGGACTGACGCGCGGCAGTGCATTGTCCTATGCCCACACCATGGTCGATTATGTCGACATGGCTCGGGCCTATGGGCGACTGGGTGGCCTGGACAGAACGGCAACTCTGGTCAATGCCATCCGCGCCGAACGGGGCGATGACAAGGTTCTGTTGCTCGATGGCGGCGACACCTGGCAAGGTTCCTATACCGCACTCAAGACCCATGCACAGGACATGGTCGATTGCATGGCCCTGTTAAAGCCGGATGCCATGGTGGGTCATTGGGAGTTCACGCTGGGAGAGGATCGTGTTCTGGAGATCATCGACTCTCTGGATTATCCCTTTCTGGCCAGCAATATCGTTGACAACGACTGGGAAGAGCCTGTATTCGAGTCCACCAGCATGCGCGACGTAGGTGGCGCCAGAGTTGCGATAATCGGTCAGGCCATGCCCTATACGCCCATCGCCAATCCACGCTGGATGTTTCCCGGTTGGTCATTCGGCTTGCGTACCGAACTGCTGCAGCAGAATGTCGATGCTGCCCGAGATGCCGGTGCCGAAGTGGTTGTACTGTTGTCGCACAATGGGTTTGATGTCGATCGCAAACTGGCCTCCGATCTCTCGGGTATCGATGTCATCCTGACCGGGCATACGCACGACGCCATTCCCAAGGCCATCTCGGTCGGCAATACGCTGATTCTGGCCAGTGGCTCGCATGGCAAGTTTCTCGGGCGAGTGGATCTGGAAGTCAAGAACGGCAAGGTGGTGGATTTCAACTCCACATTGATTCCGGTGTTCTCCGACGTCATCACGCCGGATGCGCCGATGAAAGCTCAGATCGATCGAGTACGAGCACCGTTCGAGGCAGAGGCCAGCCGAGTCATCGGCAAGACCGAGTCGCTGTTGTACCGGCGCGGCAATTTCAATGGCACCTGGGATGATCTGATCTGCGAAGGCATGATGGAGAAGCGCGATGCGCAGCTATCGCTGAGTCCGGGTTTTCGCTGGGGTACCACCAATCTGCCGGGTGACGAGATCACCATCGATGATCTGTACAACCAGACGGCCATGAGCTATCCCTCGGTGTATCGGCTGGAATTCACCGGTGCGCAGTTGCACGAGATTCTCGAGGATGTCTGTGACAACCTGTTCAACAAGGACCCCTATTTTCAGCAGGGAGGCGACATGGTTCGCGTGGGTGGTATGGGCTATACCTGCGACCCGGAAGCGTCCATGGGGTCGAGAATCAGCGACATGACCTTGCTGGAAACAGGTGAAGCCATTGATGCTTCGCGCTCGTATGTGGTCGCAGGCTGGGCGTCGGTCAATGAAGGGGTTGAGGGTCCGGCCATCTACGATCTGATGGAGGAGTACATCAGTGAGAAAGAGGTCATCAACATCCAGAAGAACGATGCGGTCAGACTAAAGAGCGCCTGAGGCAGATTGACGAACACCGTCCGTCACCGGTGTAGTGGTGTCGGTCTATACATATAATTAATTGAATGTGTTGTCGTCCTGCCAGGCAAGACGGCACTCAAGTGAGGGTGGCAATGGCTTCCAGCAACGACAAGACAATCGAGTCCGGCGCCAGACGCCAGGCCTTGAAGAACGGCCTGAGAGTCGGTGCCCTGATGGGAGCCGCCGGTGGAGCCGGTCTCACGGTGTCAGGCAGGGCCGCGGCCGAGGCAAGTCCTGATCCGCTGATTACCGAAGTACAGGACTGGAACCGTTTCATGGGTGATGGGGTGGACGCCAACCCCTATGGCAAACCCTCGGTGCATGAATCGGATGCAGTACGCAGAACGGTGTCCTGGCTGACAGCGGAAAACAAGTCGTCCATCAACTTCACGCCCCTGCACAAGCTCGATGGCATCATCACGCCGAACGGGCTGTGCTTCGAGCGTCATCATGGCGGTGTGGCGACGATTGCCCCGTCCGATCATCGACTGATGATCAACGGCCTGGTGGATACCCCACTGGTATTCACGATGGAAGATCTGCAGCGATTTCCCCGTGAAAATCATGTGTATTTTCTCGAATGCGCAGCCAACTCCGGCATGGAATGGCGTGGGGCCCAGCTCAACGGTTGTCAGTTCACACATGGCATGGTGCACAACGTGATGTATACCGGGGTGAAGCTGAAACACCTGCTGGCAGAGGCCGGGGTGTCGCCACGTGGCAAGTGGCTGTTGCCCGAGGGTGCGGATCCTTCACACATGACGCGCTCGATTCCGATGGAAAAAGCCATGGATGACTGCATGGTGGTCTTCAAGATGAATGGCGAGGCCCTTCGTCCGGAGCAGGGCTACCCGCTGCGCCTGGTGGTGCCTGGCTGGGAAGGCAATATGTGGGTCAAGTGGTTGAGACGACTGGAGGTTGGCGACAAGCCCTGGCACCACCGTGAAGAAACTTCCAAATACACGGACCTGCTGGCCGATGGCACCGCTCGTCGATTTACCTGGACCATGGATGTGAAGTCCATCATCACCAATCCAAGCCCTCAGGCACCCATTCTGCACGGTCGCGGTCGCACGGTTGTCACTGGGCTGGCGTGGTCCGGCCACGGTACGGTCAGTCGTGTGGATGTCTCCATCGATGGCGGGCGCAACTGGAAAACGGCGCGCCTGGATGGGCCGAGTCTGTCCAAATCCCTGCACCGTTTCTATCATGAATTCGATTGGGATGGCAGCGAGCTGTTCCTGCAGAGCCGCGCCATCGACGAGAAACGACAGGTGCAGCCCAGCAAGGAAGCTTTGCGCAAAGCGCGCGGCACGAATTCCATCTATCACAACAACGGTATCCAGACCTGGCATATCCGGCCGGATGGATCGGCTGAAAATGTCGAGGTATCCTGATCATGCGTAACAGCTCTGGCAATTCATTCATGCAACGTTCTGCGCTTCTGACGCTGATCATGGGGGCAGCCCTGCTGTCAGCAGCCGCGCGAGTAAGCGCCGCAGGTGATGCGGATGCGGGCAAGAAGCTGTTCCCGCAGTGCGCAGCCTGCCATGCGGTAGGCGAGGGCGCCCGGCATCTCTACGGGCCGATGCTCAATGGTGTCACCGAGCGTCCCGCAGCCAGCGCTGAAGGCTACAGCTACTCTGACGCCATGAAGCGTTCCGTGGAGGAAGGGCTTGTCTGGGATGATGCAACGCTGGATGCCTATCTGGAATCGCCCATGAGCTACATCTCCGGCACAAAGATGGCTTTTGCGGGAATACCCGACGAAGGGCAGCGGCAGGACATGGTCGCCTTCCTGAAAAGAATCGCCACGGATGGGACGGGGGTTGTCGAAGAGATCTCACAGGCTGAGCAGGCAGATTCCAGCCCGGTTGCCGAGGAAGAGCCCCGGCCACTGGCGCGCGACACCGTTGTCCCCGAACATGGGGTGTTGCATCTGGGGCGAGCAGCGCTGCCTGAAGAGGTCGCCGCCTGGGATATCGACATTCGACCTGATGGACAGGGGCTGCCGGCGGGCAGTGGCAGTGTGGAGGCGGGCGTGGATATCTATGACACGCAATGTGCCATGTGCCATGGCGTCTTTGGTGAAGGCGAGGGCCGATGGCCGGTTCTTGCCGGTGGCTTCGACAGCCTGACGGATGAACGACCTGAAAAGACGGTGGGATCCTACTGGCCTTATCTGTCTACGGTATTCGATTACGTCAGGCGGGCCATGCCCTTCGGCAACGCACGTTCGCTCTCTGACGACGAGGTCTATTCGCTGACGGCCTATCTGTTGTATCTCAACGATCTGGTGGACGAGGAGTTCACGCTGTCAGCCGGCAATTTCGACGCCATCGCGATGCCCAATGTCGATCACTTCATCGATGATGATCGCATGGAGGAACCGCAGTATGCCGCCATCGAAGAGCCCTGCATGCAGGATTGCCTGCCGGGTAGTGCGGTGGTGACCCAGCGTGCGCGTATTCTCGATGTGACGCCCGATGGTGGTGGTGACGATGATGCCGCGGGTGGCAGTATCGACTGAACTCGCAAGGCGAGGAGTGAGTGATGAATAGACGAGAGTTTACAAGCCTGGCTCTAATGGGGCTGGGTAGTGGTGTGGCGTCTGCGCCCGCGCTTACGAGAAGCCTGCCGGCAGAGTCATCGCTGTTCGGTCGACAGTACGCTCCCGTGCCTCGCCAGAGTGCATTGAACGCATCCGGATCTTCAACCGAGTTTTCAACCGAGTTTGGAGAGGGGCAACTGAATGTTCTCAGCGATGGTCATCTGCAGTTGCCTGTCAGTTTTCTGCAGCCTGCAGGAATCGAAGACACTGAGCTGCAGGAATTGCTGGAGCGCTATCAACTGACAGGTGATGCCTATACGCCAGCCTGCAATATCAGTGTGTGGCAGCAGGGTGGTCGCACCGTTCTGTTCGATGTGGGAGCGGGCTCGCAGTTCATGATGTCTGCCGGTCAATTACCTGAGGCCCTGGACGCAGCCGGCATCAGTCCGGAATCGGTAACCGATATCATTCTCACTCATGCGCACCCGGATCATCTCTGGGGCCTGCTCGACGATTTTGACGATCTGCTCTACAGCAACGCCACCATTCACATTCATCGCGATGAACTGGATTACTGGCAGGCGGAGGATACGCTCTCCCGAACACCGGAGTCTCGTCAGAGTTTCGTGGTCGGTGCGCAATCACGGCTGTCACGCGCCGAAGAGCAGGTGTCGGTCTTTGCTTCCGGTGACGAAGTGCTTCCCGGCATCGAAGCGGTGGATACGCGCGGGCACACACCGGGTCATACCTCTCTGGCTATCCATCAGGGAAGCGAGAGTGTGCTGATTGTGGGCGATGCCCTGAACAACGTCGCCCTCTCCTTCGAGTATCCTCGTCTGCCATCCCCGGCCGATCAGGATCCGGAGCAGGCGGCTCTTACCCGGATGGCATTGCTGGACAGGCTCGCTTCAGAGAAGATGCGTATGATCGGTTTTCATATGCCCACACCAGGGTTCGGGCGGGTAGAGCGACGCAACTCGGCTTATCGTTTCGTGGCCGAATCGGCATGAGTCCATAGCCGTGATCACGGCGTATACGGCACTCACGGCACTCACGGCATTCACGGCATTCACGGCATTCACGGCATTCACGGCATTCACGGCGTGCCGCCGATAGTCAATCCGAGCGAGACAGAAACGCCGGTGCGCCCTCGAGCAGCCAGAGCAGACCGATTCTGGCCCCCAGGCAGATGCTGGCGAAAACGATGGGGGCAGACAAGGCCATGACGGACACAGCGGACACGCCTTGCCCGATGGTGCAGCCCACGGCGAGCACGCCGCCGGTGCCCATCAGAAAAGCGCCCAGCAGATGCCGGCTCAATTCCCGGGCATCGTCACAGGCTTCCCAGCGAATATCATCGTGCACGCGTGCCGCCAGTGCAGCACCTGCCACGACTCCGACCACCAGGCCCACGCCGTAATCCGGAAAACCGCCCGTGACTGCAATGATGCTTAGCAGCAGGTCACCCGGGGGCATGACGAAGGACGCTGATTCGAGTTGCACCGGCAGGAACAGTCTCTCGCGAAGCATGGCTGTGGCCAGCCAGCCAAAGCTGACGCAGACACCAACCAGCACGCCGGTCACGATGGCGCGAGGATTGCGACGATAGTGGCTGTCGGACAAGGCCCAGTAGAACAGGGCGGTAGCCGCGAGCAGAGCCATCGGTAATTGCAGAGGCAAGCCGAGCCAGTGACTCATGAGATCGCCGATGGATTGCGTCGGCGCCTGTCCGAGCCCGATGGACAGGGACTCGATGAACTGTTGCCGCCAGTGACCCAGCAGACCTCGCTGCGTGCTGAGGGCCGCCAAGGCAATGGCCACCACAACGATCAAGGAGCGCAGGCTGCCACCGCCGAGTCGCACCAGCGCTCCGAATGCGCACGTGCCGGTCAATGCCATGCCGATACCGAACAACAACCCTCCCAGTATCGAACCGATCAGGTTCAGGCGCGGTTCCAGTACAAAGGCCTCGTGCAGGTCGATGGTGCCGCTGAGTGCCAGGGCCTGTGTGCTCGCCAATGCCACCGCCGCTGCCAGCACCCAGGTACGCAGCGTCGTACTGTCGTTGGCAAACCAGTGGCGTTCAAGTGCGGCGAGTGTGCAGAAGTGATTCCAGCGAGCAACGGCCCCCAGCACCAGCCCACAGAGCAGACCGGCGAGGGGTAACATCCACGGGTAGGCGCTGCTCACCTGACCGGCTTGCAGAAGATGTCGTACAGCGACTCGACGATGGAGCTGACATCCTGATCTGCGATGCGGTAATGAATCTGCCGCCCTTCACGGCGAGTGGTCACCAGTTTGTCCAGTCGCAAACGTGCCAATTGCTGTGACACGGTTGCCTGTGGCAGCTTGATGATTTCCTCGATCTCGGACACCGACATCTCGCGCTCGGACAGCAGGCACAAAATCATGAGCCGTGTTTCATGAGACAGAGCCTTGAGCAGTTCACTGGCTTTGCGAGCCTGTACCGCCAGTGCCTGCATCTCGGTGTCACTGACGTTGCCGGAGAGTTTGGGTAATGCCATCTACAGATTCATCCACTGTTCGCAACCGCCATGATCATGGTCGATAGCGTGACTGTTGCGCAGGTAGGTCATTGACGGACAGCTCACGGGAGTTTCTCCAGCATGGTGTTCAACAGAAACCAGAAATGCTCATCGCCGGGATAGCCTATCAGCCGATCCACTTCCTGGCCGTCGTTGATGAGAATGAAGGTGGGAGTCACGGTTGCCGGCCTGACGGCATGCAATTGCTCAGGCCAGGGTTCACTGAGCAGCAGACGACGCAATGGCGCCTGTTTTCCTTCAGCCGTTTTCGGATAGGCCGGTGCAATCTGCCTGTTGAATCTTTCACAGTAGACGCAGCCCTCTTCCTCCACCATGATCAATTCTGCAGCGTGAGCAGAACAGGCGGCGACAACCATGGCCAGTGCCAGCAGTGATTTCTTGATCAGTTGTCGCATCGGTTCTCCGCGTTCGAACACTACGCTCAGGCATTCGGTCGAGATCGACCAGGCAATGGGAAATATTCATGAACTTGCATATATTGACTAGATTACAGGAATCCGACCGCAATTGCTTTGTACGGTACAAGGCCTTGGCAGTGCCGAGAACCGAGCCAGCTAAAGAATGAAAGAGAACCGTCTTGCTGGCAGGTGTAGCACGGTAAACATCAAGACATGACTACTCTGTCCCGTTGATGTATAGGCTGAAAATTCAGTGTGTTCAGACGCTTTTCAGCGGCAAACGGGCAGGTTTGACCGGAATGACGATATGCTATGCTGAAGTCCTTGTCCGCAGGCCGATCTTGTGCACTGTTGGCTAGCATTCAACATATTCTGCGATGTTGTTCACGGTAGATCACATCACGAACGGGCTGCACTTAATGGTCAGTAAGAAAGCCGTGGCAGCAGCCACCCAGAGCAAGAAGCAGAAAACCGCCAGACAAGCGCTGGAACAGGATCCGCATGCCGTTCGGGTTCCGGGAGAGCGGCAGCTGGAGGTGGCGATTGGTCACGAAATTCGGGCGCTGCGCAAGCACGCGGGAATCACCGTGGCCGACCTGGCAGAAGAGAGCGGTATTTCCATCGGCATGCTGTCAAAGATCGAGAATGGCCTGACGTCTCCATCTCTGACAACGCTGAACGCGGTATCCCAGGCATTGGGTATCCCGATGTCGCAGCTATTGCGACGTTTCGAAGAAGACCGGCAGGCGGTTCAGGTCAAGAGCGGGGAGGGGGTGACAGCGGAGCGTCGAGGAAGTCGTGCCGGCCATCAGTATCAGCTGTTGGGTGTTCTGGGCCCTAATCAGAGTGGTGTGGTGATGGAGCCCTACATGATCACGTTGAACACCGAATCAGATGTGTTTCCCACCTTTCAACATGAAGGCCTGGAGTATCTGTATTTTCTGGAAGGCCGCGTCGAATATCGGCATGGACAGAACACCTATCTGATGGAGCCGGGTGATTCGCTGTTCTTTGATGCCGATGCGCCGCATGGGCCACACAAGTTGCTGGAGCTGCCCGCGCGTTATCTGTCGATCATTACCTACCCGAAGTCGAGTTCATATCAGGGTGCGGCAGAGGTGGGTGAGTGAGAGCCTGGTGTCTGGGCGAAGCTTCGCAGCCGGTACCGCGACGGGTGGCGCAAGCCATGGACCTCATCTTCCCTGTGTCTCACAGGAGGGTCAGGCCAGTGGCGGCTTGGCAGAATTGTTTACCACGGCATGAGAACAGCTTGATCCTATCGACACGTTGGAATGATATGTCGATAAATTCAATTTTTTTCGACATATAGGTGAAAACGTGTCGATCGTATCGACATGTCGGGCCGTTTACAGGCTAATATGTTTAAAAAAGATGAAAATTTAAACATGTCATGGCGAGCCGACGAGCCTTTCAATGAACTGCCGAGACTGCCACCGGCGTTGCAGGTGCTTGAAACCACCGAAACACTCAAAGCCTGTATCGGTGCCCGTGCCTCACTGGCTGAGCTGAAACAAGCTGCCGAGCTGTTACCAAATCAGAGTCTTCTGATCAATCTGTTGCCCTTGCTCGAAGCCAGAGACAGTTCTGAGATCGAAAATATCCTTACCACCACTGACAAGTTGTTCCAGCATGCCAGTGAGGACAGGGAAGCAGATCCTGCCACCAAAGAGGTGCTACGTTACCGAACGGCGTTGAGACAAGGGTTCGAGCAGCTGGCCGATCGGCCGCTATGCACCCGCACAGCCGTTCAGGTTTGTAGCGAGCTCAAAGGCAGTGAGATGGCAATCCGGCAAGTGCCTGGTACGGTCATCGGCAATCAGAGTACCGGCGAGATTCTCTACACACCGCCGGTCGGCGAGCAGCTGATCCGGGAGTTACTGGCTGATTGGGAACAGTTCATTCATGCCGATGATGGCATTGACCCGTTGATAAAGATGGCCGTTGCGCATTATCAGTTTGAGGCGATACACCCGTTTCATGACGGTAATGGTCGAACCGGTCGCATCCTCAATGTGCTCTATCTCATCGAGCAGGAACTGCTGACGCTCCCCATCCTGTACCTCAGCCGCTATATCGTGCAACACAAGAGCGAGTACTATCGTTTGCTGAACGCTGTGACCTCCCAAGGGGACTGGCAGCCTTGGCTGCTCTACATCCTCAAGGGCACCGAAGAGGTCTCACGCTGGACCTGTCAGAAAATTGCAGCGATTCGCAGTCTGATGGAAAACACTCATCTGTACGTCAAGAATGAGGTGCCCAAAATCTACTCTCACGAGCTTGTGCAGCTTATCTTCGAGCAGCCTTATTGTCGTATTCACTATCTGGTGGATGGTGGCGTGGCCAAGCGACAGACCGCCTCTACCTATCTCAAGCAATTGGTGGATATCGGTGTGCTTGAAGAGCGGCAGGTAGGTCGTGAAAAGCTGTTCGTCAACCCGCGCCTGATGCACCTGATGACTGAGGACAGCAATGTCACAGCTCCTTTCGGTCATCAATAAACCATCCTTTTTCGTTCGTCCCGTATCCCATTACCCGATACCTGATTGCAATCAACGATTACGACATCGTGCAGAAACTGTAGAACCTGCGTGACGTTCTGCGTAACGCTGGAATCAGCGACAGTGACTACGTGACCGAACTGGTGCTGCTACTGTTCATCAAGATGGTGCACGAGAATACTGAAGCTGAAATTCTCAATCAGTACGCCTTGCCCATGAATCAGCAGTCCAGCGTGTTCTCACGCTCCCACTCTGAAAGCGATTGCGAGTAACGATTCCATTCATCGGTCTTCAAGTTGATGTAGGCTTGGCTGACCTCTTCCCCCAGAGCGCTTTTCAGCGTGGTGTTGCTGTCAAAACTGCGAATGGCGTCCAGCAGATTCAGTGGCAGCTGCTTGACGTTCCCTGCCAGGTGCGATTCGGTGTACATATTGATATCGAGTCGCTTGCCACTGGGGGTTTTGTTGCGAATACCATCGAGTCCTGCGGCGAGCATGCCTGCCATCAGTAGGTAGGGGTTGGCACTGTTGTCGGGGAGCCGGTGTTCGATCCGGCCTTCATCAGGGATACGGATCATGTGTGTGCGATTGTTGCCGCCGAAGGAAATGGAGCTGGGTGACCAGGTGGCACCCGAGGTCGTGGCCGGTGCGTTGATTCGCTTGTAGGAATTGACGGTGGCATTGCTGATGGCTGCCATCGATTCGCTGTGCTGCATCAGGCCACCGATGAAGTGATAGCCCATTTCCGACAGGCCCAGTTCGCCGTCCGGGTCGCTGAACAGATTCTGTTTGCCATCAGGTGTCCACATGGAGGCGTGTACATGGCAGCCATTACCGGTCAGGTGTGAGAAGGGCTTGGGCATGAAGGTGGCACGCAGTCCGTGTTTCTCTGCGATGGACTTGACCATGAATTTGAAGAATGCCAGCTGATCCGCTGTGGTCAATGCATCGTTGAAATCCCAGTTGATTTCGAACTGTCCGTTGGCGTCTTCGTGGTCATTCTGATAAGGGTTCCAGCCCAGTTGTGTCATGGCCAGGCTGATCTCTCCAATGACCTCGATGCGTCGCATGATGGCTGACTGGTCGTAGCAGGGCTTTATCTGCGTATCGCGTTCGTCGGAGATGTCCGTGCCGTCGGCGGAGATGATGTGAAACTCGGGTTCGACACCGGATTTCATGAGCATGCCTTCAGCCACTGATTCGGCTTGCAGTTTCTTCAGGACATTGCGCGGAGCTTGTCCAACCAGCTCGCCCTCCATCCAGCAGTCGCCAGCCAGCCAGGCGATATCCGGTTTCCAGGGTAGTTGAATCAGTGAGTCGGTATCGGGTAGTACCAGCATGTCGGGGTGGGCTGGCGTGTAATCCAGCCAGCTGGCAAACGGTGCGAAACCGGCCCCGTTTTTCTGGATGCGACTTGCCGCTCCTGCGGGCACCAGCTTGGCGCGTTGGGTGCCGGCAAGGTCGGTGAAGTTGAACAGGAAGAACTTTATCCCGTTTTTTTCAGCGTAATCCGTCAGGTCGAGTGTCATTCCGGTAAGTTCCCTGTTGCTATTGGATTGAGTAGTGAAAGGTTCTGGCGATATGGAACTCGACCGGTATGCTTAAAGGGGAGTCTGTCCCGGCACCCAGGAAGTGCCGGCCAGAGGCACTTTGGCCATGGCGGCGGCTTCCATCGTCAGTGCGCACAGATCTTCCGGTTCCAGATTATGCAAGTGGTTCTTGCCACAGGCACGCGCAATGGTTTGCGCCTCCAGGGTCATCACCTGCAAGTAGTTGGACAGGCGCCGGCCGGCGGCAACCGGATCGAGTCGTTCTGCCAGTTCGGGTTCCTGTGTGGTGATGCCCGCCGGGTCATGCCCCAGATGCCAGGAATCGTAGGCGCCTGCCGTGGTGCCGAGCTTGTTGTATTCATCCTCGTAACGAGGGTCATTGTCCCCCATGGCAATCAGTGCCGCTGAACCAATGGATACCGCATCGGCACCCAGAGCCATGGCCTTGGCCACATCAGCACCGTTGCGAATTCCACCAGACACGATCAGTTGAACCTTGCGGTGCATGTCCAGATCCTGCAGTGCCTGCACAGCCGGGCGAATGCAGGCGAGTGTGGGCAGGCCAACGTGCTCGATGAAAACGTTCTGGGTAGCTGCCGTGCCGCCCTGCATGCCGTCGAGGACGATGACATCGGCACCGGCTTTGACCGCCAGAGCCGTGTCATAGTAGGGTCTGGAACCGCCCACCTTGATGTAGATAGGCTTTTCCCAGTTCGTGATTTCGCGAAGCTCCAGAATCTTGATTTCCAGGTCATCCGGCCCCGTCCAGTCCGGGTGGCGGCAGGCTGAGCGCTGATCAATGCCCTTGGGCAGGCTGCGCATGCTGGCAACACGGTCATTGATTTTCTGACCCATCAGCATACCGCCACCACCGGGCTTGGCGCCCTGGCCAACCACGATTTCGATGGCATCGGCCTTGCGCAGATCATCCGGGTTCATGCCATAGCGTGATGGCAGGTATTGATAGACCAGTAGCTTCGAATGACCTCGCTCTTCGGGCGTCATGCCGCCATCGCCTGTGGTGGTGGATGTACCAGCCGCGTTGGCACCGCGACCCAATGCTTCCTTGGCCTGACCCGACAAGGAGCCAAAACTCATGCCGGCGATGGTAATGGGAATCTTGAGTTCCAGTGGTTTGCTGGCATTGCGTGCGCCAAGTACCACATCGGTACCGCAACGTTCGCGATAGCCTTCCAGTGGGTAGCGTGAGATAGAAGCGCCCAGAAACAACAGGTCATCGAAATGCGGAAGCGCTCGTTTTGCACCCGCACCCCGAATGTCGTAGATACCGGTACTGGCCGCACGGCGTATCTCCGACATCGTGTATTCATCGAAGGTCGCTGACTGCCGTGGAGTCACGCGGGGGATGTTCTCGTCCATTATTGTTTGCCCGTTAACCCGGCGATTGCACCGGATTTGTATCCAAAGAGGTTGGCGTTGGCCAGAGGAGGTGCCATCACGCAGATGAAGCTGTGAAAAGCGGCTACAGATCGCCGGCGCTATCAGTATTCGCCGGCATGATCCACATTGAAGTTGTAGAGTTTTCTGGCCGAGCCATAGCGCCGGAAACTGCTCACATCCTTGTCGATGCCGGCACGAGTCAGTAGCGCTTTCAGCGTTTCTTCGTGCTCCGGCGTCATGGGCTTTTCGATGCAATCGGCACCCAGGCTCTCTACAGTGCCTGCCACATAGAGAATTGCTTCATAGATGGAATCGCCGAGCGCCTCTCCCGCATCACCACAGATGACCATATGCCCCATCTGCGCCATGAAGCCGGACATATGGCCGACGGAACCACCGACCACGATATCAACGCCTTTCATGGAAATACCGCAGCGTGAGGAGGCATCACCTTCGATAACCAGCAAGCCGCCATGGGCGGTAGCCCCCGCCGCCTGACTGGCGTTGCCCGTCACTCGCACGGTACCGCTCATCATGTTCTCGGCCACGCCCACGCCAGCATGCCCCTTGATGGTGACATCGGCTTTCTGGTTCATGCCCGCGCAATAGAAGCCGACATTGCCATCGACGGTGACATTCAGCTCCTTGTCCAGTCCGCAGGCGATGGCATGTTGCCCCATCGGGTTGCTGACAGTCCAGTCACGGCTTTCAGTATCTGGAGTTGCATTTTGCAGGGTGCTGTTGATCAGTCGCAGCCCCTGTGTTTTCAGATCGAGTTGTGGCATCAGGCGGCTCCTGCTGACAGTAGTTCACCGTCGTTTTGACTCAGGCCCTCGAGAGTCTCGGCGCCCCAGGCGTAAACGGTGGCCGGGCGTGGTTCCCAGATGCGCGCCTTCTCGGCACCCGGTAAGGTGGCAATGGCACGGTACTCGGTGGCCATGGCCACCCAATCGTCAGTCTCGGCCAGTACGGCGTGCTTGCAGGCAATGGGGTCGCGCAGGACGGCAAAGCCGTTTCCCGTACCTATGCAGAAGGTGTAGAAACCATCCAGATCATCCAGTGCCTGTTCCAGTGCGTCCTTCAGTGAAACGCCTTGCTGCAGTTTCCAGGTGAGATAGGCGGCGGCGACTTCCGAGTCGTTCTCCGTGCTGAAGGTCACGCCCTTGCGCTTGAGCTCTTCACGCAGACGGTTGTGATTGGATAGCGAACCGTTGTGTACCAGGCAGAGATCAGCACCGGTTGCAAACGGGTGTGAGCCGGCAGTTGTAACAGCGCTTTCCGTGGCCATGCGTGTATGGCCAATCATGTGTCGCCCCTCGGCGGCCTCAAGATCGAAGCGGGCGTATACCTCTTCGGGCAGCCCTGTTTCCTTGAAGATCTCGACACTGTTGCCGCGACCGACTACCCGTACATCGGGAGTCTGCTCGCTCAGCCAGAGCTGTACTGTTTTCTCGTCAGCATCCGTCACGAGTATGGCGTGGGTGTCCTTCTGTGTGATCGTGGTTGTGCAGGACAGGGCCTCTGCCAGAGAGTCTGCCAGTGCTGACCAGGGGTAATCCGAACGATCATGAGCCAGTGAGAACTTCACCTGGCCTTCAGGCACGGGGTTTCGGTAGATGGCCACCCCGGCTGAGTCGGGTCCGCGGCTCGTCATTTCGATGAGCATGGGTTTGAACAGGGCGCCCAGTTGAGGGTAGAGCGCCTCGTTCTTCAGATACAAGCCAACTATTCCGCACATGATTCCATGAAGCCTGGGTCACACAGTTGCGATGACAGTAGCACTGACTCGAAAAAGTTTCAACAGAAGAAAACTATATTCATGAAGATAAATATTGTGAGGCGGAGGGAGCGAATCCATACATGCGAGGTAAATGGGCCTGGACTGGCAGTCGTTGGCTCAAATGCTGTGGTTTCTACTTCCTGAAACTCGCCGTTCAATCGTTTGTCATACTGGCGACCGATTTCATGCAAAGCAGCCGTAACAGGAATAACCCGATGCCAGACAACAAACCTGCGTCCATTCTGGTTTTCGATGTCAATGAGACCTTGATCGACATCTCGACACTCGAACCCTTTTTTCAGCGCCTGTTCGGTGACGCTGCGGTGTTGCGTGAGTGGTTCCCGGAACTGATTCTGTATTCGCAGTCGATCACACTGTCCGGCATCTACACACCCTTCGGTGCACTGGCGGCAGGCGTTCTGCGCATGGTAGGGGAAAATCGATCGGTAACGGTGACCGATGATGATGTGGCAGAGCTCAAGAGTCTGTTCGGGCAGATGCCTGCCTACAAGGATGTCGCGCCGGGCCTGGCCAGACTCAAGGAAGCTGGATTCACGCTGGTGACCTTGACGAATTCAGCGCCCGGTCCTTCACCCACTCCGCTTGAACAGGCCGGCATCAGCGATTGCTTCGATCATCACTTCAGCGTGGAAGGCGTCGGGAAATTCAAGCCTCATCCGGCCACCTACGAGATGGTGGCTGCCAAGCTGGATTGCAGTACCCTTGAGCTGTGCATGGTGGCCTGTCATCTGTGGGATACCATCGGTGCCCAGGCTGCCGGTTGCCAGGGCGCCTTCATTCAACGGCCCCATAACAATATCCTGCATGCGGCCGAGGTACCTAGACCCGACTTCGTCGCGAGTGACTTGACGGACCTGGCAAGGCAGTTCGGTGTTGCCTGATCTTCAGGCGGGCAGGGACCGCTCATTGATCACGCTCAGACAACGTTCTGCAAAGATACGCTGACCATGTGCTGGAAACTTCTGGCAGAGGAGACCGGCGAATAGAGACGGAATCGTTCGGTCTCGGGTCGTTCGAGGATCACGGACAGATGCTCCATGCTGGTTCTGACAACGCGTGTTGCATCGACGGCGCTCTGGTCGATATCGACAGAACAGATGCGCTCGAGTGCGGCCTGAGCATGAGGACCGGCGATATCCAGAATGGCCCAACTGTCCGATTGATCGGTGACATAGGCCGTATCCCTGACCACCGTCTTCAGTGCCCTGGCAGGCTCCGAGGATTGTTTGCCGGTGACCAGAAACCACAAGCCCGGTTGCAAGCCGAGCAGAGAGTCCTTGTCGGGGTTGCTGCTTCGCATGCCCACATCGGTCAGCTGCAGCCCGAAAGAGGACTTCAGATTGTCTTCCAGAGCGTCTCGGGTCTGCCTGGCTTCCTCTGCGCCCAGGATACGAGGCAGTGCGATGGAGACGATATCCAGGTTCTCCACCGCCGACAGCCGGGTGTCTTCGATCAGCTCATCAAGACCATCGAGCGGGTAGTTTGCCGAGAGTGTCATATCAGCCACGCAGGCGTTCTCCATCAGGATCCACAAAGTGCGGGGATACCACTTGCACGAAAATGCTCCCGCCACGAACCGGGTCGTAAGCCCTTATACGCTCGCCAAGCCGATTGGATCCATTGCGAATGAATCCAAGACCGATATGGCTGCCCAGGGTTGGGGAGTAGGCCACAGAACTCATCCAACCCAGATCACTCTCCGTGGTTTCTGGCGCATCAGGAAGCAGGAAGTGGGCACCGGCGCGCAGCGTCTGCGACTTGTCTTCCGGCACGAAGCCCATCAGTTGAATGGCATCGCTGGCGTTCATGGCCGAGCGTCGCGAAAGCACCGCGCCGATACAATCCTTCTTTGTCGATACCATGCGACCCAGACCCAGATTGCCGGCTGTTGTCTGCCCGTTGAGCTCGTTTCCGGCTGCATGGCCCTTCTCGACTCGCATGACACCGAGTGCCTCGAGACCGTAGGCCACGGCATCAAAGGCCTTGCCGTGTTCCATCAGGGCTTCCATCAGCGCATGGCCATAGCGTGTCGGTACCGCCAGTTCATAGGCCATTTCTCCGGAAAAGGAAATGCGAAACAGCCGGGCTGGCGTGCCGTTGAATACGGTCAGTTCGGCACAGGCCATGAAGGGGAAGGCGTCATTGGATATGTCGAAGGGCGCATCCACCACACCTTCAAGCAGTGCTCGTGACTGAGGGCCAGCAATGGCGTACTGTGCCCATTGTTCCGTTGCCGATATCAGGTGTACATCCATGTCCGGCCACAGACATTGGCGGCAGAATTCCAGATGACGAAAGACGCTGACGGCATTGGCAGTCGTGGTTGTCATCAGGAAATGCGTCTCGCCCAGCCGTGCCGTCGTGCCATCATCCATCACAAAGCCGTCTTCACGCAGCATCAGGCCGTATCGCACCTTGCCAATGGCCAGTGTGGAAAAGGTATTGGCATAGACCCTGTCGAGAAACTCGGCGGCATCTCGGCCCTGAATATCGATCTTGCCAAGCGTGGTGACATCGCAGATGCCGACCGTACGGCGCGTTTGCTGGACTTCGCGATCCACACTCTGACGCCAGTGTGTTTCACCCGCCTGTGAGTACCATTGGGCACGGAGCCACAGGCCGGACTCGACCATGTCGCCTCCGTTTTCCATGGCCCATCGATGAGACGGCGTCTGCCGTACCGGACGAAAATGTTTTCCTCGTGAACGACCCGCCAGAGCACCGATGGCGATCGGGGTGTAGGGGGGACGGAAGATGGTTGTTCCGGTATCCTCGATTCGCTTTCCGCCCAGTTGCGCCAGCACCGCCAGTCCGAGGACGTTGGACGTCTTTCCCTGATCGGTCGCCATGCCAAGCGTGGTGTAACGCTTGAGATGTTCTACCGATCGAAAGCCTTCCCTGAACGAGAGGGCAATATCCTTGGTCGTGACATCGTTCTGCAGGTCGACCCAGGCGCGGCCACGGCTCTCGGGGACCTGCCAGAAGGCGGTAATACGGGCAGATTCCTGCTCGGCCACCGGGGCGGGGCTTGTGGTTTGGTGTCGACCGGCATGCTTGATCAGTTCGACAGCTGCCTGATGGCCTTCCGTCAGCGACGCTGACAATCCCAGCGAACCACCGGCGGCACCGATGACCCGCATGCCGCTGGGCAGATCGGTACCCGGTACGAAAGCGGCAATGTCTTCGCGCCACACCGGGCGACCGCGCTGATGACAGGTCAGATGGACGTTCGGGCTCCAGCCTCCACTGACCGCCAGGCAATCACACGGTATCGACTGCCCGTCTTGCAAGGTGACCGAACGCAAGGCAAGTCTGCCACGTGTCGTGGTGATACGCGCTCCCATCAGCACTTGCACGCCGGGCAGGTGCATCGGCTCCGGTATCGAGCGGGTGTCGATGATGGCTGCCGGGGCGACACCTGCGCGAGACAGGTCGGCAGCGGTACGCCAGCCATCATCGTTGTTGGTGAAGACAATGACCTGTTTGCCCGGTGCCACGCCAAAACGATTGAGATAGGTACGCACGGCACCTGCCAGCATGATGCCGGGCCGGTCATTGTTGCCAAAGGCAATGGATCGCTCGGTTGCGCCGGCGCTCAGAATTGTCTGACGGGCGTAGATGCGCCACAGGATCTGACGGGGCCTGCGGCCGGTCTTGTCCGCCAGGTGGTCGGTACAGCGTTGCAGCGCGCCGTAGATACCATGATCGAATGCCCCGTAGACACTGGTACGAAGCAGACAACGAACATGGGGCATCGACAGCAGCTCGGCGTAGCTTGCAGCTGCCCACTGCGATCCAGGCATACCGTCCACCTGCATCTGTTCGGCATTGAGCCTGCCGCCTGGCAGAAAATCATCGTCGGCAAGGATGACTCGCAGCCCTGCACGACCTGCGGTCAGAGCCGCGGCGAGTCCGGCAGGGCCTGCTCCGATGATGAGAAGATCCGTATGCAGGAAGCCCTTGTCGTAGGTATCCGGGTCTGCTTCACCGGATAGGGATCCGAGCCCGGCAGCCGCCCGGATGACCGGTTCGTAGAGCTTTTCCCAGAAGGCCTTGGGCCACATGAAGGTCTTGTAGTAGAAGCCGGCACTCAGAAACGATGACAGGTAGTCATTGATGGCCATGACATCGAATGACAGTGGGCCCCGGTGGTTCTGGCTGTGCGCTTCGAGTCCTTCGTGGAGTTCGGTGACCGTGGCGCGTGTGTTCGGCTCCTTGTAGGCTCCACGGCCCAGTTCAAGCAGCGCATTGGGCTCTTCTGCACCCGCGGAGAATATGCCCCGTGGCCGGTGATACTTGAAAGAGCGTCCCAGCAGGCGTTGATCATTGGCGAGCAGGGCAGAGGCCAGGGTATCTCCCTGCAAGCCACTGTAGTGTCGGCCGTTGAACTGGAAGCTGATCGTCTTGCCCGGATCTAGCAGGCCCTTGCCGATGCGCCCGGCGCCAGTCATGGAGGAGGGGGCGTTCATTGGCCTGCGTCTCCGGCAGTGCGCGGACGTCGCAGCGCTGCATCGCGTGCCAGTTCCACATCGGTGATTTCGTGCGTCAGCGTATTGCGAGTCACGATCAACCAGGAGCGATCCCCTTGCTCGTGGTACCACAGCTCGCGATGCACCCCTGCCGGGTTGTCGCGCAGGTGCAGATAGTCGTGAAATGCCTCTGCGGCATTATCTGCTGCGGCATCCGGGCGATCGATGAGGCTGGCATCGCCCAGATAGACAAACTCGGATGCGTCGCGCAGACCCAGTAGTGGATGATTGATCAACATGTTGCGTTGCGCTCAATGGAGGTTGGGTTGAGCACCGGCACCGCGCTCGTCGATCACGGCACCACTCATGAAGCGATCCAGCCGATAGGCCGCAGCCGTTTCATGGGGTTGCCCCGTGGCAATCAGATGCGCATAGCACCAGCCACTGGCCGGCGTAGCCTTGAATCCGCCGTAGCACCAACCGCCATTGAAATACAGTCCCGGAACCGAGGTCTTGTCGATGAAAGGCGAACCATCCATCGACATGTCCATGATGCCGCCCCACATGCGCAGCATTCTGGCTCTGCCGATCATGGGCATGATGGCCATGCCACCTTCACAGACGTCCTCGACCGTGGGCAGATTGCCCCGCTGGGCATAGGAGTTGTAGCCGTCGATGTCGCCGCCGAACACCAGGCCTCCCTTGTCCGACTGGCTGATGTAGAAGTGCCCTGCGCCGAAGGTCACCACGCCGGGAATGATCGGCTTCAGGCCTTCGGATACAAATGCCTGCAACACGTGACTCTCGATGGGAAGCCGCATGCCCGCCATTTCCATGACCCGACCGGACGAGCCTGCGACACAGACGGCGACCTTGTCGGCCGAGATCCTGCCTCGCGTACTGTCCACGCCGGTACAGACACCGTTGTCGATGGTGAAGCCCGTGACCTCGCAGTTCTGAATGATATCCACACCGCGGCTGTCGGCGCCGCGAGCGTAGCCCCAGGCCACGGCATCATGACGCGCGGTGCCGGCACGAGGCTGCAACAGTCCTCCCTTGATGGGGAAGCGTGCGTTGTCATAGTCGAGGAAGGGGCAGAGTTCCCGGATGCCGGCTTCGTCGAGCAGCTGCGCATCGGCACCTGCCAGCAGCATGGCATTGCCCCGGCGAGCGTATGCATCCCGCTGCGCATCGCTGTGGTAGAGATTGACGATGCCGCGCTGGGACATCATGGCGTTGTAGTTCAGGTCTTGCTCCAGGTTCTCCCACAGCTTCATGGACAGCTCGTAGAAAGGCTCGTTACCCGGCAGCAGATAATTGGAGCGTACGATCGTGGTGTTGCGCCCGATATTGCCCGAACCTATCCAGCCTTTTTCGAGCACGGCAACATTGGTGATGCCGTGCACACTGGCAAGGTAGTGTGCGGTGGCCAGGCCGTGGCCGCCTCCGCCGACGATGATGACATCGTAGTGGGTTCTGGGCTCCGGGTCGCGCCAGGCTGGTCGCCAACCCCGATTACCGGTCAGACCTTCCTTGATGACTTTCAATGCGGAGTAGCGCATGGTTGACACGGGCTTTGGGCAGAGCTCAGAGAATGAACGAAATATTGCGGCTTGTGTATGTCCGTAATGGTCGTACACTTGTCCATGATGGACATCTCATCTCACAACCCCAATCTCCAGCCCTATCGCGTCGGCTTCGTGCTGATCGAAGGGTTTGCCTTGATGTCCTATGCCTCGGCCATCGAGCCCTTGCGCGCCTGCAACCTGTTGACGCAGAGAACGCCCTACGAGATCCATCATCTGGCCGTGGAAGGGAACCTGCCCGTCAGCTCCTCCGGTGCCCGGATTCCCACCACCATGACACTGGAGGAGAATGCCGAACTGGATCTTGTTCTGGTCATGGCGGGTGGAGATCCTGCTCTCGTCGATATCCCGAAGCTCAGTCACTGGTTGCATCAGCAGGCGAGCAGAGGTGTTCTGCTGGGTGGGGTATCCGGCGGACCCGTGATACTGGCGCGTTCCGGCCTCATGGAAGGACGACGTATGACCGCACACTGGGAGCACATTCAGTCACTGGAGAATCATGCACCGAAACTGATCGTCGAACACTCCTTGTACGTTCGTGATCGGGATCGGTTGACCTGTGCGGGCGGGACCGCAGCGTTCGACATGATGCATGCCCTGATTGCCGAACAACACGGCTCTGAACTGGCCTCCCAGGTGAGCGAGTGGTTTGTCCATGCCGATATCCGGCCGGGCGAGCTTGCACAGAGGGCCGGTATTGCAGAACGCTATGATGTCAGCAATCGCGCTGTCATCGTGAGTATCGAAGCCATGGAGAATCATCTGGCAGATCCTCTTGAACTGACGCAGCTTGCCAGTCTTTCAGGTCTGGGAGGCAGGCAGTTGAACAGGCTGTTTCAACAACAACTGAATACCAGTGCAATACAGTTCTACCGAGAGTTGCGCTTGCGCAAAGCTCACGAGCTGTTGACGTCAACGTCGTGGTCGGTGGAGGGCGTTGCCCTGGCCACGGGGTTTGCCAACGGCGCCCATCTGAGTCGTCGATTTACCCAGTTCCATGGTTTGACGCCGAGGAGTGTTCGGCGCAAGGCGGGCAGCTAGATCGGACAGACCCGCTTGCTTCACTGATCGAGGCCGGTGGGTGAAGCGCACGGCTCTCACCCGCAGTACCTGTCATGATCAACGGCGGCCGCCGCCACCACCGCTGCTACCGCCGCCGTTACCCCCACTACTGCCGCCATTGCTTCCACCACTGCCGCCGCTGTCTCTGCTATTGCCGCTGCTGTTGTCACTACCTCTGCTGCTACTATTGTCGTTATTGTCGTTATTGTCGTTATTGTCGTTATTATTCTTGTCGTTGTCGTTGTCGTTGTCGTTGTCGTTGTCGTTGCTCTTGCCGCTGCTGTCACTGTCGGACGACGTGCTGTCCGAGGCAGAGCTGTCTCTCAACTCATCCGATTGCTCAGACGCATCATCCTGTACGGATACCACGGCATTATTCTCGCTCTCCTGTGCCCGGTTTTCTTCTCGTTCCAGTTCAAAGCGCTTTCGCAACTTGATGCGCTCTTCTTCAGGCATGGCACTATAGCTTTCATAGAGTTGCCGGAGTCGAGTCTTTCGGGATTCATCCAGTGATTGCCAGGTCTGGAACTGTCGCTGCAGGGTGGAGCGTTCCTCTTCACTCATCGATTGCCAGTGCTCGAGGCGATTATCGTTTTGTGCAAGCACGTCCGAACTCATCTCCAGCCAGTCTTCTGCATCGTCCAGCACGGTTTCACGATGCTGCTCATCGAGCCCATCCCAGGAATCAGCCAGACGAGTCAGCAATTGCTGCTGCTCCGAGTCCAGATCCCGCCATAGCGGTGCTGCCAGCGTGTGGCCCGGCAGGCACAGTGCCATGACCGTCACCAGTGGTGTAATGGCCTTGAGGTACATTTTTTCGTTCATCCCTGTTGCGCGTCCAGCCATAGCAAGAAATCCACCGATTTCATGAGATCCAGATTTTCTTCCGAGCTGATCAGCTGCAGATGATCAACCGATTCGGTTTCAAATGCCGCAGCCTGCAGTGAGGGCGAACTCGTCTGAGTGAGTGCTGCTTCTGATAGTGGCGTGTTGTCAGACGGTGCCATCTCGACAGGAGTCTGCACAGAATTCTGCATATCCCCTCCGCTGAATATCATCAAGGTGGTAAGCGATGCAATGCCGACACTGGCCAGCGCTGTGGTCATGGGGCCATTGCAATGTAGCGTTTGCCAGGCATTCCTGATGAGGCCTGCTTTCGGCTCGCGATGCCTGACGGTGCCGCGCTTTGCCACAGACTGTCGCTGCATTTGCCTGATGGCCTGGCGACGCCGAAAAGCCAGGCTGTTGCCTATCTCGGGTGGCAGTGAGTCTGCTTCGGCGTCCAGCGCCGCCAGCACGTGTTCGATGGAGGCGTTATCGTTTCGCTGCTTGCCTGTTGTCATGCCGTTCACCATGGTCATTGGTCCTGCTCCTGCAGCCGTTCCTTCAAGGCTGCCACCGCACGTGAAAGGTGCGTCTTGACGCTGCCATCGCTGATATTCATGGCTTCTGCCGTTTCCCTGACGCTCAGACCCTGCCAGTTTCTCAGCAGGAAGACTTCTCGCTGCCGTGCCGGCAGTTCGGTCAGAACGCTGTTGATTCGGCTTGTACTCTGCGACGAGCATAAGGCATCCTGCGGACCCATCTGCTCAGTGGGCAGACTATCCATGGTATCGCGCTCCGGTTCATTCTGTAAGCTGTCCGAAGAGGAATCGCCGCTTCGATGAATCCAGCGTTTGAGTCTCTGCATACCGCGCGGTCTGTGCCGGTCGGTGATACCGTTTTGCAGAATGCGATAGAACAGCGGAGCCCATTCCTCATGCGATCGATCACCATATCGTTCGCACAGCTTGAGCATTGCATCCTGCACGGTGTCCAGTGCGTCATCTTCATTTTTGAGTGCGTAGCGCGCCATGACGAATGCCTTGCGCTCTACAGACTGCAGGAAACTGTCGATGGTCGGTGCGAGCATGGGCTCGACGACCATCGGCTGTCCATTGATCGGCTCGGCTTCGAGAGCGTGAGCTTCGTCTGCGTCAGCCGTGTGGCTTGTGCCGAGTGTAAGCTCGTCTGCGGAACCCTGACTCGCCAGCTCATCGCAATGCGATTCGCTCTGTGGCTGCATCGGTTGAATTTCCATCGCTTCGTTTTTCTGGCAAGACGGCAACTGCTGACGGCGTGCGGCCGTTGGAATGCTTCTCGCCGCGACAGGGATGCAGCTAGCGGGAGCATGGAGAGCAGTTCTCATCAAGGCGTCTGAATCCCGGGCGCAGGCGTGGTGTCATGAACACCGTGGCGCACGGGGTGGTGAGGTCGAGATTGATTGCCTGGGTCGGGTTCATGCGGAATACCAGCTCTGCGTTGCACCACAGAAAATGCTGTGGCATTGACTGAAACGCATCCGATCCCGATTGGTTGACAGCCCATCAGCCCATCAGCCCATCAGCCCATCAGGGCTTCAGGGCTTCAGGGCTTTAGGGCTTTAGGGCTTTAGACAGGCTTACTGATTGCGCTGTCCACCGTTACGACGTCCGTCTTCCTGTGTCAGAGCTCCGTCGCCGTTGCGATCCATTCGCTCTACGATCGAGTTGACACGGTCGTCCAGTTCGGCCGTGCTGATCACGCCATCACCGTCCTCATCGAAGTCCTGGAACATGTCGACCATGCGTGAGCGTGTCAGGGCACGGTAGATGGTGTCGAACTCTTCGATGTTCAGGGCGCCGTCCGCGTCACTGTCGGCACTGCTCAGTTGCGCTGCCTTGAAGTCCTCGATCTCTGCCAGCGTCACGGCTCCGTCACCGTCGGCATCGACTGTCTTGAGAAGCTTCTGCATGCCGTTGGGTCCGCGATGACCCGACTTGCCGTGCCGAGGTCCTTCAGCCATTCGGCGCTTGTCGTTGTGGCGCTTGCCGTGAGCTCGCTCGCGCTCTGACTTCTGCTCAGGGTCCTGCACCAGCTGTTGATCGTCACTGGTTTCGTTGCTCTCTTCCTGAGCATTGGCAACAACGCCAACGGTACCCAGAACCAGAGCGGAGGCCAGAATCATTGATATGGATTTAACAGGTTTCATGTGTATTCCTCTGTGTGTCGATGAAGTTGCGGTCGCGCTGACCGTTGGAATACACGATAGGGGCTGAATCGATCTGAGTTGTGTCAGCCGCCAGGCTGTTTTGTCGCGTATCGTCGCAGTTGTCCCCGTTGATACAATTTGCGACAAACTCCTGCTATCCGCCGTATCCGTGGCGGTGCAGAACAGGGATTCAGTCGGCACAATACAAGCTGACTGCCAATTCGAGTGAGGATCAAATCAGCCCATGCAGGAATTCTCTGAAGTACAGATACTGATCGTCGATGATGAGCGCGACATTCGCGAACCTCTGGGCCAGTACCTGCGCAGCAAGGGCTTTCGCGTACAACTTGCGGCCAACGCTGTGGAGGCGCGCAAGGCGATTGCCGAATCGGCCATTGGTCTTGTCGTGCTGGATGTCATGATGCCGGGAGAAGACGGATTGAGTCTGTGCCGTTGGCTGGTGGCCAATGAAGGTCCGCCGGTCATATTGCTGACCGCGATGGGTGACGACACCGATCGCATTGTCGGCCTGGAGATTGGTGCTGATGACTACCTGGCGAAGCCCTTCAACCCACGAGAGCTGCAGGCGAGGATTCGTGCGGTGCTGCGCCGCGTGCCACCACCGGTTCACACCATCTCGAATTCGCTGCGGCGTTTTGCCGGATGGACGCACGATCCGAGCTCGCGTGAACTGCGTCACACTGATGGACGGCAGGTCGAACTGACCACCGCCGAGAATCGTCTGCTCGAGGTGCTGCTTGATCATCCGCGCAAGGTGCTCAGCCGTTCCAGCCTGCTGGATCTGACGGCGGGCCGGGAAGCCAAGGCCTACGACAGAGCCATCGACAATCAGATCAGTCGATTGCGGCGCAAGATCGAACTCGACCCGCAACACCCGGTGTTGCTGGTGACTGACTGGGGTGGTGGCTATGCGCTGGCAGCCGATGTCGAGGCCGACGATACAACAGAGACATGAGCACTGTCCTGTCCAAGTGGATGCCTGACAGGCTGGCGGGGCGTTTCGCCCTGTTGTTGGCCTGTGCGCTGATCGTGGCCAATGTCCTCGCCTTGCTGGTGCTCTCGCTGGAACGGGCGCGCTGGGGGCGCGATTCACGTGATAATCGTGAGCTGGAGCGGATCGTTGCACTGGTGCCGGTGCTGGAGTCCGTCGAACCGGCCTTGCGTCCTGCCATTGTCAGCAATGCCTCGACCCGGGTTGCCAGAATCGAATTGAGTGAACAGCCGCTGATTGCCAGCACTGCCGACAATTCCCGGTCGCGTTCCTTGCAGGAGCGGCTCAGCCAATCTCTCTCACCGCGCCGGGTCTACGTGATGGCAGGCGCACACAGAGTGCCCGACAATCGACGAGATGGATCTCAAGGCAGGGATTCGCGGCGACCGCCGACGCAGAGGCCTCCCCGGGAAATCATTGGCGTGTCGATCCAACTTGCCATCGCGGGCGATGAGTCTGCAGCGGGAGCCGAGAAGAGTCTTTCCACGGCCGCGAGTCCGGATGCGCGCGGTGGCTTGAAATCGGGCGGGTGGGTCAACGTCATCGCAAGGAGCGAGCCGCAATCTCAAGACCAGGCGGCAGCACTACTCGGCGATCGCGTGTTCTATCTCATACTGGGGCTCTCTCTGCTGTCGGTTCTTGGTGTGGGTTTGTGGTTCGTGCGTCGCCTGACGCAGCCCCTCGCCCTGCTGGCAGACGCCGCACAAGCGGCAGGTCGTGGCGATCGATCAGCCAGAGTGCCGGAGGAGGGGGCCCGTGAGGTGCGCGAAGCCGCTGCGGCATTCAATGCCATGCAAGCGCAGATTGCACGCTTCGATGCCGAGCGAACACGGACCCTGGGCGCGGTGGGTCATGACCTGCGCACCCCGATCACCAGTCTGCGGATTCGTGCGGAAATGCTGGACGATGAGCTACGTGATCCCATGGTGAGAACCCTGGATGAAATGACGGTCATGGCCAATGGACTGGTCGCCTTTGCGCGAGGCAATGCGCAGAGTGAGGAGGTGCAGAGTGTGGATCTGGATGAGCTGCTTCGGCATCTGTGCCAGGAGAGGGGCGCGAGCTACACCTCCGGTAAGGCGCAGATGATAAAGGCAAGGCCGGTTGCCTTGCTACGGGCCATCGGCAACCTGGTCGATAACGCCATTCGCTATGGATCGGTTGCAAGAGTGTCACTGGAACGCAGTACCGATAGCGTCATCGTCGTCATCGAAGATGATGGTCCGGGGATCCCGGAAGAGAGAATGGAGGCGGTTTTCGAACCCTTTGTCAGAGGTGATGACAGTCGTAACAGCGAAACCGGTGGCGCCGGGCTTGGCCTGTCGATAGCCCTGTCCATCATCAGGTCTCATGGTGGCACGCTGACCCTGCATAACCGCAAGCCATCGGGCCTGAAGGCCTGCGTGGAACTGCCAGTTACAGAATAGTCATTGTTGTCGGCAAGGCGCCGTGAAGGCGCTGTGCCGCGGTGACGGCAAGAGGCATGTCAAATCTGCCTGAATGTCTTGTCAACCAAAAGCCATCAGCTGCGTTGATCCCCCCAAGGCAAGAGTTTCAGTGCCTGTCACGATTAGCAACTGATGGATTGAATGATGACACTCAGCAGGACATCTCTCTACACAGCCGACCTATCCACGGTGTCTGTACGCAGCCACGCCGGGGACGCCATGAACGCATCGCCTCATGGAAACGTCTCCCCCTCACCACAAGGCATCGCTACACGCCAGGCGCCAGCCACCTGCGGTGAGCTCATGCAGGGCGCAATCGACGGCCAGGATTTTCTGGTCAACTGCCCGATCGATCTCTATGCACAGGCGACACTCATTCCCGCAGACACCAGTGGTCTGTCGGTGCGTGATGCAAGCAGTTATTCCAAGGTCGCAAACGCGGTGGCATTGCTCGATGCGTATATCGAGCAGCAGAAACTACCGGAAAGAATGGTTCTGCCAGCGTCTCTGGCTGGCCATGAACTGGTGGTCTCGAGCCGTATCCCCAGAGGCAAGGGCATGGCCTCCAGCTCCGCTGATCTGGCAGCGGCGCTGAGCGTTGCCTGTGATTTTCGCGGAGTGAAGCTGTCAGCAGTCGAGCTGTCGAGGTTGATTGCACGTGTCGAGCCGACGGACAGTGTTCATTTGCCGGGTATCGGGCATGTCAATCATCTCAGCGGTGCAGTGCACGCCTGTCTGCCAGCTCCCGATGACTTGAGTGTGGTGGTCGTGGATTGCGGAGGCGAGATCGACACAGTGACGTTTGACCGGGACCACGCTCGTGAAGTCTACCGCAAGGCGCGGGCAAAGGTCGTCTCCACGCTTGCGTTGATGACCATCAGTCTGCGTTTGGGAGACTCTTTGGGTATCGCGCTGGCTGCCACCATCAGCGCCAGACTCAGTCAACAGATTCTGCCAAAGGCGCCCTTTGATGATCTGCTGGAGAGCTGCACACGTGACGGTGCTCTGGGAGTCAATTGTGCGCACAGCGGAACGGTGCTGGGGGTGCTGTATCGCAGCAGCGACGGCATCGGTGAAAGGCTGCAGGAATCCATCACGCGTCGCTTCGGTGATGACCTGACCATCATCGGCAATCACCGAGTGGTCACTGGAGGTTGTCATGCACGCTGAATCCACGCAGACCCTGTTCGCCACAGAGGCGCATAATCCGGCATTCTTCAGTGTTCGGCAGGTTGTCGAAAACCAGGAAGAACCGATCGATTTCTGTGTGCCCGTGAATCGACACTTCCCGCCACCGTCACTGCTGGAAGACATACAGGCGGCGCTGCCTGATATCGTCAAATACTACCCTGACTACGCGGAGGTGCATCAGGAGGCGTTATCGCAGCTCACCGGTGTGCCCGCTGCGCAGATCGTTGTCGCCAACGGCTCCACGGAATTGATCACCATGCTGTGCCAGCAAGCCTCAGGGCCGATGGCCACCTGTACGCCGACCTTCGGTCAGTGGACAGATCTGCCGGAAACGCACGGTGTGCCCGTCCATTACATTCAACGAGAAGCCGAGCGTGATCACGTACTGTCCGTTGCCGATATCGTCAGCGTTGTTCGGGAAAAGGGTGTCAGAACACTCGTGCTGTCCAACCCCAACAATCCGACCGGTGCGGCAATGCCGATCAAGGCGATTCGCGAGTTGCTGCGACAACTCTCCGACCTGCCGTTGATCATCATTGATGAATCGTTCATCGACTATTCCAACGTCGGTAGCGCCGAGAACATGGTGGAGCTTGCCAGAAACCTGGTCGTCGTCAAGAGCCTCGGCAAATCACTGGGCTGGCATGGGCTGCGACTCGGGTATGCCGTGACCCACGAGCAACGGGCTGCGCAGATTCGCAAACAGCTTCCGTTCTGGAACATCAACGGTCTGGCAGCCTTCGTCCTGCAGCGAGTAGCCACCCTGCGCTCCGAGCTCAGAGCGAGTTTTGCCAAAACCGACCTGGACCGGCAGGCATTCGTGGCCGGGCTGAAAACCGTCGAGAAGCTGCATGTCTTTCCGTCCCACGCCAATTTCGTGTTTGTCGAGCTGGCGCCGGGTATCTCCGGGAAGGCTCTGAGAAATGCCTTGCTCGAGAAACACGGTTGCTTCATCCGCGAATGCAGCAACAAACGAGGCTCCAGCGAAAGCTATCTCCGGCTGGCTGTCAATCTGCCTGCCGAGAACGATCGCCTGATCGCCGCCATCCGATCCTTGCTTGAGGAACAAGCCATCTGATCGTGCCTTGCGGCAGTCAGAGTCAGCTCTCGTATCAGGGATGCTCGCCAGAGCATCCCTGCCAACTACACGGTAATTGCAAGAAAAATTCATGAGTCAACAGAAAACAACAATGCAACCCCTTGTCTCGAAAAGTCCCGGTGTTCTGCACCTTGCCTCGGGCTTCGTTGTGCTATGCCTGATTGCGGTGGTGGCAGGTGCCAGTGAGAAGCAGGACAGAGACAAAGAGTCCTATCGGGATCTGCAGTCGCTTGATGGACAGAACAACAATCGCCGGAAGCCCTTGTCCGGTGCTGCCAATACAGCCTACCAACGACTGGCTCCGGCGAATTATGCCGATGGCATCTCGGTACCGGCGGAAGGGCCTGAGGCACGGTATATCAGCAATCGCATCTTCGAAGACCATGCGCAGAATCTGTTCTCGGAAAACAGCGTGACTCAATGGGCCTACAACTGGGGCCAGTTCATCGATCATACGATCGGATTGAGAGGTAGCAGTGAAGAGATTCTGCTGATGAGCTACGACGAGTCTGATCCGCTGGAACTGTTTGCCCACGGCGAAGGTGATTTTGAAACCACTCGCAGCGCAGCAGTGGAGGGCAGTGGCATCGACAGTGCGCGAGAACAGTTGAACACGGTCAGCAGCTATATCGACGCCTGGGCCGTCTATGGCGGAACAGAAGAGCGCCTTGAGTGGTTGCGTGAGGGACCTGTTGATGGTGATATGACGAACAACGGAGCCCGGCTTCTGCTGACATCGGAGCAGTATCTTCCCAGAGCCACCGAGCGTGGTGATGCGAGTCTTGCGCCGATGATGGAACGTCTGGGCAACCTGCTTTTTTCACCGGATGCAGACGAACAGACCATCATTGCCGGTGATATTCGCGCCAACGAGAACATTGCCTTGACGACGGTGCAGACCTTGTTTGCCAGAGAACATAATCGCATCGTGGATGCGCTGCCAGAGGATTGGTCCGAACAGCGCAAGTTCGACACGGCACGACGTCTTGTCATCGCTACACAGCAATACATCACCTACGAAGAATTTCTGCCGGCGCTGGGTGTCGAGCTAGACCCCGCCAGGCATTATCGCGCGGATGTCGATACAAGCGTCAGTAACGAGTTTGCCACCGTCGGTTTCAGGGCGCATAGCATGATCCACGGAGAGATCGAGGTGGAAGCACCGGCCAGCCGCTACGACGAGAGCCTGTTGAGTGAGTTCGCGGACATCGGAATCGAAATGGAATTCGGTGAGGAGGGTAGTGGGGCCATCGAACTGGCGGTGCCACTGAATGTGGCCTTTCACCGTCCTCAGCTTGTGACGCAACTGGGGCTCGAGCCGTTGCTGGCAGGTCTGGGAGGAGAGCCGCAATACCGCAATGACGAACAGATCGACAATCAGCTACGCAGTGTGCTGTTCCAGATTCCCGTCGAGCGTGCACCGGAGTCCATGGATTGTCTGGATGGACCCACCTTGAATGAGTGTTTTGTCTTGATCAATGATATCGGTGTGCTGGATATCGTGCGCGGCCGGGAACACGGCATGGCCAGCTACAACACCCTGCGCAAGGCCTATGGTCTCGATGAAGTGGCCAGCTTCAGCGAGCTGACAGGTGAGTCCAGTGAATCGTTTCCCGAGGACGATCCATTGATTGATATCAACGACCCGATCAATGACCCGGACATACTGGATTTCGTGGAATTGCGTGATATCGATGGTCAACTGCTGGAACTGGGCTCCGAAGCTGCCGACAGCGATGCAGTCAGCGGCGTGCGTCGGACCACTCTGGCAGCCAGGCTGAAAGGGGTCTACGGCGATATCGACAGGGTTGATGCCTTTGTCGGCATGGTTTCCGAGCCGCACCTGCCGGGTAGTGAGTTCGGTGAGCTGCAGCTGGCCATCTGGAAGCAGCAGTTCGAAAACCTGCGCGACGGTGATCGCTTCTTCTATCGCTGGAATCGTGCATTGCAATCCCTGTTGAAACAACCTGAGCTGCGTGGCCTGAGCTACCGCCAGACACTGGCTGATGTGATCGTCAACAATTCGGAACTGGATTACGAGGATATTCAGGAAAACATGTTCTTCAGCGAAGCTGATTGAGGAGCGATACCTTCAGTACAGGCCCGGTGTGCCCGGTGTGCCCGGTGTGCCCGGTGTGCCCGGTGTGCCCGGTGTGCTCGGTGTGCTCAGTGTGCTCAGTGTGCTCAGTGTGCTCAGTGTGCTCAGTGTGCTCAGTGTGCTCAGTGTGCTGGCACGCCGGGCCGGGCTAGCCTGTGCGCATTCATCGAAAGATGAATCCACGCCTGACCAGGGTGGGGCGTGTCGGGTATCGGCGTGAACGGGGACGAGCGAAGCAGTTATCCCGATGAGACGTCTCCGTTTTGAGAAGTCCATTGGCCTGAGCCATCGGACACTTCATGAATACACCAATCAACGCTACAGATTTCATGCCAAGGGTGAATTCGGGCACTCTCGCGCCCGATAAGTTACTGGCAGGAAAGGTGTGCGTCGAACCTTCTGAGAATGATCAGGGGAGCGCGGATTCGCTGTGCGGCGATGTCTCCTGCTGAACCATGGTGGCCCACGCACGGGCGGTTCCATGACACGGTCAGACAGCTTGTCTCGCGCAGATTCATGAGACGCTCGGTCTGCCACTCATTCAACCGACGACAGGTCTGGGGGCTGCTTCATGAAGGGGATCGTTTTCAACATATTTGCCGATCTTGTGACAGACAATTTCGGCATGGAAGTGTGGGACAGCTTGATACAGGAAACATCACCTGCCTCCGGCGCTGTCTATACCAGCGGTGAAGTCTATCCGGATGGAGAACTCATCGCCTACGTCACCGCCCTGTCCGGCATCACCGGGGCAGCCCCGGCCGACCTGGTCAGGACATTCGGTACCTACACGATGCACAAGTTCTACAAGCTGCATCCCGAATTCATGGCAGAGCATACGGCCAAGAGTTTTCTTCAAAGCGTGCATGACGTGGTTCACGTGGAGGTCAAGAAACTGCATCCGGACACCCTGCTGCCCGAGTTTGCCTACGAAAGCACGGGTGATAAACAGCTGACCATGCTGTATTGCTCCCCTCGAAAGCTATGCCATCTGGCAGAAGGTCTGATCGTGGGTACGGGTGAGATATTCGATGAGCAGATCGATCTGGTTCATGCCGAGTGCATGCATCAGGGGGCCGCTCAATGTCGTCTGGAGCTCGACTTTGCCTAGCGCGGTACCGCTTGCCAGTGATGCTGACCGCGTCGCCATGATGGAGCGGGCATTGGCCCGTGAACGTCAGGCGCGTGAGCAGGCTGAACATCTGCTCGAGACCAAGTCGCGTGAACTCTATCTGGTCAATGAAGACCTGAAGCTGAAGAATTCACAGATAGAAAAACGCAATGCGGAGATAGAGCGAACCAACCACGCCTTGATGACCACGCAGGCTCAGTTGGTGCAATCGGAAAAGATGGCATCCGTCGGTCAGCTGGCTGCCGGGGTAGCGCATGAGATCAATAATCCGATCGGGTACATCACCAGCAATCTGGGCACCTTGCAGAGCTACACCTCTGTGATGAACGAACTGATTGCTGGATACCGGCAGTACGCGGAAGGTGTCAGGGCGGGCAATGCGGATGAGTCTCTGTATCTGAAGCTACAGGAAATACAGGACAGGGAAGACATCGACTTCATGCAGCAGGATGTCGTGGAACTGGTCGCGGATTCCTTGTCCGGCTCTGTACGTGTGAAGGATATCGTGCAAGGACTGAAGAGCTTTTCCCGGGTGGATGGTGCGGAGTGTATCGAGTCGGATCTTCATGCGGGCATCGAGTCGACCTTGAAGGTGCTGGCCAATGAGTTGAAGTATTCGTGCGAGGTGAAACTGGAATTCGGAAAGCTGCCACTGGTGACGTGCAACCTGGCTCGCATCAATCAGGTGTTCATGAACCTGCTGGTGAACGCATCGCAATCGTTCGAAGCGCCTGGCATCATCACGGTCAGCACTCGCAGTGACGACGCTTGGGTGTACGTGACCGTCAGCGATACCGGCTGCGGCATTCCCGAGGACAAGATAGGTTCCATATTCGATCCGTTCTTCACGACGAAACCGGTGGGTAGTGGCACCGGACTGGGCTTGTCGATTTCCTTCGGCATCATCGAAGAGCACGGTGGCACATTGACGGTTGCAAGCGAGCAGGGGGCAGGAAGCCAGTTCACCATAAAGCTGCCAATACAACAGACATAGACAAAAACGATAGTTCAGCGATGCGGTCCCCCGAGCGGACACACGCCGCGAACTGACAGGTGCAGACAGCCCGACGGGCACTGACAACGGAGAGTTGAAATGAACGCAGTCATTCAAGAACCACGCGTCGAGGCGCTCATGGAAGTCGAGGCGCAGCCAGAGAAGCAACCGCAGATTCTGTTCGTGGACGATGAGCGCCCCATTCTCAATTCCCTGAATCGACTCTTCAGGCCGACGGGCTACAAGATTCATCTGGCCAATTCCGGTGATGAAGGGCTCGCTGTACTGGAAAAGGAGGCGATTGATATTGTTGTCAGCGATATGCGGATGCCCGGTATGGACGGGGCCAAATTCCTGTCCGAAGTTGCGATACGATGGCCGGCCACCGCTCGCATGTTGCTGACCGGTTACGCAGATCTTTCCTCGGCGATAGAAGCCATCAACCAGGGCGAGATCTCGCGTTACCTGACGAAGCCGTGGGATGATGCGGATATCGTCATGTGCATTCAGCAAGCCATTCAGAACAAGCGCCTGCTGGAAGAGAAGAACCGGCTGGAGTTGCTGACTGCTCAACAGAATGAGGAGCTGACGGCGTTGAACGAGAGCCTGGAACAGAAGGTTGAAGAGCGCACGAGAGAGATCGAGCAGGCTCGCCAGGAAATCAGCGACGCTCATGAAGCACTCAATGCCGGTTACGACGCCACCATCGAGGTCTTCTCGCGGATGGTGCAATCCCGGGGTGGCTTGAGTTCGAGGACCACCGTGGCCAACGATGCCAGAGCGATAGGGCAAAAGATGGGGCTGGAACAGGACACCTGCGATGCGCTCTATAACGCTGCGTTATTGTGTGATATCGGCAAACTCGGCTTGTCTGATGAATCCGTATTGCGCCCGTACATCAGCTTGAATGCAAGCCTGCAGAGAGAGTACCAGAGGCACCCGGTGGTTGCCGAGGCCACGTTGCTCAGCCTGGATCCGCTGACGGATGCGGCAAAGACCATCAGGCATCATTGTGAGCGCATGGATGGCACGGGATTTCCGGACAAGAGGCAGGGCAAGGACATACCCATGTCCTCTCGCATTCTTGCTGTCACCAAGGCCTATGTCGATCTGCAGGAAGGGCGAATAGTGGATGCTCAGCTCACTGCGGCAGAGGCGCGCAAGTACCTGACCGCTGAATCCGGCAAGCGCTACGATGCGCAGGTGGTGAGCCAGTTTCTCAGTTGGCTGGACAACCCGAAACGTGAAGCCAGTGATGTGGCTGAGCGCAGAACCACCATCTTCGGTCTGTCGGCAGGCAAGACCTTGTCCAGGGATCTGTGCGACCCGAATGGGGTACTGGTGATTGCCAAGGGCAAGAGAGTCACCGACAGCTTGCTGGAAAAGCTCAGGTGCCTGCAGGAATCATTCGAGGAAGATATCACGGTGTATGTGCAAGCGTGAGCTAGCGGGCCGGTGCGCATCACCCCGCTGATGGTACCGGCTGCACACTGTTCACCCGCCCCTGTTCTACAGCTTGATCGTCAATCCGTCGGTTCCGACATGCAGAGGCCCGTCCCAATGGTCTGCGACTGCCCTGGTCCAATCCTGTTTGCCATAATCGGGGTCGTCTGAGGGTATGAGATGAGACAGCGCCAGTTGGCGAACACCTGCGTTGGTGGCTGTTCTGGCGGCGTCGTGCGCGAAGGTGTGTGATCGCAACCAATGTTCCATCAGCTTTTCACTGCCGTTGCCGACACGTTCCAGCAATGCGGGCAGAGCGCTTTCCAGCATGGCCTCATGAACCAGCAGGTCAGCGTTTCGGGCGAAATCCTCCAAGGCGGTTATTGGTGCGGTGTCGCCGGAAAATACCACGTGCTTCGATGTTCCTTTGAATGACAGTGCAAAGCAATCGATCAGTGGCGGATGTTCGGTGCGAATGGCAGACACCGTCAGTCCGTCCTGCTGCATCACAACGCCTTCATCGATGACATGAATCTGCAGCAGTTCGCGCAGATCAGGGCGCCCTTCATCTTCTACCCTCAAGTCGATATCAGCCTTCATGGAGGCGAGGAAGCCGTCCCAGTAATCGTTCAGGCCAGCGGGTCCCCAGACATCCACCCGGGTTTTCAGGCCGGCGGTCCAGGCCGTGTGAATCAGAGGCCCGAGTTCGAGGTAATGATCAGAGTGCAGGTGGGTGATGAAGATGCGCGAAAGCGTCTTCAACTGCACGCCCTGATCGACCAGCCCCCGGGTTACCCCGAGCGCACAGTCCACAACCATCTGTTGTCCGTCCAGACAGAGCAGGTTGGAGGTGGGCATGGAGGAGCCGGGCCGAATGGCAGGCCCGCCCTTGGTACCCAACAAGGTGACGTAATTCTGAGACATGTCTGTTCCTCAGGCAGCTTTCAAGCCGGCATCGAGCGCCGATGATAGGGTGGTGTCGTGCTTTGCAGTCAGCACCAGCGGGGGGATAGAGTATCAGCTTGGGGCTGGATATCGCAGTGGCACAGCAAGGGATCTGCAGAGGTCGCAACAAGCTCCGTTGGAAGCAGGACCCCGCAGCAAGCAATAGAGAGATCGTCAAGCGGCCAGCTTTTCCGCAAACTCGGAACGCTGGTGAGCCGTGACCAACAGCTTCTCCGTGGCACGAGTCATGGCGACGCAAGGGCTTGGGGAATTGTATCGGGAACATATCTCGCTGGCGTTTTCGAAATGCTTCAGAATCCGTACTTTCGGTGATCTCGTCGGGACAGATGACCGGATGTTCTGGCGGCACCATGCCAAGATCGGAGGAGTCGAATTCCTTGCGCGTAACGCCGGTCAATACCCCGCCGAAGGCATAAAGGCAGACCACTTTACCTCTGTGGTTACCGTACTGATGAGTCAGCGCCGGGTCGCGACACAAGCGGTTGATCAGGCTGTGGGTGCATTGCCGGACCTGATCCCATGGATGCTGAACGCTCTCCCGGTGGCGCGATTTCTCTAATCGCGCCATAATCGCGCCACGCAAACGCGAAATCGCGCCACTCAGAAAACGAGTCACAACCGATGCCAACACGCGACGAGTTAGTTGATAGCGTCCAGTCCTCCCCGCAAGGTTTGTCGATCGCCGACTTGTTGGCAAGACACCCGCGTTCTCAAGCAGGATCTGGTTGCTCCTGACCCGTTACGATTGGCGTGGCGAGAGCTCATCAAGGAAACGGTACGAAGTGTGGTTCTCATGCCGGATCGCGCGCCTCTGGACGTTATCAAGGAATGTTTGTCCCTGCACGAACTTGAAGGCCAGGAAAAGGACGTTGAAGCATTGATCATTGAAGAGCTTCGGCGCCTACATGATGGCGTACTGGCGCGATACGGATTGCGACCATCTGAATTTGTAGCCTGGCAATCTCGGCAGAAGTTGATTTGATTTACGCTGTTGTTCGTTCTGCGTGGAATCCACTCGATTTTCGATGGAAATCAGCACTCGAACGTATTCTGCGCATCAGTGAACAAATCTTGCTTCGTGAGTAATTCCAGTACGGGAGGGCTCTTCTGTCGCAGTTGCAGAACATAGCGATGGGGATGATACAGGCGGCTATCTCGACATTCTCGAAGACCTCAGTGGACTTGTATCGTATTCGCTTAGTGAGAACAGACCTTCAATCCTCACTGTCAATCAAGGTAGAATCAGGGGATGTGCCTGGCGCCACACAATCAGGCTTGTCCCGCCGACCAACCCAGTAGCAGACGCATGACTCCTTCGCCCCGGTGGCAGCTCAATCGGGCCGGCATCACCAACGTCTATCAGTACGAGCATGAAACACTGACGTTCAGGGATGGCCGTCTGTTGCTCCGTGGTATCAATGGTTCCGGCAAGTCAACGGCCATGAACATGCTGCTGCCTTTTCTGCTGACGGGCAAGACGCGAGGCATTGATGCCGCGGGTGAACAGACCGGTGTGCTCAAATCCTGGATGCTGTCCGGGCGCGATGAGAAGCAGCCCGTGGGGTATCTGTGGGTGGAGTTCGAGCGCGCCGGCGTCGACGGTAGTGACACAGAGCATCTGGCCATGGGCTGTGGCATCAAGGCCAACCGTGCGTCTGACACGGTCGTCACCTGGTGGTTCGTCACGCATCAGCGGCCTGGAATCGATTTTGAACTACTGGAGGCGCATGTACCGCTGTCGGTGGATTCCCTGCGCAACGTCATTGCCCCCGATCCGGTGTTCGCGCAAGACCGGCGAGCAGATTATCGGCGGGAAGTGACGCGACGCCTGTACGGTGGCGCCGAGATTGATTCGTTTCTCGATCTGATCAATACCGTTCGCAGTCCACGGGTCGGGGACAGGGTCGATCAGGAATTGCCTCGATACCTGGTGGCTGCCATGCCGAATCTGTCCGAAACCGCCTTGATAGAGGCTGCCAGACCCCTGGATGATCTGGATGAGCACCGCCGCAATGTGTTCGACCTGGGAACGACAGAGTCGGCCTTGTCTGCCATGGTGGGTGTCTATCGCCAATACGCGCTTACCGAGATCACCAAGGAACTCTCTGATGCCCGAGACCTGTCAAGCAGGTTCAGAAAAGCGCGTGAGCAGGTACGCAGGGCGGAAGAGGCGTCTGTGGAGGCTAGCGCTGCCGAGACCCGATCACGGGATCACCAGGAAATGCTGGAAGCCCGAAGTGAAGAATTGCAGCAGGAAATACATGACTTGCAGGGGTCTTCTGCCTACACCGAAGGGCAGCAGCTGGAAGACCTGCGCAGACATGTGAACAGTCTTGAACGGCGCGCCGCCGATGATCATCAAGCCTATACGGACAAGGAGCAACGCCAACCCGTGCTGGTGGCCGCCGTGTCGAGCAGTGAGAAGCTCTGTGATGAACGCATCAACCGCCTGAGTGAAGAGCTGAGTGCGTTGGTTCGCCAGGGCAGGGAGACTGGCGTCAAGGCAGTGATGCCCGGTGTCTCGCTGCAAAGGCGGCGTGCCTTGCCAGATGTCGACGCTAACGAGCCGCTGGATGCGTTCGATGTGGCTGCGGTGTGCGCGAAGCTCAAGGCTGCCAGCGGCATGGCCGCCACTCGTACGGCCGATGTGGATGCAGCAAGGCAACAGCTTGCTCTGGTCGACGCGGCACACCTTGCCCTTCGCGATGCCCAGTCAGCACAAACCATCGCCACTGAGGCGCTGAGCGATAGTCAGATGCGATTCGATCAAGGGCGTCAGGCTCTCGATGCGTCCAGGCATGCCTGGAGTGAATCGGTCAAGGCGTGGATGCCGCAGGCCAGACAATCCATTGAGGCAGTCGCCTCTGGCAGCTCGATGCCAGTCGACTCATCCGATTTCTCGCAAGCACACAGCGAGGTGGGTATGGCTGATCTTCACCTGCAGCGCCAGCAACTCGAGGCGCGGATCAACCAGGCACTCGATAGTCAGCAAGGTGAGGTGGTGCGTGCAGAGTCGCTTGAAAGAGAGAAGGCGCTGTCGTTGGAAGAGGCCCAGAAGAGACTCGACGAGCTCAACGCTCGCACCGAACCTGAGGTGCCAGTGCTGCAGTGGCAAGAACGTAGCGACTTGTGTCTGGCCGATGTCGTGGATTTCAACGACAATCTGGACGAAGCCTCGCGTGCCGGCCTGGAAGCGTCGCTGGAAGCCAGTGGACTGCTGATGGCTGCCTTAGACAAGGGCGGCGCCAGACTGCAAAGCGGTGAATTGATTGTCTCAGCGGCGAACCCGGTGGCACATCCCTTGAGCGAGTATCTGACGATCAGCTTGCCAGATAAATTGTCTGATGTTCCTACAGTGCAGCAGGTTCAAGCGGTTCTGGAGAGCGTCTCGACTCACCTTGAATCTGACAGCGCAACGGTTGTCACTACCGAGGGCCAGTTCAGGCTCGGCGTACTGACAGGTCGTCACGAGAAAGCGAACGCAGAATTCGTGGGTGTCAGCGCTCGGCGAAGGCAGTTGGAACGCTTGCGCAGGGAAGCGGCTGCACAAGTAGAGCTTTCTGAGCAAGCACAGGCAGAAGCCCTGGCAACTCTCGACGCTGCCCGCCAACTGCTGCAGGACTTGCGCAAGCTTCGCGAGACACTGCCTGCGTTGACAGCCGTGGATCAAGCCCAGGCAGCAGCCATCGCGCTGGAAGACGAACTCGACAAGGCACGAGAGCGTCTTGCACAGCGTGATTCTATAGTCGTTGAAGCCGAGTCTCGAATGACGGTGGTGGATGACGAATGCCAGCGCATCTGCCGCAACCTGGAACTGCCTCATGACGCTGCAGGCATCGACAAGGTCGAGCGAGTGCTGCAGGCCATGCAATCCCAACTGACCTCTGCCATTCGTCAGGCTGAAAGTGTGGCCGAGGCAGGCAGGGACTGGCTGTTGGCTGTTGATCGCTGGCGCACGGAACAAGCCGATTTGCGCAAGGCGCACGCTGCCTGGCAGGCAAGCCGTCAGGAATGCAAGGAGCTCAGTGCTCGCCTCGAGATCCTGGAAGCGACGTTGGGTGAATCCTATCGCGATGTGGTCGAGAGAATTGGTGTCAGCGAACAGTTGCTGAAACAGGCTCGGGCGGCTATTCCCGGCGCCCGCGTCCAGACCGAAGCTGCCATTCGTGAAGCCAGCGATACACTCAATGCTGTGCAGAACGCCGCAAAGTATCTCACTCAACTGGAACAGGATTGCACAAAGGCGCATGAGCGTCTGACCAGAGTCCTGAGTATTCCGGGTCTGCTGGCGGCGGTGGCATTGCCTGACTCTACCGGGTCGGCGATGGCGTTTGACGGTGCGCCAGGGCCCGATATCGAGTTGCCGCACACGAGCGCTGATGCAACAGGTCTCAAGGCACTGGCGTCGCATGTACAGTCCAGTCTGCCTGAGTTCACGGGCAGTGAAACCCGTGCGGATGGCGTGCGCATCTCCCTGCGTCGACGCCGCGATTCGCTGGGCGCAGGCTGGGATGCGGAGGATCAGCAGCCCGATATCAGCTTGCCGATGTGCATTACCGTTACCGGCCCGCTCGGACAGATGCCGCTGGCCAATTCCCTGACCACGGTTCGCACGCAACTGTCTCAGTTGAAAGCACTGCTGAGCGAAAAGCAGGATCAGGCCCTGCGTAACCTGCTGCAGGGACTGATTGCCAGAGAAGTGGCTGAGCGGATGTTCGAGGCAAAGCGCTTGATCGAACGCATGAATGCACGTCTGCACAGTGTGACCTCCACTCACGGAATCGGCGTGCGCTTGCGCTGGCGACAGTCTCCTGAACTGGATGAGGCTACCGCGCAGACGGTTGATATTCTCGGCAAGCCTCCGGATCTGCGAAGCGAGGAGGAGGAAGTGCTATTGCGGAATGCGTTGGCACAGTCGCTGGAAGAAGCACGACGACTGGAGCCGGATGCACCCTATCGACAGCTCATCGCACAGGTGTTCGATTACCGACGCTGGCACGAGATGTCCATTCTGCTGCGTCGCGGGAATGAAGCCGAGAAGCGCTTGACCCGCCGCACGCCGTTGTCCGAAGGTGAGAAGAAGCTGGTGTCCTACCTGCCGTTGTTTGCGGCAGTGGCCGCCGCCTGCGATGCACTGGCGGATGTGGGTGGACAGGATGTACCCCGGTTTCTGCTGCTCGACGATGCCTTTGCGAAAGTCTCCGAAGACAACCATGCCTCCCTGTTCGGGCTTCTGGTATCGCTGGATCTTGACTTCATTGCCACCAGCGAACGGCTCTGGGGGACACACGCCACCGTGCCTGGTCTGGCCATTTCGGAGGTGGTTCGTGATACGGCACTGGGGGCGATTCTGCTTGAAAACAGTGTGTGGGACGGCACGACGTTGACCTTGTCGACACCGCTCGATGCGGCCGCCGATACCTGGGGGCCGCTGTAGTCGTATGGTTGACGATACGCAGCAAGAGGACATGTCTCCACCATTGGAACGGGCTGATCAGGCGCGCCTGTTGTTTCGCTATCTCGGTGGTGAGGAGTGGCAGGAGTATCGTGCGATCCTGTCGGTATTTGCCGATACGTTCTTTTCCGAGTTTGCGCCGGAGGACGTGGTCGATGCGCTGCGAGAGCAGTCATTTGCCATGGATGCCAGTGTGGTCGCAGAACGTCTGGAGAGCCTGCGTCGTTGGGGTAATCTGACTGCCTCGACCTCGATAGGCAATCCAGCCAGTCTGAATGATTACTACAAGCGACGACATCGCTATCTCATCACACGGGCAGGTCAGGATGTCTACGATGTCGTGGAAGGGGTTCTGCTTCGCATCGACGATGTCAGTGATGTGCAGGCGGGACGCTTGCGCGATCTGCAGCGCGCGCTGGAGCAACTCATACAGTACTGCGAACGTGGACTGGCTTCCGTGCCGAGTAGTGATGTCGTTGATGTGGTGCGGCGTGTGTTCGATCCGCACGAGTCCTTCAGTAACGAGATCACCCAGTTCTTCGCGTCGATGAACCAGTGGCAAAGCCGCTTCGATCTTGCGCCTGAGGAGATCACCTTCTTCGCGGAGATTCTGGTGGGCTATGTATCAGAGCAGCTGGTCGAAATCGAACGCGTTGCCGGACCCATAGCAGTGAGCCTCAAATCGGTTGCCCCGCATATCGAACAGGTAGTGCAGCGCTCCCGATCGGGGCTGGCAGCGCGCGTGGATGAAGCCGGACTGTCGGACTCCGTCTCGGTTCGCCATGCTGCCGGTACCAGCGTTCAGGACTGGGACCATCTGATGCGCTGGTTCGGCGCCGGAGAGGATGGCCAGTCACGACTGGATTCATTGATGCGACAGGCACTGGCCGCTGTGCGGACTCTGACCGGCAATCTGACGCGCCTGTCTCGGGTGGGTGCAGGCTCAGCTTCGCGCCGCGGGGATTTCATTCGCCTGGCAGGGTTTGTCGCCAGCGCAGACAAGCCCGAAACCGTGCAACAGCTGATGGCAGCAGCCCTTGGTTTGTATCCTTCACGGCATCTAGGGGTTCTTGCTGCCGATGCTGACGATCCGGTTGCCACGACGACCTCCTGGCAATCCGCACCCAGTGCCGAGGTACCGGTGAGTTTGCGAGAGCGGGGCGAGACCACACAACGCGGCAAGGTCACACCGGTTCGAGATAGAGCGGGTGAACGCGAACAGCTTCGGCATAGACGCCAGTGTGAGCGAGAGGCTGAAGCCCGGACAGCGCAGGAGCTGTTGGCCGTCGTGGGGGCCGATGGCCATCTGCGTGATGTCGATGTCAGTACCCTGGCTCTGCGTCGCTTGCGCCTGTTGCTGGGTGCCTCCGGTGCGAGACGAGTGTCGGGGCAGGCGGAGCGTTCATCCAGTGATCAGGACTTGTGTTGTGTGGTCAGACGGACGCACGGTGAATGCGTTCGTATTCGTTGTCCGGAAGGGCAATTGACACTGCTGGACGCTGAGGTGCAATTGCGTGCAGCGGCAGAGCCGGCAGATTCCCTGTCAGCGACTTCGCCAGACTCTCGGCAGGCGTCCTCTCATGGTTGAGCGCGATGCTGAGGCACTGCAGATGGCGGCGCGTCATCTGTTGCAGAACCCGTTCACCTGCCGTGAACAGCATCCGGATACCTTTGCGATCATTCGCAAGCATGAGCAGGATCTGGATCGCTGGTTCACGCAGCGTCTGGGGTATCGCCTGCATGTGTCCAGTTTCACCGCTCGCTTGTTCAAGACCACGATAGTGCCGCACCGGCCAATACTGTTGGCCCCGACGTCGTCCCGTCGCGCTATGGGCCAGCGTGAGTGCACTTTACTGAGCTTGATTCTGGCGGCAGTGGCAGCGGGTCCCCGAGTCATCAGCCTGCGCGATCTGATCGATAGAGTGCGAACGGCTGCGGCTGACGCTGATGTCACCCTGAGTAACGAGCCGGTCGAACGACGCGCCTTCGTGGTTGCCCTGAAGTGGATGATTCAGGCTGGCATGGCAACCGAACTCCATGAATATATCGATCGTTATGAGCAGGATGCGGAAGCTGATGCCGTGCTGGAAATCGATCCGGATCGGGTGGGTTTGCTACCCCTGCCTGCCTTGGGCCGGGCCGAGACGGCGGATGCACTGCTGGATCGTACCGACCGTCGTGCCATGATGCGACAATGGATACGGGCGCAGTTGGTCGAGAATACGGTGGTGTATCGCTCTGATCTCGCCGAGCACGAGTGGTCGGAGCTTCGTCGCCGCATCGGTGAGGAAGTGGATATGCTGGATCAGATGTTCGATCTGAGAGTGGAGACTCGAGCGGAAGGCGTGGCAGCCATTGACCCGACCGGGCAACTGTCTGATCGAAGCTTTCCGAGCACCGGCACACTCGGCCATGCCGCGCTGATGTTCATTGACTGGATGATGACGCAATCGGCGATCGAAATCACGATAATCGAGGCGCAGAGCGCCTTCGCCGTGATGGCAGAAGAACACCGTCGTCATTGGTCAAAAAGCAAGACGGCTCAGCTTTCTGCTTTCCTGAACGAAGTCATTGCACTGTTGCTGGATCTGCGCCTGCTGACGGTCAACAATGAGACCTTGACCTTGTTGCCGGCAGCTGCGCGTTACAAGCTGGTGACAACGGTTGAGGATCGACAGGACGGGCAGGATCACGCTGCGTCGGCACGGATTGATGATGCCGACCGTGAGCCGGATGATCCTCAAGGCTCGTTGTGGTAATGCCAAAAGCCCGCTCGGTACCGGAATCGTTACGACATCCGGACCTCGACCCCGTCTGGCAGGCAGCGCGCAATCAGCTTGATCGCTTCGATCCTGCTCGCCGAGGTCGCATAGCCCTGCCTGTGCTGAGTGACGCTGCGACATTGCGACTGAGTGCATTGCTGAATGCAAAACTGACTACGCGACTGGATCTTGCCCGATTGGAAGCGGCCCTGATCTCTCAGGGGGTGGGGCTTGATCTGGATGAAGCGCTCGCTGAGTTGGGCGCTCCCGCCAGCGCCAGGCGTCAGGAAATACGGGCCAGTGCGGCTCGTCGTCAGGCGGCTCGTGAATGCGTGGGGGCGATTGTGAATACCTGGGGGAAGCCGTGGTGTGAGGAGTGGGTCGACTGGTTGTTTCAGTCGGGGCAGATGGTCAATCAGGGGGCTGAGAGCGCGACGCTTCTGGTCAACACGGTAAGGCAGATTCTGGATCGTCGGCAGCGGTGTGATGGGGAGTCGATGGCACGCAACGATCTGGCTGTCGGTCTTTGCGGGTCAGCGCATGCCCTCGATGACGGTCTGTTGCTGGAGCGTTGCGTGCGCCGGGCGCTGTGGCATGCACTCGACAGGCAAGTGGATTATCAGGATGGCCGTGCTGTCTGGATAGCTGCCGGGATACTGACCGACCGGGTCTCCTCTCCGGTGTTGACTTGGCAACTGCCACTTGATCCGAATTCACCGCTTGGCAGCATCTGCCAGTCTGCGACGGCCGCTGAGGTCCCCATTCATCTGTCCGCTTACGCACTGTCAAATCAGGAAATATGCTTCAAGGCACAGGGTCCGGTCCTGCTGGTGGAGAACCCCCGGCTCGTCGAGGCCGCCGCCGAGCGCAGATTACAACGGTGTGTCATCTCGACCAACGGCAATCCGGCGACGGCGGTGATGACCCTTGTCAGTGCCATGCTGGCAGCAGGAATAGAGGTGCGCCACCACAATGATTTCGACGTGGCAGGTTTGGGAATCTGCCGGCGTCTTGCCGAAAAGGGGTGTATCCCCTGGCACATGGGCTCCATGGATTACGATGCGGCCGTCAGCAAGGCAACAGAAGCAGGCCTGGAGTTACCCGTCGAACAGGCCAACTGTGGTGCCACACCGTGGGATCCACAGCTGCAGTCCCGGATCAACACACTCAAGGCTGTGGTTCATGAAGAGCTGCTGCTGGATAGTCTTCTGGATAGCCAAGAATGGTGAGCGTGGATCACTCCGGTAAGCAGGTCATGGGGGTGCTTCGGGGGCTTCATGCAGAGGCCGCCATGTCCGTCTGATTCATTCAGGCGTTACCCGCAGCACTTTCCAATTGGAAGAATCGGTGAGCAGATACAAGGTGCCATCTGGGGCAATGCGAACATCACGAAGGAATCACGCTGAAACGATCCCCGCTCAGGTATTCAATTGGGTATGAGCGAGTCATTATTGACCACCGGTTCTTGTTCAGGATATCAAGGTTCGGGATAGTTCTTGCATAATACCGCTGTTATGCTACTTTACGGGACTTAAGGCCGCATATAATCGTTATTATGAAATCAAAAATCACGATTACACCAAGCACCAAACGAGAGTTACGAACGCTGGGAGCCAAGCTTCGGGAGGCTCGTCTGCGTCGAGAGCTGCCACAATCGCTGATCGCGGAAAGAGCTTCTGTCAGCACGGATACCATTGGCCGTATCGAGAAAGGTGATGCCAAGGTCAGTATCGGCGCCTATGCAATGGTATTGCAGGCTCTAGGACTGTTGGATGGGTGGGGGAGTATTGCAGATAGCCTGGGTGCCGAACTGGCTGAAGAACAATTGCGTAAGCGTGCACCGAAGGAGTCGCCATGACAATCGAGGTTCACATTGATGCCTATGGTGAAAGACGTAAAGCGGGTACTTTGCGTCGCCATTCCGGATCCGGGCGCGAGCGCGTCACCTATGTACATGACACTGGCTGGTTGAAATCTGCAGAAGCCTTCCAGTTTGATCCAACGCTTCCGCTCAGGCGTGGAACACTGCACCCAGGGGCGAACAAAGCCATGTTCGGAACATTGGGTGACAGTGCTCCTGATACATGGGGCCGTAGCCTCATGCGCCGACGAGAACGTCGCGCCGCCGAGATAGAAGGCAGGCAAGTACGCACACTCCAGGAAGTGGATTACCTTCTCGGTGTTTCAGACGACACGCGACTGGGTGCTATTCGTTTCCTGGTCGATGGCGTCTTTCAATCACCACAGGCAACGGGCATTCCATCTACAGTGGCTTTAGGAGATCTTCTCCTGGCTACCCAGAGAATTGAGCGAGGTGAAGAAACAGACGCGGACTTGATGATGATCTTCGCTCCTGGTTCATCGCTGGGTGGTGCTCGCCCCAAAGCATCGGTCCATGATCAATATGGAAACCTGTCCATCGCAAAGTTTCCCAGGGAGCGGGACGATTACTCAATTGAGCGATGGGAAGCCATTGTCATGGATATGGCACAGGCGGCTGGTATTGACATCGCGCAACATCAACTGGTCCAAGCCGCTGGGCAATCCGTTTTCATGTCTCGTCGATTTGACAGGATACACAGCGAAGGCGGGCATGATCATCGTATTCCATTCATGTCTGCAATGGCCGTTACAGAACATAACGATGGGGATGACACATGCAGCTATCTCGAAATTCTCGAAGCCATCAATACGCGAGGGTCAGAGCCAGCAAGAGACCGCGCCGAATTGTTCCGCAGAATTGCATTCACCATCTTGATTTCCAATACGGATGATCATTTCAGAAATCATGGCTTTCTGTGGAGTGGCAAGAAAGGTTGGCGTTTGAGTCCCGCGTATGACCTGAATCCAATGCCCAATAGTCCGCGCATTCTGTCGACGCGCATAGATTATGATGACGCGACTGCTTCGATCGAGTTGCTGCGCTCAGTTGCCGAATTTTTCGTTGCCATGAATGATGCGGATCGGATCGTTGATGAATGCAAGGAGGTTGTCAAAAGATGGAGGGACTATGCCAGTGCAAGAGGTGCCAGTGGTGCTGAAATAAGAGGCATGCAGTCCGCATTTGAACATGAAGAGACGGGTGTTTGAACAAGGGTGATAAAAGGCACTACGGATAATTTCGAAGGTATGTGGCGTCAACCATCAAAACGGTTTCACTGTCCAAGATGGTTTTTTTTATCACGATATCCTCAATCGTCGTCGGGTCTACTGGGTTCCGTGGATTACGATGCGGCCGTCACCAAGGCAACAGAAGCAGATCTGGAGTGACCCGTCGAACAGGCCACCTGTGGTGCCACACCGTGGGATTCATAGCTGCAGTATCGGATCAACATACTCAAGGCGTTACCCGCAGCACTTTCCCATCGGAAGAATCGGTGAGCAGATACAAGCTGCCATCCGGGGCAATGCGAATATCGCGTATGCGCAGGCCGAGCTCGGTGAACAGACTTTGCTGTGTCATTGTCTGATCATCATTGATATGGACGCGACGCACCTCTCTGGCCTTGAGCGCGGCAACCAGCCAATCACCGTGCAGAGACGGGAAGGCCTCTCCGTGACCAATGGCCATGCCTGCGGGTGCAATGGACGGGGTCCAGTGCAGCAAGGGTTGCTGTGTTCCCGGGTAGTGTGTGAACGGTGAGATGGCGGCACCCGAATAGTCATCACCATAGGTGGCAATCGGCCAGCCATAGTTGATTCCCGGTTCCATCTGGTTGACTTCATCACCGCCGGCAGGACCGTGTTCATTGGACAGGATGGCCCCGGTGTCCGGGTGCACGACAATGGCCTGAGGGTTGCGGTGCCCGTAGCTCCAGATTTCGGGAAGGACGCTCTCGTCATCGATAAAGGGGTTGTCCGCCGGAACGCTGCCGTCATCGTTCAATCTCACGATGGTACCCAGATGACTATCGTTTCGCTGGGCCTGTTCTCGGTAGTCGAAACCATCGCCAATGGCCAATAGCAGGGTGTTGTCAGGGAGAAACGCCATACGCCCGCCGTAATGCACGGGTGTATCTTTTGAGGGTGACGCCGTGAACAACACGGTGACATCCACGAGTGCATTGCCCTCCAGCCGGGCTCTTGCGAGTCGTGTGGCATTGGCCTCGTCATGACCGTGTGCATAGCTGAGATAGAGCCAGCCGTTGGTGTCATGCTCAGGGTGCAAAACCACATCGAAGAGGCCACCCTGGCTCTTGGCAAACACATCCGGCACACCGGCAACGGGTTCAGACACCGCGCCACTGTCGATGATCCTCAGTTGCCCGCTGCGCTCGGTCACCAGCAATCGACCGTCGGGCAGGAACGCCAGCGACCAGGGGTGGTCCAGCGAATCCGCAATCTCTGTGATGGTATAGTCGTCGGGCGTCAGCGGCTCATAGGCGCTGAAGGATTGCTCGACGCCTGCACAGAACAGGACGACCCCGGCCGCCATACTCAACCGGCGGCGGTAACGCGAGAATGGTTTATTCATCTTCAAGACAAACTGTATTTGCAATTGTGCGTACACACTGGGCCAAGCTTTTCATCTCGTTCACCTTGTCGGTGCTGGTCACCTATACGCTGGCCAGTCTTGCACACTCCCAGCAGGTATTGTCAGGTCTCCTGCAACTGGGCGTTCTGATCCCGATGGCAGATCGTATCGCGATGAGCGCAGGCGACTGGGTCGGCCTGTACCTGTATCTGGTGGTGATTGCGATCGGACTGTTGATTGCGTTCTGCGTCATGACCCTGCTCAGGCGTGTCCTGCCGGTGCCCGAAGTGCCACTTTACGCGGTGGGTGGTGCGCTTGCCCTGTTCGTGATTCTCTTTTCCATGCGTGAGCTCGGATCGCTGACACCCATCGCCGGTGCTCGTGGGGCCCTGGGCATGAGTCTGCAATGTCTGGCAGGAGCCGTCGGCGGCACTCTGTTTGGCTATCGTATCGCCCGGTTGAAAGCGCAACCTTAGCCATCATCTCGCGCAATTCACCCAGGGCCTCGAGAATGTGTCAGCCGGGGTTGGGCACAGACGGAACCACATTGCCATCGGCCAGCTACCGATCACCGGTCATGCGCTTGTGTTTGTCTCCGATGGTGCCTGATGGCAGACACCGTTCTGTCATCAGGCGTGTATCAGTCTTCCACTGACGGGAAGCGGTATGTCGTGCTCTGGCATGATCAATGAGTCAGTATCTTCGACAGAAACTCTTTCGCTCTCTCGCTGCCTTGTGCTTTGAAGAACTCATCCTTGGGCGAATCTTCGACGATCTTGCCTTCGTCCATGAACACGATGCGATCTGCCACTTTCTGGGCGAATCCCATTTCATGCGTTACCACCATCATGGTCATGCCATCCTGAGCCAGGTCGACCATGACATCCAGCACATCGTTGATCATCTCGGGGTCCAGTGCCGACGTCGGTTCGTCGAAGAGCATGGCTATGGGGTCCATGGCCAGGCCGCGCGCTATGGCCACACGCTGTTGCTGACCACCTGACAATTGCGCTGGGTATTTGCCGGCATGCTCAGACAGACCCACCTGGTCGAGCAAGAGCGTTGCGCGTTGCTGCGCTTCATCGCTGCTGCGTTTCAATACCTTCAATTGTCCGAGCATGACGTTGTCCAGCACGCTCATGTGCGGGAAGAGTTCGAAGCTCTGGAATACCATGCCGATGCGCGAACGCAGTTTATTCAGGTTGGTCTTTCGGCCGTTGACCTTCAGACCATCCACATTGATATCGCCCGACCCGATGGCTTCAAGGCCGTTGACGCATTTGATCAATGTGCTCTTGCCGGAGCCGGAAGGGCCACAGACAACGACGACTTCACCTTTGGCGACATGTGTCGTGCAATCATCAAGTACCTGGAAATCCCCGTACCACTTGCTGGCGTGATTGATTTCGATCATGCGGATAGTTTGCGTTGTAGGTGGCGGGCGTATAACGAGCCTGCGAAACAGAAAATGAAGTAGACAACGGCGACGAACAGAAACATCTCGACCAGCCGCTGATCACGATTGGCAACAAGTTCGGCACTGACCAGAAAATCCTTCAGTCCGACTACATAGACCAGTGATGTGTCTTGAAACAGCACAATGGCCTGCGTCAACAGTACAGGGACCATTGACCGAAAAGCCTGTGGCAACACGATGTAGCGCATGGTCTGCGGATAGCTCAAACCGATCGCTCGACCGGCAGCAATCTGACCGTCGCGCACGCTTGAGATACCGGCGCGGATGATCTCCGAGTAGTAGGCCGCTTCAAAGAGAATGAATGCAATCAGTACGGAATAGAAGCTGCCGACCGGTCGTCCCAGAAACAGTGGGACCAGAAAATACAGCCAGAAAATCACCAGTATCAGTGGCAGTGAACGAAAGAAGTTCACATAGGCCGCGGCAACCCATGAAAAGACAGGGACTTTGGCGATACGAATCAGCGCCAGAAATGTACCCAGTACGATGCCGCCCACTACCGCCAGAAAGGTCAGTAGAAACGTCACCTTGAGGCCGTCGATCAGCAACGGCAGATTATCAAGTATGACGGAATAGTCGAAGTCGCCCATGTCGATATCAGCTCGTTGCAATCATGCCGGGGATGCGTATGCGGCGTTCGACAACACGCATCAGTAGCATGACGGTGAATGTCACCACGCTGTAGATGACCGTGGCTGCCGTGAAGGCCTCGAAACCCTGGAAGGTGTATTCCTCTATCTGCCGAGTCATGGCCGTGAGCTCGACAACACCGATTGTCAGCGCCAGAGACGAATTCTTGAAGATGGTCAGAAATTCACTGGTCAGTGGTGGAATGATGATACGAAAGGCATTCGGCAGGAGAATGTAGCGATACACCTGCCATTCGTTCATGCCGATGGCCTTGCCTGCATTGCGCTGACCGATGCCCACAGCGGCGATACCGGAACGGACCTGTTCGCAGACGCGTGAAGCTGTGTACAGGCCGATGGCAATGATCGCTGTAGTCAGCGCGGGCATCGGCATTTCCCGCTTTACCCAGCGACCCGCATCGTCGGGCAGTAATTCGGGGAACACGAAATACCAGAGAAACAACTGCACCAGCAGAGGGACGTTCCGGAACAGTTCTACATAGACTGTCGCGATCAGCTGCAGCGGTCGACTGCTGCAGCTGCGCATGATGCCCAGAACAGAGCCCAGGGCGAAGGCAATGACCCAAGCGCACAAGGACAGGGACACCGTCCACATCAGGCCTTCAACCAACCAGTCGAAGTAGGGCTCGCGGAACAGAATGCCCCAATCCCAGTTGTAGTTCATGATTGCGCCTCGGAATTGTCTGGATCCAGTCTGGAGGGAGCAGGCGTTACTCAGGCAGTGCCTGAATCTCGAAGGCGGTCTTCAAGGTATCGGACAGTGGCATGTTGATGTTGGTCGGTCCGGGAGCAAACCATTGGTTGTAGATTTCTTCCATTTCTCCGGAACGCATCAGATCGGACATGACAACTCGGCCGAGTCGCGCAAAGGTGGAGTCGTTTCGAGGCACCATGATGGCGTAGGGGTCGAATGACAGATAGCGGCCGGTGACCGTGTAGTCGTCTGGAGATTTGGATTTGGATATCAAACCGTACAGCAGCACGTCATCTGAGCCATAGGCATCGATTCGATCGGTTTCCATGGCGAGCCATCCCTGACTATGATCCTTCACCGGAACTACCTTCACGTCCAGAGAGAGCTCTTCGATAGCCGCCTTGATGGCTTTTTCATTGGTTGTACCTGATGCCAGGCCAATGATCTTGCCATCAAGATCCTCGATCTCGGTGATGCCGGAATCCTTGCGAGTGGCCAGTTTGGTACCGGTGATGAAGGTTGTCGACAAATAATCGACCTGCTTCTGGCGAGTCAGGTTGTTGGTCGTGGAGCCACATTCCAGGTCAATGGTGCCATTGGCAATCAAGGGAATGCGGGTCTGGCCGGTAACCGGAACGTATTTGACACTCAGGTCATCGTTGCCCAGTTCTGCCTTGATGGCGTCGACGATTTTCAGACAGATGTCGATGGAGTAGCCGATCGGCTCGTTGCTGTCGCCGATGTAGGAAAAGGGAATGGAGGTTTCACGATGGCCGATGGTGACCATGCCGCGTTCTTCGATACGTTGCAGCACGGGTGAGTCGCCGGCATCGGCAAACACGCTCAGCGAACTCAGGCTGAGCAAGGTACTGGCAATCAGACTCGGTACGATGGATTTGATCATGGGCTTTTCCTGTTGGTGAAAGAGATGAAGGACAGTGCAACGAAGCGATGTCGATACTTGGGTACTGACTCGGGCGTAGCGCCTGTCAAGGTTTGTCAGGCATCTTCGTCGTGCTCATTGCTGAAGGTTCCCTGATAGCCGAACAAGGCGGCTGAACCGCCGGTGTGAAGAAAGACAATACGCTCATTTTTCTTGAACTGCCCCTGCCTGACCAAGTCGATCAGTCCGGCCATGCCTTTACCCGAATACACAGGGTCGAGCAGAATACCCTCCAGTTCGGCCATCATGCGTATGGCTTCGAGGGTGCTTGCGGCGGGAATGCCATAGCCTTCACCCACATAGTTGCAGTTGGCGACAACGGAGTGTTCCTGCAGTGCGCCTGATTTACCGAACAAGGCAAGGGTGCTATCGGCCAGTGCACGAACAGACGCTTCCTGCTTGTCACGCGGAGCGCGCACACCGATGCCTAGTACCGGCAAGGGCGAGCCGATCAGTGTCAGTCCAGCTACCAGTCCCGCCTGGGTTCCGGCACTGCCACTGGCGTGTACAAGATGATCAACGGGAAGTCCCTGATCATTGAGCTGTGATTGCAATTCGAAGGCGCAATTGACATAGCCCAGCGCACCGGTCGGATTGGAGCCGCCGCCGGGAATGGCATAGCATCGGGCACCGTCGGCGTTGAGCCTGTCTGCTGCCTCCGCCAGTTCCCGGGCCATGTCCAGCCCGGCGGGGCGCTCCTCGAAGCTTGCGCCGTGCAATGAATCGAGCATCACATTGCCATTGCGCAGATAGCGAGAATCGGTGGAACCAGTACGGTTCTCCAACAACAGGTGGCATTTGAGCCCGTGGCGCGCTGCCGCGGCTGCAGTCTGTCTGGCGTGATTGGATTGTGTGGCACCTTGAGTCACCAGTGTATCGGCTCCGGCCTCGATGGCCGCAGCAACCAGAAACTCCAGTTTGCGCGTCTTGTTGCCCCCGGTGGACAGTCCCGTGCAATCATCCCGCTTGATCCAGATCTCCGGGCCCCCCAGAGCCTTGCTGAGTCGCGGCAGGGGTTCGAGTGGCGTGGGAAGGTGCGCCAAACGCACACGTGGGAAACGGGTCAGGTCCATGGGGAACACTCTGCAAACGGTGGATGAGTCTGGCTGGTCCATGGCAACAACTGCCAAGCCACATAAACACGCTAACATGCAGAACTCATTGCTTGCACGTGCAAATATGGTCAATTAACATGCATTTTTTGCATGCTAATGTGCCGCAGATCATGGATAAACAATCACTGGAAGATCTGCTGGCCTTGATCAGCGTGCGTAATCTGTCGCTCGCAGCAAGGCAACGCCACGTCTCGCAATCTGCCTATTCAAGACGTCTGCAAGCTATCGAGCAGCGGCACGACATTGTCTTGTTCGATCGTTCTCACAGGCCTGCGAGACCATCGCCGTTACTCGATGCAATGCGAGGAGATATCGAACTGGCGCTCTCGACGCTCAAGCGTATGGAGAAGATGTTGTCCGGCAGCAATCTGCTCGATGAGCAATTGACGATCGTCGCCCTGCATTCACTCTCAGCGGGTGCCTTGCCACTGGCCTTGAAGAAGCTGGGCGCAGCCCTGAACAATCACCCTGTCAGAATGCGTTCGGCCAATCGTGACGGTTGCTTCCAGATGCTGATGACCGGGGAGGTGACGCTCATGATCAGCTACGATACTGAGCTCAATACTTTGCGCGCGCCACCACATCTGGTGTCCACCAGCAAGTTGTGCACTGATCCTTTCATACCGGTTTGCAGCCCGAGTATTCACGAGAATCTGCCAAGGCTTTTTGAAGAGGGGACGCCCATTCCGCTATTGGCTTATCCGTCTGAGGTCTTTCTCGGGCGAATATTGAGTGATGACATTCTGCCGCGCTCTGCGGTGTACTTCTATCCACGACTGACTGCGGGCATGACCAGTGTGCTGCTGACGGCTGCAATCAACGAACTGGGTGTTGCCTGGTTGCCGGCATCCACCGCAGGCGAGGCGGTGCGATCCGGTCAGTTGGTGAAGATCGTTGCACCGGCATTTCCCACACTGGAACTCACCGTCTCCATGCTACGTCTGCGTACCCCGGAGATGCATCGATTCGATGAGCTTCATGCTGCCCTGGGGGTGGAAATTGCCTCGGCGGTAGGCGAGATGCAACGATCGTGTCCTACCGGCCAATTCGCGACGCAGTGAGTCTCGAAGTCAACTCCGAGTGGTCATGTTGGCGATAGGTCAAATGCGCACGGCTATTGCTTAAGGACATGTCAATGAAACTTTAAATAACTTTATGTATCCATGAGATAACGTTAAATCTGATTGCGCCCCGAGTATCCAATCACCCCCTATCACGCGACAAGCATTGAATTTAATGTCTTCTCAGAGTAACAATAACGGCGACAAAGTAGTCCGGAGATTCCCTTATGGCCGTTCCCGTCAAGGTACCCCGAGCGGCACGCAAGGAACTCGTGACGCTGGGGGAGAACATTCGCATCGCACGCCTGCGTCGACGGCTGACGGCCGAGATCGTTGCGCAGCGCGCTGGCACAACGCGCCAGACCATCGCCAAGGTCGAGAGCGGAAATCCGGCTGTCAAGGCCGGCACCTACGCGGCGGTGTTGCAGGCTCTCGGGCTTTTGAAAGGCTGGGGCGATCTGGAGGACCCGGTGGGTGAGCAGATGGCGCTCGATGACCTGCCTCAGCGTGCGAGATTGAAGGATGGTTGAGGTCTGGATCGACTGGAAGGGGTTGAAACGGGTCGGCAGACTTCACCGCCATGCCGGGCGAGGCAGGGAACGGGTGTGCCTGTTACGGTTATCCCCAAATCCTGTGGATAAGTATGTGGATGAACCACGTATAGATTGGTGAGGCTGAGTCCCTGTCATGCTCTCGTCATTCTGTACAAAGTATGCGCACCCGGAGGGTCTGCTTTTCTGCTAAAGCGTGGAGTTATCCATTCACCGTCGGCGGGCTGGCTCGGTTGGAGCCAGTATTAAAGCCAGTCTTCAAGCCAGTCTTCAAGCCAGTCTTCAAGCCAGTCTTCAAGCCAGTCTTCAAGCCACCGCCGCCCGATACTCGACAAACACATCACCCGGCAGAGGCTGCTGCAGCCGCCAGGTGATCTGCATGGGCCGCTCTGATTGATGTTCGACATAGCTGGCCAGGCCTGCGCAGAAGTACGGCATGGTTCGGCCATTGGCTTGCTTCTTGGCAGAACGAATAAACAGCGCGATGGAGCGATTCCGCTGTTCATGGTGGATGTAGTTCTGGCCTTGTGCGCTGTCAACGGTGACCTTCGCCTGCGTTTCCCAGTGGAACAGGCGTTCGCTGATCGCGTAGTCCAGATAGCGGGTGGTGGGCGAGTAGTCCTTCTCGGTTTTCTGCAAGGTGATGAACAGCAGTTCGGTCTGTGTGGGAGCGTGCCAGTAAACTCCGGCCTGAAGCGGCATGGGTTGCTCGACCGTGGAGGCCCCGAAAGCTGCCAGGATCTCCTCGCGGGTGTAGCAGGCATGGACCTGCAAAGGGATGGGATGCAGCAGTCCGAGTGGGTGATGCAAGTGAGTGATTTGCGGCTGGAGCAGATCGAGTACGGCCAGCAGCTCGGTTCGCAGGCCCTCGTGCTGCCAGAAGGTGGCCGATGCCTGGTCGAGATTCTGGTAGTGATTTTTCTTCGGACTGAGAACGGTCAGTAGCAGACCTTCGAGTTGACGACGGGTTCGCTCATCCAGATTGGAGGCTTGCGGTGGAAGGGGCGAGCTGAGCAGTTTCTGATAGGCACTGATGCGCTCCTGATCATCCAGATGCAACAGGCGGGCAATGCCGCGACCGATCATGGCTTCACCGTCAAGAGCGTCAGTCTGGTCGATGCCGGCCGCACGGCGCAGTTCCGTCCAGGTGTGGTTGCCTCGATAAATGTCATCCAGCTCCAGGCCGGTCTCATGCAGGTAGTTGGCAAGCGTGGTGTCACCGATGGTGCGGAGTTCCTGAATGCGCCGACGCCAGTCTGTGGGGAGAGATTCCTTGATGTTCTTCAGCACGACGTCTTTGCTGACTCGGTCGAGCTCCAGCAGGCAACCGGCGGGCAGGTAAGGGAAGTCCTGTTTGATCTCTGTTTCGAGCTGACGCCGGCTCAGGCCCAGCATGGCCCGATAGCGCAAGTCGAAGCGAAACTCCTTGCGGTGATGACCCACGAAATCCAGTACCGTGAGCACCTCCTTGCCGTCAGCGCGCCGCAGGCCTCGTCCCAGTTGCTGCAAAAAGATGGTGGCACTCTCGGTGGGGCGCAGCATCAGCACGACATCCACGGTGGGGATATCCACCCCTTCGTTGAACAGATCCACCGTGAACAGAATATTCTGCTTGCCCTCGCGCAGTTCGTCGAGTGCGGTGCGCCGATCGACCGAGGTGTTCCGGGAGGTGACGGCCAGCGCGGCGATGCCGGCGCGCGCAAATCGCTCGGCCATGAAGTGGGCATGTTCGATACTGACGCAGAACCCCAGCGCTCGCATGCGTGTCGGTTCTCCGACCTTGTCGACCACGGCTTGTATTACCTTGGAGGCGCGCAGGTCATCACCGGTGTACAGGTTCGTCAGCTCCTTGATGTCGTAGCCGCTACCACGTCGCCAGGTGATCTTCGACAGATCGGTGGAATCATGAATACCGAAGTAGTGGAAGGGGGAGAGCAGGCCTTGCTCCAGCGCATCCCACAGTCGTAGCTCCACGCTGACCTTGCCATCGAACCACTTGAGAATATCCAGCCCATCGGTACGTTCCGGCGTGGCCGTCAGGCCGAGCAGATGACGAGGTTTGATGTGATTGAGCAAAGCCTCATAACTGTTGGCGGCTGCATGATGAAATTCATCGATGATGACGACATCGAACTGCGTGGGGTCGAGCGTAGTGACATCGTTGGCGGTGATGGACTGGATGGAGGCGAACACGTGCTCCCACGCTGTCGGACTTCGCCCGTCCACCCAGAGCTCACCGAAGGAGCCGCTGCGTAGCACATGCCGGAAAGTGGTCCGGCTCTGCACAAGGATTTCACTGCGATGGGCGACAAATAGCAAGCGAGAGCGGGGAAGGTCGGCTTTCAACTGACGGTAGTCGAAGGCCGCCATGATGGTTTTACCGGTACCGGTTGCCGCGACCACAAGATTGTTCGCATAGCCCTTGGCCCTTTCTACCTGCAAGCGCTCGAGAATCTGACGCTGGAAGGGGTAGGGCTGAATGTCGAAGGGCGTGACGATGGAATCGTCGGAGGCGCGAGCCGTGGCCTTGATGAACTGATCGCGATTGAACGGTTCAAAATGCGCATCTTCCCAGTAGGTGGCAAAGGTGCGCTCGAAGGCGGTGATCAGTTCCGGATTGAGTCGCTGCGAGGCACGTACATTCCACTCCAGGCCCGGCGTCATGGCCGAGAAGGTGAGGTTTGAAGAGCCGATATAGACGGTCGAGAAGCCGGTTTTACGCTGAAACAACCAGGCCTTGGCGTGCAGGCGTGTGGTGGAGGTGTCGTAGCTGACCTTGATCTCGGCGCCTAGCTCCTTCAAGACATCCAGTGCCTTGAGTTCCGTGCTGCCCGTGTAGATGGTGGTGATGATGCGGATCTTTCTACCGGCCTCGGTGTGGCGTTTCAGGCTGGGCAGGAGTTGGCGAATGCCGGTCCAGCGGATAAAGGCCAGAACCAGATCGATCCTGTCAGCCGATGCTATCTCGGCTTCAATCTCTCTACCCACAGCGGGCTGGTCGCGCGCGTTGGTCATCAGCACAGTGTCCCGCAAAGGTGTCAGTGGCTGACGAATGGGGATGGGTTTGTCCGTGGGAGAGAGAGGGTTGACAGCCAGCAAGCGGCTTACAGGATCTGCCAGTGCACTCAGCGATGCGTCCGTGTCATGCTCCTCGGGTGTGAGCGCATTGATGATGGATTGCGAGAGCACAATGGCCGTTGCGGCTCTGGCATCGGGTGTCACCGAGGCCAGGGTCCGTGAGACCCATTTGCCGACGATCTCTCCGACTCGATCGGGCAGCTCTGCAGGGTCCACCTGCTTGATATCCGGTGCCAGGCGTGCCTGACTCAGTTCGGTGAGTTGTGCCTGCAGTTGCTCATCGATCAGCTGATCGTAGAGACCGGGTTCGGCGGGAAGTGGGGTGAATCCATCCACTTTGTTGGCCATTGTGGGCGGGCGTCCTTGGGATTCTGGTATGAAGGATTGTAGGCTACCATTTGCCAATCGTTGGCTGGATTGCTGGGGCAGCTTGCATGGCCGCGATCGTTGTTGAATTCTGGATTTATTCCTCGATTCCGTCCATGAATGCCTCCAGGTATTTCAAATTGTCGCCAGCGTTTCTCGTATCGATCTCTTCAGCAAGCCTTGCAAGGTTTCGACTGCCGGGTTCGTTCCGCAGGCTCAGTATTTTTTCGGCAGTTCGGTCGAAAGCAATCGCCTTGCATTTTTTCCCCAGAAGAAAGCAAGTAGCTAAATCTCGATCCCAATCATATCGTTCCAAGTCAGCTACGTTGTTGTCGCTGTATAGCTCTTCGAAAAACGTGTCTAGCGTTCTGAATACGGAAATCAAGTAGCCGATATCGCCTGCGTCTTTTCTTCTGTCTGGCTGAGGCCGATCCTGCCAGGCTATGAACTTGAGAATCGCAAAACCTTCGGGCGTTATGACGGGGCAGGCCAGGTAAGGCGTCTCCCGAACGACAACGGATTGAGCATGGTCGCAAGCTTCTTGAAATCCCATAACATTCATCAGGATATCCCCCTTAGGAGGCCATGCAATGGTTGAATTGGTCTGCATCTGCGTCCCGAAGGGGACGATGTCGATTGGCTTACCTCTTGAATTCGCCAGTCGATGCGGCATGCTGGTTTCGGTAAAGTTCCTGGCGCACAAAGTGCGCTTTACCGTTTCAAATGATGCCCAGGAATCAACTTGAATTGCAAAATCTATGTCGCTGGTGGCTCTTCGCACTGCTGCGCCGTATCCATGATGCAGTATTAAGTCGCGTGCAGTTGCACCGACAATGACGTATGGAATATCGAGCTGTGTAGCGACATCGCTGACGTCAGACAGAGTACCGACGGTTACGGTGTCAATCTGTCCCGTCAGGTTCAGTAATGTACTCATCGCGTAAAAGTTTTGCAGTTTCGAGGTTCCTGGGGTCTCCGGTTGAGATCAAGTCGGCGTAGACGATTATCGGAGGAGCCAGCACGTTGGTGTCTATCGCGTTCCCTTTTGGATAAGCCGGCGCGTCTTCTTTCAGCTCGTGATGGCTACTGTCAGCGAGACTCGCGAGATTGGAGGTGTTCCAAAAAGGTGAGTAGAGGTAAACCAGATTGTCTTCTGATTGCCCGTGTTCCTTCGCCTTGCTCAGGCGTGAGTCTCGAATGAATTTCGCAAGGTTCTCCCTGGGTATATATGCAGTTGTCACTTGAGGCTTCAGGTTTTTTGTGTAGAGTGCTGCAGCCGTTTCACCTCCCCAGCAAGCTCCATAATCCTGGATGGTAGTGTGATTCCACCAGTGGGGGTCTTGGGCGATGAACTTGCCCAACAAATGTTTGTGCCTGAGTTTTTCGGGCCAGGCGGCTACCCATCGATCCAGCAGTCTGTCGAAATTCGTAATACGCCGTGTGCCTGTTCTGGCGTCGTCTTGCAGATACTGACCTGCTTTCAGAGCGTTGATCACCCAGCCGACAGTTCCCAAAGCCACTCCTGAAACCCGAGAGATCTCTCGATAGGACTCGGCAACCAGCTTTGGCTCTGCAAGAAACGCGTAAGTGACCAGAAGACCTTTCGGCTCAAACGCTCGACTGGTCTGAATGTGATCAGTCGGGTTGATGATCTTGTGTTGTTTTTTCCCCGTGATCAGAACGTAAACAGGTTGCCGGTTGATATAAGCGTTCCCGGCTGTGTCGATGTATTGAACGCCCGCGTTCTTCAGCCTTTCCGCCATCTTCGGGTTGATGTAATCGGTTGCCAGTAGACCAGGTTGTGGGCCTGGTAAGCGATTGATTTGATCGATCAGAGCTCCGAGATTTACACGCTGAGCGCTGAATTTGATTTCTACGGGCATCTCGGCTTCTGCCTCAGTCAAGCGGAGCACGGCATCTGGCGTTCTTGTAGAGCTTCTGTCCGTCTCTACGGCTCTATCAAGAATCTCGGCGTGCAGACCGGTATTGCTACAAAGAGCCTCGATGGCTAGTCTGAGTATGTCGTTTTCGGGGGATGGAGTGTTCATTAATTTATATTGTACACTATCAATGTACATAAGCAAATAATGTACACAATTGCGATCAATGTTCTGGACCTTGATCATTCCAAGGAGGTTGCAGGGCAGCGAACGCAGAACGGGCGACCTGACCGGGCGGTTGGAACATTGCATATGACGACTGCTTGGCACCAAGTGCTGGATGACCGTTATCCACAAATACTGTGGATAAGCCTGTGGGCGACGAGCGTATAGATTGTTAGAGCGGTGATGGGGCGTGCTCCTGGCGTTTTGTTCGGTTCGTGCACATCTGCGCGTTGCGAGCGGTAGCAGGTTCAGTACTGCAAGCAAAGCTGCTGGAACTCGTTCTTGCAGTGCGGTCGATCACCGGCGAGCCTGAGTCAGTTCGGTGAGTGTGCCAAAGGTCGGGCCATCATTGAGGTGGCGGAGGAGCATGCTGATTTGTGCAAGCTCGGTAGAATCGGTTCGAGCGGAATCGGCACCCTCGGCATTCATCCTGGAAACTGCAATCACGTTACCCGATGGCGGCCTGGAAGTCGCCAGCTGTCACTGTTCCAGCTGCGCTCGCTCCAACTGCTCTTGCTCCATGCGCTCCTTGTGGGCCTGTACCATGTCGACAAATTCCCTTATCCAGTGCTCGAGCTTGCACAGCTCGTCTTGATGATTCTGTTCGCGAATTCGACGCTGCTGCTCGGAGTGAATCGGGAAATCGTGTGGTGAGAGCAAGCGTGGAGCCAGGTCGTCGAGTTGCCGCAGCTCGTAAATCGGCCGCCAGTTGCCATCGATGCGCAGTTTCAGCGTCGGGTTGATGATGTAGTGACCCCGCCGGATGCGCATGAACAGCTTGCGATTATAGGGTCCGTCGCGCGTATCTTCGTTTTTCGACAGTACACTGCTGATGAATCCCGTAAACGCACCATCCTTGTTGAATCTGCACAGCGCCTGACATACAGGGGATGATGCGGGAACTCGGGATTCCGGCCGGCGGCTGTCTGGATAGTGATCTGTGGCCGGTCATATGGAAACGTGCAAGATGGACTTGCCGATGACGTGAGTTGACCGGACTGGACTTGGACTCATTCCACAGCGGCCCGCAAATCGGTCATGTTGCAGGTTTTTTTCACAGACGCCCGCTTAGCTCACTCATGAGTCCCGTGATAGTGACAACTTCCACGCCATTTCTGATCGTGTAGCTCTCGTTACCGGGGTAGACGACGAGCCGTCTGGTGGCTCTGATGTCTTTGCACCCTTCATGGAATCCCCGACTGGGGGAGGGTGCGCTTGAGTACTTGATTTCGATAGCCCAGCGTTCCAGGCCGAATTCGAGAACGAGATCTATCTCTGCGCCAGCGGATGTCCTGTAGAAGGACGTGGTGGTATCGGATGACGTCACCGAGAGCAGTTGTTCCATGACGAAGCCTTCGAAGCTATCGGCCAATTTCGGGTGACCTAGCAATTGCTCTCTTGAATCAATGGCCAGTAGGGCATGAAGAACGCCCGTATCTCTCAAATAGACTTTTGGCGATTTGACCAGTCGCTTATCAATATTCCCGTGCCAGGGTTTTAGTTGACGTACCAACAACAGGTCCACCATCAAATCCAGGTAGCGCGATATTGTGGTTGCATTCACATCCAGACTCCGCGCCAGTGTGGAGCGATTCAGTAGTCCACCCGACAAATGGGCGAGCATGGTCCAGAAGCGACGCAGTGTTTCACTGGCAATGGCAGGGCCGAGATCGGGAATATCGCGTTGCAGGTAGGTGGTAATGAAATCGCGTCGCCATAGCAGACTGTTACGATCCGTGTTTGCCAGGAATGAATCTGGAAAACCGCCACGTGTCCAGAGCTGGTTCAGTATGCTCGTCTGCTCATCGGACACACCGTCAAGGTGTGTGTTCGCTTCCAGCAAGTCTATGCCGTAGAGCTCTGTGTAGGCAAGTCGACCTGCGAGGGATTCACTGGACTGGCGAAGCAGCTCAGGGCTGGCAGAGCCCAGTATGACGAACTGCGCGTATCGTCTGCCTGCCCGCCGGTTGGTATCGATGACCGCTCGCAAGGTGCTGAAAAGCCCGGGCACGCGATGAATTTCATCCAGAATGATCAGCTTGTCTCGGTGCTCGCTGAGGTAGGGTGCGGGATCGGCCAATTTCGCCCTGTCACTGTCCAGCTGCAAATCAAGATAGAGCGAGGATTGTCTGTCCGCGATCTGTAAAGCCAGCGTCGTTTTGCCAGCCTGACGCGGTCCCAGTATGGCAACGGCTGGCATGTGCTCCAGCCGCTGATTGACTTCCTTGAAGAGTCTTCGTTCTATCATCCTTGCAATTCTGGCATTGAATGCAGAATTTGCGAGGTTATTTCACGATTTGATCGATCGTGACATGTGGTTGAGGTCTGGATCGACTGGAAGGGGTTGAAACGGGTCGGCAGACTTCACCGCCATGCCGGGCGAGGCAGAGAACGGGTGTGCCTGTTACGGTTATCCCCAGATCCTGTGGATAAGCCTGTGGGCGACGAGCGTATAGATTGTCAGAGCGCTGATGGGGCGGTACTCCTGGCGTTTTGTTCGGTTCGTGCACATCTGCGCATTGCGAGTGGTAGTGGGTTCAGTACTGCAAGCAAAGCTGCTGAAACTCATTATGGATGGGGCTTGATGATTCGTTGTTTCTGCTGATGATTCCGATAGGTCGATGGAACTGCGGATGGTCCAGTTTCAGGAAGGCCAGATCGTCGCCCAGATAGGCAGCGGTCGTCTTCATCGGCATCGTGGAAATGAAGTCGGTTGATTGCAGAATTTCCATCACTGACCGAATGGAATCGGTTTCAACAGCGATGTCGATTCTGTCCAGTCCCATGGCGATCAAGGCGCCCTCGGTTTGATGGCGCAGCATGCTTCCGCGAGAGTGGGATACCCAACGCTGGTGTCGCAAATCCGTACTCTTGATGGTTTTCAGAGCATGAAGTGCATGTCCGGCGCGGCACAACACGCCGACGCGATCGTCCACCAGGTGTGTGAAAGTCGATTGGCTGGATCGGTCTATGAAGTCACGAGGGCCGATGATCATGTCTACCTGAGCACGCTCCAGCATCTCGCGTAGCTCGTGAACGAGACCCACCCGCAGATCAACCTTGCAGTGCGGTCGATCAACGATGAATCGAGTGATTCTACTGGTCAGAAAGTGACCCGCGATGATAGGGGGGGCGCCAATTCTGAGCGTGCCTGCTGTTCCTTCCGCTGCCAATTCGGAGAGGTTTCTTGCCTGCTCTTCCGCTGTGCGTATGGAGATACCGGCTTGTGCCAGCTTCAAGCCCAGGTCTGTCGGCTCGGCCTTCCGGGAGGATCTGTCGAATAGGGCAATACCGACCCGATCCTCCAGCGTTTTCATATTGCGGCTGAGAGCGGGCTGGGTGATGCCTATGCGGTCAGCAGCGGCCTGAAATGAGCCTGCTTCGACGATAAGGGACAGCTGGGCGAGATGGCGCGGATCGATATACATACCACAAAGTAATATATGACGAGAAAAAAATCATTATTTTTTATATTGATGAGGGCTTAAGCTGTCAAAAAAAATCCACCAGGAGGCCTTCATGCAAACATTAAAGAATACCGTCGCTGCTGCGACCATGGCGCTGTCGCTCGCTTTCACCGGCAACGCTGCGGCACAGGTGTACAAGGGAGAAACCGCCGGTGTGGGTGATCCGGTCCACACGATGTTCGTGGCATTCGCCAATCAGGCGGGCAAGGCGGATGTGACTGTTCAGGTCAACGCGGGGCAGACATTGACCAAGTCGATGCTCAAGGGCGCGCGGGGCGATATCGAGTTCTTCTCGGCGGTGCCTTCCCTGGTCAACCTCATGGCAGGCAAGCAGGCCATGTACGCGAATATTGACGGCGCGGAGGAGCTCGCGGGCAATATGCGCGCAATTTTCGGTTTCAAGGCCGGGGCCTATCATCCCGTTGTGCTTGCATCATCTGGGATCGAGAACTGGGAAGACATCAAGGGCAAAACCGTTTTTACCGGCCCCCCCGCTGGCGCCGCTTCAGCAACCTCGGAAGGGCTCATCAAGGTGATTACCGGCTATGAAGCGGATACGGACTACACCGCTGTCCGGCTTTCCTGGGGCGAAGGCTATGCGGCGTTGTCCGATGGCAAGATCGACATGATGGTTCGTCCTGCCGAAGTGGGTTCAGCCAATATCGAACAATTCGGCTTGTCGGGTGAATTCCGTATCCTGTCGATACCGGATGAGGCGCGAGAAAACGAAGAGATGCTCGCACTGTTTGGCAAGCCGGGCCGAGGCATGGCGACCTTCGATGGCAGCATCTACAAGGGTCAGCTGACCGAAGGTGAAATCACCTCGCTGGGTTTCTTCCAGTTTCTGGGCACTCACGCCGGTGTCGATGATGACGTCGTTTACGCTGCCACAAAAGCATTCTGGGAAAACATTGACGAAGTGCAGAACACCGCGTTTTTCCTGAAGGAAGTCAGCAAGGATACGGCCTTTACCGCCATCAATGTGCCGTTACATGCCGGTGCATTGCGCTATTACGACGAAGCCGGTTTCGACGTACCCGACGAGCTGCGCGCACCTTAGTATCTTTCATCAGACCCTTCCTTTGCACCGTTTTTACATCTGAAGAGGGATGAGATGACAGATCCGTCGAGAGCGTCTGCTCAAATGAGTCGAGTGCTCAACTGGGCGTCAGTGATTGCCTGCGCCATTCTCGGGGCAATGGCGATCTATACGTCCGGCATTGGCCTGCTTGATGCCAGCACGCAACGTGCTGGCGGATTTGCACTGGCCTTGATTGTCGGTGTTGCGGCGTCCCGCTCCATCCGTAATCCGAAACAGATGAGCTCGGCATCCTCCACGTTTCATATCATCATGGATGTGATCCTGATCGTGGCGGGTCTGTGGTCGATCTGGTCGTTCTATTTCGTGCAGGGTCAGATGCAGACTGCGCTGTATGACGTCACCAATGCGGATGCCTGGCCAGCCCTGGCAGGCCTGTGTGTCTTTCTCGAGCTATCTCGTCGTCTGTGGGGATGGGGCCTGTTCTGCGTTGGCGCCTTCGCTGTTCTCTATCTGTTGTTCGGGCAGAATCTACCGGGAATGCTAGAGCATTCCGGGTTCAGCCTCAAAGAGGTCGCAGAGGGGCTCTGGTACAACACCAACAAGGGTGTGTTCGGATCAATCACCAACATCGTGCTGGCGACGGTATTCATCTTCATCGTGTTCGGTGCCTTGCTAGAAGGCACCGGTGCCGGTGACACCTTGCTGAAGTTCGCCTTTCTCGCCACGCGCCGCACGCGAGGCGGTCCGGCACACGCGGCCATACTGGCATCCTCTCTGTTCGGAACGATGTCGGGCAGCACGGTGGCCAATATCGTGGGTACTGGCACGTTTACTATTCCGATGATCAAGAAGCGGGGCTTCTCTCCCACGTTTGCGGCAGGCATAGAGGCGACAGCTTCATCCGGCGGACAGATCATGCCACCCATCATGGGAGCCGCGGCATTGGTCATGGCGGATCTGACGGGCGTTGGCTACCTCAACATCATCATCGCGGCGCTCGTTCCGGCTCTTTTCTACTACTTCAGTCTTTTCACTGCGGTGACGGTTGAAGCCCGGCGGCAGGGGATCGAAGTACAACCCCTGTCCGTTGACGACAAGATCACCAAGGTGGACCTGATCAATTCGATCCTGTTTGCAGGACCGATTGCTGCGGTTGTCATTTCCTTGTTGATGGGGTTGTCAACGTCATCGGCAGGTTTCTACGCGGTCGTGGTGTTGCTGGTGTTGTCGGTGATCAATCCGGATGTGCGCGCGAATCCCGGTCGTGTCTGGGGCTCATTCATCTCAGGCAGCAAATCAGGTGCGACCTTGTTGATTGCCATTGCTGCCATCGGCATTCTGGTCGGTGCTCTGGATACGACAGGCCTGGGCCTGAAGCTGGCCAATGTCATTGCCTCGGTGCGTGGCGACAGCCTGTTTTCAGCGCTGCTGGTGGCCATGATCGGCGCGCTGATTCTGGGAATGGGCATGCCGACGCTGCCGGCCTATCTGATCATCATTCTGGTCATGGGGCCTGCGATTCAGGCGCTTGGGATATCAATACTCACCGCTCACATGTTCGTGTTCTATTACGGCGTTGCATCGTCGCTGACGCCACCGGTGGCCATTGCCGCCTATGCAGCGGCACCGATTGCAGGGGCCAATCCGCTCATGACCTCTTTCATGTCCTTCCGGCTCGGCATGGCGAAGTTCATCATCCCGTTCATCTTCGCCTTCTACCCAACGCTGCTGATAGTGGAGGAATTCCAGCTGTGGACATTCATCTGGATCGTTGCCCGAACCATGTTCTGTATCTGGCTTTTCTCTTCTGCCTTGTCCGCCTATGACCGAGGCAAGCTGACATGGTTGGAAGTGGGCTTGCGGTTTGTAGCGGCTTTCGTATTGCTTGCAATCAGTCCGATGTTCTATCTGCCGGCTCTGGCCCTGGGTATCGCACTGATTGCCTGGGATCTGAAGAGGGGATCAACACCATTGAGTAGAGCGACGACATGACGAAGAAACCCAACTTTCTGTTCATCATTACCGATCAACACCGTGCCGATCATCTGGGTTGCTATGGCAACACGGTGGTAAAGACCCCCAACATTGATGGTATTGCGAAAGAGGGACGACGGTGGGACAAGTTCTACGTGGCCAATCCGATCTGCATGCCCAATCGTGCGTCCATCATGACGGGGCGCATGTCCTCGCTTCATGGTGCACGCCACAATGGTATTCCGCTGTCACACGATCACACGACGTTTGTGGAGCTACTGAAAGACGCAGGTTATCGAACCGGCCTTATCGGTAAATCTCACTTGCAGAGCTTTACCGGCTTGCCGGCGTCCAATACATACCAACCTGACCCGGCGCTGCATACGCCACGCAAGGAACTGCGTGACGCATACAAGCATGATCGGCATTCGGAAGACTACGATCTGGAAGTGGTACCGAAATGGGATCGTCCACTGGCTGAACGTATGGGGGGTGATTTCTACGGTTTCGAACATGTCGAGATCGCCGCCGACCATGCCGATGCGGCGAGTGGCGATTATCTGCTGTGGGCGCGAGAGCAAGATCCCGATTTCGATAGCCTCGTGGGAGAGGAAAACGCGCTGCCGGACGATCGCATCAACGCACCGCAAGCCTGGCGAACAGCGGTGCCAGAAGAACTCTATTCGACATCGTGGATAGCCGACAGGTCGCAGGACTGGTTGAAGGAGCGTGCCGATGATGATGCACCGTTCTTCTTGCAGATGTCTTTCCCTGATCCGCATCATCCCTTTACGCCACCCGGAAAATACTGGGATATGTATGACCCGGCAGACATGCCACTGCCGGCTTCCTTTGGCAAGAGCGATCTGCCGCCTGTCAAGGCAATGCGTGAGGCGATGGAAAACGGTACGGACCCGCGTGATAACCAGAGCCCTTTCAGCGTGACGGAAGATGAAGTGCGTCAGATCCTCGCATTGACGTACGGGTCCATCACCATGATTGATGATGCCATCGGGCGCGTACTGACGCAGCTCGAGGAATCGGGGCTGGCTGACAATACCATTGTGATCTTTACCTCTGACCACGGCGACTACATGGGCGATCATGGTTTGATGCTGAAACTGCTGTTGCATTTTCAGGGCACCATTCGCGTCCCGTTTATCTGGTACGACCCATCGCAGCGTGGCGGCGGGGAAGCTGTTTCCGATCTGGCGTCGAGCATTGATATTTCCGCGACCATTCTGGCGCGAGCTGGCGTACAGGCTTTCAACGGCATTCAGGGTCGTGACTTGCTGCGTGATCCAGAGCCTGAGGCCATCATTGTCGAAGAAGACAGCCAACGGACAATGACCGGGTTCGAGCGTCCGCAACGTATTCGAACCGTGGTGACGGATCGTTACCGCATGTCGCTGCGAGAGGGTGAGGACTGGCACGAGCTGTACGATCTACAGGCAGATCCACATGAACTGGACAATCGCTATGCCGACCCAGATTTTTCGGATGTTCGACACGAACTGACGGAGATCATGCTGCGTCGTATGATTGCTCTGCAAGACCGTGCGCCGTTGCCTGCTTATCGTGCTTGAAATGCGTGGGTGGGGCACTGGCCCAGGTTGTCGATATCGCTCGGGAGGTTGAGGCGGCGCGAGACCCGATACGTCAGGTGGTTAACAGTGCCATGGGGCAAAGCTATTGGCAGATCGGGCGTTTTATTGGCGAGCATGAGCAGTAGGGTGAGAGCCGCGCAGCTTCTGGCATGCAGTAGCTCCAGGCGTTGTCAGAGCGGTTTATGGAGCGGCTGGGCAGGGGCTTTGGTGTCTCTAAGCTACTGTATATAAGACAGTTATGTGAGATTTCCAATTCGCGACGCAGTGTGTCGCGAATTGAGAAGGAGGCATTATCGTCGAATGCTTTCAATTTAAAACAAGCAGGCTCGTGACTGGCATTGGCAGGATGCTCACCAAGAGGGCTGGAGTTCCCGTGCGCTCGACCGACAGTTCAACCGTCTCTACTTGGAGAATTACAGGCAATCGCATTGTTGGCTGATGCGTTGACACGATAACCTAATAATTGCTTGACACGATAACCTAAAAACCATCGGACACGACGTCCTGAATTCCTCCTGGCTGACAATCTGGAGGGGTCCTGGAAAGATAGCGAATACGAGGTAATGACAGCTTGAATCACTAGCTGTTCTGAAACAGATCGTTCTTTGCTTTTGCAGCTGGTATTCCAAGCTGGTTTGCGTCTGGGCAAGATTACGGCGATTAGCGCCGTAGAATACGCACTGTCTAAACTGGAGAAGGACTGTTGCCTGTCGCTGATCAGGAAAACCAACGTCCCATGTCGCCTTGCGAGGCAGCCTTCCTGAAGCGAACTATTGTCCACAAATCTTGTGGATAACCCTGTGGGGGACGGGCGTATAGATAGCCAGGAGGGCATTGCAGTCAAGCTCTCGTCATTCTGTACAAATCATGAACACCAGGTTAGCGTGGTTTTCTGGTACGGCTTGACTCTGCAGACAACGTAACCGCAAAGCCGGCTAATGGCTCGTTGTGCTACATGGGCTGAACAGACGCTATCAGGTTGCAACTACCGAGTCTGCAGTCTGCGAAGTCGGCAACCTCTCCTGCCTCAATCGCGCCAGCTCGGTGACGATAGGCTGTATCTGCGCATCCGCTTTCCTGAACCAGTCGGTGGACCAGATTAAATGCTTTTCGCTTGTTGCAGCCCGACATCTTCAACCTCGTCCTGATCTTCATCGGAGGCCATGCGGCTGAAGAAGGAGGTGGGTGGCAACTGCTTGGGACCTCCCACCACCACGAGTTGCTCCGCTCTTGCGATGGCGCCCAGCGCCTCTTCGGGACGAATCTGTGAGGCTTCGTCCATGACGATGAAATCGAGTTCGTATTGTCCCGGCTCCAGATATTGTGCAACCGACATCGGGCTCATCATGAAGCAGGGCTTGAGTGCATGTATGGCCGCAGAGGAGCGTTTCAGCAAGGAACGAATGGCGATATGCGCTCGCTTCTTGCTGGCTTCATGCTGAATGAGTTAAAGCTCGGAGTAGGTGCTGACAGCGCCACGTCCGTTACCTGTCGGGATTTTGTGACGGGTGCAATTTGCTGACGTTGCAGGCCCAGCAGCGCCTTGAGGTATTCACGAAATTGCTGTCGTACTGCCTGAATATCGTTGTCGTCCATCTTGGCCAGTTCGTTGTTGGTGCTCAGCAAGTCGAATTTCGACTCGCAGTTCGAGCTGCTTGTGTAAGTGATGTTTCGAAGAGTGAAGTTCTGTTTACCCGGGATGTAGATGATCGACCTCTCCCCCGCAGCTAATGATTCGCTAGCTGGAAGCTCATGCAACTCCCCACAAGAACTAAAATGCGTTCAAGGGTGTATTATTTGAGCGCTGGTCGACTAAATTCAGATACAGCGAGCTGAGCGAACATGGAGAGCACAGTTTGAAGGCGACACTGGCACCAGAATCAGACAATTTTGGATTTTTGGCCGAGCACGACCCGTTGCTGGTGCAAATTGCGGCCGCTGCCGAACGGGCTTTTGCGAGTGATCCAAACACCACTCTGATCAAGCTACGGCAGTTGGGCGAAGCGCTGGCACAGAACATTGCGGCGCGTATTGGCCTGCCTGTCGATAACCAGATCTCCCAAAAAGACCTGCTGTACTCGCTGAACCGCGAGCTGCAGCTTGATCCTATGGTACGTGAGTTATTTCATGGTGTTCGAATCCAAGGCAATAAAGCCACTCACGAGTTTCACACGCGTCATCGCGATGCCATGGATGGTCTCAAGGTCGCCCGTGCACTCGCTGTCTGGTTTCACCAATCATTTGGTAAAGCCGGAGCGAGCTTCAAGGCAGGACCTTTTGTTGCGCCCGTCGATCCCAGTAGCAAGCTCAACCACTTGCAGACGGAGATAGAGGGGCTCAAGCACAAGCTACTGCAGGCAAGTGTTGATCTGGAAAACAGCCAGCAGTTGCAGCTCCTGGTCGCTCAAGAAAAAGCCGAGTACGAAGAGCTGGCTGAGGCGATGGACGAGGAGTCACGCGCCCAAGCCGCGTTGGTTCAAACGCATGAGGCGGCGCTCAAGCAACAGCAGCAAGAATTCGACAAGAAGCTACAGGCGCTTCAACAACAATTGGCTGAGCAAGACGACAGCAACCGCAAGCAGCAGCGTCAACAGGTAGAACAGCAAACCCGCAGTGCCGCGCATAACATTGTGCTCAGCGAAGAGCTCACTCGAATACTCATCGACCAACAGCTGATGGATGCTGGTTGGCAGGCTGACAGCGAAACGCAAAGCTATGCGCTGGGTGCTCGGCCCGAGAAGGGCAAGAACAAAGCGATTGCCGAATGGCCAACGAATGAGAAAGGCCAGCGTGGTCGTGCGGATTACGTACTGTTTATTGGGCTTTGCCCTGTCGCCGTGGTGGAAGCCAAGAAGGAGAACACCAACGTCTCCGGGAAAATTTCACAGGCAGAGCGCTACAGCCGTGGTTTTGCTGTGGATACCCCGCTGGAGCCTGCTTGGACGATTGAGAACTCCGCCATGGCATGGCGTGACAGTGCAGGTGACCATTTCAATGTGCCTTTCGCCTATTCCTGCAATGGTCGACCGTACGTACCGCAATTGGCCGAAGTGTCTGGTACCTGGTTCAGGGACCTACGCAGTTCCAGTAACTCAGCACGTTCGGTGCAGGCATTTCATAGTCCTGACGGGTTGCTAGACAGACTGAAACGCAGCATCAGCAAAGCTGAAGAACAGTTGGCGGAAGAGCCATTTACCTACCTCAAATTACGCGACTACCAAGTCAATGCGATAAAGGCGGTAGAGGATGCGGTGCAGCAGAACAAACGCACGGCGTTATTGGCCATGGCCACTGGCACAGGAAAAACGCGCACAATCATTGGGTTGATGTATCGCTTTCTCAAAGCCGAACGTTTTAAGCGCATCTTGTTTCTGGTTGATCGCCGCACACTCGGCACCCAGTCCCTGGATGCTTTTGACGAAGCCCCGCTTGAGCAAAACCAATCACTAACGACCATCTATAACGTGGCGGATTTGGGCGACATGGCTGCTGAGGCCGAAACCCGTGTGCAAGTTGCCACCGTGCAAGCCATGGTAAAGCGTGTCTTCGCCAGTGATGCCCCCCCCACGGTCGACGCGTTTGACTGCATCATTATTGATGAAGCCCACCGTGGCTATACGCTCGACCAGGAAATGACAGACGGTGAATTGGCCACGCGTGACGCCGCGCAGTATCTGTCCAGCTACCGTCGTGTACTGGATTATTTCGACGCAGTGAAGGTGGGTCTGACCGCAACACCGGCACAACATACTAGCGAGATCTTCGGCAAGCCCGTGTACAACTATTCGTATCGCGAAGCCGTTGCAGACGATTGGCTGATCGACCATGAGCCACCTATTCGTTACGAGACATTGCTCACGAAGAATGGAATCAAATTTGTAAAAGGGCAGGTCGTACAGGCTATCAACACCCAGACGGGGGAGGTGGCAGCCAGTGAGATGCCTGACGATGTCAACTTCGATGTGGAATCCTTTAATCGCCGCGTCGTCAACGAGAATTTCAATCGCGTTATCTGCCGGCAGTTGGCTAAAGAGCTGGACCCTTTCGGTGAAGAGAAAACGTTGATTTTCTGTTGCACCGATCTACACGCCGATATGGTCAAACGGCTTCTCGACGAAGCCTTCACAGAGCTCTATGACGGTGACTATCAGCAGTCAGCCGTGGCCAAAATCACAGGCCAGAGTGACAAGGTAGACCAGTTGATCCGACGCTACAAGAACGAGCGCCACCCGAATATCGGCATCACGGTTGATCTGCTTACCACCGGTATTGACGTACCCAAGATTTGCCATCTGGTATTCATGCGTCGCGTAAAATCGCGCATCCTCTATGAGCAGATGATTGGCCGTGCCACGCGCCGTTGCGACGATATCGGCAAGACAGTCTTCCGTATCTATGACCCGGTAGACATCTACGCCAGCCTGCAGAAGGTGAACACCATGAAACCGCTGGTGAAAAATCCCGATATCACCATGGAGCAATTGGCAGGCGAACTCACTGATCCCCAGCAACTGCAAAAAGCGCTGGACAGTCCCGGCGAGCTTGATGGTGAGAGCCAGGCCGACACGGTACTGAGCCAACTAAGCCAAAAGCTGATGCGCGTTCTGCGCAAAGCGGAACACAAGGCCGCGACGGACCCCAAGCTTAAAGACACATTGGCGAAACTGCACAAAAGCTGCGAGGTGGAGCCCAAAAGCCTGCATAGCCATCTGCGAGAACTCGGGCCACAGGGTACTGCGCAGTTTTTGCGTCAACACGTCGGCTTGCTACGACAAGTTAGCGAGATCAAAGACGCAGTCAGCACCGACTACCGACCGATCATCTCCGAGCACGAGGATGAGCTGGCCGTGCGTGAACAGAGCTATGGTAAGTATCAACGGCCAGAAGATTACCTTGACAGCTTCAAGCACTTTGTCGAACAACAGCTCAACCAGAGTGCGGCACTGGCAGTGGTAGTCAAGCGGCCACGTGACTTGACCCGAGCACAGCTCAAAGAAGTCAAACTACTGCTCGATGGTGAGGGCTATTCCGAAGCCAATTTGCAAAGCGCGGTTCGCCAACAGAGCAATCAGGACATCGCGGCCAGCATTATTGGGCACATCCGCCGGGCAGCTTTGGGCGAAGCACTGCAACCCTTTGAACAGCGTGTGGCTCAAGCCATGGACCGTATTTACACCAGTCACAACTGGCAACCCAACCAGCGGAAATGGCTGGAACGCCTGGCCAAACAACTGGTCTTTGAAGTAATCGTTGACCGTGAATTCGTTAACACCTGCTTCGCCGAGCACGGTGGGGCGAAGCGTTTGGACAGTGTGTTGGACAAACAACTGGACACTGTTCTCGAAGAGTTGAGCGAGGCACTCTGGGCCTGAAGTCGAGCACAGGTTCTCTGCAACGTACTGACGTCAAAAGGCACCGATATGTAGATAAGTCATTGTTTTGTCGACACGTAGCGAAAATATGTTGATCACTTCGACACGAACTTCAAACATGTCGATATAATTATTATTTGTCGACACGTCAATGAAGATATGTCGATCGCATCGACATGTTGACTCTTTTTCAAGCTAACATGTTCAAAAAAACGGAATTCGTAAACATGTCATGGCATGCTGACAAGCCTTTCAACGAACTTCCACTATTGCCTCCGCCTGCGCAGGTGATGGAGACCACGGAAACGCTCAAGGCCTGTATCGGAGCCCGTGCGTCGCTTGCTGAGCTGAAACAAGCCGCAGAGCTGCTGCCAAACCAAAGCCTGTTGATCAATCTGTTGCCACTGCTGGAAGCCAGAGACAGCTCCGAAATTGAAAATATCCTCACTACCACCGACAAGCTGTTTCAGCACGCCAGCGAAGACAAGGATGCCGATCCTGCCACCAAAGAAGCGCTTCGCTACCGTACAGCGCTAAGGCAGGGTTTTGAGCAGCTAGCTGACCGGCCTCTGTGCACTAAAACAGCGGTTCAGATCTGCAGTGAGCTGAAAGGCAGTGAGATGGACATCCGAAAAGTGCCCGGTACGGTGATCGGCAACCAGAGCACAGGGCAAATACTCTACACGCCTCCGGTTGGCGAACAGGTGATTCGGGAGCTACTCGCCAATTGGGAGCAGTTCATTCACGCCAATGATGACATTGACCCGTTGATCAAGATGGCTGTTGCACATTATCAGTTTGAAGCGATTCACCCGTTTTATGATGGCAATGGTAGAACAGGTCGTATCCTGAATATTCTCTACCTTATAGAGCAAGGCCTGTTGACGCTGCCTATCTTGTATCTCAGCCGCTATGTCGTGCAACACAAGAGCGAGTACTATCGTTTGCTGAACTCCGTGACAGCCAACGAAGACTGGCAACCCTGGTTGCTCTATATCCTCAAGGCCACTGAAGAAGTTTCACGCTGGACCTGTCAAAAGATCGCGGCGATTCGCATTCTGATGGATAGCGCTAGTGTGTATATCAAAAGCGAGCTGCCTAAAATATACAGTCATGAGCTGGTACAAGTCATCTTCGAACAACCTTACTGCCGCATTCAGTACCTGGTTGATAATGGTGTAGCCAAACGACAAACGGCATCTGTCTACCTCAAGCAACTGGCTGATATCGGCGTGCTTGAAGAGCGCCAGGCAGGCCGTGAAAAGTTATTCGTCAATCCGCGTCTTATGTATCTAATGACCGAAGACAGCAACACCCCCGAACCTTTCGGTAAACACTGAACCACCATTCCAAGTCAGTCATGTACTCAATTACCCGATACGCAATTCAATGAATAATAACGACATCGTGCAGAAGCTCTGGAACCTCTGCGACGTCTTGCGCGACGATGGCATCAACTACAGCGACTATGTCACCGAGCTCGTGCTGCTGTTGTTTATAAAAATGGTGCATGAGAACACCGAAGCCGACATTCTCAACCAGCACACATTGCCCGAGGGCTGCCGCTGGGTGGATCTTAAAGACAAATCCGGTATTAATCTGCTCAACGAATACAAAGCAATGCTGCTGGCATTGTCGACTGGCAAGCGTATTGAAATCCAAAAAAGCTCAAAAGCTGATGTGCCAGATAAAACCGTCGAAGTCGCTGTCCACAATGACGCACTAATCAGTGCCATCTATGCCGATGCGCAAACTCGACTGCGTGAGCCGCGCCACCTGGAGCAGATGATCAAAACGCTGGATCAGATAGACTGGTTCAGTGTGCAAAAAGACGGCTTGGGCGATTTGTACGAAGGCTTGTTGGAAAAGAATGCCAATGAAACCAAATCTGGTGCCGGTCAGTACTTCACCCCACGAGCGCTCATCAACAGCATGGTGGAGTGCATCGCTCCACAACCGGGTGAGGTGATTCAAGACCCTGCAGCGGGCACCGCAGGCTTCCTGGTGGCTGCCGATCAGTACATGCGTGAACAGACAGACGACTATTACAACCTGAAGCCAAAGCAGCGTACTTTTCAACAAAAGAATGCATTTGTAGGTGTAGAACTGGTGCCTGGCACTCGCCGGCTGGCGCTGATGAATTGCCTGTTGCACGGCATGCAGGGTGATGACGAAGGCGTGGTACATCTGGGCAATGCATTGGGCCAAAAGGGGGCAGGCTTGGACAAAGCCAACATCATTCTTGCCAACCCACCGTTTGGTACCGCCAAAGGTGGTGAGGCTAGCATCACTCGTGATGATCTCACTTACCCAACCAGTAACAAGCAGCTTGCCTTCCTGCAGCACATTTATCGCAATCTTAAACCCGGTGGCCGTGCGGCCGTGGTTCTGCCTGACAACGTGCTCTTTGAAGCAGGCGTAGGTACCGATGTGCGTCGCGACCTGATGCACAAGTGCAACCTGCACACCATCCTGCGATTGCCCACGGGCATCTTCTACGCGCAAGGCGTGAAAACCAATGTGCTCTTTTTTACCAAAGGCAGCGTCAAGGATCCGCTACAAGAGAACGACTGCACCCAGAATGTCTGGATTTATGATTTGCGCAGTAACATGCCGAGCTTCGGTAAACGTACGCCTTTTGGTGCACAGCATTTGCAGCCCTTTGAGAAACTCTATAACCCCAAAGGAACATCTGCAGGTTCAGAGTCAGTCGGCAAAATCTTGAAAGCCCGCAAGGAAGGCGATTGGAGCTTCAACGCAGAGGAGCTTGAAGCTGACCCATCTGCCGCGGTTGAAACCGCTGACGCACGCCTGGCTAAAAGCCGCTGGCGTTGCTTCAGCCGCGACTGGATTCGCGATACCAAAGGTGACTCACTGGATATCAGTTGGTTGAGGGATAAGGACAGTGTGGATGCGGCTAATTTGCCTGAGCCGAGTGTGTTGGCTAGTGAAGCGAAGGATGAGCTGGTGTTGGCGGTGCAGGAGTTGGATGAGTTGTTGGTGGCTTTGGGTGGGGTGGAGTAATGGTGGACACTCAGTTCCCAAGCCAATGGATTAGCTGTTCTCTTGGAGAAGTGTTAGAACTAAAGTACGGGAAATCTCTTCCTGCTAAATCGAGGGATGGTGGTGAATATCCGGTATACGGCTCAAATGGAGTGGTCGGTGGGCATTCTGAGCCGTTGGTTCATAGTAGCGGTATTGTGGTGGGGCGAAAGGGTTCGTTTGGAGAGGTGCAGCTTTCTAAAACTGCTTTCTTTCCAATAGATACCACTTATTATGTTGATGATTTTTACAGTCAACCAGTGGACTACTGGTTTAATCAATTACGGTTTCTTCCGCTTAATCAATTAAATCGATCTACGGCGATTCCGGGGCTCAACAGAGACGATGCATATAATCAAATTATCGCGCTTCCGCCACTAGCAGAACAAAAAGCGATCGCACAAAAGCTCGCCACCCTACTGGCACAAGTAGAAGCCACAAAAGCACGTCTCGATCGCATTCCTGACATGCTCAAACGCTTTCGGCAATCTGTGCTTGCTGCTGCGGTTAGTGGGAAGTTGACGGAGGAGTGGCGTGGCAAATCGGCGTCAGTTAGTTATGAAGAATACGAGGAATGGAAATGGCCGCCCGTTCCTGCCGATTGGAATGTGAAGTTATACCCAAATGTAGTAGATAGTCGACTAGGGAAAATGCTTGATAAGACAAAAAACACTGGGGTTCCGACCAAATATATAGGCAATATAAATGTTCGCTGGTTTCATTTCGATTTAGTGAAAATGCAGGAAATCCTTATTAGCGAATCAGAGAAAGAAGAGCTCTCGCTGCGGGCCGGCGATGTTTTGATTTGTGAAGGCGGAGAGCCAGGTAGATGTGCTGTATGGAATGTAAAATCAGACAGCCCAATAGTTTTTCAAAAGGCACTCCATCGTGCACGTGTTAAAAATGAAATTCTACCTTTTTGGCTCGCTATTAATTTAAAAAACGATGCAAATAACTTAACTTTGAATCAGCTGTTCACAGGAACAACGATCAAGCATTTGACTGGTAAAGCTCTCAAGAAATATCCTTTGCGTATTCCTGCTATAGAAGAACAATCCCAAATAGTAGAGCAAGTAGAATCACTTTTCGCCCACGCCGATTCTATCGGAGAACAAGTGCGACTCGCACAAGAACGCGTTAACACCCTTACTCAATCAATCCTTGCAAAAGCATTTCGTGGCGATCTAACCGCCGAGTGGCGTGCCGTTAATTCTGAGTTGATTAGTGGTGATCACAGTGCTGAAGCGCTGTTGGCGAAAATTAGGCTGGAACGGGTAACGCTGAAAAAGCAACTCAAGCCAAAAGGTGAAATGTCAAAAAAAAAGAAAGGCAAAAAGATGAGTGATCATATAATTAAAGTAGTGGAGGCTTTAAAGTTGGCAGGTGAGCCGTTAAGTGGCCAGCAACTACTTGCAGCGGCTGGTTACGCTGGTGACAGCAGCACTGAGCAATTAGAGCATTATTTTCTAGATATTCGCGACGCGCTACTCCTCGAAAAAAGTATTGTCAGAATTAAACGCGATGAGAATGGGGAAGATTGGTTTTCATTGGCTGAAGCCATCAGCAGATAGATAGGGAAGTCCGATGAAGATCGATAAATTGCATATACGCTCACGCTTTAAGAATCTTGAGGATGTCAAAGTTGACTTTGACGAAGACCACTTGATGACCGTGTTAGTTGGGCGTAATGGTTCTGGAAAGTCCAATTTGCTCGAAGCCTTGGTGTCAATTTTTCGCAATTTGGATCTAGGTGAAGCGCCACTATTTTCATATCAGTTGGTTTATCGACTAGGTCGGCCACACGAATCCGAGCAGCGAAGCGACAGCTGGTTAGAGGTCACTATTGATGCGGATCCGGAACGCGGGAACTTGGCCAAGCAGTACCAAGTTACTGTGTTCGACTTAATGCAGCAGCCCTCTGATTTACTCAATGATCAACCAAGTGGTCAAGCAGTTGCCTTTTCAAAAATTAAACGTGATAAGTATGGACATGCACCTTATTTGCCTAAGTATGTATTTGCCTATTATTCAGGACCCAGTGACAGGCTTGAAGATTACTTTAAAAAGCATCGTACCGATTTTTATCGCCGATTATTAAAAGATGAATTGAAATTAGAAGGCGATATTCGGCCACTGTTCTATGCTAAGCCTAATCATAGTCAATTCGTGTTGTTGGCATTTTTCTTGTCAGAGAAGGATAGTGTTGAGAAGACGTTTTTGTTGCAGCAATTAGGCATAAAAGGATTAGACAGTATTCACTTTGTGATGCGCCAGCCGGGTTGGGCGAAACAAAAAGGTGAGCTGTTCTGGGGCGCACGAGGCGTTGTTCGTCGTTTTTTGGATGAGTTAATTCAGCATACCCTTTCACCAGTAAAAATTACCCGTCAGGAAAACACCTCTCTTACGGGTAGCAATGTTAAAAATGAATTCCTTCACCTGTTCTTACCCAACGTAGATGCATTACGTGAGTTTGCCAGTGGCTTGAGTGCAGATGAGCTTTTTAAAATGCTGGAAAGCACGTTGCTTTCAGAGATTATTTCCGAGGTTAGTATTCGCGTCGAAACTTCGAATAGCGATGATCCGCTAACTTTTCGTGAACTGAGTGAAGGCGAACAACAATTGCTGACGGTCCTGGGCCTTCTTAAATTTACTGGGGGTAAAGACTCTCTTTTCTTGCTCGATGAACCCGATACGCACTTGAATCCATCTTGGGCGGTGAAGTACCTAAAGTTCCTGCGTGATTTTGTTCCAAATCATGAATCCAGTCATCTTCTAATGGTGACACATCATCCTCTAGCTATCGCCGAATTGGAAAAGCAGCAGGTACTTGTAATGAAACGTGATGATGATCGGAGGGTCCATGCCCAAGAGGCGGAAGAAAGCCCAAGAGGGATGGGGATTAATTTAATTTTACGCAGTGATATGTTTGGGTTAAAAACAACATTAGACGACGATACTAATAATAAGCTCATTGCAAGAAATGCTCTTGCAGCCAAAGAAGTTCTCTCGGATGAAAAGACTGTGCGTGAAGAGGGTTTCTTAGCTGAATCAGATGAAGAGTACTTGACAAGGTTAAATGAAGAGCTGGAGCCGCTTGGTTTCAATATAACTGTCGATGATCCTGACTATTTGGATTTTCTAAGGAAAAAATATCACCCTCAAGATGCGGAGAGGACGTAGTGCGTTGGATATGCAAAGATGAAATCGAAGAATGTCTGGATCAGGCTTGGCGGGAGAGTGCGGCTGCTGCTAAAGCAGAGCTCATTGATGCTGCCGATCTTGACGCAAGAAAAGAATTGCTGGGTAGGAGAACATCAAGCTCTGTTTGGCGTCGGTTCTATGAATTATTGCCTGATCGGTATAAGAAAAAGTGCTGGTATTGCGAAGCGAACGAAATTCGGTCTGATAGACCGGTAGATCACTTTAGGCCTAAAAACAAAGTGGAGGAAGAGTGTGAGCATGACGGCTACTGGTGGCTAGCCTATGACTGGGATAATTATCGCTGTGCATGTACCCTATGCAACAGTCGGCGTAATTTTGAAGAAACTAGCGGTGGAAAAGCTTGTCGATTTCCCCTTTCGAATCCTGATCGTCGGGCATTTTCTCCAGATGATGGGGATAAACTTCTTGAAGAGTGTCCTAACTTTCTTGATCCCTTTGAGCTGCGTGATGAAAAGCTACTCTGGTTTGACAATGATGGGAAGCCTATGCCAACTCCCGATATTACAGATGCACAAGCGCTTAAGGTCAAGAACTCCATAGATATTTTTCATTTGCACGAAAGCCGTATTTCCCGTGAGAGAAATTTGATTCGACTCGAAGTTGAAAGGCAAATAAGGATCATAAAAGGTGGTGGTGATACGAGGAATGCGGAGTCGGTTTTGAGTCGCATGGTAAGGGATACGGAAAAGCTATCTCGTGCAGCTATTGTTTATTTAAGTCCTTATAGAAGCCTGCCAGAAGTTAAGGATATTTTGCAGTTAGATTAGCGTGTTGTTTTCTATTTAATTCGAAACAACGTTGGCTATGGCAAATGAATTTTTACGAGCAGAATAATATTTAATGACTGTTGAATCAGACGAGCGCTTTTCTCTAAAAGGAAAAGACGCCGAGGCAGTTGGCTTCCCAACAGAGGAAGGTTTCATCGTTGAGGCTGGCTCTATCGCACGCAAAGAATCCGTTCCGTCTCTATCTGAATACGTTATTCAAACGCGTGAACATCTGATTACAGAGCAGATTCTGGAAAAACAGGATGGACAACTGCGATTCACTCAAAACCACACCTTCAACTCGCCAAGTGGAGCTGCTTCTGCTGTATTGGGTAGACCTTGCAATGGATGGACCGAGTGGAAACATGCCGATGGTCGATCACTAAGTGAAGTGATGCGAATTTCGCGCTCCAGCGGGGATGCTATGCTCAGCGAGTCCAAGCGCGCTGAGATACTCGCAAAGAGCGAGCAGCTTATCAGTGAGGGGAAGATATACACACAGCCGCAACTGAACCGGTTCTACTCAACGTTCCGTGAACGATTTGGTCCGGAAATTCTGAGAGGACTCGATGGCGAGGCATTGTTGAGTCTCATGCATGACTTGGGTAATAGAGACAGTCTGGTTTACTGGCTTGAATTCAAGAACGATGAAGAATTTGATACTAAGCGCTTCGGCAGTATCTTAGGTGGAAGCGCACTGAAATTCCGCATCTTTCGGCGAAAGGAGACAGGCCATTGGCAGGCCGGCAGTGAAGGAAACAGAAATAAGCCGCGGGACATATCGATAGAGGAGGCGGTTGGAATAGCACGAGAGCACAGAGATCAACTGCTTGAAGGTGTGAAGCTGCTTGAGGACCTCCCAGAGGACGCCTCAGACGACGACTACGCCCTGCTTCAAGACCAGATGGATGAACTTGCGCCTGACGTGAGCAGACTCGGCTGGGGGCACAAGTATTTCAGCCTGCTTTTCCCTGACAAGCTTGATGATTACCACAGTACCGACTTGCAGCGATTTCATTTGCTGAAAATGCTGCAACTTCCACCCGAGGGTCATGGGCGATACATCGGAGCGGGTCGTTTTGTTTCCGCAGCCAGGGAAGTTAATCTCTCGTTGAATCAATTAGCGACGACGTTGAACACTGTCCAGAGCAGACACCATCGCTATTGGCGAGTAGGTACGAAGGATGGGACAAGCAATGTCAGCCACTGGCAGATGATGCAAGAGCGGGATTGCATCGCAATAGGGTGGGACAAGCTAGGTGATCTTTCCTGGGTGACTTCGAAGAGAGAAACTCAGGACAAGCTGAAGAAGCTATTCAGTGCAAGGTACACCGAATTGATACCAGCAACGATCGGGAGGAACTGTTCTCAGATTGCACAATTCATCGATGGTATGAAGGAAGGCGATATCGTCCTGGCGGCAAACGGGAATACGATTCTCGGGATTGGCCGTGTCATTGGGGAATACCGATACGAGCCTGACATGGAATTCCCGCATCAGAGGCCGATTGAGTGGTTGAACCTCGGTGATTGGAAAATGCCCTTTGACGAGGGACTGCGTTCTACGGTGCGCGAAATAAAGAAATACGACGAAAACATCATCGAAGTGGAGAAGCGCATTCAGTCTGCGGTCCCTCCCGTCAAACCAGAGACGGTTGCTCCTGTTAACAGGCGCACCACTCGACTCGACGGAGTGTCTGGTCGTATTCAATCCGTTCTGGAGCGCAAGGGGCAAGTCATCTTGTATGGCCCGCCGGGAACCGGAAAGACCTATTGGGCGGAGCTAGCTGTAAACGATCTGGCAGCACTTTCCGCCTTTGGAAAGAAATTTGACGATTTGCTGGAAACTGAAAAACAGGTTGTGACTGGCGAAGGTGAAACATTGGGTATGGTACGGCTGTGTTGCTTTCATCCTGCCTACGGGTATGAAGATTTTCTGGAAGGTTATCGCCCACACCTGAACAACGGCCAAATGTCGTTTGTACTTCGAGACGGTGTATTCAAGAACCTTTGTCTCGACGCGGCCGAAGCACCAGAACGTAACTTCTACCTGATTGTGGATGAGATCAATCGAGGGGACATTCCGCGTATTTTCGGAGAATTGCTGACAACGCTGGAAAAGGACAAGCGTGATAAGCGCATTGTTTTACCGGTTAGTCAGACAGTCTTTGGTGTGCCCCGCAATGTCTATCTGGTTGGAACCATGAACACAGCCGATCGGTCTATATCGTTACTGGATGCAGCACTGCGTCGACGTTTTGGCTTTGTTGAAATGATGCCGGATGGGAAGGTACTTGGGAGTGCCAATGTCAATGGAATCCCGCTGAGTGCCTGGTTCAACGCCCTTAACGAGCGAATTCGTCAGCACGTGGGCAGAGACGCCCGCAACCTGCAGATTGGCCACTCCTACCTGATGCAATCGGGAAGCCCCATCAAGGATATCGCGGCACTGAAGAGGACAATCAGAGGCGACGTCATCCCGCTTCTGGAGGAATACTGTTACGAAGATTACGGCACACTCGCCAATATACTGGGTACAGATCTTGTTGATATTAGGTTGCAACGCATTCGTCAGGAGCTGTTTGAGGATGATCAGGAGGAGAATCTTATCCAGGTACTATCGGCAATGTTCCCGGAGATGATGACTTCATCAGAAGCCATATTATCTGACGAATCACCGCCGGACGATATCAGTGATGAAGATGAGGACAATGGTGCTGACGGCGAATGATTGAAGCCGCGTACTCCATCACTCTGTCGGAATGGGAGACAAGAGGGCCAGCAGGCTGCGATGAGCTAACGGGAAGATTTCTGGACGAGACCGACGCCAGTCAGGGTGTAGTCGCAGCACTGGCTAAATCTCGATTGCTTGAACTGACTGAATTGCGCAGCGGACTCAACGTAAAAGCGTTTTCGCACGTAGGTCGAATCCGAATCGGTGACTTGAATGTCACTGTGCTGCCGAAGTTACGCGGTTCTTCGATGCTGGGGTTACTACGCTACGCCTATGGTTTCCGACGCCTGAACCTGATTTCCGATACCTCCCATTTCAGTGATCCGTGTGGCTTTGAGGATCTGCTGGTCGCGCAGTTGAACGCCGAAGTGCAGGAACTTCTGTCCCGTGGACTGCAACGCTCATACATCGCGCAGAACGAGCCTTTGGGGTCGCCTCGTGGCCGTATTGATTTTCAGCAATTGGCTCGTCAGGGCGGTACGGTCACCGCAACACTCGCCTGCAGGCACTATCCACGCACCGAAGACACGCTGTTGAATGGAGTGCTGGTAGCTGGGCTGATGCTGGCTGCCTCCCTAGCAAGCAATGTCGAACTTCGCCGAGAGTCCAGACGGCTAGCCGCTCTGATTGAAGAACAGGTGTCTCACGTAACCCTGAATATCGCGATAATGAATCAGGTAGATCGGCAATTGACCCGGTTAACCAAAAGTTATCAGCCCGCCATGTCAATCATACGGTTGCTTGTTGAATCGCAGGGAGTTGCCCTTGAAGGTGAGTCCATCACCAATCGACTGCCAGGATTCATGTTCGACATGAACGCATTCTTTCAAGCGATCCTGTCACGGTTCCTTAGAGAAAACTTGCCAGGCTACAATGTCATCGACGAGCACAGCCTGAAGGGGATGATGCGGTACAACCCGAATTTCAGTCCACCGCGCAGGTCGCCTATGCAACGCCCTGATTACGTCATCAAGCAGGGAGGCAAAATATGCTCAATCCTCGATGCAAAGTATCGGGATATCTGGGAGAAGGACCTGCCACGTCATATGCTGTATCAGTTGGTCGTCTATGCCGTCAGTCATCGTGATCAGCCTTGTAGCACTATTCTGTATCCGACCTTCCATCCCGGCGCACGAGAAACTCGGATTGACGTTATGGATGCTGTCTACGGCAAGACGATAGGGCAGGTTCGAATGTGTCCTGTGAATCTTGAGCGGTTGGAGGCTTTGGTTAATGACTCTACGGTGCAAGGTAATCGAGAGCGAAGAGAGTACGCCTTCAGGTTAGCGCAGTTGGGTGAGAGTGGAGCAATCGATTAAGTGTAGATCGGTATGCGGCGCAACATATTGATGCCAATAGTACCCAGCGAATCTTGGAGTGCTATCCTGGGCGTCTGATAGCGCTTGACGGTTTGAAGTATGGCAAAAGTCGTTTTCACACAGAAACCGGATTCCATTTACGATGACCTACCTGAGGAGCATTATCATTTTCCGAAAACATACCTGAACCAGGTTCGACAGGCCATTGGCGATTGGGTGGTTTATTACCGTCCCAGACGAGGGAGTTCTACGAACTTGTTGCAGCCAGCCAGTTCTTACTTTGCGATTGCAAAGCTTGTAGGCATCATCGCAGATGCTGAAAACCCAGAGCTCTTCTATGCACAGATAACTGATTATCTGGAGTTCGACGACTCGGTATCCTTCCGGCGCGAAGAGGGGAGTTATGAAGCAACGCTCTTGAAGCCAGATGGCAGCATAAACAAGGGAGCCTTTGGTCGGTCTGTGCGAATTTTATCAGATGATGAGTTCGAGACGATCCTTCGGGCGGGTTTCGCTTCCGGACCCAGGCAATGGGAGACTGTTTCGGATTACCCTGAAAGTACTGATGTTGATCGCCCACTGATCGAGCGTGTCAGCAGACGATACTTTCGCGATCGGCGCTTTCGTCTTGCTGTATGTGATGCTTATAGAAATACCTGCGCTATCACTGGCTTGGCTTTGATTAATGGCGGCGGTCGTCCAGAGGTGCAAGCTGCACACATACAGCCTGTTGAGCATCAAGGTCCTGATTCGATCAGGAACGGTCTCGCGCTCCCGAGTTCGACAGTTGCGAGCTGAAAATGGCCGTTTTTGGTAGTATTTCCTAGAAGGAATGCGGGCTGCAGGGG
>CANLNQ010000003.1 GCA_947492525.1 uncultured Granulosicoccus sp.
ACCGAGCTGACGGGCCAGAGCTTTGCAATGGCGGTGACCAATGATGATGATGCACCCGCGCCGATCAACAACGGGGCTTCTGTCGGTGAAGGACAGGTGGTGCCGATTACCACCGTACAGCTGACAGCCAATGATCCGGATACCGATCCGTCGGACATTCTCTACACCTTCACGATCGACAGCAGTATCGGGACCTTCCGAGTTGATGGGTCACCGACGACAACCTTTACCGAACAGGATCTGATCGACAACCGAGTCAGTTACCAGGACTTCGGCAATCATACTGGTGTGGAAGAGCTCTGGAAGAACAGCCTTGCCTTTACTCTTGAAGATGAAACCACACTGCTTGCCGATCAGGTTTTCGTGGTTGAAGTCACCAACGAAGATGATCCTCCTGTCATCAATCCATTGACGGGGGTGGTCGTTCAGGAAGGTGGCCAATTGACGCTGACATCTGAACACCTTGGCGTCGAAGACGTTGATACCGAGGATAGTCTGCTGATCTACGAAGTCAGTGCACTTCGATCGGGTGAACTGCTTGTCGATGAACTGGCAGGCACAACCTTTACGCATGCCGACCTGCTGGCAGAGAAAGTGGTGTTTGCTCATGATGGCGCGGAGCCTTCTCGGGAAGCGGGCTTCGACATCATCGTGTCTGACGCTTCCACCGTTCTACCAGCGGAAACGATTCGCTTTGCCGTTACGGCCGTTGATGACGAAACGCCAGAGGCCCGGGATCACCAGTTGTCAGGAGCGCGTGGAGAGGTACTGAATGCCCTGGATTCCGGCTCGCAAAGTCTGTTGGACGGTGCTGTCGATCTCGATGAGCCGGTCGGTGTTCTCGAAACCAGCCTGCAGCAGGCTCCACTTCACGGAATTGTCGTTATCAATACCGACGGAACGTTCTCCTATGAACACGATGGCAGTGAGACATTCAGTGACAGTTTCAGCTATATCATCACGGATGCCGGAGGTAATGTATCCACGTCCGCAACTGTCAGCATCAGTATCAGCGGTAACTCGACGCCGGTGTTGACAGGAGCCGTTGACGATCAACGGGGTGTGGAAGCGCAACCGTTCGAATTCCGGCTGGATGCCAGCCTGTTTTCAGATGTTGATGAAGGTGATGAATTGACCTGGGAGCTGACACAGGCAGACGGTTCAGCCTTGCCAGCCTGGCTCACGTTTGATGAGCCCGGCAAGACCTTGTCCGGTACTGCCGCCGATGCGGACACCGGTCAACTTGAGTTGTCCGTCAGGGCGGTGGATTCAGGCGGTGCGGTATCCCGAAGCGCAAGCTTCACGCTGGTGATGGAGAACATCAATCAGGCGCCGGTCATCGATGCTCCTGCACGAGTGCTTGTGGCAGAGAATCAGGTAGGTGTCGAGCTTGCAGATATCGCATTCAATGATCCGGATGCAGGTGATGTTCTGACATCGTCCTTGAGTGATGAGCGGTTCACGATCAGTGATGGTGGCATCAGCCTGAAGCCAGAAGAGAGTCTCGATCATGAGGTGGAAGACGCCTTGATGCTGACGGTTACCGTCACTGATGACAAAGGCGCCTCTGTCAGTCAACAGATGCTCATCTCCACGCAGGATCTGAACGATGTACCTGTCGCGCAGAGTGAACCTCAGACCGTGAGCGTGGGATATGAAAATTCGACAAGCCTGCCGGCAGACTGGTTCTACGATCAGGATGGCGATCAGCTCAGCTATTCGATGGAACTGGATGGCAACGAGCGACTTCCTTCGTGGCTTGTGTTCGATGCGAATGACTTGACTCTGTCGCTGGGGGATGTCCCTGATGGCGTATCCTCGCTGCCACTGAACCTGCTGGCAGATGATGGCCAGGGAGGCAGAGCGGTGTTGCAGCTGACTGTGCAGATCGAACCGAAAGTCGAACCGGCAAATCCGGTAGAGCCTGATACGGTTCCTCAGGTGGACACGAGCGCTCTGTTGGAAGGTGTGCCGTCGCAAACGCTGCCGACGGGCAATGGCAATCCGGCTCAGTCGTCCATGGGTGACGAAGTCCTTGCAGATGTGGATGAAGATGGTTCTGAGTCGGAGTCCGAAAGAATAGACGACGTTGACAGTGTCGAAAGAGTGTCGGCAGCTGAGTTGGCGGAGAGAATCAGATCTCTGTCAGAGGCGCGTGTCATCTCGGAGCAGATCAACGAATCGTCGGGAAGAGATCGTCTGCAGGTCATGAAGAATACGGCGGCTGATATATTCAACCCCTCAGTCAATCTGGTCGAGTTGTTCAGCGCTGCCGAAAGGAAGGATGCCCAGACCCTGTCCATGCTGGCCAGCAGGTTCGAGAACCAGCAAGAGGAGCTCGAGTCACAGAACAAGCTGAGCAAGGCCCTTGTTGGCTCGTCCATCACGATCACTTCCGGTTTCTCCGTCGGTTACCTTATCTACCTGATCCGTGGTGGGGCCATTGTCAGCAGCATGCTCAGCTCGCTACCGGCCTGGCGTTTTGTGGATCCCTTGCCTATTCTCGGGTCCATGGGAGAAGGCGGGGATGGTGACAGTGAGACTCTGGAATCGATGGTTGGCAAGAGCGCTAGCGATAGTCGCTGACATGCGATCGCGGGCCGTGATGACACGTGTTGCAAATTGGACCGGGGCTGATGAATGACGAATTCGGTTGACGATTACCAGGCACTGGCCTGCACACTCTATGATCATGTCGAGTTGGTGTGCATCCATCATTATCGCGTGAAAATCCGTCTGGTACCCGGCAGCGATACTCAGGCGCCGGTGCCAGAGCACGTTGTCGGCATCGCGAGAACCACTCAGTCTGTGAAGGGTAAGGGCGAATTCCTGTTGCTGGACACAGGTGACGAGCTACGATCGATCAGGTTGGATCACATCTCATCGCTGGAAGCACTGGACGCGCCGGCAGGATTTGACAAGGTCGATTTTCGCTGAGAAATCCCCCTGATATACTCGGTACTCATTGGGTGAGTATTCAAGGTGTGCGATGACTGAATTGGCCACACGAACAATCGGCAATACGTCTCTGCAGGTCAGCGAGTTGGGTCTTGGGTGTGCGGCGATGGCCGGCAATCACCAGCCAAACAGTGACGACAACATGGCCGCGGCCATCGATGAAGCGCTGCAACACGGCGTGAGGTATCTTGATACTGCGCCTTTCTATGGTTTCGGCCGCTCTGAGCATTTTGTCGGAAATGCGCTCAGACACCGCGGGGACTACGTCTTGTCGACCAAGGCGGGACGGCGGTTGGCGCCAGGCCTGCCTCAAGACTCCTCGGCTGCCGAATGGCCGGGTAGTTTCCCATTTCACCAGGTATACGACTACTCCTATGATGGCGTCATGCGATCCTACGAAGACAGTTCGCAACGCATGGGGCTGGACAGGATAGACATCCTGCTGTTACACGATATCGGTGTGATGCAGCATGGGGAGCAGCTCAATCGTCGCTACTTCGCCGATGCAATGAGCGGTGGATACAAGGCGCTGGACGAGCTACGCGCCAATGGCGATATCAAGGCCATCGGTCTGGGAGTCAATGAGCGCGAAGTGTGTCTCGAAGCGCTGGATCATGGTCACTGGGATGCCTTTCTACTGGCCGGGCGCTATACCCTGCTGGAGCAGGAACCACTGGATGATCTGTTCCCAGCATGCGCTGCGGCGGGCACCTCCATCATTCTGGGCGGCCCCTTCAATTCGGGAATTCTGGCTGGTGGCGATACCTGGAACTATGCCAGGGCGCCGAACGATGTCATGCAGAAGGTCGGGAGAATTCGTGAAATCTGTGAGTCGCACGCGATACCGTTGCCGGCCGCAGCCTTGCAGTTTCCTCTGGGCTCCTCGCTGGTAAGCAGCGTCATTCCGGGACCCAGAACAAGGGGCGACATGCAGGAGATCCTGCAGTGGTTCAATCTGGAGATCCCTTCAAGTCTGTGGAGCGATCTGCAGGAAGCGGGGTTGATCCACGCCGATGCTCCACTGCCTGATTGATCATCCATCAGCAGTTGTCAGCGAGTGATCAGCTAGAGGTAGAGGTCCGCTAGAGCTAGAGGTCAGCTAGAAGTCAGAACCTTGCGATGAAAATCGCGCAGCAATCGGTTGACGACGGTGCCTTGCTCCAGATGAGGCAGGTGGCCGCTGGCCTCCAGCAGATGTACATCACCCGGCAGTTGGTTCACTGCATCGTGCAACGGTGGATTGATCTGATCTTCCAGACCCCAGACGCTGTTGCAGGGAATATCCAGTGTTTCCAGGCGATCAAGAGTAGCGGGTACATCGACTTGTGCCGAAGCAAGACCGGCGGCGATGCGTTGCAGATTCGCACGTGTCTCTGTCTGTCGGAGAAAGGCCAGCACACGCCCGGCCAGACTTCTGCTGATCAGGCGAGGATCATGTACCAGCATGTGCAGCAATTCGAGGATGCTCGTTTCATCGTCGGCTTCGTGAAAGCGCGTCAGAAAGTCCATATGGATGCTGCCTCCGATTCCGGCTGGTGAGATCAGGAAGAGCGAACGAACTTGCTGCGGGTTCTGCAGGGCCAGTTCCATGGCGATTCTACCACCGAGGCTATGCCCGACGAGATGCACCTGATGAAGTGACGCCTGATGCAGGCTCTGCATGACACTCTGTGTCATCGCTGCGAGCGAGCCGTCGCCACAGTCAGGATCACCCTTGCCATGGCCGGGAAGATCCATCAGCCAGACACTGGCTCTGTTCAGCAATGCAGGCGTCGTCGTCAGCCAGGTAAAGCTGTCTGCGCCATAGCCATGGATGAGAACAACCGGCGGGCCATCGCCGCCGAGATGGCTCAGGGATGAATTCTGCTTGACTGGTTTCATGGGTAGACGCGGCCTGGACGTGTCTTCAGTGTGGCAATGTCGCGCATGGTCGTTGGCGTGTCTCGCGGTCTCGGGAATACCCTCTCGGCACGATGGGTGGAGCCTGGTATTGAAGGGTGCTGTTCGGCGTGCTAACTCTTGACGGCGACGAATGTGCCGGGAGCATCCTCCAGAATGGCAAGCTTGCCTGAGCCCGGTATGCGTTTCGGGACCTGTTTACCGGACAGGGGAGACAGCCAGCGGTCCCAATCCTTCCACCACGAGCCCTTGATCTCCTTTGCACCCTCCAGCCATTGTTCGAGATCCTTCGGTTGATCTTCGTTGATCCAGTGGCTGTATTTTCTGGCAGAAGGAGGATTGATGACACCCGCGATATGTCCGGATCCCGCCAGCATGAATCGAACCGGGCCGGAATAGAGGTTGGTGGATTTGAAGACCGACGGGTAGGGGGCGATATGATCTTCCCTGGCTGCCTGCAGGTAGATGGGAATCGTGATTCTCGATAGATCAATCGGCACGCCTTTGAGAGTAATGCCGCCGGGCTTGGACAGATTGTTGTTGATGTACATCTGCCGCAGATAGAAGAGATGCGTCTTTCTCGGCATGCGTGTGGAATCGGAGTTCCAGTACAGCAGATCGAACTTCAAGGGGTCCTTGCCCAGCAGATAGTTGTCCACATAGAACGACCAGATCAGATCATTGGCGCGCAGCATGTTGAAGGTGGTTGCCATCGAGCTGCCATCGAGATAGCCCTTTTCGTCCATCACACGTTCCAGGTTGTCGACCTGGGCCTCATCGGTGAAGATCTTGAGATCGCCTGCTTCGGAAAAATCTGCCTGGGAGGCGAAGAAGGTCGCAGCCTTGACGCGATCGTCTCCGGTGGCTGCCATATAGGCCAAGGTAGCGCTCAGCAAGGTGCCACCTATGCAATAGCCGATCATGGAAACCTCCCGCTCTCCAGTCGCCTGCTCAACCGCATCCAGCACATCCAGAATGCCTTCCTGCATGTAATCCTCGAACGTCTTGTCACCGAGTCTGGCATCCGGGTTTACCCAGGAGATGACGAACACCGTGTATCCCTGCTTCACAGCCCAGGCTATGAATGAGTTCTTGGGTTGAAGGTCCAGAATGTAGTACTTGTTGATCCAGGGCGGAGCAATGACCAGTGGTCGTTGATGCACTCTGGCGGTGACAGGCTCGTACTGAATCAGTTGCACCAAGTCGTTCTGATAGACAATCTTGCCGGGGGTCGTGGCAATGTTCTCGCCCAATGTAAATGCATTGGGGTCTGACATCATGATGGTGAGCTGGCTGGTCTTGGGATCGAGATCGCGTTTCAGGTTCTGCAGTCCCTTGACGATACTCTGTCCACCCGTTTCAATCATGGTGCGAATGGCTTCCGGGTTTGTCAGCAAAAAGTTCGACGGTGCGAAGGCATCGGCCAGAAGTTGTGAATGAAAGACGATCTTCTTCTTGTCGTTCTCACTCAGTCCTTCGATGGAGGTCATGGTATTGACCATCCAGCGGGATGTGATCAGGTAGGACTTGCGGATGTAGTCGAAAATGGGATTGGAGATCCACTCTTCGTGACAGAAGCGTCGGTCGAAAACACCTGTCTCGCTATCGGCACTCATCTTCAACAGGGCCATTGCGGCCTGTTGCATCAACTCCATGTGCTCTTTCCAGAGCTCATAGTTGGCCTGCATCAGTTTCATGGGGTCACTTGCCATGACCTGCGCCGCGTTGGCAAAGGAAGGACCGACATTCAATGGGTCCATGTTCCTGGTGACCATTGCGTGCGACTGATTCAGCATCTCAGTCATCATTGCCGTGTTCTTCTGCCATATGTCGGAGAATGAGCGGCTCATTTCCTCCATATGGTTCTGCATGGCATTGTCTTCTTCGGTCACTGTCTCTAGTCTCGTTGCATCTACGGGCATTGAGTGAACACGGTGAGCCGGTCGTCATGTAATTCTCTGACAGGAACGCGTGTTCCGAATTACAACATGAAACGTCTTACTCTTTCTTCTCCCCAGCCTCTGATGGATTTTCATCCTTGGGTGGAGTGAACATGGTTCCCCAGGTCTTCATGTTCTGTGACACCAGCTCCTTCATGGTATCCAGTGGCGTCGTGGACAGCATATCCTGCATCTGCGACTGAACCGAGCGCTGCTGACTGACAAAGGTGCCTACGCTCTTCTGCAGGTACTCGGCCATCATGCCCTGCATCGGGTTGCCATAGAATCTGATCAGCTGAGCCAGAAGCAGTTCAGTCAGGATGGGTTGTCCTCCCGATTGCTCCTGTTCGACAATGATCTGTAGCAGAAGAGGGCGAGTGATGTCATCACCGGTAGTGTCTTCGATGATCTGGATATCTTCGCCGCTGACAATCATCTCGCGGATGTTGCTCAGGGTGACGTGTTTGCTGGCTTCAGTGTCGTAGAGGCGTCTGTTGGCGTACTTTTTTATTATTCGGGGTTTCTTCACGACTACTTTCCAGGCCTCTTGTTCGATGACGCATTCTACACTGTCGCAGCAGACAGGATTCGTCAATCGCCATGACGAACCCAGTCCTCTACACTATCAGAACGTGTAGAGGCTGGCCGGTACGGCTTCTTACTTGGCTTTGGCAGCTGTTTTCTTGGCTGCAGGCTTCTTCTTGGCTACAGCTGGAGCAGCTTGCTTGGAAGCAGTGGCCTTGCTGGCAGGTTTTTTTGCAGCGGCGGGCTTGGCAGCAGCCGGAGCAGAAGCAGCCTTGGCAGGTGCTTCCTTGGCGGGAGCCGGTGCAGCCGCAGGCTTGCTGGCAGCCGCTTTCTTGGCTGGAGCTGATTTGGCGGAGGCTTCCTTGGCAGCTTCAGCAGCCTTGGACTGCGCCATCTCACCCAATTCACCAGCCAGCGCAACATACTCCTTGGCACGCTCATTCACCTTGTCGGCGAAGGCCTTGGTCTCGGCAACCTTCTGCTCGTAGACTTCCTGGATATTGTTCGGATTGGCTGGCACCTTTACTTGTGAAACGGCATAGTCGACAAGATCGCCCATCAGGTCGTAATTCTTGCGAGCTATGCGCTCGAACGCTTGAGCGGCCAGGTTGTTCATGTTCTGCATGGGCTCGAGGCTTTCGAGTGTTTTCTTTTGCATTTCAGCGATTTGTTCGTTAACAGTTTTCATCAATGACTCCACAGATACACGTGATTACAAGTGTTGAGCCGGGCTACCCGCTCGCGCGGAGTAGCCCGGAGGCGCATGAGCGAAGTGCTGATGCGCATTGTCTGGAGCGTTGGCGAAAACCAGCGCACCTCGACCATTCTTACTTGCTGAAGGAAGCTGAAACGCTTTCAGCCGCTTCGCGCATTTTCGTGCCGAATTGCTGAGCCATATCCGCATACTCGGTAGCACGGCCATTCATCAGTTCGACGAAAGCGTTGTTTTCAGCAATTTGAGCAGAAGCAACGTCGCTCAGATTATCAGTAGTCAGTGGCAGGTTGACCTGCTTCGTGGAGAATTCCAGTACGTCTCCTGCGACTGCGTAGTTCTGGCGAGCAACTTTCTCGGCAGCTTCTACTGCAACGCTGGCAAAAGCACGCATTGGCTCGAGGCCGCGGGCCTGCATTTCCATCATCTGCTTCACTTGCTCGTTCATGTTTTCAGTCATGTTCATCATGGTGTTGATCTCCGTCTGGATAGCGATTGTCGTCGCAAAAAAAAAGTCTTGTTGCAGTGCAGTATAAAGACGATGTTTTTGCAATGCAACAAGTAGCGGTGCGTTTATCCTTAAATTTAGGAGAGTTTTCTCGAGGGCAAGTAAAACAACAACTTACCGTATTCATAGGGTTAGTGAATAGCGGTAAATGGTTACATGGTGTCACGAGTCTGAAATATTGCGCCGCAGCTTTCCATTGGCATTGAAACCGGCGCGAGCCGGAAGCGTCGCAAAACGGTTGCCGCTACAGCTGCCGCTCTCTCGCCGCCGGGAAATTGCAACGCAAGGGCGGAGTGGCTGCATCTGGCAGAGAGCCATCAGGCCTGACGGCGCGGCCGGCTTTCAGCCGATATGGTAACCGCCGTTGACCGATAGATCGGTACCCGTGATATAGCCGCTATTGATGTTCGCCAGAAAGCTGACAGCGCGAGCGATCTCTTCGGGTTCGGCAAAGCGTCCTACCGGGATCTGCTGGACGATGGATTCGCGCTCGGCCTCCGGTACGGACTGGATCATCGACGACCGAGCGAAGCCAGGCGAGACGCTGTTGACCGTGATGCCATCGCGGGCTACTTCGCGCGCCAGGGCCTTGGTAAAGCCTGTCATGTCAGCCTTGGCGGCAGAATAGTTGGTCTGGCCAATCTGCCCGCGTTGCCCATTGACTGACGATATGTTGATGATTCTACCGAACTTGCGTTGCGACATCGGAGCGATGGCGGGGCGGCTGACGTTATAGACACCGTCCAGATTGGTGCGAATGACAGCCGTCCATTCGGAACGCTCCAGATTGGCCAGTCGGGCGTCGCGTGTGATGCCGGCAGCGTTGACGACCACGGCAATCGGTCCGATTCGCGTATCGATATCGGCGATGGCCGTCTCACACGCTCGAGAATCCCTGACATCGAAGGTGACAAGTTCGACATCGATCCCCGAGAGCTTGAGTTCTTCGACAACCTCAATGCCACGCTGGATGTCAGAGGGGTGGCAGTTGGCAACCACTTTGTAGCCATCGAAGTCAAACTGCTTGCACAAGGCTGCTCCGATGGCACCTGTGCCGCCTGTTATCAGCACGGTATTCTTGATCATGGCTGCGTCTGTCATCCACTCTTTCAGTCAGTATCGTTCACTTTTTGTTGCGCTGCAATATTTCGAATGTAAACGATTAACGCATTGCAACAAGAAGCGCGCGAATTCAAGATCAGTATTTACAGGCTTAAATATCTGAATAAAGGTAAATTGCCTGCCCGGCTAACATGTTTAACAGTTAATCGATGTTGCAGTGCTTATAGTGGGGCCTGTATTTGATCTTGCAGGAGCAGATCCGTGAGCGTATCAGCATCAAATCGCCCTTTCGCGGTGGATACCCTGCTGGGCAAGCCTTCGAGCGCGTCATCCAGCGGGCGTTCGATCGATCTGTCGATGACGGGTAGAACGGGTCTGGTGCGTCGCCGCAGGCGCTATCGTGTGTATCTGCCAGCGGGATACGATGAAACTGAGCGATTGCCTGTTGTCGTGGTCCTGCATGGCTGCAAACAGACACACCTCGATATGCAGAGCATTTCCGGGTTCGACGCCATTGCCGATCGTGAACGCTTCATTGTCGTCTACCCGTTCATCACCAGTCATCCCGTGTGGCGGTTTCGCAATTGCTGGGGCTGGTGGATCCCGCGTCAACGCACGAGAGGCAGGGGCGAGATTGCCGATATTCAGCAGATGGTGGCAACGGTGGTTGCCGATTTTGCTGCCGACCCGACGCGATTGCATATCTGCGGATTGTCTGCAGGTGCGGCCATGAGTGTCATAGCTCTGGCAACCCACAGCGATGTCTGGCGCAGCGGCGCAAGCGTTGCCGGCGTGCCTTATGGTGAAAGCGCCCGAGCGGTGAAATATGCGCGATCGGTTCCGGTCCGTTACAAGCCGATCGCGACATTGAGGCTTCTGCTCCAGCGAGTGCTGCGGGGAGATGCACCTGATCTGCTGGTGATCCAGTCCGAAGCGGACAGGCTGGTCGATGTGGCCCTGTCGAGGAATCTGGTCGAGATCTGGCGCCAGACTTGTCGCTTGCATGATCGGCCGGATCGATTCGAGATGGGCAGCACACAGCAGGTTCCCTGGCGATTTGCTCACTACCCGGATGACAAGGGGCATCTCAGGCTCGGCTATCTGACGGTGGAAAATCTCGAACATGGCTGGATCGGTGGGCAGCCCGGGCCCTACAGCATGCCTGAAGGCCCCAATATCTCCGAGTTGATCTGGGCGTTCTTCAGCAAGGACAGGGAAATACCCGGCGGTTCCTGATTTCGAAACGACGCGGTCTTGCGCAGGAGCCACACTTGCGTCCGTTCAACCCGTTCAACCTAGTCAACCTAGTCAGCCTAGTCAGCCTAGTCAGCCTAGTCAGCCAAGTCAGCCAAGTCAGCCAAGTCAGCCAAGTCAGCCAAGTCAGCCGGGACGGATCGTGGCGTCGTCCTTGATCAGTTCCAGCACGACATCGGATCGAACCTCATTGACATCTTCATGTGCCAGTAGTTGATCATTGATGAAGCTGGCCAGGCTCTGCAAGTCCTTGACCCTCACGTGCAGCAGGTAGTCGGCATCGCCGGTGATGGCGCAAGCCAGACGCACTTCATTCAGTGAACTTACCAACTCCCTGAAATTGACCGATGAGGCCTTGCTGTGAGAATGCAGTCGAACCTTGACGAACGCATTGAGAGCCAGCCCGACAGATGCGGGGTTGACCTCGGCCCGATATCGACTGATGACCCCTTGAGTCTCCAGTCGAGCTCGTCGTCTGGATACCTGCGATGCCGATAAACCGATACGATCGCCGATCGTGGCATTGCTGACCGACGCGTCAGCCTGAAGGTGTATCAGCAGTTCTTTGTCGAATCGATCCATGGATTGATTATGCCTGTCCATCGTCACATCGGCCACGATGTCGTCGCCTGCACCGGATCATTGAGAATCAGAACGGCACGTCACGCACCCGGTAGGCCGCTTTTTGACGCATGTTCCCGAGGGGGTCTCAGGCCGCGAGCAGGGCGCAATCGCGTTCTATCAACAGTGCGTGAATATCTTCAGGCAGGTTCAGCCAGAATCTGCGTTCCGCCCAGGAAAGCGAACTCAAGCGGTAGCGTAGCGGGTGTTGCCTGACGGGTTGAGCCCGTCGCAGTCTGGCAAGCAGTCTGGCTTCCTCGGACGTGTCAACGGGTTCAGGCAAACTGCAAACATGGTCGGGCAGGTAGGCCAGAGACAACAACAGCGCTGCGGGGCAATCGTCATGCTGCTCGCGCGTATAGAGTGCTCGCCGAACGCGCTCGCAATCGCCTGCATCCCGATAGCCGTTCCGACAACACAGTGTGTGCAGTATTTCCAGTTTCTGTTCGTGAGGAAAACGGGTTCTTTCGGGAACAGCCTCGTCAATCAGCAGAAAGTCCGAGCGCCATACCTGCCTTCGCAGAAACTCGGCGATAGTGAAGGGAGTGTCATTGGCCATCGGCAAAAATGGCTCGCATCAGCGATCATCAACAGTCATGAGGCGCTAGCGGCCATTTTCGCGAAAAGCTTGAATCAGCTCTCCCACGTCATGTGGAAGACATCCGCTGTCGAGCTGCCTGACACGGATCTTCTTCCGCCCCTGGTGAGAGCCCTTTGGCCAAGAGAATCGTTCTACTGGCAAATTCTTCTACAGGCATTTTTCCAGCACCTGGACCGGGTGCAGGACCTGAGCCTGCGTATGGTCGTGAATCTGTTCGTGACAACTGAAGCCATTCGTGACGATCACTGTCTCGGGGGGGCGGTTGTCCAGTGCCGGCTTCAGCTTTCGAGCGAACAGAGCCAGCCCCAGCGCTCGTGTCCGGGCGCGCATGCCGAAGGTGCCAGCCATGCCACAGCAACTGCTCTCCGGTTCATCCAATCGTGTGAAGCATCGCTGCATCCACTGTCGCTCGTGAGGCAGTCCTGAGGATTTGTCATGGCAGTGAAGATGCATGATGCCCGCTGGCAGGGTTCGTTTCAGCTCGGTGCCATGTTGTGACAACAGGGACGTCAGCGTCATCGCTCGCGCATTCAGGTCGGCGGCGCGTGGGTCGGATGGGAACAGCCGCATCATTTCATCCCGGAACACAGACAGGCAGGAGGGCTCCAGCACGACAACGGCAGCCCCTGCAGGCAACTCTGGATGAAACTCATCGAGCAACTGTGTCAGTTGCTGGCGAGCCTGTTCGAGGAACCCGTATTCATACAAGGGGCGACCACAACAGAAACGAGCCTGTGCCACCGCGACCTGAAAGCCTGCCTTGCACAGCACCTTGACGGCACTGATCAGCACCGGCGCATGGTAGTGCGCATTGACCGAATCTGCCCACAGCACGGTGACCGGTGCAGTGCTGTCTCCGAACCAGCTGAAGCCTGCATCCTGTCTGTCGGCGTTGAGTTGTGTCCATCGCCGAAAGGATGGACTGCTCAGGGTGGGCAGGGTCTTGTCCGGGCTGAGGCCCAGGGCTCGTCCTGCCAGCCTGCCAGGCAGGCTCTTCTGCAGCCAGTTCATGAGCCACGGTGCTTTCGCCAGCAGCGGAAGGTAGTTGACGATCGTCCGGGCGAACACATGATGATGGAGTGGTCGTTTTCTACCCTGATAATGAGCCGACATGAATTCTGCCTTGTAGGCGGCGATATCAACCTGCGTCGGGCAGTCGTGCTTGCAGGCCTTGCAGGACAGACAGTGCTCCAGTGAATCCGCAATCTGCGTATTGTTCCATCCATCCTTGATGACCTCGCCACGCACCAGCTCGTGCAACAGGTGAGCGCGACCTCGAGTGGAAAAGCGTTCCTCGCCACTGGCCTGGTAACTCGGACACATTGCGCCTGAGAGTGAGCGGCACTTTCCCATGCCGATGCAGCGTTCGGAGGCTCGGGAAAACCCCCCGAGATCTTCCACGAACTGCAGCGTGGTGGGTATGTTCGGGCGCTGGTAATCGGGGCCGAAGCGCAGGTTTTCATCCATGCGGTAGGCGTCGATCAACTTGCCGGGATTCATGCCCGACTGCGGGTCCCAGATTGCCTTGAAGTCACGGAATGCTTCCATGAGTCGCTCGCCGAACATGATGGGCAGAAATTCGGCCTTGGCCTGCCCATCTCCGTGCTCACCCGACAGAGAGCCTCCATAACGCACCACGAGGTGTGCAATCTCGTTACTGAATGCTCGCCATTGTTCAACACCATTGGGGGTGCGTGTATCGAAGGTGATACGCGCGTGTATGCAACCATCGCCAAAGTGCCCATACAGGCTGGTGGTGTAGCCATAGCGATCAACCAGGGCCTGAAATTCACGCAGGTAGTCACCCAGTTGCATGGGGTCGACTGCCGTGTCTTCCCAACCGACCACGGGATCCGGTGCATGCGGGTCCAGACTCATTGATGTGGCTGATGCCCCCTGTTCGCGGATACTCCACAGAGCGCCAGTCTCTGCCGGATCTGGCACCTGTCTGACCGACAGGATACGAGTGCTGGCATTCATGGCATCTTCGAACGCTCGGCAGCGTTCATCCAGCACGGTTTCAGTCTCGGCTGCCAGTTCGACCAGCAGCCAGGCCCTGCCTTCGGGCAGCAGGGAAATTTCGCGAGCCTTCAGCTGCCGGGCCTCGAGCCCGCCGATGATGTTCCAGTCCAGACCTTCCATGGCAATGGGCTGGAACGGCATGATGTCCGGTACGCTATCCCCGGCGATGAAGATATCCTCGAAGCCGAGTACCAGCAGGCGCCGGCAGACAGGGTTCTCGATAAGGCTTACGCGGGCTTGCAGTATGCTGACGCAAGTGCCTTCCGAGCCCACCAGTGCGCGAGCAACGTTGAAGCCGTTCTCGGGAAGCAGCTGATCCAGATTGTAACCAGACACGCGCCGCTTGATATCAGGGTAGCGATCGCGTATGTCCTGCGCGTATCGATCACGCAGCTCCTTCAGCTGTGCATGAATTCTGGCTCTGGCATCATCGCCTGCGATGATGGTTTCCAGTTCTTCCTCGCTGACGGGGCCTACCCACATCTGTTCGCCAGCGCGGGTGAGTACTTCCAGTTCAAGCACATTCTCGACCGTCTTGCCGGCGAGCATGGAGCGTGGCCCGCAGGAATTGTTGCCTATCATGCCACCCAGGGTGCAGCGGCTATGTGTGGCTGGATCTGGCCCGAAGGTCAGGCCGTGGACCTCGGCAGCGGCCTTCAGCGAGTCGCAGATGATTCCCGGCTCCACCAGCGCTGTACGATTGGCCACATCAATGGAGATGACACGGTTCATGAAGCGCGAACAATCCAGTATCACGGCTTCGTTGACACACTGTCCATTCTGCGAAGTGCCACCGCCACGCATCAATACGGGGAGGTCATGTTCACGGCATAGCGCGACCGTCGTGCGGATATCGTCGCTGTGCATCGGATAGACAACACCCAGTGGAATCTGGCGGTAGTTGGAGGCATCACTGGTATACAGAGCCACACCGGCCGAACTGAAGTCGCATTCGCCCTGGATCTGGCTTGAAAGGCTTTGATGAAACGATTCGAGTGAGCTGTGATGAAGTGCTGATGTCATGGGCTGGGTGCAGACGCGATGGGATGGTCGCTGGATCAAGCGACACATGAACGGTGGGTAGTGCTCATGTTACCAACAGAGGCGAACGTCGGTGTGCTGCGTGTCGAGGCGCACGGCGCTCCTCAGGGGGGCTGTCCGGTTGGTGCCGGTTCTCTGTGAGCCTGGCTGCGTGGGCCGCTTATGACAATCCACTGCGCGATGTGCGACAAGTCAGTTATGATCAGTGGCCAATCACACGGCAATTGTGGACTACCCGCCATGACATACCTGCCTGCTGAAGGGCGTTACAGCACTATGCCTTACCGACGATGTGGCAACTCCGGTCTGTTGCTGCCGGCAATTTCCATCGGGCTGTGGCACAACTTCGGCCATGACGTGGCCTTCCAGACACAGAAGGAGATCTGTCGCACTGCGTTCGACAGCGGCATTACACACTTTGACCTGGCCAACAATTACGGCCCGCCGCCCGGATCGGCAGAGACGGCATTTGGCAAGATCCTGAAAAGCGATTTCAGCGCCTATCGGGATGAACTCATCATCTCGTCCAAGGCGGGTTACAACATGTGGCCTGGCCCTTATGGCGACTTCGGCAGTCGCAAGTATCTGATCGCGTCCTGCGATCAGAGTCTGAAGCGCCTGGGCGTCGACTACGTGGACATTTTCTATTCACATCGCTTCGATCCGGACACGCCTCTGGAGGAAACGATGGGGGCGCTGGATCATATCGTGCGCTCCGGCAGGGCGTTGTATGTCGGTATCTCCTCCTATAACTCCGAGCGGACGCGAGAAGCGGTTGCCATTCTCGAGAGTCTGGGTACGCCTTGCCTCATCCACCAACCCAGCTACAACATGATCAATCGATGGGTGGAAACAGACGGATTGAAGCAGACTCTGAAGGAGCTGGGGGTGGGATCCATCGCCTATACGCCACTGGCGCAGGGCATGCTGACCGACAAGTATCTGAACGGCATTCCCGAAGGCAGTCGTGCCACGCAAGGCAAGTCGCTGAAGCGTTCCTTCATTACCGACCGAGCCATAGAAAGCATACGTGCACTCAACGAGATTGCAGCGGCACGGGGCCAGAGTCTGGCGCAGATGGCCATTGCCTGGGTCTTGCGTAATGAGGGCATCACGACAGCACTGATCGGGGCATCGAAACCCGAGCAGGTCGTGCAATGCGTCGGGGCCGTGGACAATCTGGAATTCACTCAGGCGGAACTGGATGCGATCGATGCCAGCGCCAGCGAGGAGGACATCAACCTGTGGGCGAAGTCCTCGAATTCCTGAGTGTCAGCGTGCGCAGGACCGGTTGGACAGCGCATTGACTGTGAACCGATGAATGGACGGGAGGGGTAGCATGGCAGGTGGATGGTCGAGAGATGGTGCCGTACAGGACCAGATCGATGCAAGCGTGGATGAGGCGGTAACGCGAGCCAGGCAGAGCTTGCCGACGGGCGAGAGCAGCGTGTTCTGTGAGGAATGCGAAAAGAAAATTCCCGAGGCTCGTCGACAGGCAATCAAGGGTGTCAGACTTTGCGTGACATGCCAGGAGGCAGTTGATGCCAAGTCAGACGCCTCGGGCGGTGTGAACAGACGGGGCAGCAAGGACAGTCAGTTGCGCTGATGACACCCACCGCGCCCTAGCGGCCGTGAAAGAACCTGATGAAATTATTGATAGCATGCGCGCCGGCCATCTTCCTGTTGCTGTGGTCGGGCGGTTTCACGGTGGCCAAACTGGGTATCAGCGATGCTGACCCACTGACCCTGCTGGCCTTGCGCTATGCCTGTGTGCTTGTCATTCTGTTGCCATTCTTCCTGTATGTCAGGCCAGCCCTGCCACGCACGCGTGCGCAATGGTTCCATCTGTGTTTTGTCGGCTTTCTCATTCAGGTCGTGTATTTCGGCACCGCATGGATGGCGTTTTCCAATGGTGGATCTGCCGGTACGGTGGCCCTGATCACCTCGCTTCAGCCCATACTCGTGGCGCTGATCATGCCGATGCTGTCGCAGGAAAGCGTGTCGTTCAAACGTTGGGCGGGACTGCTGCTCGGTTTGACTGGTACCACGATGGTATTGGCGGGAAACTCCGGTATCGACGTGATCAGCCTGACCGTGCTGCTGTTCGCCGTGGCAGCGTTGATCTCCTTCACCCTTGCAACCATCTGGGAGAAGCGGTTCGGTATCGGGCATCACCCCTTGACATCGAACCTGCTGCAATATGCCGTTGGTCTGGCGGGTACGCTGCCGTTGGCATGGCTCTTCGAACCCATGCATGTCAGTGTGACCGTGCCGTTCCTGTTTTCCCTGGCGTATCTGGTGCTGGGTAATTCACTGCTGGCCATCAGTCTGCTGCTGATGATGATACGCCGAGGTGAGGCAACCCGTGTGTCTGCCTTGTTCTTTCTGGTGCCGCCGGTTTCCGCTTTCATCGCCTGGCTGGTACTGGGCGAACAGATGACGACGCTGGCCTGGCTGGGTATGGGGGTGGCGGCCGTCGGCGTCTGGCTGACCACACGCCGCAAGGTGGAAGCAGTCAACAAGCCGGTGTTCGAATGATGCGTTCGAGTGACCAGCTTGCTGACAGTGAGCCCGGTTCAGCGGGAGAACAGGACCGGTGACGTCATGTGCGCCAGCAGATGCGAGGTCGTGGCACCGATCACGAAGTCGTACAGCCTGGAGTGCCCGAAAGCACCGGTGACGATCAGGTCGGCTCCGGTATCGGCAGCCTCGTTCAGCAGTTCGTCACCGATGGCTATCTGACTTTTCGGACGATGCGAGACGACGGTCTTGATGCCATGTCTGTCGAGACTGCGAGCCAGGTCATGCCCGGATTCCTTCAAGGCGCCTTCGGCCGTGGCATTGGCGTCGGTCACCCAGAATATGCGCGATTCTTCGCCCTGTTGCATGAACGGTATGGCATCGTGGGCGGCACGTGCGGCCTCGCCGGTGCCACTCCAGCCTATCAGTGTGCGCTGGCCAATGGTCTTGAACTCGCCCACGCGAGGTATCACCAGCACAGGGCGGCCTGAGTGTTCGATGACACGACGCTGGGCAGCTGCCAGGGCAGGAGAGTCCAGGTCGGTATCGGTCTGCGACATCACGACAAGATCGACGCAGCGTGCCAGCTCTGCAACCTGCTCACCGGTTGCCGCGACGGACGTTTCGATCTGCCGCCACTCAGCGGCAAAGTCCTCGGCCGCCGTGTGCTTTTCGAAGACAGCCTTGACCCTTTCTGCCTGCGCCTCCTGGCTTTCCCGAAGCTGCGCCAGGGCCGCGCCCGTGAGCTGCATGGAAACGCTGGCATACACCTCCATGTTCTGGAGCGCGTAGAGCCCGATCAGGTGAGCGTCGAATTGACGGGCAAGCATGATGGCCACCGGCATCAAGCGCTCGGTTTCAGCCTCGTTGTTCAGGCTGACGAGTAGAGTCTTGAAGTTCATGATCAACTATCCTCACGTTGCTGCAGTAGTCAGCTGACTACTTCCATGCACTCAGTGTAGCGCTGCCACTGGCGAGGACTGTTGACCAGTATCAAAGACCACGGGCAAGGTGGCCCGTTGCTCAGTTCTTGTGGCTACTGACCAGTTTGCGCAGTTGCTCGATATCCAGCAGGGTGATCTTCTTTCCCTGGGCTTCAATGACGCCCTGCTCCTGGAACTTGGAGAATGCCCGGGATACGGTTTCGAGCTTGAGACCCAGATAACTGCCGATCTCCTGACGAGTCATGCGCAGGATGAACTCATTGGCGGCGTAGCCCAGATGTCGGTAGCGCTCAGACAGATTGAGCAGGAAGGCGGCCACACGCTCTTCCGCCTTCATGGTACCCAGCAGCAACATGACATTGTGCTCGCGCATGATTTCACGGCTCATGACACGGTGCAGCTGGTGTTGCAGTGGTTGAAAATCCCGAGCGATGCGTTCCAGTTCGCCGTAAGGCAGTATGCAGACTTCGCTGTCTTCCAGGGCAATGGCATCGACACCGTGTTGTTCGGTAGCGACACCTTCAAAGCCCAGGAGTTCACCGGGGATCTGGAAGCCGGTGATCTGATCGCGCCCATCACTCGACGTGATACGAGTCTTGAAGAATCCGGAGCGAACAGCGAACAGAGCTCGAAACTCGTCGCCGACGTTGAACAGGGTTTCGCCTCGCTTGACTCGTCGCCGTGTGGCAACCATGGCATCGAGCTTCTCGAGCTCGACAACGGGAATACCGCCCGGAACACAAAGCTCACGCAAACTGCAGGTAGAGCAGGCTGCGGCCAGTGAGCCGCTGGCGAGCAATTTTCCTTGGATCGGGCTTGAAGCCATAGTGTTGTCCGTATATGGGCTGACGCTCCGGCCGGCATCGGGTTCCGCTGCCGAGATATCGTTGACAATAGTCAATAACAGCTCTGAGTGCCTGCGTAATAGTAGCACCATGAAAACAGTTCATCCGCTTAATAATCGGCAGGAGTTGACCGACGCGAAGTCATCGCGTCGGTCGGTCGTCTCCTATCCCATGCAATGGCGGGGGAGCAACCCCGATCCAGCGGTGGCAGCTGACGACAACGGCCGTACCGAGAGTGTGGAGAGTCGGGATACGCGTGCGCCGCGTTATACCAGTTACCCGACCGCAGACCGCTTCGTGGAAGCGTTCGGCCCCGATGATTATGCGCGTTATCTTGCAGCGCGAGAGCTGCAGCCGGCAGTGCCCCTGTCACTGTATGTGCATATTCCGTTCTGCAGCGCGCTGTGCTACTACTGCGCCTGCAACAAGAAGATCACGCAGGACTATGGCAAGGCCGAACGTTACATCGATCACCTGATCAGCGAGTTGGCCATGGTCGATTCCAGACTCGGTGGCGATCGTCGCTTGCTGCAGCTTCACTTTGGTGGGGGTACTCCCACTTATCTGAAAAGTGCCGATCTGCAGCGCTTGATGGCAGCGATCACGGATCGATTCAGTCTGTCTGCAGCCGGTGAGTATTCCATGGAAATCGATCCGAGGACCGTGGATGAGCACAAGATGAACGTGCTCAGAGAGTCGGGATTCAATCGTTTGAGCCTGGGTGTACAGGATTTCGATGTGGACGTGCAGACTGCCATCAATCGTTTGCAGCCGGCGAGTCTGGTCGAGTCGGTTCTGGAAACAGGGCGCCGCCTGGGGTTTGAATCCACCAACTTCGATCTGATCTACGGCCTGCCGAAACAGACCCTGGCAGGCTTTGCCCGAACCGTGGAAGAGGTCATCGCTATGCGTCCGGATCGCATCGCGCTGTACAACTATGCCCACTTGCCCAGTCGTTTCAAGGCACAGCGTCTGATCAACATGAGCGACATGCCTTCCGCCGAGCTCAAGCAGGATATTTTCCGGATGGCCAATGATCTACTGGATGCTGCCGGTTACGAATACATCGGCATGGATCATTTTGCCCTGCCCGATGACGCCCTGGCCAATGCTCACCGCACAGGGCGGCTGCATCGTAACTTCCAGGGCTATTCCACCCAGCCAGATTGTGATCTGGTGGCGATAGGCGCAAGCTCCATCAGCCGGGTAGGCAGTTGCTACAGTCAGAACCTCAAGGGGCTCAACGAATATTCCGATCGCGTCGCGCAGCAGATACTGCCCACGCAGCGCGGTGTGGAGTTGTCACGCGATGACCTGCTGCGACGCGCGGTCATCATGGCGATCATGTGTCAGGGAGAAGTTGACAAGGCTGCCTTCGAAATCGGTTATCTGATCGATTTCGATCAGTACTTCGAAGAAGAGCTGCACGCCTTGCAACCCCTGGCCGAGCAGGGCTATGTGCAGCTTGAAGACAGACGTGTACTGGTCACACCCATCGGCAGGCGCAAGGCATTGCGCATTGTCGGCAGTCATTTCGACCGCTACCTGCAACAGCACCAGTCCAGATCACGTTTTTCGACGGTCCTGTAGCCGCAAGGGCGCCGCCCTCGAGCGCATTGCCCGACGTGTGGGAATGCGGCAATCGCTTGTTGCATTGCCGCATTCACCTGACTGTTCCGGTGTTCGTGACTGCTGCCTCGGGACCGGCTATCGCGACTACTCGCCGATCTTGTCTTGCGTCTTCGTGTAGAAGTCGCTCGCATCGTGTCGCTCGTGCAACTGGGATGCGGGATCACCCCAGGTGCAGTTGACCATTCGGCCGCGCTTGACAGCATCGCGTTCGGCAATCTGCGCAGCCCAGCGATTCACGTTCTTGTACGATTCCGTGTCGAGGAATTCGGAAGCCTCGTACACGATATTCAGAACCAGCGATCCGTACCAGGGCCAGATGGCCATGTCGGCAATGCTGTACTCGTCACCGGCCATATAGGCATTCTGCGCCAGATGCCGATCGAGGACGTCCAGTTGGCGTTTGACCTCCATGGTGAAGCGATCGATGCAGTACTCGATCTTGACCGGTGCGTAGACGTAGAAATGTCCGAATCCGCCACCCAGATAAGGGGCGCTGCCCATCAGCCAGAACAACCAGTTCATGCACTCGGTTCTGGCACGTGGTTCTTCGGGCAGAAATTCGCCGAATTTCTCGGCCAGGTAGAGAAGTATCGAGCCTGACTCGAAGATGCGGGTAGGTGGCGTGGTGCTGTGGTCCATCAGTGCCGGAATCTTCGAATTCGGATTCACGTCGACGAAACCGCTGCCGAATTGATCGCCGTCGCCGATCTTGATCAGATGGGCATCGTATTCGGCGCCCTCGATCCCTCTGGCCAGCAGCTCCTCGAGCATGATCGTGATCTTCACGCCATTGGGCGTGGCCAGTGAGTAGAGCTGCAGAGGATGCCGGCCCACTGGCAGCTCCTTGTCATGGGTCGGTCCGGCGATCGGGCGATTGATGCTCGCCCATTGTCCGCCGCTTTCGGCGTCCCATGTCCAGACCCTGGGGGGAGTGTAATCAGGCAGTTCGCTCATGATGTGGTCGTTATGTCCGCGTTTGATGTGGGTTGATTGTGGGATGTCAGGCCATCATTCAAGTCGCCTCAGACTCGAAAACGGAGAAAAAGTGCCGACGATTGCTCTGAACATCAAGTGTTGAAGGGTAAACCTGTTAGTTGACCGCACGCGGCAATGGTCGTGGTTTACACTATCGGGTTCCCCGTAACAGGCATATCGAAGCGAGTCTCATGAATGCAGGCGGTATCGATTTTGGCACATCCAACTCCAGCGTCGGCTACATGCGTGATGGTGTGCCAACCTTGCTGGCTTTCGGTGCGGACGGTTGTTCGGTACCCAGCGCCATCTTCTACTCCAACGAGACACCTGAAACCTTCTTCGGCAAACAGGCCGTGGCGCAGTATACCGAGGAGGTCGAAGGGCGTTTGCTGCGCTCACTGAAGTCCATCCTTGGCTCTTCCCTGATGGGGGAGAGGACGGCCATACGCAACCGCCGCGTGCCCTTCAGCGAGATCATTCAGGATTTCTTCGGCTATCTCAGAAACACCCTGGCCGAGCAGGGTCAGTCCGAGCTGACGCAGGTAGTACTGGGCCGCCCGGTACATTTTGTGGACGATGATCCCGACATGGATCGCCTTGCCGAGCAGCAGTTGCGCGACATTGCGCACAAGGCGGGGTTCGAGCATGTGGAATTCCAGTTCGAACCCGTGGCGGCGGCGCTGGCCTATGAAAGCGAATTGGCCGATGAACAGCTGGCCTTGGTTGTGGACATCGGTGGTGGTACCGCTGATTTCAGCATCATCCGGCTGTCTCCGGGTCGTCACGGGCAGAGTGACAGAGCGTCCGATATCCTGTCGACGGTCGGCATTCACATCGGTGGAACCGATTTCGATCGCTTGCTGAGTCTGCAGTCGATGATGCCCCTGCTGGGTATGGGCTCACTGGTGAAAGGCAGCAGCAGAGCCTTGCCCGGTTCCACCTATTTCGATCTGGCGACCTGGCACCGTATCCCGCTGTTGTACAACAATGTCACTACCCAGCGAATCCGGCAGATGCAGCTCGACGCTGCGCAGCCGGAGAAGGTGCAGCTCTTGCGTGAGGTGGTCGAGAACAGGCGGGGTCACGCCCTGGCTCGTGAAGTGGAGCAGGCCAAGATCAGTCTGTCCGACGAGGCATCGACAGCCTGCGGACTTACCGGGTTTTCCGACCGGCTGGAGACGGTGATAGACCGGCCAGCGTTCGAACAGGCAATAGGGCCGGTTGTCCAGAGCCTGTTGTCGTGCGTCGGTGGCGCACTGCAGGACGCGCAGTTGCAGCCCGCGGCCATAACCCGTGTGTTCTACACCGGGGGGACATCAGCGGTACCCATGCTGCAGCACAGCTTCCGTGACATGTTCAGCCAGGCCGAGCATGTGCAGGGCGATGCCTTCGGCAGTGTGGGGCTGGGACTGACCATTGATGCCGCCAGGCGATTCGCCTGACGCGCAGAACCGTTTCGCTCCGCTCAGCGCTTGACCGGTATCAGCAGCGGCGCGGTTTCTTCACTCGAGAGGCTGAATCGCGAGGCGATCTCCACGATCTGACGAACCGTTTCATCGTCGACCGGAATGCCGTGTTCGGATCTTTCCTGTCGGTTGCCCTGTTCCGTTTCGCCAGGGAGCAGGACTGACTCGGTGCCCACTGCCGGCTGACGAGTCTTGATGAAATCGTAGAAGTCCATGGTTCTTCTCTCCACCGCTTCCCGGCTGTCGAAGGCCGTGGGGTCGATGATGATCGAGAACATGTTGTTGATGACGCCGTGAGGAAGGTGCTCCATCGTGGCAACCGTATCGGTACTCGCCAGAGCGCCAGCCAGCAACTCGACGAAGATACCCAGCCCCGAGCCCTTGTGCGCGCCGAATGCCGACAGTGCACCGATCCGCGATTGAGCCATGGGATCCGGGTCGAGAGTTTCCAGCCCTTGTTCATCCACCAGGCAGCCGGGCGGTACCTTCTCCCCCTTGTTGCTGGCGACCCGGACCTTGCCGAAGGCAACCGTGCTGGTAGCGATGTCCAGCAGGGGTCTGGCCTGGCCTTCGACCGGCATCGCCATGCTGATGGGGTTGGTCGAGAATCCGCTTTCGCGAGCCCCGAAAGGCGCAACGATGGGAGCATGACCAACGACATTGACCATGTGCAGGGAAACATAGCCTCGAGCGGCGCAATACTCCGAATAGGTACCAACCCGGGACACATGGCCGGAGTCTCGCAGAGCCAGAATCGCGACCTTGTGCTCGGGCACGCATTTCATGGCGTGATCCAGCGCTTCCAGCGCCATGCGATGACCGAAGCCGCGGCGGGCGTCAACCACGCTGATGGCACCCACCGGCTCATGCAGTAGTGGTGTCTGGTTGGGGACCAGATTGCCGTCGAGAATCTGTTCGCCATACAGTGGCAACATGCCGATGCCGTGCGAATCGTGACCGGTCAGGTTCGCATCCACCAGGTGGCTGGCCACTGTCTCCGCTTCACTCTCGGCGCAGCCGAAACCCTTCAGAACGGTCTTGGCAAAGTCCTTGACTGATTGGCTGGAGTAGTTCGACATGTGACTCAAGAAGATCTCCCGAAGGATGTTGGATGAAGAAGATATCGTCTGATGTTGTTCACGCTTCCGGTGACGGTTTCGCCTCGCAGGGGGCGTGACCGCTCCACAGCTGCCATCGCGCCGGCGCTGTATTCGTCGCAGGCCACGAGGTACACTACCGACCGGTAACGTCATTCTACGCTTCATGTCCTTCAACGCACCAGTCTTTCTACCTGAACTCAAGGCACGTCTCGCAGAGTTGGGACTTGTCGAGTCCGCACCAGTTCAGGACGCATTGTTCGAGCCGCTGAGTCAGGGGCGCGATGTGCTGGTCGCTGCCAGTACCGGTTCTGGCAAGACTCTGGGGTATCTGCTGCCGCTGCTGAATCGTCGCCTGCAGGCAAACGCCGGGCAGCAGCCCTGCACCCTGATCATCGTTCCGACTCGGGAGCTGGTGACTCAGCTGGCCGATGTTCTGAGTGGTTTCAGCTCTCTGCTCAAACCCTGCAAGGTGGTCGCCATCAGTGGTGGAAAATCCATCAACACGCAGTTGATGTCGCTTCGCGGTGGGGCCGATTTTCTGCTGGCCACGCCCGGACGATTGCTGGACGTGATTGCTCATCGAGGGCTGGCTGTCGCTGATGTGGACATTCTGATTCTGGACGAAGCTGATCGTCTGCTGGGAGACGGTTTTGAGGAGCAGGTGGATGAACTGGTGGCACTGTTCAAGCCGGAGCAGCGCGTCATGGTATCGGCAACCTACTCGCGCAAGGTGCGCGCGAAGGCCGGCTGGTTGCTGAAGAAGCCGGTCATCATCGATCTGGCAGAGGATGCGCCAGCCATTACTCATCGTGCCATCCAGGTCGATGAGCAGCGGCGCGGTGATCTGCTTGTCACACTGTTGTCTGATGGCAGACTGTCGACACCTGCGTTGATCTTCACGGCGGATCGCAAGGGCGCGGAAAAACTGGCCGGCAAACTGTCGAAAGCCTCGATCAGCAGTGCCGTATTGCATGGAAAACTCTCCATGGCGCAGCGCGCATCGGTGTTGAAGAGGCTGCAGGATGGCAAGCTGCAGGCACTGGTGGCCACAGACCTGGCTGCCAGAGGCATCGACGTACCAAGCCTGCCATTGGTGATCAACCACGATCTGCCTCGGTCGGTGGCGCTCTATACTCATCGCATGGGTCGTACGGCGCGCGCGGGCCAGAGCGGTGAGGCCATCAGCCTGGTCGACATCAATGCCGAAGCGCATCTGGCTTTGATAGAGAAGCGCCTGTCGCTGAGCATCGCGCGCGAACGAATCGATGGCTTCGAGCCGCTGAATACTCTGCGACCGTCCCGAGCTCCTGTCGATGGCAATGGCGGTATCAAGGGACACCGCATGAGCAAGAAAGACAAACTGCGAGCGGCCGCCGCCCGATCGCATGGCGATCCGGACGACACCGGGCGTTGAATCAGGCGCTGGGCGGAACGCCTTCCACGCTCGATTTTCACGCTTGACGCATGCAGCTACCCACCGTTTTCCATTCAATCACGCACTCGAGGAGATCATCATGTTGAAATTCGGAATCCTGTCTACCGCCAAGATTGCCAGGGAACATCTGGTGCCCGCCATCCAGCAGGCTGAAGGTGCCTGTCTCGAGGGGATTGCTTCGCGTAACGCTGGTCGTGCACGCAAGATGGCCGATCATTTCAATGCGCCGCAGTCCTTCGGCAGCTATGAGGAGATGCTCGCTGCGCCGGAAATCAATGCGGTTTACATTCCCTTGCCGACCTCTCAGCATGTCGAATGGGCGCACAAGGCCATAACTGCAGGCAAGCATGTGCTGGTCGAAAAACCGCTGGCCCTCAAGGCGACAGATATCAACAAGCTGATACGAGCCAGAGACAAGGCGGGAGTTGTCGTCTCGGAAGCCTTCATGGTGACTTATCACCCGCAGTGGCTGAAGGTCAGAGAACTGTTGAGCAAGGGCGCCATCGGTACCTTGCGGCGTATCGATTCCTCCTTCAGTTACTACAATGTGGATGCGAAGAACATGCGCAATCAGGTGGAGCTGGGCGGTGGGGCCTTGCCGGATATCGGCGTTTATCCGACGGTCTGCGCACGCTTTGCCACAGGCCTTGAACCCCAGTCTGCCAGTGCCAGCGTCGAATTCGATCCGAAGTTCAAGACCGATCGCTATGCCAGCGTGCAGCTGGACTTCGGCGGTATCGACATGAGCTTCTACGTCAGTACCCAGATGGCCAATCGGCAGACCATGGTGTTCCACGGAGACAAGGGCTTCATCGAGCTCAGCGCACCGTTCAACTCCAATCTGTATGAAGGCGATGAAGTGCGAGTGCATAATGCAAAGCACAATGAGACCCGGGTATTCCGGTTTACCGGCATCAATCAGTACCGTCTGCAAGTCGAGGCATTCAGTCGTACCGTGGCAGGCAGGAAGCAAGCGGTATTCTCGCTCGAAGAATCAGTGCTCAATCAGAAGGTCATCGACGCAATCTACAAGTCTGGCAAAAGTGGCAAACGCGTGAAGGTTTGATACCGGGAGAAATGCGATGAGCAATGAGGACCATGACAGAACGCAAGCGCCTGGCGACGTAGTGGATCAGGTGATACGGGCGCGCCATACGCGCAAGGTCATGTTGTCGCCGGAGCGATTGGCGGAGACGTCGGTGCGCTGGAATGACGAACACGACCGGGCGCTGCGAATCATGATCGAGGGCGCGGCCTGGGCGCCGTTTCATCGTCGCGCCCATGAACAGACCCACCGGCAGGGGGAACTGGACTCGGTGTTGCCGTGGCGCTTTCATGTTCTCGACAAGACGGCCTGCCTTGCCTTGCTGGACTTTCTGCAAAAGCAGGTGGAAGAGGATGCCGACCCTCGATGGGCACGCGCCTGGCAGTCGAAAATCAAGAACATGCTCTGCGCCTGCGGTGCGCTGGTTCAGGCAACCTGGCTGCCTGACCCGGCTGAGCAGGGCGGTGAGCCTCAGTTGACAGATAACAATGTCGAACACATCGCCGCGACCGGTGCAGCCATACAGAACCTGTTGCTGGCCGCTGAGGCGAGGGGATGGCGCAGTTACTGGTCCAGTGGCGGCATCCTGCGCGATCCCCTGGTTTTCGACTACCTGGGAATCGGGCAGAACGAATCATTGCTCGGCTCGGTGTTTCTCACGCCAGAGGAGGCCGACGGTGCGACCCTGATCGATGGTGGCTTGAGAGATCAGCGCGGTGACGTGAGCAGCTGGTCGCGGTGGGTAAGGCTGCCCTGAGGCGTCAGGGTTGCTGGCTCAGAACGTCCCAGCAGGCGCCCATGGTGTGGTAATCGGTCTTGCCCGGTGGTGACTTCAGCTTGTCGAACTCGCTACCATCGCGATTGCGTATGCGAAACCAGGCGCCTTGCTGGTGATCGATCAGATGTTGCCAGCTGTATTCCCAGAGGCGATCGTAATCCTCGGCAAAGCGAGTTTCGCCGGTAAGCCGGTACAGTCTCCAGGACGCTGCGAAGGCTTCAGCGTGTACCCAGAAATATTTGTGTGAATCGCTGAAGCTGCCATCGGGTGCGAAGCCGTATACCAGGCCACCGTACTCGGAATCCCAGCCGCGGCTCATGGCAAGCTCATACAATTCAGTAGCGCGTTTCACCCACAGAGGATTGGGACTCTCCTGATTGAGCGTCAGCAGCAGTTTGGTCCACTCGACCTGGTGACCCGGTTGAAAACCCCAGGGCTTGAACAGGTCGTCGGGTTTGTCGATGTTGTACTGCATGTCTGCCTGCCACTGCGTATCGTAGTGTTCCCAGATCATGTTGTCGTTGAGTTCTGCCAGCTCCACCGCGAAACGCTGGGCAAGCAGCTCGGCCCTTTCCAGATAGCGCGGTTGGCGAGTGGCTTGCCAGGCCGCGAGCAGCGCTTCGCAGCTGTGCATATTGGCATTTTGACCCCGATAGGGATCCAGCACGCTCAGGCTGCTATCGAGTTCGTCCGCGTAGGCGCGCCCCTCGGCATCCCAGAAGTGTTCCTCCATGAAGTGCCAGATCTCGTCGATGGTCTCGGCCGCTTCCACGATGCCAGCCTGTACACAGCTGGCGGCGGCGAGCATCACGAAGGCATGACCGTAAGCCATCGCTCGACCATCGCTGACCTGACCGTTCTCGATCACCCAGGCGTAGTGTCCGCTCGGCTGACGGTGCATGGATTGCAGATAATCCAGGCCTCTGATTGCCCATAGTCTGTGATTTTCGGCACCGTGCACGCGATAGGCGGTGGCATAGTTGAACACGAACCGCGTTGAACTGACCAGGTGGCGCATGCCCGGGTCGTACACCGTTCCATCGTCCATGAAACACTGGTGAAAGCCGCCATCGGGAGCCAGAACCCTCGGTTCATAGAAATCGAGAATGGACTGGATGTGTTGATGCAGAAAGTCCGGAGACCGGAAGTTGGGCATGGTGGGTGTATTCATCGGGGCAGTATAACCCCGCCGGGGTGCCGAACAGAATGTCCAATGTTGTACACAGCGGGTATCATGCAGAAAATCGCGTGCAAGTGGCATCGGCAGTTAACCGGGTAATTCAGACTTGTCGGCAGGTGGTCGATAATGCTGTTGAACCGAACGCGCCCGCTGCAGCTCGCTGGCAGGCCAGTCAACGTGTAGACAGACATGAAACGAACAGACGACAGCAGCAAGGCGGTGAGTTCTCGCACCACCCTCAACAAGGCCCTGCGGCTGAATCTCGATGAAAAGAAGTACGGGTCCATCGCCGAGATCGGTGCCGGTCAGGAAGTGGCCAGGCAGTTCTTTCTGGCGGGGGCTGCGGCCGGCACCATTGCCAAGACCATGTCGGCCTACGACATGCAGTTCTCCGACGCCATCTACGGCACCCAGGAGGGCGGACGTTACGTCAGCAAGGCACGAGTGCAGGCGATGCTGGACAAGGAATTTTCGCTGGTTCTGGAGCGTGTCGGTACATCACGATCGCGTTCATCACGTTTCTTTTCCTACGCGGCGACCGTTTCCGCAAAGAGTTTCAATCGCAACAACGAATGCCACTCCTGGTGCGGTATTCGTATCCAGATGTATCCCGGTGCGGAGCCATCGGATATCGTCGTTCATGCGCGAATGCTGGAGCAGAGCGCCGAGCAACAGCAGGACACGCTGGGCATTCTGGGGGTCAATCTGATCTATGCGGCGTTTTACTATTTCGAGGATGCGCGCAAGATCATCGACTCGCTGAGCGACAACCTGGATCCTGAAGCCATCGAGATAGATTCCATCGAGTTCAAGGGACCCTACTTCGAGGACTTGGACAATCGCGCCATGAACCTGCATCTGATTCGCAGCTGGAAGACTCGCGCCATCATGTTCCAGCCAGACGGTCGTATCGCGGTGCCGGCCGAGATGCTCTACAAGAAGAATGTACTGACCATACGAGGCTCGTTCAGACCCGTGACCCGTTTGAATGTGGACATGATCGAGCAGGGCTTCACTGCCTTCTGTCAGCAGGAGGGTGTCGAAGCCGACAACAGTATCGTGCTGGCCGAGATATCGTTGAATGATCATTTCGGCAAGGATCTGATGGTGCCGGAGGAAGACCTGCTGGCCCGCGTCAGTCTGCTCAATGCACTGGGTTACAGCGTCATGGTGTCCGATTACACCCGCTATTTTTCCCTGCGTGCCTACTTTCGACAATTCACGGCGTTACAGATCGGCATCGTGCTGGGGATGGCAAACGTCAAGGAAATATTCGACGAGGACAAGTACGTCGGTGTGGAAGGCGGGATGCTGGAAGGCTTCGGCAAACTGTTTCCGGACAATACGCGTCTGTACATCTACCCGGAATTGAACGCTCAGAAGGAGGTTGCCGATTACACGAGCGTGGAGATTGCCCCGCATGTGCGCTATCTGTACAAGCATCTGCTGGAGAACCGGTTCATCACGGGTATCGATTGCAGTGATCCGGAACTGCTGAAGATCTATTCCCGTGAGGTGTTGAAGATGTTGTCCAATGGCAGAGAAGGGTGGGAACAGAGCATTCCGGAGGAAGCGGTAGCCATCATAAAATCCAATCGTCTGTTCGGTTTTCGCGGGCGATAGTCTCTCCCCGGAACGTACAGACAGCCACCTGCAGCGGCATGATCAAACACGACTGCAGGCGCTGTCTCTTCGGGATCAGGCGTTGACGTCAACGACGACCCGGCCCTTGACCTGGCCCTTGAGTATGCGGGCGCCAAGTTCTGGCAATTCTGCCAGGGTAGCTGGCTGTATCATGCCTTCGAGTTTGTCCATTGGCAGTGATTCAGACAATTTCTGCCAGGCGGCGAGGCGGTTTTCGTACGGCTGCATGACGGAGTCGATTCCCAGCAGGTTCACGCCACGAAGCAGAAAGGGAATGACCGTTGCGGGTAACTTGGCACCGCCTGCCAGACCAATGGATGCTGCGCTGGCGCCGTATTTCAATTGCCCGAGAACGCGTGCCAGCATGTCACCTCCCACGGCATCCACGCAGCCAGCCCAGGTCTCGGCCTCCAGCGGCTTCTTGACCGTCTCGCTCAATTCCTCGCGTGCAACGATGGTCGTGGCTCCGAGCTCTTTCAGATAATCTGCGGTTTCGGGGCGACCGGTGACGGCTGCCACCTCATGGCCGAGATTGCTCAGTATGGCCGTGGCAACAGAACCTACACCGCCCGCAGCGCCGGTGACCAGGACTGGTCCCTGACCGGGTTTCAAGCCGTGTTTTTCCAGTGCCATGACAGCCAGCATGGCCGTTATGCCGGCGGTACCGACGGCCATGGCCTGTTGCGTGGTCAGCCCGTCAGGCAACGGAACCAGCCAGTCGGCCTTGACCGAGGCTTTCTGTGAGTAGCCGCCCCACCAGACTTCGCCGACGCGCCATCCGGTCAGTACCACCTTGTCGCCAGCCTTGTAGCGAGAATCCGTGGAGCTCTCCACGGTGCCGGCGAAGTCGATTCCCGGTACGTGCGGGTAGGTTCTGACCAGGCCCCCGCCAGGTCCGACGCACAAGCCATCCTTGTAGTTGACGGTCGAATACTCGACAGCCACCACCACATCACCGTCTGGTAGCCGACTATCCTCCAATTCCTGCACGCTGGCCGAGGTGTTGCCTTCTTCGTCGCGCTCCACGAGCAATGCCTTGAAACTCATTTTCTGCCTTTCCGGTGTTGAGGTCTCAGGGGTGAATGCTGCCCGACAGTGTCGCGATTGTCGACCGGAAATGAACGCTTTGTATGAAACAGTACACTCGTGGGCGAATGCGTTGCGAAAGAGACCAGCGACACTGGTCTGGCTGCTAAAATGCGGGCTTCTGTCATTACTGCCGTTGGCTGTTCAACGATGTTCGACTCACCCATTGTCAATCTTTCCGGTTACCGCTTCGTGCATCTGGATGATCTGCCGACAATCCAGACTGCAATGAAGCAGGCTTTCAGTGACATCGGCATACAAGGTTCCGTCATGCTGGCATCCGAGGGCATCAATGTGTCCATTGCGGGCACTCGCGAGCAGGTAGCGGCTGCGCGGCAGTGGTTGGACCAGGACACGCGCTTTGCCGGACTATGGCTCAAGGAGACCTTTTCCGCGACTGTGCCGTATCGACGATTGCGGATTCGCAAGCGCACCGAGATCATTGCCTTTGATGGACAGGATTCCGAGCAACTTCAGGCTCAAAGGCCCAAAGCACCTGCGTTGCCCCCTGAGACCGTGTGTCAGTGGCTGGATGAATCCAGGGACGTGACACTGCTGGATACACGCAATGACTATGAAATCGTCTCGGGGACGTTTCCAGCGTCAGTCAATCTGAATATCAAGCACTTTCGCAACTTCAAGGCCGCCGTGCACAAGGCGTTGGAGGAGGGGACTCTCGATCGCGACAAGCCGATGGTAACGTATTGCACCGGTGGTATTCGTTGCGAGAAGGCGGCCCCGTGGCTGCTGGAAAACGGCTTTCGCGAGGTCTATCAGATCGAAGGCGGCCTGTTGAACTACCTGCAGACCTGCGGATCCCGTCATTGGAAGGGTGATTGTTTCATCTTCGATGATCGCGTAGAGCTGACGCCTGAGTTACAGCCTACCGGTGCGGGATTGTGTGATCATTGCCAGCTGGCCGTGCCTGCGGGAACCGATTGCCGCTGTCAACTGGGCCGTCACTGAACCCTCCGAGCGGGAGCGCGGCTGCGATGGCAAGGACTGTGTCGCGATCTGCGCCGTCGCCGCGTCAGGTAATACTGGCCAATGTCACCGCGCTACGCTCAGTCGTCTCGATGGTGCGATTGAGAACCACGCGATTGCGACCCTTGCGTTTGGCATCGTAGAGGCTGTCGTCACTGCGCTTGGCCCATCTCTCCCAACTCTCGTCGGCGCGGAGCGTTGCAACACCGATACTGATGGTGACCTGATGGGCGCCCTGGAAATCGGCGGTGGCAACGGCGTGACGCAGACGCTCTGCCGTCTCGACGGCCGCTGTCTCGTTGGCGCCCTTGAGCACCACCGTGAATTCCTCGCCGCCCATGCGGAAGATGGCGTCTTCATCACGCAGGGTATCCCTCAGAAGCTGTCCCGCCGTGCGCAGTACGCTATCGCCTGCGGCATGACCCTGGGTGTCGTTCAGTCGCTTGAAGTTATCGATGTCGATGGCCAGCAGGCTGACCGGCTGCTGGTAGCGCCTGTGCAACCTCACCGCCTTTTCCATGCATTCATTGTATGTGAGGCGATTCAGCAGACCCGTCAGCGGGTCGAGAATCAATTGTTTCTGCAATTGATGGCGCTGGCCATCGATGACGTTTACGAGGATCGCCGAGAACAGACTGACGGCGCCCAGGCTGGTGGTTACCCGGAGTGCATAGGTGCTCTCCATGGTCATCCAGGCCATGGGCAGCGCAATGACAAGAATCGTGATATTGGCAAGCCATGCACGTCGTTCCGACAACATGCAGTAGGCTGCCAGAACGATGGGGAAGCACCACAGGCTGGCGATGATGCCATCCATATGAAAGATGCTGGTCATGAATATCATGCCGGCAGGAAACAGTCCGAACAGCGTCAGCGACTGGTGACAGACACCACGCAATGCCATCCATGCATTGGCCAGCAGCACGAACACCACTGCCATGGCGCCGATGCCGATGGCTGTCTCACCACGCATCAGGTCGTAGAGGCCCATCGGCAGCATGAATACGATGGCGGCCACGGCAACACCCAAAGTGGCCTTTGACCTGAAGTCCGTTACAGGGTCTGCTGCATTCCCGGTAATTGGTGTGGAAATCACCCTGCTTTCTCCCTGCGAATCATGAACTTCTGGCACCGACCCCTATCCCGGGTCGCGTGTCGTAGGCTCAAGTAAAACAGTAAAACCGATGCCGTAGACGTTACTTGAAGCTGTGCCTTGATGACTGGTAATGTTGTCGAACTATCGAATGCGGTTTTCCATCTCAGAGGTTAACCTTTTGTCAGAGGTCATGAGAGTCGGTGGGCTTAGCTGTATGGTTAGGCAAGACATCGAGAACGTGTCCACTGATGTGTGGCCTGTCATGGTTGTTGGTACGTCAATTGGCAGCCATGCGGATCACAAGTTCTTGTATCAGTTGAATTTTCTGTATTGTCTTGTTACTTCGGGAGTGGGCTGTATTGTTACATCAGGAATTTTCCAGCAGTGAGCAGGCGGCTGAAGAGTCCGTCAAGGTATCGGCATTTCGTCATCGACATGCCCATCTGCTCAGCGCAGCTGCACTGAAGTGCCTGCAGAAAGCCAATACCGGGGTCGAGTCGGCTCTGGCGCCGCTGGAGGTCCGCGATCAACAACTGTTCCGGCTGCGGCTAGCGAGATGGTTTCAGAACCTCTACGAAGGGCTCTTGCCGGTCTATGGGCAGAGAGCCGACTTTGACGATTTCATGGAAAGGCTGGTACTGCTGATGGCGCGCCATTACGTCGCACGGCCTGATGAATTGAAGGTCCTTGACGTCGAACGCGATCTGGAGCCGGACTGGTTTCAGCATGAGAGCATGCTCGGCTATGTTTTCTATGTAGAGCAATTCGCCGGCGGCCTGCGCGAGGTCGGTGATCACCTGGACTATCTCGAGGAGATGGGCGCCAGCTATGTGCACCTGATGAAGGTCATGCAGTCTCGTGATGGTGAGAACGACGGCGGCTATGCCGTAACCGATTACCGGTCGGTGGATGCATCTCTGGGTACCAACGAAGACCTGGAAGTGTTGTGTTCCGATCTCAGGGCCCGCGGCATGTCTGTTTGTATCGATCTCGTGCTCAATCATTGTGCCCAGGAACATCCCTGGGCCCAGGCAGCACAGAGCGGCGATGCGCACTATCAGGATTATTTCTACATGTACGACGATCGCAGTCTGCCTGATGCCTTCGAGCGAACTCTGCCAGAGGTCTTTCCGGAATTCGCCCCGGGGAACTTCACCCTCGACGAAAACAGCGGCAAATGGGTGTGGACGACCTTCAACCATTTTCAGTGGGATTTGAACTGGTCCAATCCCGAGGTATTTCTGGAAATCGTGGAGGTGATGTTCGATCTGGCAAATCAGGGTGTGGAAGTGTTCAGGCTGGATGCAGTGGCGTTCATGTGGAAGCGCATGGGTACCGATTCGCAGAATCAGGAGGAGGTATTCGACCTGATGCAGGCACTGCGCACCTGCTCCAGAATCACCACACCGGCCGTCGCTCACAAGGCCGAAGCGATCGTTGCCCCTGATGATCTGATTCGCTATTTCGGCGTCGGGCGCCACCACGGCAAGGTGTCCAATTTCGCCTACCACAATTCATTGATGGTGCAGTTCTGGAGTTCTCTGGCAAGTCGGGATACCCGGCTCATGACGCGCGCACTGAGTGAGTTTCCGAGAACACCCAACTCGATTGCCTGGGGGACGTATCTGCGCTGCCATGACGATATCGGCTGGGCCATCGCCGATGACGATGCTGAATCGGTAGGGCTCAACGGCGCTGCACATCGGCATTTCCTGTCAAGCTTCTACGCCGGTGAATTCGAGGGTAGCTTTGCCCGAGGTGGGGTTTTCCAGTTCAACAAGGCGACGGGTGATCGCCGAATCAACGGTACGCTTGCCAGCCTGTCAGGACTGGAACAGGCGATCGAGTGGGGCAATGACGAACTGGCAGATCTGGCCATCGAGAGAATTCTGCTCGGGCACGCGCTCATCTGTGGTTTTGGCGGTCTTCCGTTGATATACATGGGTGATGAGTTGGGACTGCTGAATGACTACCGGTATGTCGACAAACCGGATCACGCGGGTGACAGTCGCTGGATGCACCGACCGGTCATGGATTGGGAGAAGGCGGAGCGGCGTCATGATCTGACCACCATCGAGGGCCGTCTGTATTCCGGTCTGAGTCATATCGTGAGAGTCCGGCGCAAGACCTCCCAGCTCAATGCGCGCTATGACACGGATATCGTGGATACCGGGCATCCCCATGTCTTTGCCATTGCCAATCGTCACCCCCTGGGGACACTGGCCTGTGTCTACAACTTCACGGAAAGTACGCAGTATCTCAATATCCAACCGCTGTACGATTCAGGCGTGGTCGAGCTCTATGACAAGCTCAGCGCACGCGAGCTCAGCGTATACAATGATGTGATCGAGCTGGCGCCTTATGCCAGGCTCTGGATAAGCTGATATGTCACCCACACGAGAGTCACTGACAAATTGAACACGATGAAGACGTCTGCCATTCTCATCACGGTATCGGGCCCTGACCAACCGGGAATGGTCAATGCGCTTGCAGAGGCCGTCGCTGGTCAGCAGGGCAATTGGCTTGAGAGTCGCATGGCCAATCTGGGCGGACAATTTGCCGGAATCATACGGGTGGAAGTTGAACAATCCCGACAAGAGGCCTTGTTGGCAGCGGTGCAAGCGCTCGACTCATCTGCCCTGCAGGTTTCGCTGAAGGCGGTCGAAGATGTCGGTATTGCGCCGGCTGGTCGTGAGGTAGAGCTGGAACTGCTGGGTCAGGATCATCCGGGTATCGTGCGGGATATCAGTCGGATGTTGTCGGAAGCCGGGGTTAGCGTGCAGGCGTTTGATTCATGGCTGGAGGACGCTTCCATGGCCGGCGGTGTGTTGTTCCATGCCACCGCACAATTGATTCTTCCCGAAGGGCTGACCACCGGGCAATTGCACGATCGGATGCAGACACTCTCGGACAGTCTGATGGTGGACATTCATCTGTCAGAGCAGGAGAGTGACTGAGTGACGCTGCCGAAGGGTGAGCCAGCAGGCAGCCCTCCGCGCTGTTGCTCGCTCTCAAGGTATGCCCGATACCTTTTCGAGCTCGCGCCCGGCGGCTGGCTGCCTGAAGACTCGCTGAATGAATGCGTTGTATGAAACAGTACACCAGCCCGGCAAGATGACGTCCTGCACGCGCATCAGTGATGCGCGTTCTTCTCGGGGATCAATCCACGCGGGCTGAATCGCAAGGTCAGAAGCAGGATGAGGCCCATGGTCATGAGGCGCATATGCTGTGCCGAGTCGATCAGATGGGTTCGCAGTGCGCTATCGCTGTCCATCTGGGAGGTGAGGGTGTCCATCAGCCAGATACCCATGGGCTCCGACTGTATCCAGAAGAACCAGATGACAAAACCACCGAGTATCGCCCCCCAGTTGTTCCCGGAACCGCCCACGATGACCATGACCCAGATCAGAAACGTGAAGCGCAGAGGTTGGTAACTGGAGGGAGTCAACTGTCCATCGAGGGTCGTCAGCATGGCGCCCGCAATACCCACGACCACGGAACCGAGTACGAAGACCTGCAGGTGTCTGGCCTTGACATCCTTGCCCATGGCTTCGGAGGATATCTCGTTGTCGCGGATGGCTCGCATCATTCGTCCCCACGGGGAACGCAGGGCCTTTTCCGACAGATACAGGATCACCAACAGCACCAGGCCGAACAGGCCTGCGTAGCACAGCTTCACGAAGATGCTGGAAAAGGTGACCGGGTCTGTCTCGAGACGAGTGCACAACTGGATGAACCAGTCGCTCTGCTGCAGGTTGATCTCGTAGGGCACCGGGCGAGGCAGTCCCACCACGTTCTTGACGCCCCGCGTCATCCAGTCTTCGTTCTTGAGCATGGCCACGATGATTTCCGATATGCCAAGCGTGGCAATCGCCAGATAATCTGCCCGCAGACCCAGCGTGATCTTGCCGACGAGCCAGGCGGCGGCGCCCGCCAGAACGCCACCGACCGGCCAGGCCAGCAGTATGGGCAGACCCAATCCACCCAGGTAGCCGGAGGCTGCCGGGTTGACCTTTTCGATGACATCACTGGCGGGGTCGAAAAAGCTTCGCATGACGAAGTATCCGACAAGGCTGGTCAGCACGACGATGAACAGACGGAACCGTTTTCCGTGCATCCGTCGGTACGACATCACGGCAAGTACCACCGTCAGGATCAACGAGCCGATGCCTGCGATGACGCCGAGACCACCGGCCGACCAGGCCTCGCGCACCGGCGGCATCGAGATCAGCATGGCAGCCAATCCACCCAACGCAGCAAAGCCCATGATGCCGACGTTGAAGAGCCCGGCATACCCCCACTGGATGTTGACTCCCAGGGCCATGATCGCCGAGATGATGCACAGATTGATGATGGAAAGAGCCAGATTCCAGCTCTGGAATTCTCCGACAAGGGCAATCAGACTGCCGATGATCAGAAAATAGACGACGTTGCGCATCGAACTCATACTCCTGTCCCCTTGAAGATTCCGTTGGGTCTCACCAGTAGAACAAGCAAGAGGATCACGAAACTGACTGCAAATTTGTAATCGGTGGACAACAGCTGTACCAATCCATCGGGTACCCAGTCGCCGGGAACCAGATAGGCAATGACCCGCTTGTAGGCGTAGGTAATCATGATCTCGGAAAAGGCGATGACAAAGCCACCGGCGATTGCACCCAATGGGTTGCCGAGACCTCCCACGATGGCGGCCGCGAAGATCGGCAGCAGGAGCTGGAAGTAGGTGAATGGCTTGAAGGATTTATCCAGGCCATACAGCGTACCGGCAATGGTTGCCAATGCGGCTGCGAGTATCCAGGTGATGGCCACGACACGGTCGGGATTGATACCGGATAGCAAGGCCAGATCCTCGTTGTCGGAATAGGCTCGCATGGATTTGCCGGATCGCGTCTTGTTGAGAAACCAGAAGAGCAGAGAGACCACGATGATCATCGTGAAAAAGGTTATGCCCTGGCTCAATTTGACAGAGACGCCTTCTGACAGCCCGGTCAGATTCTTGAACTCGCGCGCCTTGATGATGAAGCGTTCTCCATCGGCAAAGTTCTGGTCATCCGGTCCGATGATGAAGCGAACGATGCCATTGGTGACGAACATGACGCCGACGGAGGCAATCAGGTAGATGACAGGGTCAGAGCGTTTGCTGCGGTAGAAGCGGTACACCAAGCGGTCAGTTGCCAGAACGTAGGCTGCACAGAAGATGATGCCGAAGGGCATGGCCAGCAGTGCAGTGGGCAAGGGTCCGAGGTGTATGCCCATCGACTGGAACCACCACGTGAACAGAATGGTGACCATGGTGCCGAAGGCCATGGTGTCGCCGTGAGCAAAATTGGAGAAACGCAGGATTCCGAATACAAGCGTGACACCCAGTGCACCCAGTGCCAGTTGACTGCCGTAGGCCAGGGCCGGAACAAGAACGTAGTTGGAGAGCAGGGCCAGAGCGTTGAGAAGTTCCATTATCAGCCTCCTAGAAAGCTCTTGCGCACTTCCGGGTCGTTCATGAGTGCCTGGCCGGTGTCGGTAAAGCGATTACGCCCCTGAACAAGCACATAGCCCTTGTCGGCTATGTTCAACGCCTGCCGGGCATTCTGCTCGACCATGAGAATCGGTAGTCCTGTACGAGCAATGTCGATGATGAGGTCGAACAGTTCATCCATGACAATGGGCGACACACCGGCGGTAGGCTCATCGAGCATGAGCAGCTTGGGCTTGGTCATCAGGGCTCTACCGACGGCTACCTGTTGTCGCTGACCACCGGAAAGCTCTCCGGCATTCTGTCGGCGCTTCTGGCGCAGGATGGGAAAGAGCTCGTAGACCTCTTCCATGGTCCTGCTGATATCGTCGCGTCGCAGAAAGGCACCCATCTCCAGATTCTGTTCGACAGACATGGAGGGAAAGACGTTGTTGGTCTGCGGTACGAAGGCCATACCTCTGGCAACACGATCCTGAGGATTGAGGGCAGTGATGTCCTCGCCATCGAGTACCACGCTGCCGGTATGGATATTGAGCATGCCGAACACAGCCTTCATGGCCGTTGATTTGCCGGCACCATTGGGTCCGACGATGACGGCAATCTCACCGGATTCGACGGCGATGGTGCAGTCGTGCAGTATATCGACGCTGCCGTAACCGCCTGTCATGCCCTGGGCAAGCAGAAAACTCATGAGGCCACCTTGTTTTTCAGACCGGTACCGAGATAGGCCTCGATAACGTGTTCATTGGCTTTGATTTCTGCCAGTGTGCCTTCTGCCAGCACGCTGCCTTCAGCCATGACGATGACCGGATCACAGAGCTTGTCGATGAAATCCATGTCGTGCTCAATCACGCAGAAGGTATACCCGCGTTCCTGATTGAGACGGATGATGGCGTCGCCGATGGTATTGAGCAAGGTGCGATTGACGCCGGCTCCGACTTCATCGAGGAAGACGACCTTGGCATCGACCATCATGGTTCTGCCCAGTTCCAGCAGCTTCTTCTGTCCACCGGAGAGGTTGCCTGCAAGTTCGTTGGCCACATGTGATATTTCAAGAAAGTCGATGACCTCCTCTGCCTTTTCCCTGACACGTTGCTCCTGCTCACGCACCTTGCGTCCGTGAAACCAGACGTCGCGCAAGGACTCGCCTGGCTGATCGGCCGGTACCATCATGAGATTCTCGCGAACGCTCAGTGTGGAAAACTCGTGGGCGATCTGGAAGGTACGCAGCATGCCCTTGTGAAACAATTCATGCGGAGGCAAGCCGGTGATGTCCTCGCCGTCGAGCAGAACGGTGCCGGCACTTGGCTTGTGGACACCGGCGATGACATTGAACAGCGTTGTCTTGCCTGCGCCATTGGGGCCGATCAGTCCGGTGATGGAGCCTTTTCGAATGGACAGAGACGCGTTGTTGACAGCGGTGAAGCCACCGAATTTCTTGGTGAGGTTATCTACCTGGATCATGGTTTCGCTTTCGTGGAAGCCGTGGGCTCGTTGACAAGATCACCCGGGCAGTCCTGAAGGTAAGTGACAAAAAAAGGGCGACCAGAAAACTGGCCACCCTGTCTTGTCATGCTGCCCGTCGAACTCCTGGCAGGCTGCGGCAACAACATGGGGAGTAGAGCAGCGTGAAGGAGTAGGGGATGAGCTCTAGCGGTAACCGACGGTGGTCAGCTGCTCATCCGCGATCTCGATTTCACGGTAGTTGCCGGCACTCTCACCCGCACCGATCAGCTCGACATTGGAGGCACCGACATAGTCGATCTCTCCGCCACCCGCCAGTATCTCGAGACCCTTGCCCAACTCACCCGGGAATATCTTTTCACCCGGTGCATTGGCCACATCCATGACCGAGTCCTTGTATTTCTGGGGATCGGTGGAGCCTGCTGCCTGCATGGCAAGTAGAATCAGTGCAGCCGCATCGTAGCTTTCGGCCGCGAATGGAGACGTGGAGTCGAAGCCTTCAGCCAGTTCGTTGAACATACCAGCGCCTTCGCTGTCCGTGCCGGGAGCCTGACCGAAGGATCCGTTCAGATCCGGGCCGATGGCTTCGGGCAGCGCGGTGCCAACCATGCCGTCAGGAAGAACGAAGGTGTCAAACGCGCCGGTATCCAGAGAACTCTGGATCATGCCCTTGCCGCCCTGATCGATATAGCCGGCCACCACGAGAATCTCGCCACCGGCAGCCGCCAGCGCTCCGACTTCTGCAGAGTAATCGGCCTTTCCATCTTCGTGAGAGGCGTTGATGGTGACCGTACCGCCGGCCGCTTCGAAGGCTGCCTGAAAGGCGTCGGCCAGACCTTTACCGTAATCGTTGTTGGTGTAGGTCAGCGCCACTTCCTTGAAGCCTCGGTCCATGATGATGTCGCTCATCACGACGCCCTGGCGCGCATCCGATGGCGCCGTGCGGAAAAACAGGCCGTTGTCTTCAACGGTGGACAGGGCTGGCGATGTTGCCGATGGCGATATCATGACCATGCCATTGGGAACTGCAACGTTGGTCAGTGCGGCGGTGGTGACTCCCGAACAATCGCCCCCCACCACACCTGCGACCTTTTCGACCGTGATGAGTCGTTCGATGGCTGCACTGGCCGCTGCCGCATCGATACACGTGGTGTCGGCTCGGACGGCCTCTACGGTTGTGCCTTCGAGCAGTTTGCCCGAAGCACTGACTTCGGCAATGGCCGTTTCGGCACCCGGTGCCATGTTGGCAACCAGAGATTCCAACGGACCGGTCAAGCCGAGAAATACACCGATCTTGATCTCGTCTGCCGAGGCAACACCGGCGGTACTGGCAAGACTAGCGGCTACAGCCGCACTGATGATCAGTCTGTTCATTTTCTGCATACTCCAACGTTGAGTGTTTCGACAGCGGGCGTCCCGTGCATGCCAGCGGGACGTTGCCATTTGAATCCCGGTAGCCATCCACGAGCACTGATCAGAATCAAAGCACGAAGCTTTGATCTTGCTGATCACGAAAGCTTTTCCAGGGTGGGGCAAGTATACCTGCGCATCATGGAAAGTGGTCCGTTTGGTCAGTAATCTGACGCATTGCAACGAGGAATTTACAGGTCACTCTGACGACGATGTTGCCGATCCGCGAAACAGTTCACGGCCGACCGGTCCGACCGCCCTGTCTGTCATGACGAGAGTCTAGGCGTCGAAATAATCCTCATGATTCTCTTGTACCCAATCGATGGTGTCGTCCAGTCGTTGCAGGTGATGCTCTGTTCGCAGACAGAGCTGTTCGGCGTCGCGAGCCTGCAGACTGTCGAGTATCCTGAAGTGATCGTCGAGGATGGATTGCGCCGAAGCGGGATCCGTCAGGGACAGCATGCACAGACGATCCACCTTTGCCTTGCACTGGTCGATGATCTCGATCGCGTCGAGACAATCCGCCGCTTCGCACAGCAATTCGTGAAATTGCTTGTCGAGACGGTTGAAGTCCTTCAATACACCGGTCTCGACACAGCTGGATTGCAGCTCCAGATTCTTCTGAAAGGCCTCGTCAAGGCTGCCGTCGTACAGGGAGCAGGCCCGTCGCGCGACTTGAAGTTCGACAGAGAGTCGTACGAATCTTGCCTGCCGTATCGATGACTTGGACATGCGTCGGACAATGGTTGCCTTCTGCGGACGGATCTCCACCAGCTGCAGATTGTCCAGACGGATCAAGGCCTCGCGAACCGGTTGTCGCGAGACATTGTATTGCTGGGCCACATTGGCTTCGGACAGCTTGGTGCCTGGCCGCAGTCGCATTTTTTCTATATCGATGCGAAGCTGATCGAACAGTTCATCAGCGGTGGTGCGACGCACCTGTTTGCTGTCTATGTCAGAGGTGTTCATCCATACCTCCGATATGGAAATTCTGTGGCGTGGCAGCTCGAAATCATCTCGGGCACGGGTGTATCTTGTTGTCTTGTTTCTCTACCATACCAGTTATGAGGTTGGTATGACCAGACCCGGCGGCGCTGATGTCCAGCCGACGCTTGTCCGGGTCATTGTGATCACCGGCAGGGAATTGGGCAGGGAGCCGGGAATACGGTAGGGGTATTCGGGTAGACTCACGGGGACCGATGGCCGTCCGACAAACAGCCTTTTGACTCCTGATGACTGAAACAGACGGTAACCTCATGAAGAGCGCAATGGGAGACTGGCAGCTGCAGCGCTGGCCGCCCACCACGGATGCGACCCTGCAGGCATGGGATGCGGCCGATGAACTCCTGCTGGATCATGTGGCCGAGCTCCTGAAACAGCGTGATTCGGCGTTTGCCAATGTGCTCCTGCTCAACGATGTTCACGGAGCACTGGCAACGAGTCTGCATCGTCTGTCGCCGGTCAGCTGGTCAGACTCTTCTCTGGCGCACCGAGCTGCCGAAGAGAATCTGAAGCGCAATGACATTGCATCGCCGCTGCGCAAGCTCGCCTCCGTGCAGACGCCGGATGCACCAGTCGATCTGGTACTGATCCGGGTGCCCAAGACCAATGCCCTGCTTGAAGACCAGTTGGCACGGTTGAGGCCACAGCTGCATGAGAATACGGTGATCATCGCCGCTGCCATGGTCAAGCATCTCCAGAAGTCGGCATTTGCCTGCCTGGAGCGCTATCTGGGCAAGGTAACCACATCGCTTGCGGTCAAGAAGGCGCGCCTGTTGTTCGTCGCGCTTGATGAGGAGCTGCCCGTGCAGCGCTCGCCGTATCCGAGCGAATTCACCGATTCGGAAACCGGTCTGACTCTGTTCAATCACGCCAATGTCTTTTCTCGCGCGCATCTGGATCATGGTGCGCGGTTTCTGCTATCGCAGTACAACGATCTGCCCGCGGCGCAGCGCGTGGTTGATCTGGGCTGTGGCAATGGTGTGCTCGGAATACGACTGCTGCAGATGAGGCCGGATGCGCACGTGCGATTCATCGACGAATCCTATTCAGCGGTCGAATCGGCCCGATGCAATCACGCAAGATACTTCGGGGATCAGGCCGTCAATGCTGACTTCCAGGTAGCTGATGGACTGGAGAGCGGCGACTCGGACTCGCTGGATCTGGTGCTGTGCAATCCACCGTTTCATCAACAGCATGTGCTGGGTGATCAGGTGGCCAGATCGATGTTCGCGCAGAGCAAGCGCTGCTTGCGACAAGGGGGTGAACTGTGCGTGGTTGCCAACAGGCATCTGAGCTATCCGCGCATGCTCAAGCACTTGTTCGGAAATTGTCGTACGCTTGCATCGAATCGCAAATTCATGGTTCTCAAGGCCCTCAGGCGCTGAACCATCGCGGTTGAGTCCCGCGGCGCGTTTTCAGCGCAAGCGGGGCACAGCTTGTATTGGTCTATGCGTGTTGCAAGCGCCACAAGGCGTTGCCGATGTAGTCCGACAAGGCCGTGATTTCTGCCTGGCTGCAGAACTCGTCACCGCAGATGTCCAGTACCAGATAGCCCAGATGCGTCTTGCCGATACACAGGGGTTCAAGCAGAAGCGGCCCTGGAAACGCGGATTGCATGAAGTTGCCGGGAAGCAGCTCTGCGCTGGGAAATCCGTGATCAGCTGCCTCTCCCAGCACAGCCTTCGGACGTTGATAAAGTACTCTTGCAAATTCGGTGGGCTGTTCACCGGCGTTCTCGTAGACGCAGAGAAAACCGGTTCTGGAACCACAGTGACTACTGATTTCGTCCATGGCGGCGATCAATTCCTCGGCACTGGAGACATTCATCAGCCGGGACTGGAATCGGTGGGCGACATCCAGGTGGCGTGCCTGCGCTCCCTTTGCCCTGTTCTCCGCCTTCCAGACGGTTTCGTGGATCTTGCCAAGAATCACGGCAGCACGAGAGAGGGCATTCGATGACTGTCCTTCACTGCCGTGCCTCTGCAGGTTGGCAGTGAGCTGCCGGTGCAAGTGTCTCCACCAGTAGGAATCGGCCGGATGAAGGTCCAGAATATCCAGAGCAGAGGCGAGACGTGTGTTGTACAAAGGTGTGTCATTGACCAGCATCGAGACGATGTCGTCAATGACATCTTCCACGTTCATGCCGGAAGGGTTCTTCAGATTACCGAGGTTGTGCAGCAGAGTCGTACGAAATTCTGCCGCATCGAAGGCAGTGGGGCCTGCGTCCAGTGACTCCGTGTCTTCGGCTCGTTCCGTGGAAGCGCGGATGATCAGTCTGGCAGGCGGTGTCAAGGCCTTGTTGTTGTCGCTGACATAGTCGCCGGATACGATCTGCGAGCGAAGACTGGCCACAACCAGTGCCGACATGCTGTCTTCCGAGCAGTGCACGGTCGTGATCGGAGGTAGCGAGGCGCTCGATGCCAGCGTATTGTGAAATCCCGAGACGATGACATCCCGGGGAACGTGCATCGCGTGGCTGGCCAGTGCGTGTATGGCTGCCTGAGCCATTTCATCACTGGCAGCTACAATCGCATCGATCTCACGGGTTTGGCTCAGGAGTGTGTCAACCGCGTTGTAGGTATCGCTTGCCTGAAAGTTCCCGTTCAGAAACAGAGCCTCATCAACCGGAATCTGGCGATGAGTCAGTGCGTCACGAAATGCGCGTTCCAGGGTCAGAGAGCGAGGATTTTCCATCTCGCCGCGAATGAAGACAAAGCGTCTGCGCGCGGGGTCTGTCGTCATGTATTCCATCAATCGACCCATCATGGTGTAGTGATCGATATGGACGCTGGCGATGCGCGGTACGGACGTGCCGTAACAGACCACCGGGCGGTGCGAGAACTGGCGGACAAGGTGCGCCAGTTGCCTGGCATTGGCATGGCCCCCGATGGAGGCGGTAAGAATCACGAAACCGGCAACCGGGGAATTGCGGACCAACCCGAGGATGGCGTTGCGAACATGCCTTTCGCTCTCGTTCCAGTCGGCTGATGGCTTCAGTGCGCCACCATTGACGTAGACCAGCCCGAACCCTGCCTTGCTCAGGTGGCGATTGAGGCAGGCCACCATGGGTTTTTGCAGCTCGGCGTGCTGATCGCCGAGCATGGCAATGAGAGGCCGCTGTTCGAGTGACTCGTCTATCACTTGACTCCTTTCAGATTGTGGCCGTCTGGCTCAGTGCCTCGCGTACCGATTTGAGCAGAGTTTCGCCGCTGAAGGGCTTCTGCAGATGCGGGTGTTGTTGTCGCAGTTTCTCTGCTCGACTGGTACTGCCCGTCACGAACAGGGCCGGAATATTCATGCCCAGCGCGTGGATACGGTCGTAGGTCTCGTAGCCGCTCAGTCGAGGCATGATCACGTCGAACAAGCATAGATCAATCCTGCCCTGATAGGTGCTCGCGATATTGATGGCATGCTGTCCATCGTTGGCTATCAGTACCTGATAACCCGAGGCGGTCAGGAAGGTCTTCGCAAGGTCCCGCAACGCGACCTCATCTTCCGTCAGCAGGATGACCTCGCCATTGCCCTTCAGCGCGGGAAAGGCTTTTGAAGGTTCTGTCCCGAGCCGTTCGGCAGACACCGGAAAGTCGATGTGAATGTGTGTACCTTCGCCCGGTCGGCTGTCTATGGTGATCCCTGCCGCGTGTTTCTTGACGATTCCGTACACGGTGGTCAGGCCCAGCCCTGTGCCTTCTCCGACCGGTTTGGTGGTGTAGAACGGTTCGAAGGCACGCCTCAAGGTTGCCTTGTCCATGCCACAACCTGTATCGGATACGCTCATTCGCGTGCAACGCTTGTCAGGCTCTTCCCGCTTCGAGTGCTGCGCTTCATCCAGCGCCAGCGTACAGACGGTGATGACGCCACCCTCGGCCATGGCATCGCGCGCATTGATGACCAGGTTGAACAGTACTTGCTCGAGCATTCTCTTGTCTGCCTCGACGGGGGCAATCGACAGATCCAGGTCGTGTTTGAGCGTGGTGTCGGGGCCGAGCAATCGAGACAGCATCGGGCTGACGGACATGATGACCTCATTGAGATCGAGAATCGTGTATTCGGTCTTCTGACCGCGGCTGAACGTCAGGAGTTGATTGACCAGATCCCCGGCGGCTTCCGCCGCTTCCTCGACACGTTTCAATGATTGCCTGAGCGCCGGCGGGTCGCCGGACTGATTGCCGGCCAGTTCCACATAGCCGAGGATGACTTGCAGATGATTGTTGAAGTCGTGAGCAATACCCGAAGAGAGTTGACCCAGCGCTTCCAGCCGCTCTGAGGTCTGTATGCCTTTCTCCAGTAGCTGTTCATCGGCCAGTCTGATTTTCATGCAGGCGTAGCCCAGGCAGATGATGCTCAAATTGGCCAGATTGCCGTGTACGGGGGAAGCCAGGTTTCTGTCGAATACCATGACATCGGATGAAAAGAGAATCAGGATACTGTCCGCGCACAGCAGGATGAATCCAGTGAAAACGGCCCAGCGACCCGGATGCCCGGAACCGGATATCCGGATTGTCGCAGTAACGATCAGGATCACGGCACAGGCTTTCAACCACCAGCTACCCGCGGTCTGGGCAAAATGCTGTGGCGCTTCGGGACTGTCATCCAGAATCCAGGGCACCGTGGTTGCCAGACAGACCACCAGCAGCGTGCTGCCTGACAGAACAAGAAAACGTCGGGACGGTTGCAAGGAGTTGAACAACACACTGAGGCAGGCCGTTGCCAGCAGCAGGCGCGATACAGTCAGCAACACGAATTCCAACGGCGGCCAGTAGATTTGCAGGAGAGAGCTGTGGTCGACATTGTCGAGCAGGTAGGCATTGACCGAGAACAGCGACATTTCAACGACCAGGCAGAGCAGGAAAGCGGCCAGAGGAAAAAGCGTTTCCCTGCGCAGCGTGCTCTTTCGCTGGGCGATGGCCTCGTGCAGACACAGTCCACCCCACAGAATGCTGCCGATGAAGAAGGGGATCAGAATGCTGTTCAGATTTCCGGGTTCGCAACAGGCTTTTCTGAATACACTGAGGCTGAAATCAACCGGGTCTACCATCTGGCTCCCATACTTGAAATGACTGACGCTCGCCCAGTAGAGAGACGCTGTCGTATCGTGTCAAACTGGCTTGTTGTTCTGGCGAGAGTCTCCTTATACTGACTGAATCAACGTTGTCAGCCGCATTCGGTATCCGTTCTCTTTGGAATTCTAGCAGCAGAACGGAGTCAGCATGGCAGCACGGCCCTGTCGGAGTGAAGTATGTTGCAATTATTATCGTTGGATGAAACCTGACAGCCCTTTCACCCAGTAGAGTCGTTTCAAGCCATGACTGATTTGCCCGACCAGATCCGGATTACGGAAGAGGGACCCAGAGAGGGGTTCCAGATCGAGCCCGGACCGATCAGCACACAGGACAAGGTACGTCTGATTCAGGCACTGGCGCTGAGCGGGGTGCCTACGGTTCAGGTGTGTTCCTTCGTTTCACCCCGCCGTGTCCCCGGTTGGGCAGACGCCGATGATGTCGTCAGTCAGTTGTCGTCTGACACAGCGACTCGTTTCACCGCGCTATGGTTCAATCAGCAGGGGATTGACAGAGCTGTGCGGCATCGCGATAAATTGACCTTGATCGGGACCATTCACACTGTCGCCTCGGAACCCTTCTGCCAGAGCAATCTGCAGCGTAGCCTGGCAGAGAACCGGCTAGCCATGAATGCGCAGTGTGCCGCTCACCGTGCTGCTGGCATTCGTGTCGAGAAGGTCAGCGTCATGGCAGCCTTCGGCTGCAACTTCGCTGGAGATCTGACGGTGGATGATGCGCTGAGCGCGGTAGCTGACGGGATGCAGATTGCCGATGACAGTGGTGAGCACATCAGCGAAATTGCCTTGGCAGACACCATGGGCTGGGCAAATCCGGAGCAGATTCGCCGCGTGGTCAGCGAGGTGCGATCACGTTGGCCGGAACCGGCCATCCGTCTGCATCTTCACGATACTCGTGGTTTGGGGATCGCCAATGCCTATGCCGGTATGTGCTGCGGCGTCAGCCGATTTGACACCACGGTGGGTGGTCTCGGCGGCTGTCCATTCGCTGTACGAGAAAGCAGTTCGTCGACTTCAGCAGGGCGGTCCATGCCACCGGGCAATATTGCAAGTGAGGAACTTGTCTTGCTGGCGCATGAAACGGGCGTGGATACGGGAATCGATCTGGACGTTCTTGTCGAAGCCGGGCATCTGGCAGAAGCCATCATCGGCCACTCCTTGCCCAGTGCCGTTCTTCGAGGAGGAAGTCTGACCCGGTTCAGAAAGACGGCATCCGCTCGGAGCGCGTCATGACTCAGTCAGCAGCAAGTCTATCTTGTCTGGCAAGGACATCGTCATGAACACGGATAAGCCGCAGACAACAAGCGCATTGTCCGGTTTGCGCGTACTGGAATTCAGTCATACCATCATGGGGCCCTGTGCCGGATTGCTGCTGGCAGATCTGGGCGCGGATGTCATCAAGATAGAACCTGTACCCGATGGTGACAAGACACGACAGCTACCCGGTTTTGCCTCCGGTTTCTTTGCAACCTTCAATCGCAACAAGCGAAGTCTGGCCATCGATCTGAAAAGTGTCGAAGGCCAGGCAGCTGTTCATGCTCTGGTGGGCACGGCAGATATCGTGCTGGACAACTATGGTCCCGGTACCATGGAACGTCTGGGTTGTGGATGGGAGCAACTGTCGGCCATCAATCCCTCATTGGTCTATCTGTCGCTAAAGGGTTTTCTGAAGGGGCCCTGGCAGGACCGCCCGGCTCTTGATGAAGTGGTTCAGTTCCAGAGTGGTCTTGCCTACATGACAGGGCCACCGGGCCAACCCCTGCGCGCAGGGGCATCCATTGTCGATATTCTGGGGGCTGTCTTCGGGGTGACGGGAGTGCTGGCGGCATTGCGTGAGCGGGACCATAGCGGTCAGGGTCAGCGGGTTGGCAGCTCTCTGTTCGAATCAGCTGCCTTCATGATGGCGTCGCACATTGCGGGAGGTGCAGCAACGGGTGCCGCCGTGCCGCCGATGACAGCTCGCAAGGGGGCATGGGGCGTTTATGACGTCTTTCACGCGCACGATGGTGAGCCGCTGTTCATCGGGGTCACCAGCGATCCGCAATGGCTGCGGTTTTGCGAGCAGTTTTCTCTGGATGAGCTGCGTCAGGACCAGCGGCTCGCCACCAACCCTCAACGGACTCAGGCCAGGCAGTGGTTGTTGCCCTTGCTCGAGGAGCACCTCGGTCGGTATTCTCATGACGATCTGGTTGCAGGGTGTCAGGCTGCACAGGTGTCCTGGGCACCGGTTGGCAAGCCTGAAGATCTGCTTGGCAATGAGCAACTGCTGGCGCCGGGCGGCTTGCTGTCCGTGGCGCTGGCCAGCGCCCGGCAATCCGCAGTCGCGCATACCCTGTTACCGGCCTTGCCACTGGAATTCGGGGAGCAGCGAACGCGTCCGGCATTGTACTCACAGCCTCCCTCACTGGGTCAGCACAGTGTGCAGATACTGAGTGAATCCGGAATGAATGCGGCGCACATTGCCGCACTGGTGGAATCGGGCGTGGTGGTCGGAAGCTGAAAGCGCTGAACCGGATAGCTCCCGGCACCGTCAGCTCAGCGAGCGCTGGCTGAACGCATCAGTGTTCAGTCGCGCTCGGCGAGCCTGCTCTCAGCCGCCGTGCTCAGTCGCGGGGTATCCACACCAGTACAACGTCCTCGATACTGATATCGGCCTTTTCCAGTCCCACGGGAAATTCGTCGATCACTGCCGCCTTGTCAGCCCATTCTGTCTGAATCTCGTACAGATCTTCACTCAGTGCATCTTCGAGTTCGTCGCGATCTTCCAGCAGCTCGTTGTAGCGATTCTCTGCTGTCTTGAGTCGCTCTTCAGCCTTGGCAACCATGCGTCCCTTGCTCTGGCTTCGACGTAGCCCTCCGGTGATGATGGAGCGAGTGCTGCGCCGCCCACCGAGCAGGCCGCCCAGCAGACCGCCGGCTATATCGAGTATCTGCGTGCTGCGTTGATCCTGTTTGCGGCTGGCAGCATCGAACTGCAATTCTCGCAGCTTGTCTTCGGATTTCTGAATGGCATCGTTGACTCTGTCGATCTTGCGCGCCAGGATTTCACGCAGGCGATCTGCATCCTTGTCTGTTCTTTCATCGGCAATGGTACGGCAGCGATCTTCGAAGGTGCCGCGGTCCTCTCCGACGCGCGAGAATATCTTCAGCTCGGGGTTGTGGTACAGCGTGATTTCCTCATTGCGATACAGGTGATCCTTGATGGCGCTCTGCACGGACTTGAAATAGGTCTTGTTCTGGATCTTGGCATTCGGCAATTCGTAGATCGCCTGCTCCGGAGGGTCGCGACGCAGATCGCGATCATCGTAATCCACCAGCAATGCCTCGTCGCCATCGAGCTTGCCGTCCAGTGGCGTGAATATGGCCTCCCACTGGGTCTCATGGCGAAGTTTCGACCGGGTATCGTCGAACAGCATGTCTACCCGTACAGCAATGCCGGCCTGCAGGCGCTTGCCGGTGGCGCTGGCACCAATGATCTCGGCGTAGGGTACAGACGGGTCGAGATAGCGTACAGACACCGTATCGGCAGTACGCGGCGCAATGGCACTTTCATTGTCAGCGAGTGGGGTTGGGGCTGATGAGGCTTCTGTGTTGTTGCCCTGTGAGGCGGCATCGCTCATCAAGGCCTGACGCCGGGTATCGCTGGTCAGCTGGCTGATCTGCTCTCGTGTCAGAGGTCCTGCCAGATAGGACATGGCCCAGCGGGTACTGAATCGTTGTGGACGCGCGGCGCGGGTGGAGTGCAAGACGAATTCACGTTTATCGAGCTGCGAAATGATGTCGCCGATTTCCCGGGTATCAACCGCTCCATCCGAGGAACTCATGCCATCAAGCAGTCGCTGCTTGTCTCGTTCGGTCTGCAGGCGGCCGATCAACCAGGTACCGGCGTTGGAGATGGCCTTGTAGTCGATGTCGACGGGGTTCTGCGTTGACAATACAAGACCGACGCCAAAGGCGCGAGCCTGTTTCAGTATGGTCAGGATCGGCTTCTTGGACGGTGGCGCTCCCACTGGCGGCACGTAGCCGAATACCTCATCCATGTAGACGAGAGCTCGCAGATCACTGGTACCGGGCTGTGCTCGCATCCAGGTGACCATCCTGGACAACAGCAGTGTCACCACGAACTGGCGCTCTTCTTCGGACAGGTGCGACAGACACACGATGGCAGCACGAGGTTTGCCGGTGTCGGTGTACAGTAGTCGCTGGATGTCGAGTTCCGGCCCCTCGCTCCAGCTGGCAAAGGCAGGCGAGGCCGCCAGGCCATTGAGTCGCATGGCCAGTTTGACGCGATCCCCCGGTGGAAAGAACGTGTCCAGATCGATGACGCCGAGTTTGCGCATCGGTGGCTGCTGTACCAGGCCGATCAGCATGCCCAGGTCCAGGTCCTTCTGGCGTGACCAGTTCCAGTGAATGATATTGGCGAGCAGTATGTGTTCCCGACTGCTCAAGGGGTCGCTACTGATACCGACCAGGCCGAGCAGCGATGCCACGAAGCCATCGATTTCGTCCTGAAGGGTTTCGGTATCGGTACCTTCAACGGGCGCCTTGAGCGATCCGATGACATTGAGCGGAATACCCGCCGTCGAGCCCGGGGTATAGATGGAAAAATCAGCCTTGTCGTGCAGAGCACGAATCCGCTCGGGCGCCACACCGGCTTTTTCCAGTCCTGCCTTCCAGGACTCGGCCTTGTTGAACGCAGCGGTCGCGACATCACCACCGGCTTCAGACTCACTGATCCAGGGCATGAAATCGGTTGGCAAGAGGTCGGGAAAACCCAGCATCAGATTGCCCATATCGCCCTTGGGATCGATGATCAGGGCGGGCGTACCGCCTTGCAGTGCTTCCTCGAGCAGAACGATTCCCAAGCCGGTCTTTCCCGAGCCTGTCATGCCGACAATGACACCGTGGGTGGTCAGATCGGAGGCTTCGAGAAACAGAGGCTGGTCATCCGCCTCGTTGGTACCGAGGTAGAAGTGACCTGCAGGTGTCTCTATTGGCATGCTGCTATGTCCTTGAATTCAGAATGATCAAGGATGACTATAGCAATCGTCAGTGAAATGGGTACTCACCTTGAGGCTGCCAGGGCAGTGTCAGACCGTCAGTTTCGGGTGTCAGTCTCAGACACTTACCTCTCACCCCACGTGAACTGCTCTTCCGCGTCAGTCAACTGGACAAGCGTGTCTGGTTTGCCTTGACGCGGCGGTTTGACGGACGCGCGACACGACGGCTGCTGTCGATCACGGCTTCATGGAACGCGACATGAGGTGCACGGGTCCAGCTTGCCCCCAGTGTGTCGAACAGGATATGCATTGGCGATTGATACAGTGCCACCAGGGTCTCGTTCCAGGCTTCGTGTTTTTCGGTCACCATACGTTGCGTTTCGGCCACGGCCTTGACGGGATCCAGAAGCCAGAGCCAGGGCATGGCCGTCAGTCGCAGGTTGATGACATCCGGAACTCCCGCCGCAAGTCGTGTCCAGGGCTCCAGAACAGAGTGATAGACGGAAAAACACGAGTACGGGTTGGCTTTTGGCATACGATTTACGATCACGTCTGGTTGGCACGCCAGAATGGCGATACCCAATACTACGGTACGGCGGGCGGAATCGAGCTGTTCGTCCTGCACATGGCACCTTGTTTTACCTGTCCACGAGCATGATCCGACGTGTGAATCCGGTGCCACCTCGGAATCATCATAGGTGATTCGGCTGGCACAGTGCCATACCAGTTGCCACTGACACCGTAATTATCAAAAAATACTCGAAAAAGTGTAGTAAAAATCTGTCGTAAGAGTCGATCAGGCTGGTAAAGATGCTTTATATTGCCTCTACTTCCGGTGTTGCCGAGTGTTAAGCTTCCGATGAGTAGCCTGGCTCGCTGCTCAGCGCCGGGCGTGGCCGGCTTGTTCAGCAACCATCACAACCGCAAATCGACAGGACACCATGATCGAACTCTACACCTGGGGCACCCCCAACGGCCGCAAGGTTTCCATCGCGTTGGAAGAAATGGGCCTTGATTACTTGGTACATCCGGTCGATATCGGCAAGGATGATCAGTTCAGCGCCGATTTTCTGTCAATCAGTCCGAACAACAAGATTCCGGCCATTCGCGATGGTGATATGAGCGTTTTCGAATCCGGTGCGATTCTGATGTATCTGGCCAGAAAATCGGGGCAGTTTCTGGCAGCCGAGGGCTCTGCGCAATACTGGCGAACGATGGAATGGTTGATGTGGCAAAAGGGTGGTTTCGGACCGATGCTGGGGCAGGCGCATCACTTTCTGCGTTTCAATGCCGGCATTTCCGAGTACGCAGAGAACCGCTATCACACCGAAGCACAGCGTCTGTACGGCGTGCTGGATCGGCAGTTGGCGCAAAACGCCTACAGTGCAGGTGATGAGCTCAGCATCGCGGACATGGCCATATGGCCATGGGCATCACGCTTCGAGTTCCAGCGCATCGATCTCAATGATTATCCGCACGTCAGACGCTGGTATGTCGAACTGGCGGAGCGACCCGGATTTCAGCGTGGCTACGCACAGCCAGCGACGGATCAGTCAATTCCAATGCCGTGATGTTTGCCGAGTCTGCAGCATGGAAGGCTGCGGACAAGCGGACAAGCGGACAAGCGGACAAGCGGACAAGCGGACAAGCGGACAAGCGATTCCGCTGTTCTGGATCTGCAGGTTTGTCGAGGCCGCTTGACGATGAAACCTCCCGCGTCGATGTCAGTTCAGGCGGCGTGACAAGAACCGGCGTCTGCATGCCGTCAAGATCAGAGCCAGCCTGCCAGGTATCCGACGACACCGGCAGCCAGCCCTGCCAGTACCACGCCGACCCAGAGCGCCTGGAAACGAACCTCCGGCAGTGTGTCCTTGTCAGGCCATTGCATCCAGCCGGTGACCATGGGTCTGATCAGGTTCAACCGTGCATACAGCAGGTAGATGAAGACCATGACGATGTGTACGGCAACGACGATCTGAATGAGGTGCGCATTCCAGTGATGGATCCGGTAGGCAAGATCGGTTGCTGAGCTGGACAGCGTACCGTACAGCGCACCTTCGACAAATTCGTCCTCATCGGCGATGAAGAACCCGGTGAGAGCCTGAATCATCAGGACCAGAAGCATGGCGAGAACGGCCCAACTGCCTGCAGCATTGTGCCCACGCTCTGCATGCAAATTGCGTTTGAGCAGCATCGACAGATGACGCAGAGCCGACGCTGGGCTTTGCAACAGAGCACTCAGACGGGCATTGCTGCTGCCAGCAATGCCCCACAGCAGACGAAACACGATGAGAGCCAGAACCAGCTCTCCGGCATGACGATGCCAGTCGAAGAATTTCCAGCCGGTCTCGCCACTGATCAGCAGAAACGCAACGCCGACGACTAGGCTCCAGTGAAACAGTCTGACCCAGATATCCCATACCCGAACCTTGCGATAATCGGTAGTCATGAGTGCGTCTGTGCAGTTGAGTGATTGAGAGCGGCTGAAGTACCCTTAACGGCTTTTACTACTTCTTGGCGCGGAAGTCATCGTGACAGCCCTTGCACGAGGCTCCGACATCACCGATGGCGCCCTGCAATTCGCCCAGGCCATTGCCGGCTACCGGAACCAGCGCGGCGACTGCTTCTGACAGAGCCTGGGCCTTTTCGGTGATCGCAGGGTAGGTTTCCCAGATTTCAGGCTTGGCGCGAGTAGCGATGTTGCCCTCCGACGCATTGTCGGAGCCCGCAGGCCAGAGTTGACTCTGCCCCAGGTTGACGACGGCATCAAGATTATTGGCCGCTTCGCTGGCAAGGTCGGCATCGTAGGGAATCTTCTCCTTGGCCATCGCTGTCAGAATGCCGGCATTGAAGCTGTACATCTGGAACATGCCCTGTCGCGCCTTGATGGCATCATCGTAAGGGCCATCGGCGGCGAGACCGAAGGTGCTGGTGGCGATCAATGCGCAGCAGGTGCATGCCGCGGCCAGTGTCAGTTTCTTGTTAATCATGTTTCTGCTTCTTCCTCAATGTTGCTCGTAGGGCGAGATCGTTCGGATAGAATGCTGGTCAGGAGACCCTGAAGTTTGACACTAGCAAACAAAAACTGTTCATTTGTTTCGCTGATGTAACTTTTTTGAAGCTCAGGTTCAGGTGGTTGAAATGTCGTGTGTTCAGGCTTGCAGATCCAGCCGACGCTGAGGGTCGGAACCGCCTTGTATACGCTGCGCTGGATGAGGCCGCCAATGCGGCCATTGATGGAGAACGTGAATGATGAGTGACAGACCATTGGTTTCAGCACGCTGGCTCAATGATCATCTGCGGGATGACGATGTCAGAATCATTGATACCTCCTGGCACATGCCCGCCAGCGGGCGCGATTCGCGCAGCGAGTATGAACAACAGCATGTGCCGGGGGCCGTATTCTTCGATCTGGACGAACATTCCAGTCCGTCTCATCTGCCCCACATGATGCCTTCAGCAGAGCAATTCAGCGATGCCATGGGCGCAATGGGTGTGTCAGAGTCGAGCTGCATCGTTGTGTACGACTCGCTGGGTCTGTTCTCCGCCGCCAGGCTCTGGTGGATGCTGCGCTACTTCGGCGCTGATCGAGTCTTCGTATTAGATGGAGGGCTGCCCGCCTGGATCGATGCCGGTTATCCCTTGCAGAGCAACGCGGTAACGCCGGCTCCCGCGCAGTTCACGAGCTCTCGGTCGGATTTCGACATCGCGGCGGCAGCGGATGTGCTTGAAGCGTCGCAAACCGGGGACTCCCTGATACTCGATGCACGTTCACTGGCGCGATTCAAGGGCGAGGAGAAAGAGGCGAGGCCGGGTTTGCGCAGCGGACATGTTCCCGGCAGCAAGAGCATGCCATTCACCGAGCTACTGGATAACGGTTTTCTGAAGCCGAACAATCAGCTGCAGGAAATTCTGCAGAGACGGGGGATTTCTGAGAACAGTTCCGTGATCACTACCTGTGGCTCAGGGGTCACAGCTGCAGTCATCAGTCTGGCGCTGGCGTGTATCGGAGTGTCGGATGTCGCACTTTACGACGGTTCATGGACCGAGTGGGGGGCACTGGAGGGGATGCCGGTATCTACCGAATGAGCCGGGTGGTCAGCGCCTATCGTGATGTTGCCCTGCACGTCTGCGGCGCCACGATTGTACCCAGGGTAGTTGAGAGGCGAGTATCGCGATCAATGCCACTTTCAATACGAAAGTGATGGGGTGCGAGACGAAATTCCACAGAAAGGTGCTGATGTCTCCTCTCGCGCCCAGCATGGCCCGACGGTAGTTCGAGTCCATCATGGGGCCGAGTATGACACCGAGGATGACAGGGCCGACCTGGAAGCCGTAGATTTTCATGAAGTAGCCGACCAGGCCGAACAGCAACAGGAAGATGTTGGCCAGGGTCAGGGAGCCGACGATGAACCAGAACAGGTGGGGTGTTTCCACTAGCAGCAAGGGACCCGGTTTCAGTCCATGAATGAACAGTACACCGATGATCACAGCGGTCACGGCATCACCGGGAATCTTGAGGGTCAGCATGGGAATATGTGCTCCGCCGACGGCTGCGTTGTTGGCACACTCCGGGGCTACCAGCCCTTCGATAGCACCTTTGCCGAAGGGCCGCCGACACCCGGGCGAACTGGCGCCCTGGGAATGCAAGACACTGCGATTGCAGGTGTCATTCAATGGCCCGTGAACACCTGTTCCACAATTTGGCTGGAATAATCGAAAAAAGCGGAGTATGGTGAGCGCGTTCTCGATGGGGTGACTCGTGCAGTCGAACTATGCAACATTGAAAGGCCTCGGGCTGGATGCCCGTGCTGTGGATGCTGGCCATGATGTACCAGCGCCTTTAAGTGAGTGTGGCAATTGTTTCGGTGGTCGGCCATGAACAGGCGAAGCACAGGTAGTGCGGCCAGTCGGCAACGTTTTCTCGAATTGTTCACACCCAAACTCGTGACCATTCTGCAGGAGCGCTACGGACTGACCCAGTTCCGCTCCGATCTCCTGGCCGGGCTGACCGTGGCGATCGTGGCCTTGCCGCTGTCCATGGCAATCGCCATCGCCTCTGGTGCAAGCCCTGCGCAAGGTCTGTACACCGCCGTCATCGGTGGATTTCTGGTATCCGCGCTGGGCGGTAGCCGCTTTCAGATCGGTGGCCCCGCGGGGGCCTTCATCGTTCTGGTGGCGACAACCGTACAACTGCATGGCATGCAGGGGCTGTTCCTTGCCACGATCATGTCGGGCGTTTTCCTGATGCTGGCGGGCTATCTGCAACTGGGGAGCTATATCAAGTTCATACCGTATCCGGTGACCATCGGATTCACCGCCGGTATCGCGGTCATCATCTTCGCCAGTCAGATCAAGGAACTGCTGGGGCTGACACTGGAGGGTCCGGAACCCGGCGCCTTGCTGGAGAAGTTGCCACTCATCTGGCAGAGCCTGCCGACGGTAGATATCACAACACTTTGTGTGTCATTTCTGACCATCGGAATCATCGTGGCCCTGAAGCAACTGCGCCCGCAGTGGCCGGGCATGCTGATCGCCATCGTCGTGACCTCCATTCTGACGGCCTTGTTGCAGCTGCCATTGAGTACCATCGGTACGGCCTTCGGTGGCATCCCCAACAGCTTTCCCATGCCAGCCATGCCGGAAGTCTCACTGGGCAAGGTGATCGATCTGCTGCCGGTGGCTCTGTCCTTTGCTCTGCTGGGATCCATCGAATCCCTACTGTCTGCCGTGGTGGCCGACGGCATGACAGGGCGACGTCATCGTTCCAACTGTGAGCTGGTTGCACAAGGTATTGCCAATATCGCCTCCGGATTCTTCGGTGGCATCTGTGTGACCGGCACAATCGCCAGAACAGCTACCAATGTCAGGGCAGGGGCGCATGGCCCTGTGGCGGGCATGATGCATGCCGTGTTCCTGTTGCTGTTCATCCTGCTGGCAGCGCCGGTTGCCAGTTATATTCCCCTGGCCAGCCTGGCGGGTGTGCTGGCCATTGTTGCCTGGAACATGATCGAGCGACATGCAATTGCCATGTTGCTGCGGGCCTCGCGTGGCGATGCGGCTGTGCTGCTTGCCACGCTGTCCTTGACCATCTTTCGCGACCTGATGGAAGCGATCATCGTGGGCTTTGCACTGGGTTCCGTGCTGTTCATCCATCGCATGTCGCGTACCACGGCGATCAGTACGCATCGCCCCTGGGTGGAAGAGGATCAGGCAGATAATGCCGAAGATCGCGAGCCCTATGACGAAGCTTTGGCATCCAATCCGGAGGTGGTGGTCTATCGCATCACCGGTGTATTCTTCTTCGGTGCGGCCGGTTCCATCGGCACGGTTCTGGATGAGATTGCCGATGGTTGCAAGGTGCTGATTGTGGATTTCACCGAGGTGCCGTTCATCGATTCCACTGCGGCAAATACACTGGAAGGGCTGGCCGCCAAGAGTCAGCGACGTGGGCTGCAACTGGTGTTTACCGGCGTGTCGAGCGAACTGGTTGAACAGCTGGCCAGTTACGGGGTGCACGAACCGATGGTGGTTTTCTCGCCGTCCATCGAACAGGCCCTGCAGGCCATACCCCAGGGTGATGAGCGCCTGCCTGAGGCGACCGGGCTGGCCGCTGGCTGATGCCTGAGCGATTGCCGCTGCGGTCGCCAGGCTCTGGCAATATCGAGCAGTAATCGAAGTGCTTGAGGGATTGAGTGCTTGATGGCTAGATGGCTAGATGAGCTTGAAGTGCTTGAAGTGCTTGAAGTGCTTGAAGTGCTTGAAGTGCTTGAAGTGCTTGAAGTGCTTGAACGGCTTGAACGGCTTGAACGGCTTGAACGGCTTGAAGCGGCCGGTTTTTCAGGACAAACCCGTCGTCTCATCCCGGCACAACGATGCTACAGTTGCCGCGTGATTGATACCAGCGAGCCCAAGTCCGTGTTCCGACTGCATCACGCGACGTCCGTGCGCGACGCCAGCGGACGTGTACTGATGACGCCATCCTCCGTCTCATCAGCGAGGCAACTGCCCGGGATTGACCAGGAGCGGGCTCGCGTTGCTGGTCACGATACCGACTCGGGCCAGCGGTGCGTGCCGGAACTGCGCTTCATCAGGGATGACACAACCGAGCATGGCTTGCGTCAGGTTTTTTTGGCAGTGCAGGCACTCAGTCCGTTTTGCGTGATCCCGGATGGTTCGGATTCAGTCCGTCTCGACGAGAACGTGGATGACGAAGTGACACCAGCGCTAGCCGGCGTGGCTGCAGCCTCTCCTGTTTCGACGAAACATGAGGAGCTGTACTTTCAGTGCCTGAGTTCCGGTACCTCAGGGGCGGCCCGTCGGATACAGCGATCCCAGCAATCGTGGATCAGCAGTTTCGAGGTCAACGCCAGTCTGTTGCAGACAACGGCTGATGACAGCTATGCCATCGTGGGGCGATTGTCGCATTCGCTACCGTTGTACGCGAGCCTGGAAGCCTGCCATATCGGTGCAGATCTGCATCTCATCGGTGATCTGCGACCTGACAGGCAGCTGTCTGCCTTGAAGGTGCTGCAGACAACGGTGCTCTACCTGACGCCTGCACAGGCGCGACTGTTGTGTCGGGCGCGTCCTGCTTTCGGCCAGCAGCAGGTACCAGGCCTGCGCCATGTTCTGTGTGGAGGCGGCAAGCTCGACGAGATGACCAGACACGCACTGAGCGAACTGTTCAACAATGCAGCCATTGTCGAATTCTATGGTGCATCGGAGACCAGCTTCATCACCATGAGCAATCAGCAAACGCCCGAAGGGTCCGTTGGGCAGGCCTATCCCGGTGTCAAGCTGAAGATACTGGATGAGGAGGGTGAGAAGAGCATGGCGGAGGGTGAAATCTGGGTGAGCAGTCCGTATCTGTTTGCCGGCTACTCTCAGGGCGGCTGGCGTGATACCCGGTGGCGGGATGGCTATCTGTCCATCGGCGAATGCGGGCAACTGGACGAGGCAGGATTTCTGTACCTGCGCGGTCGCAAGGTGCGGCAGGCGAATATTGCCGATACCCGCGTGTATCTCGAGGAGATAGAGGCGGTGTTGTTGCAACATGAAACGGTAGAGCATTGTGTGGTTGTCACACGGCAGGATGCCTTGCGTGGCGAGGTGCTGCTGGCCGTTGTGGAAGGGGAGGCTGATGAGCAATGGCGCAGGCAATTGCTGAGTTTCGCCAGAGAGCGGCTCGGTGCCACGCTGGCACCCAGAGACATCGTGTTTGTTGATCGCCTGCCCTACCTGGATGCAGGCAAGCCGGACATCCTGCAGATCCAGACTCGGGTGAAAACCTGGTGAGCAGCGTGATCGTTGCCGCGCGGCGCACCGCCGTGGCGCCCAGAGGCGGGGCCTTGTCCGCATTGAATCTGCATCAGCTGTCTGCGCCGGTGATCCAGGCCTGTCTGGCGGACAGCGGTATTGACGCTGAACAGGTGGACGAGATCATTGCTGGCAACGCGCTGGGCGCAGGCGGGAATCCTGCAAGGGTGATCGCGTTGGCCGCCGGTCTGCCGGAAAGCGTGGCCGGCCTCAGTATCGACAGGCAATGTTGTAGCGGGCTGGATGCCTTGCTGCTCGCCGACGCCTTGATTGGTGCCGGGGCTGCCCGGATTGTCGTTGCCGGAGGGGTGGAGAGTTATTCGCAGCGTCCACAACGATTGCGCCTGATGCCAGGTTCGTCTGCCCCGGAGCCTTATGAGCAACCACCCTTCACACCCTGGCCGGACCGGGACCCGGACATGGCCGATGCTGCCGATGCACTGGCCGTGTCTCTGGGAATCGATGCGGGCGAACAGGATGACTGGGCCATGGACAGTCATCGCAAGGCACTGGCGGCGAGCGCATTCCTGAATCGGGAAATCGTTGCCGTGAACGGGTTGGGCAGTGACCCATTCAGTCGGCATCTTTCACCGGCACTGTGTCGAAGAGCCAGGCGGATCACCGGCAGCATCTCCCACGCCAATACCGCCGTTGCTGCCGATGCAGCCGCCTTCTGCGTTGTCATGGCGACGAGCCTGGCAAGGGATATGGGCTTGTCGGGTGTGCGTCTGTGCGCGGGCCGAACCCTGGGAGCCAACCCGGATCTTCCCGGCTCAGCGCCGGTTGCCGCCATGCAGGCGGTTCTGCAGGCCGGTCAGGTGGATGCGCGTCATCTGCGCCGTGCCGAGATCATGGAAGCCTACGCGGCGCAAGCGCTCGCCTGCATCAACTTGACCAATATCGACTCAAGTGTGGTCAATGTGTCCGGTGGCGCGCTGGCGCGAGGTCATCCAATCGCTGCATCAGGGGCTGTGCTTGCAGTACGCCTGTTCAGTGAGCTGTCTGCCAGTAGTGGACAGGGCCTGGCAGCCATCGCGGCTGCGGGTGGCCTGGGAACCGCGCTGTTGATGGAAGCCTAGCCGTCAAATCCAAGGAAGCGCGTATAGACATCGAGCGGGTCTCGTTCTGTCCGGCAGCGGTTCACGGCTTGCTCGGGATCGGGTTTGCCCACGGCGATGCCGCAGACAACCATCTCCGAGGTGTCCAGTTCCAGTGCTCGATGAACAACATCGGCATGTCGGGCCAGCGCGCCGATACCGGTGGCGCCCAGACCGCGACTCTCTGCCGCCAGGAAGAATGCCATCAAGGCCATTCCCAGGTCCATGAAGCACCCCTTGCCCATATCACGCTGGATACTGACAACGATGCCCACCGGTGCGTCGAAGAAGCGGTAGTTGCGACGGAACTGCTCCCGTCTGGCACCGGTATCGCGGCGGCCGATGCCCAGAGCCTCGTAGAGGGCGTAGCCGGCAGCCCGTTGCCGCGCTTTCAGATCCGCAGGCATGGGGTCCGGAAAGTAGCTGTATTCCGACACCTCTGGGCTGCCGGAGGTAATGGCCTCATCCAGCGTCTTCGACAATTCACTCAAGGCCTTGCCTGTCAGGACATGGAAGTTGCCCGGTTGCAGGTTGGCACCGCTGGGAGCCAGTCTTGCCAGGGTGAGCAATTCGGCCAGTGTGTCGCGGGGTAGCGGATCCGGCAGGAAACCACGCACCGAGTAGCGACGCCGAAGAACTTCCTCGACAGTGCTCGCCGTTACAGAAGCCTTATCCATGACTCAGTGCGTAGTCGAGGAAATCTTGTGGATGCTCAAGTCGGCACCATTGAATTCCTCTTCTTCGGACAATCGTATGCCAACCAGTTTCTTCAGCAGGCCATAGATGATGAATCCGCTGACGGTGGCCACGGTAATGCCCGCCAGGGTACCGATCAACTGGCTGAGAAGGTTCACGCCACCCAGTCCGCCCAGCGCTTCCATGCCGAATATGCCTGCAGCAATACCCCCCCAGGCGCCGCACAGACCGTGCAATGGCCAGACTCCCAGTACATCATCGATGCGCAATCGGTTCTGGGCGAGCGTGAAGGCGCCGACAAACAGGGCGCCCGCAACGCCTCCGACGATCAGGGAGCCAATCGGGTGCATGACGTCCGATCCGGCACAGACCGCCACGAGTCCGGCCAATGGGCCGTTATGCAGAAAGCCCGGATCGGCGCGACCGGCGATCAGTGCAGCTATGGCACCACCGGCCATGGCCATCAGGGAATTCATGGCGACCAGGCCGCTGACCCCGGCAACGCTCTGGGCTGACATGACATTGAACCCGAACCAGCCGACGGTCAGGATCCAGGCGCCGAGTGCCAGAAAGGGTATGCTGCTGGGAGCAAAGTTGGCACCAGGGCCGCCGTTGCGGCTGTATCGTCCCTGGCGAGCGCCCAGCAGGATAACGGCGCCGAGGGCCAGCCAGCCACCCATGGCATGGACCACGATGGAGCCGGCAAAGTCATGAAACGGTGCCCCTGTGGTGGCTTCAAGCCAGGCCTGGAAACCCAGATTGCCGTTCCAGACAATACCTTCGAAGAAGGGGTAGACCAGTGCCACGATGATGATCGATGCCATGACCTGCGGATAGAAGCGCGCACGTTCGGCAATGCCACCGGAGATGATGGCCGGAATGGCAGCTGCAAAGGTCAGCAGGAAAAAGAACTTCACCAGCTCGTAGCCGTTGTTGACGGCCAGCTCGGAGGCTGGGGCAAGAAAATCGATGCCGTAGGCCAGTGGGTAGCCGATCAGGAAATAGGCGACGGTGCACACGGCAAAATCGGTGAAGATCTTGACCAGGGCGTTGACCTGATTCTTTTCTCTGACCGTACCGACTTCCAGAAACGCAAAGCCCGAGTGCATGAACAACACCAGGATGGCTCCCAGCAGTACAAAGACGACGTCGCTGCCCGCTTGCAGTGATTCCATGGTGATATTGTCCGGTTGAAAAAGCGAACAATGATACCAATCAGATACTGCAAGTGGCAGCACTTCCGTCGATCATTGCATGAAAACACTGTGGCATCCGGATCGGCTCTGCACGATCCTGCCAGTTCTCATCGATTCTCGGGTCGTTGATCAAGCCATCGTTGATCAAGCGTCAAGGCGCTTGCCGCTATCCGAGTCGAAGATATGCTGGGCAGCGGGCGGTACATCGAATTGCAGGGCCGGCCCGATGGAGTCTTCGCTGTGAACACCTTGCAGGCTGGCAACCAGTGCCTTCCGGGTTCCCGACAGGAAGCCATGTACCAGTGTGTTGGATCCCAGCTGCTCTACCATGGAGGCCTCCAGTACCAGTGGGCCGCCCTCATTCAGTACCAGATGCTCCGGCCGAATGCCCAGTTGGACGGGACCGGTGGCTCGCGTTTCGCTGGCGATGAACGCACCGTTTTCCAGCGTGACCCCGCCGCTGCCTGCCGTGCCGCTCAGCATGTTCATCGAAGGGCTGCCGATGAAGTCGGCAACGAAGCGTGAGGCGGGTCTTTCATAGAGCTCGATGGGCGTGCCGAACTGTTCCACGTGTCCGCCGTTGAGCACCATGAGTCGATCACCCAGCGTCATCGCCTCGACCTGATCGTGGGTGACATAGACCGAGGTGACTCCCAGCTCACGTTGCAGCTTGCGGATCTCCAGTCGCATCTGCACCCGCAGTTTGGCATCAAGGTTCGACAGCGGTTCATCGAACAGGAAAACTGCAGGCTTGCGCACGATGGCACGGCCCATGGCCACTCGCTGGCGCTGGCCACCGGACAGCTCACGGGGCTTGCGTTTCAGATAGTCGCTCAGTTGCAGCAGTGTGGCAGCCTTTTCCACGCGTTCGCGAATCTCGGCCTTGCTCATTTTTGCGATCTTCAGGCTGTAGGCCATATTGTCGAACACGCTCATGTGAGGGTAGAGTGCGTAATTCTGGAACACCATGGCAATGTTGCGCTCCATGGGCTCCAGATCGTTGACGATCCGGCCGTCGATACTGATGGTGCCATCACTGATCGTTTCCAGGCCTGCGATCATGCGCAGCAGGGTTGACTTGCCGCAACCGGACGGGCCAACGACGACGATGAATTCCTTGTCGGCGATGTCGATATCGACTCCGTGGATGATTTCATCGCGCCCGTAGGACTTGCGAACGTCATTGAGTGTGACTGTAGACATGTGCGTGCTTTATTTCTCTGTTTCCACCAGGCCTTTGATGAAAAGCTTCTGCATGAAGACCACAACCAGCACCGGCGGCAGCATGGCCAGCAGCGCTGTTGCCATGATCAGTGGCCAGTCGGTCAGATCATCTCCCGAAGGAAACATCTGCTTGATGCCCATGACGATGGTGTTCATGTCCGGGTCGGTAGTCATCAGCAGGGGCCATAGGTACTGGTTCCAGCCATAGATGAAAAGGATGACGAACAGGGCGGCGATATTGGTTCTCGACATCGGTAGAAGGATGTCGATGAAGAAGCGCATGGGGGAGGCACCGTCGACGCGCGCGGCCTCGGCCAGTTCATCCGGGACAGTCATGTAGAACTGTCGGAACAGGAAGGTGGCAGTTGCCGAGGCTACCAGTGGCAATATCAGGCCTGAGTAGCTGTTGAGCATGCCGAAATCGGCAACCACCACATAGGTGGGTACGATGCGAACCTCGACCGGCAGCATCAATGTCATGAAGATGAGCCAGAAGAACAGCCCACGCATGGGGAAACGGAAATAGACGATGGCAAAGGCCGACATCAGGGAAATGATGATCTTGCCGATGGCAATGCCCAGAGCCATGATCATGGAGTTCATCAGCATCCGCCATACGGGTGCATTGATACCGGAGAACAGCGCACGCGTGTAGTTCTCGATCAGCTGATCGCCCGGTAACAAGGGCATTGGCGGACGAACCAGCTCGGCCTGAGAGACCGAGGAGGCCACGAAAGCCAGATAGATCGGAAAGCAGACGATACCGATACCGATGATCAGGCCCAGATGAATCAGCCAGGTGGCCTTGCCGGTTTTTTCTACCATGCCACTCATCAGTAGTGCACCCGTCGCTCGATGAACTTGAACTGTATGACCGTCAACAGGCCTACAACCACCAGCAATACGACCGACTGAGCCGCCGAAGAGCCCAGATCCTGACCAACAAAGCCATCGGAAAATACCTTGTAGACCAGAATCGTGGTGGATTGTTGAGGCCCACCGGAAGTGATGGTGTGTATGACGCCGAAGGTCTCGAAGAAGGCGTAGACGATATTGACCACCAACAGGAAGAAGGTGGTAGGCGAGAGCAACGGGAAGACGATGGTCCAGAAGCGGCGCCAGAAATGCGCGCCGTCGATGGCCGCTGCCTCGATCACGCTTTTGGGCACGGCCTGCAGGCCGGCGAGAAAGAACAGGAAGTTGTAGCTGATGCGTCCCCAGGAGGAGGCCAGCACCACCAGCCACATGGCCTGGCCGCTGTTCAGCTTGTGGTTCCAGTCATAGCCTATCTGATCAAGGTACCAGCTGGCGATGCCCACATTGGGGTTGAACATGAACAGCCACAGGACGCCCGCCACGGCGGGTGCCACGGCGTAGGGCCAGATCAGAAAGGTACGGTAGGTACCCGAACCCTTGATGATGCGGTCAGCCATCAGGGCCAGCCACAGAGCAACACTCATCGAGACCAGGGTCACCAGAATCGAGAATATCGCAGTGGTCTTGAATGAGGCGAGGTAGTAAGGATCGGAGAAGAGGTATTCGAAATTGCCCAGGCCGACGAATTGCGATTTCAGGCCGAACGGGTCGGGAATGAAAGCCGACTGGTAGATGGCCTGGCCGGCTGGCCAGAAGAAGAATACGGCCGTGATGAGCGCTTGCGGCAGTATCAGCAGGACTGGTAATCGCCAGCCCTTGAAGGTCACGCGTTTGTCCACGGACTGTGTCGTCGTCTGATGAAGGAAAGAGGGGGAAGCCGGACAGAGTTTGACGGGAATTGTTGCTGCGGTGGCCTAGAATGACCGCCGCAGCAACAATCGGTCAGACTCTACTTGTTGGCCTGTTCGAAACGACGCAGCAACTGGTTGCCGCGATTGACCGCGCTGTCCAGCGCTGTCTGTGCGTCCTTGTCCCCCGTCCAGACGGCTTCGAGTTCTTCGTCGATGATGCCGCGGATCTGATCGAAGCTGCCCAGTCGCAGGCCCTTGGAGTTGCCGGTGGTGGGTTTACCGGTCATCTGCAGGATGGCGATATCGGTGCCTGGGTTCTCGTCATAGAAACCTTCAGCCTTGGTTTGCTCATAGGCCGCCGTCGTGATGGGCAGATAGCCGGTGTCCTGATGCCATTTGGCCTGTACATCCGAGCTGGACAGGAAGTTCAGGAACTGCGCGACACCCTTGTATTCTTCGGCTTCATGACCGTTGAGTACCCACAGTGAGGAGCCACCGATGATCGTGTTCTGAGGTGCTGCCTCAACGGTTGACCAGTAAGGCAGTGGTCGGATCTCGAAATCGAATTCGGCTTCGGCCTTGACACCGGCATAACCGGCTGAAGACTCTGTGAAGAATGCACATTCACCGGCGCGAAAGTTGGCACCACCTTCATTGCGTCGACCGGCATACATGAACTTGCCGTCTTTCGCCCAATCGCCCATGGCCTGGATATGGGCCACCTGCACGGGACCGTTGAACGCCAGTTCGGTGTCCAGTCCGGTGAAACCATTGTCTTTCGAGGCGAAAGGCACATCGTGGTAGGCAGAGAGGTTTTCCAGATGCACCCAGCTCTGCCAGGCGGTGGTCAGAGGGCAATCGCTGCCGGCTTCCTTGATCTTGTCCAGAGCTGCATCCACCTGCTCCCAGGTCGTCAGGTCCATGTCAGGGTCCAGACCCGCTTCGACAAGAGCGTCACGATTCACGTAGAGAACCGGGGTTGACGAATTGTAGGGCAATGAAAGCATTTCGCCTTCGGCCGTGGTGTAGTAGCCCTTCACCGGTGGCAGATAGGCATCGGCATCAAATTCGGCGCCGCTTTCCTTCATGAGCTCGTAGACGGGTTTGATGGCGCCCTGGGCACTCATCATGGTTGCGGTACCCACCTCGAAAACCATCAGGATGTGTGGTTGCTCGCCGGCGCGAAACGCGGCGATCCCGGCGTTCAGGGCTTCGGAATAGTTGCCCTTGTGTGTGCCAACGACCACGTAATCGTCTTGCGAGGCGTTGAACGTTTCGATCTGTTCGGCCAGCAGGTCGCCAAGACGACCGGTAAACGCGTGCCACCATTGAATTTCCGTGGCGGCCGTTGCCGGGACGGCGGTACTTCCCATGGCCAGTGCCATGACGGTTCCTAGCAGAGTCTTCTTCATCGTCGATTCCTACCGTGGTGTGGTGATAGAGAGCTGCGCACTAAAACATGAGTGCCAGCATAACTCAAGTAGAATTGATGTTGAATTGCTCCATCGATGCGGACTGTGACGGGCGTGTGACCGGACTGTTGTGATCGTGTGACAGTTACATGACAGGCGTGTTGCGAGCGTGTCGCAGACGTATGAATGACGTATCGCGATCGTGTGACAGCTGCGTTGCATTCGACTCGTTTCCACCGCTTTGCGATCAGCGTGCACGAATTCGTCGTCGTGCCGAGGCTTGCGGCGGAGCCCCTGAGCGAGGGGGAGGGCCGGAATCAGAGTGCCCGAAGATTTGTTCCCGGGCAGGAAAAATCGCTTAGACTTGGTCGAGGCAGTTCATCACATCCGGAGATAAACACCATGTTCAAACCCTCTGTCTGCGCGCTGAGCGTGTCCATCGCAAGCATTCTGGCGGCGAGCCTGCCGGCGGTCGCTGCGGCCGACCCGGTCAAGGTGGGCATGATCACGACACTGTCGGGGGGCGGCTCGAGCCTCGGCATCGATGTGCGCGATGGCTTCCTGCTGGCCATCGGTGAGAACCCGGATGTGGAGCTGATCATCGAGGATGATCAGCGCAAACCGGATGTCGCCGTGCAGATTGCCGACAAGATGATTCAGTCAGAGAAGGTGGATGTTCTCACCGGTATCATCTTCTCCAACCTGGCCATGGCCGTGATTCCGGCAGCCGTCAATCAGGGCAGGTTCTATCTCTCGCCCAATGCCGGTCCATCGGCACTGGCGGGCAAGGGCTGTCATGAAAATTATTTCAATGTGGCCTGGCAGAATGACAATCTGCACGAGGCGGCCGGTAGTTACGCCAATTCTGCCGGTCTGCAGAACAGCTTCATCCTCGCGCCGAATTACCCGGCAGGCAAGGATGCACTGACCGGCTACAAGCGATTCTATGAAGGGGAGCTGGCTGGCGAGTTGTATACGAAACTCGGGCAGACAGACTACGCGGCGGAAATTGCGCAGATTCGCGCATCGGATGCCGATAGCGTCTTCTTCTTTCTGCCTGGCGGTATGGGTATCAGCTTCATGAAGCAGTGGGACCAGTCAGAGATCGACCTGCCAGTGATCGGCCCGGCGTTTTCCTTTGATCAGGGCATTCTGGGAGCGGTGGGCGATGCTGCCCTGGGTGTGAAGAATACCTCGCAGTGGTCGAAGGACCTGGACAATGAAGCCAACAAGACATTCGTGGCCGAGTTCGAGGCAAGCTATGGTCGACTGCCATCGCTGTATGCGTCACAAGGCTACGACACGGGCAAGCTGTTGTTATCCGCAATGGGCAAGGCAGATGTCAAGGACATGGATGCTTTTCGGTCTGCACTGGAAGAGGCGGACTTCGCTTCCACCCGGGGCGACTTCGCGTTCGACAACAGCCACCACCCCATTCAGGACATCTATGTGCGTGAAGTGGTCTCGGAAGGTGATGTATTGACCAACCGCATTGTCTCCACGGCACTGGAACAGCATTCGAACGTCTACGCGGACGAGTGCAAGATGTAACGCGACGCCTGTCGGGCCGGCTTTGCATGGATAGACCATGAGCGCGAGTCTTTTCATCGAACAGCTGCTTAACGGCTTGCAGTTCGGCGTCATGCTGTTCCTGATGTCGGCAGGTCTGACCCTGGTGTTCGGCGTCATGGGTCTGATCAACCTGGCACATGGTTCACTGTACATGGTGGGGGCGTTCGTCGCTGCGGCCGTGGCCGGGTGGAGTGGTTCCTTCTGGTTGGGGCTGGCGGCCAGTCTGGCAGCTGCTGCCCTGGCGGGGGCGCTGGTGGAGATGGTTGTCTTGCGACGGCTCTACCGGCGCGACCATCTGGATCAGGTGCTGGCCACGTTCGCGCTGATCCTGATGTTCTCGGAAGGCACTCGCTGGCTCTTCGGTGCCTTTCCCTTGTATCTGGATGTGCCGGACGTGCTGGCAGGCTCCGTGCACCTGCCGGTACTCGATATCGTGTACTCGCGCTATCGCCTGGCGATCATCCTCTGCGGATTTGTCGTTGCAGCCGGTCTGTATCTGTTGATAGCCAGGACGCGATTGGGAATCCGTATCAGGGCAGGGCAGAGTGATCGACAGATGATCGGCGCGCTGGGAGTGGATATCTCCACGCTGTATACGCTGGTGTTTGCTCTGGGCGCGGCCCTGGCAGGTCTGGCAGGCGCTCTGGTCGGTGCCATCCAGTCTGTGGAAGTCGGCATGGGGGAACCGGTGTTGATTCTGGCCTTCGTGGTCATCGTCATCGGCGGCATCGGATCCATCAAGGGTGCCTTGATCGGTGCGATCATCGTCGGATTGACCGACACCATGGGGCGCTTCATGCTGCCGGTCTTCTTTCGTCAGTTCATGGACAATGCGGCAGCCAGCTCCGTAGGCTCCGCCCTGGCGTCCATGCTCATCTATATTCTCATGGCCGCCATCCTCATCATCAGACCCTCGGGCCTGTTCGGCAAGCCGGCATGAACGGGCGAGATCCCTTCATTGCCTTCATTTGCCTGCTGCTGCTGGCCAGTGTGGCACTGCTGGCCCTGTGGCTGGATGAGCCCTACATCATCACACTGGCGACCAAGGTCTCGATACTGGCGATGGCCGGAGTCGGCCTCAACCTGGCGTTGGGTCATGGTGGGCTGGTCTCCTTCGGCCACGCCGCCTTCTTCGGTATCGGCGGTTACGTAGCCGGTATCCTGGCCAGTCATGCGCTGAACTACGAGCCCATCATGCAATCACCATGGCTGATTGAAGGCACAACCCGCATGCTCATCATCTGGCCGATTGCCGCACTGGTGTGCGCTGCGTTTGCCTGGCTGATCGGCGCCTTGTCGCTACGTACCAGCGGTGTCTATTTCATCATGATCACGCTGGCCTTTGCGCAGATGATCTACTACTTCGCCATCAGCTGGCCCGGCTATGGCGGAGAAGACGGTCTGTCGGTCTACCTGCGCAGCACGTTTCCGGGCATGAACACGATGAACGGCATTCATTTCTTCGCCATCTGTTTTGTCTGGCTGATGCTGGCGATGGGCCTGTGCAGCCGCCTGGTGCAATCGCGTTTCGGTCTGGCCTTGCAGGCGGCACGGCAGAATCCCGTGCGGGTATCCACATTGGGCATCTCGCCGTACAAGGTGCAATTGACGGCCTTCGTCATGTCGGGCGTCATCACCGGTATTGCGGGTGCCTTGTACACCGATCTCAATCGCTTTGTCAGTCCATCGGTACTGGGGTGGCATACCTCGGGGGAGATCATGGTCTTCGTCATTCTGGGCGGGGTTGCCAGGCTGGCCGGACCGCTCATCGGAGCTGCTGTTTTCATCATTCTCGAACAGACACTCGGCAGCTGGAGTGAGAACTGGCAGTTCTGGCTGGGCGCCGTGCTGATCGTCATGGTCCTCCACGCGCGCGGTGGAATCATCAGTCTGCTGGACAGGAGGGCTTCTCGTGGTTGAGGCGAATGACAGCGCTGATGACGATGTACTGATCGATGTGCGCAGCCTGTGCAAGCGGTTCGGTACGGTGGTGGCCTGCGAGGATGTCTCCTTGCAGCTCAGACGCGGGGAGATCCATGCGCTGATCGGCCCCAACGGTGCCGGCAAGTCGACATTGATCCGGCAGATAAGCGGGCAGTTGCGACAGGACAGTGGCCAGATCCTGCTGGCAGGAAAGGATGTCAGCAAGTTGAGCATGACTGAACGCGCTCGCGCCGGTCTGGCACAGAGTTTCCAGGTATCCATGGTCATCCCCGAGTTCGATGTACTGCAGAACGTCATGCTGGCGGTACAGGGAAAGTCCGGCAGTACCTTCCGTTTCTTTGCAAAGGTCAGTCAGCAGGAACCGTTGCTGGACAAGGCCAGGGACTTTCTGGCGCAAGTGGATCTGCTGGATCGCTCGTCGATCATGGCGGCAGAATTGAGCCATGGGGAGCGACGCAAACTGGAGCTCTGCATGGCGCTGGCGATGGAGCCTAAGGCGTTCATACTGGATGAACCCATGGCGGGTGTCGGTGCCGCGGAGTCAAGAGCCATGACGCGGCTTCTGGCATCACTGAAGCTCAAAGCCCCGGTTCTTCTGGTGGAGCATGATATGGATGCCGTATTTGCCCTGGCAGACCGTCTCTCGGTACTGGTCTACGGACGCATCATTGCCAGCGGAACGGTCGCCCAGATTCGGCAGAACCCTGACGTTCGCGAAGCCTATATGGGCGATCTGGAAGATGGTGATGCTTGTGCAAGCGGTCTGGAAGACAGTGATGCTTCCATGAGCGACCAGAGGGATATTGATGCTTCCATGAGCGATTCGAACGATAGTGATGATGAAACACGCGCATGACTTGCCTGCTCGACATTCGTGAATTGCAAGCCTGGTATGGGCACACACAGGTCCTGTACCGTGTCGAGCTGCAGGTGGATGAAGGTCAGGTCGTATCGCTCATGGGGCGTAACGGCATGGGCAAGTCCACGACCATCAACGCTATCTGTGCACTGGTCGACCGGCGTCTTGGTCATATGGAACTGCAGGGTCGCTCCCTCATGGATCTGCCATCGCACCGGGTGGCGCAAGCCGGAATCGGTCTGGTACCGGAAGGCCGTCGCGTGTTCCCCAACTTGAGTGTCCGGGAAAACCTGGTGGCGGCAGCGAGAAAAGGCGCCTGGGATCTTGCCCGAATCTATCGCCTGTTTCCGCGGCTGCAGGAACGCCGCAAGCAGTCGGCCAGCACGCTTTCCGGAGGTGAGCAGCAGATGCTGGTCATCGGACGGGCGCTCATGATCAACCCGCGTCTGCTGATACTGGACGAGGCCACGGAAGGCCTGGCGCCGATCATCCGTCAGGAGATCTGGGCAGCCATTCGCCAGTTGAAGGCCGATGGCATGTCGATCCTGCTGGTGGACAAGACGCTGCGGGAACTGCTGAGCGTCGCCGATCACTGCTATATTCTGGAAAAGGGAGCGACTATCTGGTCCGGACGGCCTGAGCAACTGGACCGGAATATCGCGGATACCTACCTGGGCGTTTGATCGATCAACGTCAGTCCGATAGCAACGAGTCCTTCATGATTGACCTCGATACCGCCTTCATTGACTGGGCAGATGCATTCGAAAACGGCGCCTATATTCCGGGCTCTGCCGCCATGCCGGAGCAATGGGCTCGCGAATCGTTGAGTCTGCGGGAGCAACTGGCGACCACCGGTCGCCTGGATGCCGATATCGCCTATGGCAGCGATGCCAGACAGATCATGGACATCGCCCGGCCAGCCGGTCAATCACGCGGTCTGGTGGTAATCGTTCACGGCGGCTATTGGCACAAGTTCGACAAGAGTTGGTGGACCTTCCTGGCTAAGGGCGCGTTGGCTCGCGGCTGGAGCGTGGCACTGCCGTCCTATCGTCTGGCTCCGGCTGTGTCCATTGCGCAGATCACGCAGGACATCGTCCAGGCTGTCACTATTGCAGCGAGTCGAGTGGATGGACCGATCAGGCTGACCGGGCATTCGGCAGGAGGACACCTGGTGGCACGCCTGTTGAGCGAGGATGCCCGGTTGGCCACTCCGGTGTTCCGACGTCTGGAGCATGTGCTGCCCATCAGCGGCTTGTACGATCTGCGCCCACTGATGGCCCACCCGATGAATGAGGCCTTGCAGCTGAATAGTGAGCTGGCAATTGCCGAAAGCCCTGCCTTGCATGCGCCACTGTCAGGAGTGGCCTTGACACTGTGGGTCGGAGCGGAAGAACGCCCTGAGTTTCTGCGTCAGACACGGCTGCTGTGCGAGCGATGGGGCGTGGTCTTGCCCGGCATGCGCGGGATCTATGAACCGGGAAAAAACCACTTCAGCGTCATCGAGGGTCTGTCCAGGGCCGATAGCCCATTGACGGATTGTCTGTTGCACTCGGACTGAGGCGTCACGGGCGACCAACCTTTTTCCAACCTCGTCGGTTTATCAATGAGTTCATTGCGACACAGCGATGCGCAATTGAACCATAACAAGACTGATGAGGAAGGAAAGAGTGATATACGCAGATCCCAATACAGACGGCGCCGTGGTTGATTTCCAGAAGCGCTATGACAACTACATTGGCGGCAAATGGGTACCGCCAGTAGCCGAACAGTACTTCGACAATGTCTCTCCGGTAAACGGCAAGGTGTTCTGTCAGGTGGCTCGTTCGGATGGTGCCGATGTCGATCTGGCTCTGGACGCCGCTCACGCTGCGCGCGAAGCCTGGGGCACGATGTCGGTGACGGCACGATCGAACATCCTGTTGAAGATTGCTGACCGGATCGAACAGAATCTGGAAAAGCTGGCGGTGGCCGAGACCTGGGACAACGGCAAGGCTGTTCGCGAAACCCTGAATGCCGATGTGCCGCTGGCGGCGGATCACTTCCGGTATTTCGCCAGTTGCATGCGTTCCCAGGAAGGCAGTATCGGTGAGATAGACAACAACACCGTGGCTTATCACTTCCATGAGCCTCTGGGTGTTGTCGGACAGATCATCCCCTGGAACTTTCCGCTGTTGATGGCTGCCTGGAAACTGGCGCCGGCATTGGCATCGGGCAACTGCGTTGTGCTCAAGCCTGCAGAGCAGACACCGGTATCCATTCTGATTTTCATGGACCTGATCGGCGACCTGCTGCCGCCGGGCGTTCTCAATATCGTCAATGGTTACGGCAAGGAAGTCGGCAATGCGCTGGCGACCAGCAAGCGCATCGCAAAGATCGCCTTTACCGGGTCAACGCCTACGGGGTCCCATATCCTGAAGTGTGCGGCGGAGAACATCATTCCATCGACAGTGGAACTGGGTGGCAAGTCGCCCAATATCTATTTCGAGGATATTCTCGATCATGAGGAGCAGTACATCAGCAAGTGCGTGGAGGGGGCCGTACTGGCGTTCTTCAACCAGGGCGAAGTGTGTACCTGTCCTTCACGGCTGTTGGTGCAGGAATCGATCTACGAGCGATTCATTGCCATGGTGATCGACCGCGCAGGTCAGATCAAACGGGGCAATCCTCTGGACACCGAGGTCATGGTTGGTGCGCAGGCGTCCGAGCAACAGTACGACAAGATTCTCAGCTACATCAACATCGGCAAGCAAGAAGGGGCTGAGGTGCTGATCGGCGGAGATGTCGAAAGCATGGATGAGCAATTGGGAACCGGCTTCTACGTACAGCCAACCTTGCTCAAGGGCACCAATGACATGCGCGTGTTCCAGGAAGAGATCTTTGGCCCGGTCATTTCAGTGACGACCTTCAAGGATGAAGCCGAAGCGCTGGCCATCGCCAATGACAGTGAGTTCGGTCTGGGCGCCGGCGTATGGACTCGAGACATGAATCTGTCTTACCGCATGGGGCGAGGTATTCAGGCAGGACGTGTCTGGACCAATTGCTACCACCATTATCCGGCGCACGCCGCCTTCGGTGGCTACAAGAAATCCGGTGTAGGTCGTGAAAATCACAAGATGATGCTGGACCACTATCAGCAGACCAAGAATCTGTTGGTCAGCTATGACATCAACCCAATGGGCTTCTTCTGACAAACGGCTGTTCGATAAGATGGACTTGTCAGCGTCGAGATCAATGGCTTCCAGCCGGTCTCGACGCTGTCTCGACAGGTCAATGACTCAGCTCAGCAGTTCCAGCAATCGTTCGCGCACCGGACCACTGCCGGACAAGCTCTTGTGCAGTTTGCCGATCAACTGGGCGCTGTCGTTGCAGCATTCCAGTGAACGTTCCATGAGGGCATCGATGCACCGCCGCCATTCTTCCAGTTCCGGCGCGACCGACTGCGTGATCAGCGACCCACGATACAGTCGCATGGCGCGGTCATTGTCCCTGGCGTGCAAGGCCGTCCAGATCTCGACAAAGTCGGCGAACACGGGTACCTGCAATCGATAGGGTCGTGAGCCTATGTTGCCGGCAAGCAGGGCACGCAGACGAGACAGTTCGGCCTTGAGCGTTGAGGTGGAAACGGGGGAATCACCGTACAGGGCCGCATGCAGCTGACTCACTGACAGGCCCTGCGGATTGAGTACCAGCAGGCTCAGAATCTCCAGTTGTCGCAGTGAGACGGGCAGGGGCTTGTCTCTGAACATCACGCGAGGATGGCCCAGTGCGTGAATTTCCAGCTCGGCACCCGGCTTCTTCTCGGGTAAGCGGGAGGCGATGGAATTGGCAATGCCGGCCACGGCCGCCTGCCCCATGGGGGTGTAATGCTCCCAGGTGGTCGACATGTCCAGAACACCCAGACATTCACGAGTCTGCGGGTGAATGATGGGGGCTGCGTAACAGACCCAGTCATGCACCGTGGGAAGAAAATGCTCGGAGGAAAAGACCGTGACCGGGCGATGCAATTTCAGCGACAGGCCGACAGCATTGGTGCCGGTGGAGGACTCATCCCAGATGCCACCGGGCCGAAAGTTCACCGACTCGGCTCTGGGCTGCATGAAGCTGCTGGCACTGGTCCACAGCAGATGCCCGGAAGCGTCTGCTATCGCGGCAACCATCTCTCCTTCATGCACCAGCTGGTCCATGTTATCTCGCTCGGCCAGTGTGGCCGAGTGCAAGGGCGAGTCTCGCCACTGGTGTCGGGTCAGGTACTCATCAGCCACCGGGGCCACGGTGGGCTGCTTCTTCAACTGGCGTTTGCAGCGCTGCCACGATTCCAGGATGTCATGATTGACAACGTCGGCAGCAGCGCGCTGCTTGCCCGACAGGAAGCTGTCCCATTGCCTCTCGATACGGTTCCTGCGTTGGCACAATGCCCTGACAGACATGCCATTCTCCCTGACCTGTACAAGCGTTACACACACTCGGCGCTTGCGTGCCGGGTGTGCCGTTTCAGGTCAGAGGGCGCATGGCAGACACCATGACCCTGCCAGCGTGCCGGCAGGTCCATTCTGACCCTGCCGTGGACGCTAGCATGTCTGTGCAGGCTCGCCTATTCTCATTTGGTAGTGGTCTGGTTTCATGCAGCGCGGTGGGTACGACGACGCAGCCACAGGAAGATGCCCAGAAACAGGCCGATGATCAGGAAGGAGAACACGGTGGTCAGTGTGCCCAGCGCATAGAGAACAGGGGTGGTGACGCTGGTCGTCATGCCGTAGATTTCCAGGGGAAGCGTGTTGTAGGAACCGGCGGTCAACAGTGTTCTGGCAAATTCGTCATAGGAGAGAGTGAAGCCGAACAGCCCGACGCCGATCAGACTGGGTGCGATCAATGGCAGGACGACATGCCTGATGACCTGCCAGTTGCTGGCGCCAAGGTCTCGCGCTGCCTCCTCGAATCGACTGTCAAAACGATTGAATACCGCGAACATGATCAACAGGCCGAAGGGAAGCGTCCAGGTCAGTTGCGAACCCAGTCCGGAACTTGCCCAGTGCACCTCCAGGTCCAGAACATTGAACAGAATGCCGACGCCCAGTGAGATCAGAATGGATGGAATGATCAGGCTGGTGATGATCAGGTAGAACACCAGACTGGACCCGTGAAAGCGTCGCCGGAAAGCCATGCCTCCCATCAGGGACACCACGACAGTGACGGTCATCACGATCAATCCCAGCGCCAGGGAGCGACGGAAGGAACCCCAGATATCGCCCACGGCCTGTTGCTCGAAGAGGTTGCGGAACCAGTGAAGCGAGCTGCCATTCATCGGAAAGGTCAGCCCCCCGGAGGGACCCTGGAAGGACAGAATGGCAATCGTGATTGTCGGTCCGTAGAGAAACAGCACGAACACGGCGAAGAACAGAGCCAGCAGGTAGAAACTCAAGGGGCGTCGATCGCTCATGGTCACAGCTCCTTTCGGATGTCGACAAAGCGCAGCATGATCGCGATCATGAGCAGGACGGTAGCCAGTAGCACCACAGCACTGGCCGAGGCCGCCGGGTATTGCAACAGACCGATTTCGTTGGAGATCAGCCGCCCGACAGACGCACTCTGCCCCCCACTCATGAATCTGACCGTGATGAAATCGCCCATCACCAGTGTGACGACGAAAATCGAGCCGATCATGATGCCGGGCTTGCTCAGCGGAATGATGATGTTGGTCAGAATCTGCAAGCCACTGGCACCGGCATCACGAGCCGCTTCGACAAGACTGTGATCGATGCGCATCATGGTGTTGAATATCGGTACGATCATGAACAGCGTGAACAGGTGCACAAAGGCGAGGATGACGGCAAAGTCGGAGAACAACAGCCACTCCAGTGGCTGATCGATCATGCCCATATCCATTAGCGCGCTGTTGGCAATGCCGTTGCGGCCCAGAAAAGGAATCCATGAAATCATGCGGATGATATTGGATGTCCAGAACGGGATGGTACAAAGCAGGAAAAGTCCGATTTGCGTATACAGGCTACGCACATGAAAGGCGAGGAAGTAGGCCACGGTGAAGCCGATCACCAGCGTGCAGAACCAGGTGATGGCTGTGAACATGAATGTCTTCAGGTAGACAGACCAGGTCACGCTGGAGGTAAGCAGGTATTGGTAGTTCTCGAACTGGAAATCCGGGAAATAGCTGTACTCGGTTGAACTCCAGAAACTGACGGTGACGATGGCCAGAATGGGCAGCACCAGGAAGAACCCCAGAATCATCAGAATGGGTGAGAGTTGCAGCCAGCTGATGCCGGACAGACGCAGGCGTTCCGAAATCAAGAAAGTTTCTCCTAGGAGTGGGGCGTGAAAGGCATGTTTGCGGTACCCGCTTGAATCAGTGGTCGATCCCGAGGCCGAGGCCGACGGCAGTCACTGCGAGCAGCAGTACTGCCGTCGGCCCCGGAGTCAACAGCCTGGATACAGGCTGCCGACAAGCAGGATCAGGCTGCGATGAACTCGTTCCATTTGCGGATCATGTGCTGGTTCTCGTCCATGACGGCGTTCCAGCAGGCAACGCTTCCCATACGTTGTTCAAAGGAGCCTCCGTCGCGCACGGCACCCGCCTGCTCCATGACCACGCCTTGCGGGTTGACGATTTCGCCTTCACTGGGTTTGCCCTCGAACCAGAATCCCCATTCGTCAGCGGTCATGAAGTTCTTCGATGTCTCAGGTACAGCCGAGTAATATCCCTGACGCATCAGATAGCCACCGACCCAGCCGGAGAGGTACCAGTTGATGTATTCATAGGCGGCGTCCAGCTCAAGACCACTCAGATTCTTCGACAGACCGATTCCGCCACCCCAGGAACGATAGCCTTCCTGCAAGGGTTGGTAGACACAGGGGATGCCCTTGGCCTTGACGGCAGTAATGGCCGGAGACCACATGGACTGGATGACCACTTCACCGGAAGCCATCAGGTTCACGCTCTCGTCGAAGCTTTTCCAGAAAGCACGGAACTGTCCGTTTTTCTTGGCTTCCGTGAGGATTGCCATGGTCTTGTCGATCTCTTCGCGAGTCATGTTACCCTTGTCGCCATAGCTGATCTCGCCCATGGCCTCGCACACCATGGCGGCATCCATGATACCGATCGAGGCAATGTCGAGTATCGACGCCTTGCCCTTGAACTGTGGATCGAGCAATTGCGCCCAGGACGTCACTTCGCCATCGATGAGGTCAGGTCGTATGCCGAGGGTGTCAGCATTGTAGATTGTAGGGATCAGGGTCATCCATCCAGATTCTTCATCGACGAAATTCTTGCCGTCGGGACCATCCACAAAGCCGACCGTGTGCGGGGCAGTGCCCTGGGCAATGGTGCTTTCGGGAGTCAGCTTGCCGTCCTTGAAAATGCCAACGATCTTGTCGTAGTTGTCGATCTTGCTGGTGTCCATGGCTTGCAGATTGCCAGCAGGCCAGACCTTCTTGCAGATCCAGTACTCGATATCCGCAATATCGAAGGAGTTGGGCTGTGTCGCTGCCCGTTGCGCGACCGAATCCGAATCCAGCGCAGTCATCTCCAGCGTGAACCCGAGATCTTCCTTTACCTTGTCAGCAACGTCATTGAGGTTGGAGACGCCAGTGCCGAACTGGCGCAATGTGACGTTCTTGATGTTCTGTGCCCAGATGGTGGGAACACCGAATACCGTGGATGCTGCAACCACAGCGCTTGCCGACGCGCCCTTGAGCAGGCGTCGTCGCTGACGTTCGTGAGCGGTCATGCCCTCGTTCAGAAGTGCGCTCGGAATCGTGCCGTTTACATCGACTTGCTTGTCTTTCATGGTGTTTCCTGTTGAGTTGATGGAAAGGGGGTGAAGGTTGATAGTGAAGGGTCTTGAATGGGTCTCGTGTGAGTCCTGTTTGAGTCTTGTGAGTCTCGTGAGTCTCGTGAGTCTCGTGAGTCTCGTGAGTCTCGTGAGTCTTGTGAGTCTTGTGAGTCTTGTGAGTCTCGTGAGTCTCGTGAGTCTCGTGAGTCTCGTGAGTCTCGTGAGTCTCGTGAGTCTCGTGAGTCTCGTGAGTCTCGTGTTAGGCTTCTCGATGGTCCGTTTCCAGGCGCTTTTTCCAGATTTCACACGGCTGCTGATGTATCGCTGAGCTCGTACAGATCCTCACGCATCCAATGCACATACAGATTGTCACCTGTACGAATCCGGTCGCGGTTGTAGTCGCCGTCGGACATGGAGGCAACCAGCTCGACGCCACTGCAGTCGAGTGAGATGTCCACGCTACGGCCCAGGAACTCGACGTTGGACACTTGCGCAGTGACACCCCCGCTGTCGGTGGATAGCCGGGTTCGGTCAGTGCGCAGGGCATAGGCGCGTCCATCGACTTCCACGATGTTGTGTCCACCCATGAATTTCGCTACAAAACTGGTTTGCGGTGCGTTGAATATCTCTTCCGGTGTGCCTGCCTGCTCGATGACCGAGTTGTTCATCAGAACCACGCGATCCGACAGCGCCATTGCCTCATCCTGGCTATGAGTCACATGAATGAACGTCATGCCGAGTTCGCGTTGCAGGCGCGAGAGTTCGGCGCGCATGCGGATGCGGAGAAACGGGTCCAGCGCCGAGAGTGGTTCATCGAGCAGCAGCACCGAGGGCTCGGTGATCAATGCTCTTGCCAGGGCAACACGCTGTTGCTGTCCTCCGGACAGCTGATCGGGCATGCGCTCCACGAATCCGTCCATATGCACCAGTTCCAGCAGTTCCAGTGCCTTGCGATTGCGTACGGCAACATCAACCCCGCGCATTTTCAGGCTGAAGGCGACGTTCTCCAGGACGCTCAGATGGGGGAACAGGGCATAGCTCTGGAACATCATGGCGGTACCACGTTGTGCAGGGCGCAGGTGACTGATGCTGCGTCCATCGAGTTGGATGTCACCCGAGCTAAGGGACTCGTGACCGGCGATCATGCGCAAGGTCGTTGACTTGCCACAACCGGATGGACCCAGCAGACAGACATATTGCCCTGCCGGGAAGTGTTGAGTGAAGCTGTTGACGGCGATCGCGTCACCGAATTGTTTGGTGACTTGCCGCAGATCGAGCTCACCGTGTAGCTGCTTTTCGTCCGAAGGGGTTCCCATAGGGTGCGTGTTTCTGATTGTCTGCACTCATGTGGTGCGTAAAAAGGGTGTTTTCATCGAAATAACCGGCTTTCAGGCCTGGCTCGTAACCTGAGTGTCAATTTTCATACCGTGTTTCGTCGCTTCGTCAATTCCATGACCTTTTCTGACGATTCGACTGTGTGGTGCTAGTCTCTGCGTTGATCCTGCGAACGATGAATCGGTTTGAAGAACGACATGAGTACTCCCACGATCCGTCCCGCCGTACTCGCCGAGGTCGAGCTCATGCTTGATTGGGCGGCGACTGAAGGATGGAACCCGGGTCTGGACGACGCGAGTCTGTTCCACCGGGCAGACCCGCAAGGCTTCTTCATGGCCCTGGACGAACAGCGGCCTGCGGCCGCCATTTCAGTTGTCAGGCATGACTCGCAACACGGATTTCTTGGACTCTATATCTGTCATCCGGATTACCGGGGCCAGGGTTATGGTTGGGCGGTATGGGAGGCCGGGATGCGGCATCTCGATGGCATGGTCGTTGGACTGGATGGCGTCGTGGAGCAGCAGGAAAATTACCGCAAGTCCGGTTTTGACCTGGCTTATCGCAATATCCGCTACGCCGGTTCGACGACAGCATTGTCCGGTATGGCCGTGAGCGACGCCGGAAGCATTGTCAGAGCATACGACGCCGCAGACTGGTCAGCCTTGTTGGCCATGGATGCGCGAATTCACGGCTACCGCCGAGAGCAACTGCTTGCCAGCTGGGTCATGCCGAGCGTTTCACGAGTCTCCCTTGTGTGCATGGAAGGAGGGCGATTGCGTGCGTTCGGGACCATCCGTGAATGCAGGGAAGGCTTCAAGATCGGACCTCTGTTGGCAGTTTCCAGCGACCACGCGCTCACCATGCTGAGTCGACTGGTGGCGAAGCTGGATGCGCGGACCATCATGCTGGACGTGCCGGAGCCGAATCAGGCCGGAAAGGAGCTGGCTGAATCGCTCGGTCTGACAGCGGTGTTCGAAACAGCGCGGATGTTCAAGGGAGGCATGCCGGATTATTCACTTGACGAGTTGTTCGGTGTCGCATCCTTCGAACTCGGCTGAATGCATATCATGCAAGAAGATACAGCCTGCTCATGGAATGCAATTGCGTCAACATACGGTCCACTCATGGAGCGCAATTACGTGAAGATCCGGTCAACTTATGGAGCGCTATGCATGAAAATCCGATCAACTCATGGAGCGCAATTGCATGAAGATCCAGTCAACTCATGGAGCGCAATTGCATGAAGATCCGGTCAACTCATGGAGCGCAATTGCATGAAGATCCGGTCAACCCATGGAGCGCAATTGCGTGAAGATCCGGTCAACTCATGGAGCGCTATGCATGAAAATCCGGTCAACTCATGGAGCGCAATTGCATGAAGAACGGTAGCAACATGAGAAACGCGCTGTTCATCTCGCTGGCGCTGACGGGCCTGGTAGTTATCTATTTCCTGATCAGTGGCCAGAGCATGCAAGGTAATGAAGTGCTGAGCTATGCGGTGGGACTGTTCGGCGGTGTGCTGGCCTATCTTTGGTTCAAGGGTAGACGCTCGAAATAGGAAACAGGGAAGTACTATTCTGCCTAGCTGCCTAGCTGCCTAGCTGCCTAGCTGCCTAGCTGCCTAGCTACTTGCCTACTTGCCTACTTCATTCCGTGTCAGTCAGGCTACTGCCTGAGTACTGCCTGAGTACTGCCTGAGTACTGCCTGAGTACTGCCTGAGTACTGCCTGACTAAGAGAGTGCTTATCTCCCTGCCTGGCTTACGGCTGTCGGCCTATAGGAAAAATTTACAAGTGATTGGGCAGGCTTCTTCCGGCGGGTCATTATTTTTGCGCGTCTGACGCAGGCGCACTCAACCCCATCAGCCTGATTACAAGCTTCGCCAACGGGCCACAGAAGGAGAATGACCACCACATGAACATACTGGATCGCATCAAGGCAGACCACGATACTCAGCGTGATCTGATGAAGAAAATTTCCGAAACGGAAGGCAAGTCGGAAGAAAGACGTGAACTCTACGAGCAGTTCAAAACCGAATTCGAAGCACACGCAGCTGCCGAAGAGCACGCCTTCTATGCACCACTCATGAAGCACTCGGAAAGTACCGACCAGAGTCGGCACAGCGTGGCCGAGCATCACGAAGCCATGGAACTGATCGAGAAGCTGGATTCAACGGATATGAGTTCACCCGAGTGGCTCAAGACATTCAAGCAGCTGGCACACGACAATGATCACCATATGGAAGAAGAGGAGAATGATGTCTTCGAGCTGGCCGAGAAGACTCTGGGTGAAGCGAGGCTTGATGAGTTGTTGGGTGAGTTCGATAGCAGAAAATCTCAAGAAGCCTGAACTGGCCTCGTTCACTGTGTTTCACCATTCCGTCATATCCGCCTGAGTTGTATTATTGCCTGAGCTGTCACATGGTCGGAATCACGCAGCTGGACATTTCTTGTCCAGCTTCTGCCGAATCATGCGGTTATGGGTGGCTACATAGATCCACAGATGGTGCACCAATGCCTCGGGTTTCTTCGTGGTGCACCAGGTGCGACGCACCAGGCGGTTGATGTTGGCCCGAAGCATGGCCAGGGTGTGATTGATCGAGAACAGAGGATCGAAGCCGACCTTCTTCAACTCACCCTGTCCGGTCACGCATCCACGCTTGCTCGGGTGCACGGTATGTGAGCTTTCCGGGAAATGGCGTTTGATCAATGTGGTGTACTGATCATGCCCATCGGTGCTGAAACAGGCCTCTGCATGGATCCGATGCTGCACCTCGGCAAACAACTCCTCGCGCATCTTTCGGCTCTCATCGGGGCGTTTTCCGTACTTCTTGCGGGAGATCGCCGCCAGATTGCCACTGGCCGGAATACGCGCCACCCCGAATCCCTGGATCAGCCGGCGCTGGCTATCGACCACCACACAGACACTCAAGGGCTTGCATTTGGTGTGTTCCAGAGTGATCAGATCATCCAGTTGTACCTGTCTGACCGGAGCCTCTCTATCCAGCAATCGCTCCTCCTGCAACCTTGCCTGTTCGCCAAGGTACGCCAGCCGTCGACTGACCGTACTGCGTGACACGTTTAACAACAGAGCCGCCCGGCGCATCGACACACAGGCACTGAGCAAGGCCATCAGCGGTTGATTGATGCGGCGCTTCTTCTGCCTGAAGGCCGCTGTGGCGGTGGCGCGGGAGAAGGTGCTGCAGCAGACCTTGCAGCGAAACCGGTCGATGGCTCGGGCATCACAGCGTCGATAATAGGTGCCATGGCGAGCCACCTCGTTGCCGTTTGCGCGGCAGCGCGGACATTCTGGGTTCATATCCTTATAAACCATTGATTGAAAGTAGCGTTTACAGCATACCCTGTTTTTCCGAACACAGTGAAGTGGGCCAGTTTATGTAACATGCCGAAACACTCCCCCCCCCAAAGCCCCCCCTCCCATCTGTCGATACCAGCTCCACGGGAACCCCCTTCTTACGGCTCGACCACCGCCGTCGTCGTGAATTAATTGGACATCTGGAGCAATATCGATGCTGGAGAAATTCCGCAATATGGGCCGTACGGACAGGATTCTGCGGTTCATTCTGGGATGGGCACTGATATTTCTGGGATTGGTCTACACCGGAGTCGTTGACGATGTCCTGCTGAATGGCTTGATAGTCGCTTTTGGTTTGATGAACGTCATCAGTGCCATCGTCAGTGTGTGCCCTGCGTACATCATGGCGAAGATATCAACCATTCGACAGGTCAATACCGATAGTGGCAGGCGGCTAAAGGCGCCTGACGTCGACCTTGATCCAGCTCAACTGGAGAGCAACAAGGAACTGCGTCGCAAACTGCAGTTCTCGATCGTCTTGCCCATGATCGCTCTGCTGGTGGTATTTGCCTTCATCGCCCATGACCTGGACCACCGTGCGGAAATGATGTCGCTGACGCGCCATGTTGACGTCTCGGCTGAACTGGCTGCCAGAGAGACTCTGCAGCGCAAGACACCTGGCGATGCACTGGAGAAGGAGACTCGACCCTCTCCAGCAGAGCTGACGATCAGCGAGCTGCTGACCGGGGCGCGGTTGTTTGTGCATCACGATTCTCAGGGCAATATCCTGTCGTCTCGATTCAACACCAGCGATGCCGACGAAGCGTTGTCCCGTTCCTGGTCGAGACAATTGCAGACACTGTTGCCAGCGGACACGCTCAGTGCCCGGGGCATGATGATGTTTGGTGACGAAATGCTGATCTGGTCTTCTTCGCGGGTGGAGGGCACCGATCACTGGTATACCGGTATCATCGACAGTCCGACGGCGCATTCGATCACCAGCTATCTCATCTCCCCCGGGTTTCTTGTTCTGATCTGCGCTGTTTCCTGGCTGGCGATATGGAGTTCGACCTACATAGTTGGCATCTTTGTCGACAGAATGGAGAAGAACTCCCGGCAGTTGCAGTACCGCTCCTTGCATGATGCGCTGACCGGTTTGCCCAATCGGCAGAATGTCAATGCAATCATCCAGAGACGGTTGAACGATCTGAAGGATGAGAGCGAATGCGTCGTATTGGTGATGATCGACATCATCGACTTCAGGGTCATCAACGAGACTCTGGGGTATGCGCTGGGTGATCAGCTGTTGTCGCAGATAGCTGATTGCCTGCGCAAGGTCGAGCCGGAGACAACGGATGTGGTGAGGATGGGAGGGGATATCTTCTGTCTGGTGGGTGTCGTGGATCAGAACCGTGTCAATGCGAGTCGTCTGGCCAATCAGGCCCATGACACGCTGGAATGCGCTCACGAATTGAATGGCATCCCTGTTGGCTTGCAGATCAGAACCGGTCTGTCCCTGGGGCCGGCGGACGCCTCCAGGCCGGAAGACCTGGTTCGCTTCGCAGACATTGCGCTGGCACAGGCCAAGTCGAAGCGCGTCAAGGATTGCTTCTACCAGCAGGACCAGGATTCGCACTCGATCCGAAAGCTGGCGTTGTTGGCTCGCCTCAGGACGGCTATCGAGCAGAACGAACTGACGCTGGTGTATCAGCCGAAGGTCGATATCGCCTCCAACACATTGGCGGGTGTCGAGGTGCTGGTCAGGTGGTACGACGATGAGTATGGACAGGTGTCGCCAGCAGAGTTTGTGTCCTGGGCCGAGAAATCAGGTCTGATCGACAAGCTGACACAATGGGTGTTGATCAATGCAGAGAAGCAGTGCCGGGAGTGGCGTGACAGGGGAATCGTGATTCCGTTTGCCATCAACCTGTCGCCAACGAACCTGTTTGACAAGAAGCTCATTCCCCTGGTGACACAGTTGGTGAATGAGGGAAGTTTTGGTGACGGAATGCTTGAGCTGGAAATAACCGAAAATGCCGTGATGGAGGATCCTGAGCGTGCCGTACAGGCAATGCGAGTGCTCGCCGCCCTCGGGGTCAAGTTTGCCATTGATGATTTCGGCACCGGGCTGTCTTCCTTCTCCTATCTTCGAACGTTGCCTGTCAGCAATCTGAAGATCGACAGGGCCTTCATTGTCGATACGGACAACAGTGACAAGGATGCAGTTTTGCTGCGTTCGATGATAAAGCTGGGACATGGACTGGGATGTGTGGTTACCGCAGAAGGCGTAGAGGACGAAGAGGCATTGGAAAGGTTGAGGCACTACCACTGTGACCATGTACAGGGTTACCATATCTGTCGGCCTGTTCCTGCAGACAAACTTGTGCTCTGGCTGCAGAGTTGCAATTGGCCAGCTTGTGAGCGAGCTGCCTGATATCCGATAGGACTGCACCTGTCGCTGTATCATCACCGCTCTGGTGAGCGGTATGATGAGAGCATGCGAAGCGAACGCGAACGTCTTCACGAGCTGATCGGCGGCTGGCCTCTGCCCCTGGCGATCGAGTCGGATGACGACCAGGGCAGCCACACGAGGCGGCTCAGCGAGTCCAGCGCCATGGTGACGGAGCGCCTTCAGTTACCTGTCACACGACGAACCGCCAATGCACCAGCGGAGCGGATTCCAGCGATCCTGTGCAGACCCGTTGGCGAGGGGCCTTTTCCTGTCGTGCTGTATTGCCACGCCCATGGCAACAATTATTCCATTGGCAAGGAGGAACTGTTGAGCGGCAGGCCGGCTTTACGTGAAGGTCCTTACGCGCGCGCCCTGGTAGAGCGGGACATGGCTGTGCTGGCCGTGGATCTTCCATGTTTCGGCGAGCGTTGTGGTGATACTGAGTCTGCCTTGAGCAAATCCCTGCTGTGGCAGGGGGATACCCTGTTTGGCACCATGTTGCGAGAACTGGCCAGTGCCATAGATTGGTTGGATGGCAGGCAGGAACTGGACGCTACCAGAGTGGCAACTTTCGGGATTTCGATGGGGGCAACGCTCGCCTGGTGGCTGGCGGCACTGGACGAGCGAGTGCTGGCCGTGGCGGAGATATGCTGTCTTGCGGATCTGCAGACGCTTGTCGATCTTGGCGCACATGACGAGCATGGCATCTACATGACGGTTCCCGGACTGCTTGCACACTTCAGCACGGCTGATATTGCGAGCTTGATCGTACCCCGGCCGCATCTGTGTGCGGTGGGTGAACTGGATTCACTGACGCCGCCCTCAGCCGTCGCAGCAGTTGCCGGGTCACTGGCCATCGCCTACGAACAAGCCGGATATCCGCATGGCTGGCAATTGCTGGTAGAGCCTGGCAGCGGCCATGTGGAAACGCCGAAGATGCGCAAGAGCGCACTGGACTTTCTGCAGAAGTACCTCGTCGGTTGAGCTTGGCAAGGCCCTGACGACAAATTGTTTCAAAATTGATTCACTTCCGTCGCGATAGGCGTTATCCTGCTCAGAAAGGTGCCGTGGATTCACTACGGTTAAGACCGTTCTGATAAAGTTACCGGCCTGCCATAAGGTGGTTCGCAGCCGCTTTGAATGCAGATGCCATGTCTCGGCAACCGAAATCACACAGGTGAGTCACGTTTAGCAGATTATGTCCAAGTCATTGAAATTTGCAGCTGTCGGTATCGATCACCGTCATATCTTCGGTCAGATCCAGAACATGCTGGATGTGGGTGGCGAGTTCGTGGGCTGGTGGACAGAGGGCGAACCAGAGACGCTGAGTGGCTTTGTCAAGCGCTTCGGTGATCAGCAGCGCGTGGCTGAACTGGATGCGCTGCTGGACGATGACGGCATTGATCTGATTCTCATTGCCGCGATCCCTCGGAACCGTGCCGAACTGGCTATCAAGGCCATGGAAAGTGGCAAGGATGTCATGGTGGACAAACCCGGATGCACAAGCCTCGATCAACTCAAGGCGATTGAAGAATGTGTCCAGCGAACGGGAAGAATCTGGTCAATCGATTTCTCCGAACGCTTTGAAGTGGCCAGTGTGACAAAAGCTGCTGCTCTGGTGCAGGAAGGCGCCATCGGTAAGGTCATTCAGACGCTTGGCATGGGGCCTCACCGACTCAACAGGCCAAGCCGGCCTGACTGGTTCTTCGACCGCGCCAGCTATGGCGGCATTCTTTGCGATATCGGCTCCCACCAGATCGATCAATTTCTGTATTTCACAGGTAGCACGGATGCCGAGATACGTCTGGCAACGGTAGGCAACTATGCGAATCCCGATGACAAGGGCCTGCAGGACTTCGGTGAGATTGCCCTGCAGAGCGAGCATGGGCACGCCTATATACGCGTTGACTGGTATACACCGGATGCACTGCCAACCTGGGGTGACGGACGACTGACCATACTCGGTACGGAAGGCTATATCGAATTGCGCAAATATGTCGATGTTGCCAGAGATGATGCGATTGACAATCTGTATCTGGTCAATGGTACGCGCCACGAGAAGATCGATTGCAGCGATGCGGGTTATCCGTATTTCCAGAATCTGCGCAACGACATCGAGAACCGAACCGAGACGGCAATGCCGCAGGCCCACGCCTTCAAGGTGACGGAGCTGGCGCTGAAGGCGCAATTGCTGGCTGAACAGGCACACCCTGAAGGTCGCTGGGGCTGAGCACAATGGCAACCGTGAGCAAGCAACCATTGCGCGTTGCCATCATCGGCGCTGGCATCGGCCGAGAACATCTGTCTGCCTATCTCGAGCTGCCAGAGTTTTTTGTTGTCAAGACCGTTTGCGATCTGGATGAACAACGAGCGCAAAGCATCATCGCCGGGGCTGACATTGCTGTCAGTGGTGATCTGGCAGCCACCCTGAACGATGACAACATCGATATCATCGATGTCTGTCTGCCGCCGCATCTGCACTTCGATACCGCACTGGCCGCTCTCGAGAGCGGCAAGCACGTGGTCTGTGAGAAACCTCTGGTGAACTCACTGGCGCAGGCAGATCAACTGATAGCAGCCAGTGAACGAACAGGACGTGGCATCACGCCGGTGTTCCAGTACCGTTATGGCCCGGCGATGCAGCAACTGCAAGCGCTTATCGATGCGGGTCTGACCGGCAAGGCCTATATGGCCAGTCTGGAAACACACTGGAACCGTGATGCCGATTACTACGCCATCGACTGGCGCGGCACCTGGGACGGCGAACGTGGCGGTGCGGTCCTGGGCCACGCCATACACAATCACGATCTGCTGACTCATGTGCTGGGGCCGGTTGCGCGTCTGTCGGCCACCTGCGCGACTCGTGTCAACGCGATAGAAACCGAGGACTGTGCAGCCGTCATGTTCGAGATGCAGAGTGGGGCTCTGGCGACCAGTTCGGTGACGTTGGGCGCAGCAAACGATACGTCCAGGCTGAGGTTCTGTTTCGAAGGCTTGACGGCAACCAGCGGCACGGCTCCCTATGCACCTGCTGCGGACCCCTGGGAATTCCAGGCCCGTGCGCCGCTGCAACAAGCTGCCATTGACGAAGTGCTGGCCGCGGTGGTGCCTTCGGCTTCGGGGTTTACCGGATTCTTCGAGGCTCTGCACGCGGCGTTGAATGGCCGCCCGGGTCGTGAAGTGTTGTTACAGGATGGGCGTCGATCACTCGAACTGGTCAGCGCCATCTATCATTCGTCGCAGTCGGGTGCGCGAGTGAGTTTGCCACTCGGGCCCGATGATGCAGTGTACGAAAGCTGGGTACCCCGGCTTCAAGGCAGGAACGCGACGTAAGGCTCGACGCTGTACGACGCAAGAGGTTTTACAGGAAAGGTCTGGTACACAAGAAAAGATTCAGAAATCCAGACCCTTTCCCGGCAATGACACCATTGGAGAACGGAGAGACGTGACGATGAAATTCAGAAAGAATGTGGTAGCACAACTGGTACTGCTGGCCTCTTTGGGCACCGCGGCCAGCTTCACTCAGGCACAGGAACTTCGGTTCATGTGTTCGACCGACGGCGATGAGTGCGAGGTTCTCGATGACCTGATCACGCGGTTTGAACAGGAAAATGAGGGTGTGGATATCACCGTCGATATCGTGCCTTACAAATCCATTCAGGAGAACCTGCCGGTGCAGCTGGCAGCTGGTAGCGGACCGGATATTGCCAAGGTCACCGATCTGGGCGGCCTGTCGCAGTACTATCTCGACATCTCTCCCTATATTGATGCAGATTACTGGGAGCAATCCTTCGGTGACATTCTGAACTGGTATCGCAAGAGCCCCGAAGATAAAGGCATCTACGGAATGCATTCGCAGTTGACCATCACCGGCGGCTACATCAATCGCACCTTGTTCGATCAGGCTGAAGTCGAGCCGCCAGCCGCGGATGCGAGCTGGGAAGAGTGGGCCGAGGCGGTGGCCGCAGTGGCGGAAGCAACGGAAACGCCTTATCTGATGGCCATGGATCGTTCGGGTCACCGTATTGCAGGTCCGGCAATCTCCGATGGCGCGAAGCTGTTTGCCGATGACGGCACGCCGGCACTGGTTGATGAGGGCTTTACCCGTTTCGTCACGAAATTCGTCGAATGGAACAACAACGGCACCATGCTCAGAGATGTCTGGGCGGGTACCGGTGGTGATACCTACCAGGATGCTTCGCAGGAGTTCATTTCCGGTTCGCTGGTCTACTACTATTCAGGAAGCTGGCAAGTGGGCAAGTTCGATAACGAAATCGGCGATGCCTTCGACTGGCAGGTTGTCGGAACACCCTGTGGTGAGGTCGCCTGTTCCGGCATGCCCGGTGGCGCCGGTATCGTCGGATTCAGCACCACCGAACATCCGGAGATCGTCGGCAAATTGCTGGACTATCTGGCACAGGAAGACAACTATGCCGAGCTGACAGCCCGAACCCGCAATATCCCTGCGCATGCTGCGGTTGCCGCCAAAGGTGTTGACTATGAAGGTGCATCGGCGCCGGCAGCGGCTGCCCTGAACGCCTGGGGTCAGCAGGTCGAGAAGATCTCTCCGGTGGCTTACGCTTATCAAGGCTACAAGCATAATCGCGCCATGTTCGGCATCACCATGTCTCGCGTGTCTCAGGCCATCGTGGGTGAGCTGTCCATTGAAGAGGCCATGGAACGAGCGACGGCGGATCTCGAGCAGACCATGTCCGAAGTCGACGCCAAGTAAGGACCAGCGATACCTTTCGCACCAGGCCATCGGAAGAGGGCATGGAGCGCGAAGGGATTCTGATGCAAGCAAGCGTTGCCGTGATGGATAAACGGCAGCGCTTGTGCGTCTGTACCGGAGCAAAGACATGGCTAGAATGATCAGTTACTGCATGCGGATCATCGAGATTCCGATGCTGTATCTGCAGAAGCGATTGGGTATATCCAGGCTGGCCTGGGTGTTTCTGCTACCGAATCTGTTGTTGTTCGGCCTGTTTGCCTTTCTGCCTGTTGTACTCAATTTCGTGTACGCAATGACCGGCAGCGACCAGATTCTGCTGCAGGACCGCACCTTCGTGGGCATGGGTAACTACCAGACGCTGACCAGCTGCGAAGATTTTCTCGATCCCAATTCATGCCGTGACGATCTGTTCTGGCGAGCGGTCTACAACACCATCTGGTTCGTTCTGTTGCAAGTGGGGTTCATGGTCGGTTTTGCCCTGCTGACCGCACTGATGCTGAACAGCAAGATCAGGGCGCGGGGTTTCTTTCGCAGTGTCTTCTTCTTTCCAGTGCTCCTGTCGCCAGTGGTCGTGGCACTGATCTGGAAATGGATTCTCCAGCGTGAGGGTCTTGCCAATGCCGCACTGGAAGGCATGGGTTTCGATACCATCAACTGGTTGCTGGACCGGCACTGGGCTTTCTTCTGGTCAGTCTTCATTTCGGTGTGGGCGCATATGGGGTTCTACACATTGATTCTGCTGGCCGGCCTGCAGGCTATCCCGCGCGATGTCTATGAGGCGGCAAGCATGGATGCGGCCTCACCGTTCAGGACCTTTCGACGAATCACCCTGCCACTGCTGATGCCGACGATGATCGTGGTTCTGGTGCTGTCGCTGATCAAGAGCGTGCAGACCTTTGATGAAGTCTATGCCTTCACCGGTGGCGGCCCGGGATCTGCCACGACCTTGCTGATCCAGTATGTCTATGAAACAGGCTTTGCCGGAACGCCGCGCCTGTTCGGTCTGGCCTCGGCAGCGTCCATCCTGCTGGCCATCGTACTGGTCATACTGACTTTTCTGCAACTGTGGGCCAGCCGGAGGAATGTCAATGGCTAAGGCGTTTGCGTTTCTCACTCGCACACGAGGGCGTGGTGACGGCAGCCAACGACTGCACTGGACCGACTGGTTCACCTATGGCTACCTGTTCCTGGGCGTATTGCTCATGTTCGGCCCGGTCATCTGGCTGGTCATGTCATCGTTCAAGACCGATGCCGAGCTGAACAATTTTCCGCCGCGTTTCCTGCCCTATGCGCAGGAGACCGTGATGCTCGATGGTTACGATAAACCGCTACCCCTGTTCAACATCACCGAAGGTGAACTGGCAGGTACACAGATGGCGCAAGTGCGACGAGTGGGGATCGTGTCGCAGATGGTGGCGCTTGATGCTCCGGATGAGATCGTCAAGATCAAGGTGAAGGAACGTGAACCGGTGGAGCAGTTGTCTCTTGCCTGGGAGAACTACACGGACCTGTTCGAGCGCTTCAATTTCCTGCAGTTTCTCTGGAACAGCACATTCATCACCATCACTGCCACGATCATCATGCTGCTGGTCAACTCGATGGCGGCATTTGCCCTGTCCAAATACGAGTTTCGCGGTCGCACGGTTGTATTGGCGATGATCATCGGTACGCTGATGATCCCCCAGACCGTTGTGCTGGTGCCGCTGTTTCTGGTTGTCAGGGAAATGGGCATGATCAATTCACTGTGGGGTGTGATCATTCCGGGAGCGGCAACGCCGACCGGGGTGTTCCTGTTGCGACAGTACATGCTCACGATTCCGGACGAAATCCTGGACGCGGCTCGCATGGACAAGGCCAGTGAATGGAAGATCTACTGGCGGATAATATTGCCCTTGAGTGCACCGGCAATTGCCGTACTGGCGATACTGGCCATCATGTGGCGCTGGAATGATTTCCTGTGGCCTCTGATCGTCTTGTCGCGCACCGAGAACTTCACGTTGCAGCTGGCCTTGAACAGTTTCCAGGGCGAGATGCAGACCCAGTGGAGCAGTCTGCTGGCGATGACGGTATTGACCCTTCTACCCATCGCGGTGGTATTCGCCTTCCTGCAGAAGTACATCGCCACCGGTATTGCATCCACGGGTGGCAAGTAATGATAGAACCGACAAGACTGACGAGTTTCTGAACCATGGCAAACCTGCAACTTCAAGACATCAAGAAAGCCTTCGGTTCGATCGAGGTGATAAAGGGCGTCAACCTGACCATCAATCACGGTGAATTCTGTGTGTTTGTCGGGCCGTCGGGCTGTGGCAAGTCGACCCTGCTGCGCATGATCTCGGGTCTGGATACGGTCAGCAGTGGTCGCATCATGATCGACGAGGACCTGGTCAATGATGTCGCCGCAGCTGACCGAGGACTGTCGATGGTGTTTCAGTCCTATGCGCTGTATCCACACATGAGCGTTCGACAGAACCTGTCCTTCGGTCTGGAGAACCTCAACACGCCTCGGCAAGTCATCCGGCAGAAGATTGCGGAAGTGTCTTCGATGCTGCAGATCGATGAGTTGCTGGATCGAAAACCCAAGGATCTGTCCGGCGGACAACGGCAACGAGTTGCCATTGGTCGAGCGGTGGTACGCGAACCTCGCATCTTCCTGTTCGACGAGCCCTTGTCGAACCTGGATGCCGAACTGCGAGTAGACATGCGTGCCGAGATTGCACAACTGCACAAGCGGCTGGGCAACACCATGATCTATGTCACCCACGACCAGGTCGAGGCCATGACCATGGCAGACAAGATTGCCGTGTTGCGTGCCGGCGTGGTGGAGCAGTTCGGCGCGCCACTGGATCTCTATCATTACCCGGTCAACCGTTTCGTGGCTGGCTTCATCGGCTCGCCGAAGATGAACTTTCTCAATGGTCAGGTGGTCTCCGCTGCCAGGGGTGAAGTGTCATTGTCAGCAGGTCGTGGCATGGCATTGCAGGCCACACGTTTCGATCTGTCGGACAATGCCGAAGTGGTGGCTGGCATTCGTCCCAATGCGGTGAGTATTGCCGAGCCGGGCGAGGCCGATGTAACGGTGGAGATCCATGGCGTCGAGCGTCTGGGTGGAGAGTCGTACCTGTATACGCGCACCGCTGATGGCAGCTCGGTAACGGTCAACATTCAAGGTGAAACCTCTCAGGAGATCGGTCAGAGCGTTGGCTTGAACGTCGATATCGACAAGGTTCATCTGTTCGACAGGGCATCAGGTGTCAGTCTGCGCAGGGCAGAGTCATGAGTCTGCAAGGGTTGAGTGATCAGGACGTTCTCGAGCAGATTGCAGCCCAGGAAGGTCGATTGGTATTTGACAGCTTCAGCCTGGAACTGGCCCATGCAATCGGTATGGATCTGATGGCAGTCGGCCGGCAACGGTCACTGCCGATCGCCATCGATATCACGCGCAACGCTCAGTGTCTGTTTCATGCAGCTCTCGACGGCGCAACGCAAGACAACGCACAGTGGATTCAGCGCAAGATGAAGGTGGTACAGCGCTTCGGCCACAGTTCCTTGTACATGGGGGCACTGTGCCGTGTGAAGGGGGTGAGTCTTGAGGAAAAATATCAATTGCCTTTGAACGAATACGCACCTCATGGCGGCGCTTTTCCCGTGACGCTGAAAGAGTCCGGAGTGATCGGATCCGTCACGGTATCCGGCTTGCCACAGATCGAGGATCACGAATTGGTGGTTTCGGTTCTGGAAAGCCGTCTGTCAGCCGGCGCTTGACAGTGCATTGAGGCATCAAGCCGAGGCAGCTCATGGACGAGCTGCCTTGAGTTGAGAGTGCTGACCCAGCCATACACTGAACAGCACCAGCGCTATGCCCGTCATCTGAATCGCATGAAGGTTCTGCTGGAGCAGAATCCAGCCAAGAAAGACGGCTGAGATCGGGCTCAGCAAGGCCAGTGGGGTTACCGTTGAGGGGTTGAGCCTGGCGATACCTCTGAACCACAGAAAATAGGTCAGCGCTCCTCCGAACAGTCCCAGATAGCTGAATCCGATCAGATGCTCGGTGGACATGACGGGCAAGGGGGGCTCCAGCCAGAGCGCGGCTGGCAGCAATAGCAGGCCGCCTGCGAGCAGTTGCCAGGCGGTGAAGCTCAGCGCAGATACCGGCGGTTGCCATTTGCGCACGAGTACCGTGCCGAGTGCCATGGACACAGCACCGCCCAGCGCGGCCAGCAGGCCGATCCGATCCAGTGACAGTTCGCCGACCAGGGTGATCAGGGCGACACCCAGAATGCCACCGAAGCCTGCCAGCAACGCCAGGCGCGTGACCGGCTGATCGAGCAAGGCTCTGCATAACAGCAAGACCACCAGCGGTTGAATCGCACCCACAGTGGCAGCCACACCGCCCGGCAGACGATAGGCTGCGATGAACAGCAACCACCAGAAGAGCGAAAAGTTCAAGGCGCCGAGAATCAGGGAGCGCACTATCCAGATACCGCCGGGCAGCTTGCGTGTCAGGATCAACAAGAGCACGCCTGCAGGTAGCGCCCGAAGCATCGCAGCGGTCAGGGGATACCCCTGTGGCAGCAACTCGGTGGTCACCAGATAGGTACTCCCCCAGAGGGTCGGTGCCAGGGCGGTGAGTGTGAGGTCCAGATTACGTGACATGAGCCACTCCGATCAAGGAATCAGTACAGAGGTGTATATATCTTGAGGTCAAGATAAATGGCAAGTATCTTGATGTCAAGATAAATCGATGGTGAAACAGTGTCGTTTGTCGCAATCCGCTTGTACCGTCGACCCTCTGCTATATTCCACACCATGGACGCAGTGGACAAGATAATCAGTCAATGGGAGAAAGAGAGGCCGGATCTCGATGTCAGCGCCATGGCACCCGTCGGGCGCCTGAGTGTGGTTGCGCATCACTTCTCTCGGCAGATGGGCAAGGTATTCACCAGACACGGTCTCAATTCGGCCGGTTTCGATGTGCTGGCAACCCTGCGTCGCTCGCCGCCGCCCCATGCCCTGACGGCGGGTGAGTTGATGGAATCGATGATGATCACCTCGGGCACGATGACAAATCGTATCGACCAGTTGGTCAAGGCTGGCCATGTGGTGCGCAAATCCGATGCAAGCGATGCCAGACGCATTCTTGTCAAGCTGACCCCCAAGGGCAAGCGCCTCATCGACAAGGCCGTGACAGAACATGTGGTGAATCAGGCTACGTTGCTCGAGAGCCTGGATGAATCAGAACGAGAGACACTTGACCACTTGCTGCGCAAGTTGCTGGCATCGCGCTCGTCGTGAATTACCGTGGATGATGGCCCCTGATGAAAGGGCAAGGGGTGCGGAAAAAGGCTGGCTGTCTCTTCTGCACACCGAATGTAACACTCGGATTACCCTTGAATATCAGGGATTGCAGTACCCCGGAGAGACTCATGCATGAGAATAGTGGATTCTCGTGTCGTTCTTGCGCAGTCTGGTAGCTGTACTTATGTCGTATCAACAGTACATCAAGACGATCTCATACCCGCTGTCGCTACTGAGCACTCCGGTCTGGCTGTTCGATGTCGACAGGTTGCGGATCATGTGGGCCAACCAGGCCGGCCTGGTCTTGTGGAATGCGCCCAGTCTGGAAGAGTTGCAAGGGCGGGACATGAGCGATGGCATCACGCGAACCGTTTGTGAGCGTCTGGGTCAGTACACCGAAGATCTGAGCGGTACCACGAACAGCGTGGCCGAGCACTGGACGTTCTACCCGATGGGGCGTTCCTGTTCCTATGAGTGTTCCATCAGTGCCATCGAAGCGCCTGAAGGGGCTCGCTGGTTGTTGATCAATGCCATACGCCAGGACAAGCTCTCCGATTCGGACACCTTGTATCGCAGCATTGCGTTGCTCCATACGTCTGTCTGTGTGTCGGTTTTCGACCGTCAGGGCAACCTGATGTACTCGAATCCTGCGGCCAGACGCATGTTGGGGGCCGACACCTTGACGCTCTCCGAGCGCTTCCTTGACGAGAAGGCCTGGCACATTGCCCGCGGCAAACTGGCGCATGGCACCGGCGCCAGTATCGAGGCGCAGATGAAAACCGCCGCAGGACCCGTATGGCACAGCCTGACGCTGGAACTGTGTCCCGATCCGGTCAGCGGCAAGAAGTGCATACTCATGAGCGAGATCGATATATCCAACCAGCACAAGGCGCAGAAACTGATCAATCGACTGGCCTACACGGATACCCTGACAGGTCTGCCCAACCGCACGTCCTGGCTGGACACCCTGAATGAACGGCTTTCCAGCGCACGCGAGCAGCAACGGGAGCTGGCCATCCTGTTCGTTGACCTGGACAGGTTCAAGTTGATCAACGACACCCTGGGCCACACCCTGGGAGACAAGTTGCTGATCGCTGTTTCGGAACGACTCAAGGGCTGTCTGGGTTCCGGCGATTATCTGGCTCGCCTGGGCGGGGACGAGTTCACCCTGTTGATCGATGAGCAGGGCGCCGAGGGGCGATCGGAGAAGATGGCCAGAAGTCTGGTGGATGCACTGGCGATTCCCATGCTGGTCGACGGTCATTCGATGATCATGACGCCCAGCATCGGTATCGGGCTGTTCCCGCAGCATGCCGAGGATTCGACGCTACTGATGCAGCAGGCTGACATGGCAATGTACGCGGCCAAGGAAGCCGGTGGTGGCGTGCGCACCTTCAAACCCGAGATGACCACCCAGATCCGGCGGCGCTTGCGGATCGAGACCGACCTTCGTGAAGCCATTGACAGTGGCTCGCTGCAAGTCTACTTCCAGCCGAAGCTTGCAGCCGTGGATGGCCGGATGGCAGGAATGGAAGCACTATTGCGTTGGGAGCACCCGGTACTGGGTTGGGTGCCCCCGGAGGATTTCATCACCGTCGCTGAAGAAACCGGCATGATCAGCGACATCACCCGTCAGGTGCTGCACCACTCCATGGTGCAACAGACCTTGTGGAGTGCGCAGGGCCATGACATCCCGGTGGCCATCAATGTCTCACCCGTGGAGTTCCGGCGCGGAGATTTCGATTCGGTGGTGCGGGATGCTCTGCAGTTGACCGACTGCAGGGCGCAGAATATCGAGTTGGAAATTACCGAAACGATGTTGATGGCCGATGGCGATTCGGTGCAGCAGATTCTGGCCGGCTTGACGTCCCTGGGCGTGAAACTGAGTATCGACGACTTCGGTTCCGGTTACAGCAATCTGGGATATCTTCAGAAGTTCCCGCTCGACAGCATCAAGATCGACCGTTCATTTCTCGAAGATGGCGGCATTTCACCGGTGGTGGAGCTCATCATCGATGTCGCGCGCACGCTGTCACTGACCGTGGTGGCAGAAGGTGTGGAGACAACCGAGCAACGCAATTTCCTGATCGCTCACGGCTGTGACCAGCTGCAGGGTTTTCTGTTCAGTGAACCCCTGGATCGGCATCGGGCCACCGACTTCCTGCACGCTTACGATATCGGCAGCGAACACTGGTCCAGTCAGGAGGTAACCGCGCAGTGGGCGGTACAGCGGCGCGCGGAGCTGGAAGAAAACACCTGAATCTTCCACGCGCCTGCGAATTCGCAATCGGTCTGATGCCGACCACTGTTGTTCTCTAGCGCAGTTCCAGCCAGATACTGGCAGGCAGCGCTTCGTCTTCGGGGGGCAGGGTGTGTATGCCCGGGTCTGGCTTCTCATCCAGTAGCCAGGGGACCAGCATGATCAGTTCGGCGAACAGGAACTCGACGATTTCATCGGGTACGCTGGCGCCAGTGAAGTTCACCGGATACCCTTCGTTGACCAGATACAGGCGTCGACCGTCGTGCAGCGTGCATTGTCTGACATGCGGATGCAACGATGTACTGCTGGCTGTCTCCCGGGCGAGGTGATCAAGATCGATTTCGTGATCCTTCGATGAGCCACTGACCAGAAAGCATCGATCCGGCAACTGAGCCAGAAGCTGGCTGTCTATGGATCGTCTGCCGGATGCCCCGACGACTATGGCCGGTTGGCGATTGAGCGTCTCGCCGTAGCTGGGGTTGTGTCCGTCTACCGTGGCTTCAACCACGGAAACCGTATCGATATCCCGGACGCTGACACCCAGGCCTCGTTGCCGCAGACTCTGGGCAACGCCTTTGCCCACCCAACCGTATCCGCATACCAGGGCATCGCGCCCCACGGTTGCGTAACCCAGTTCCCGGAGGATCGTGTCCAGCGCAGATACGACCGCTTCGCCGACCTGCTTGCCTTCGATCTCCTTCAGACGCGTCTGAGCGACATTGATCTGCGGAATTCTGAGCTCTTCGAGTTGTTCGGCTACCCAGACACCCTGCTTGGTGATCTCCAGGGCGCCTACCACGGTATCGCCGCCGATGAACACCGGTTCGTGCAAGGCGCGTATGGCTATTCCGCCCACTTCATGAATTACCAGGCGCTGCTTCTGTTGCTGACAGCGATCGATACAGTCCTGCAGTTCGGTGGCGACGACAGTCGCCAGCTCCGGATACTCCGGTGTCAATACTCTGATGCCCATGTCGCGCAGTTCTTCCACGGCCTGCGCACTGCCTGAGTAACTGATGCCGACCACGGTATCGATGGGCAGGTACTGGTGCAGCAGTCGCAGCAGCCGGACGGTATCCGGAAACAGGTGCTGAACCACGAACTGACGGCAGTCGGGATAAGGCTGCAACTGCAGGCGTCGGCACATTTCGCCGAGAAAATCAGGGTGGAACGTGTCAGTACTTCCCATCGTCTTACACTCGGTTGCGCGGTGTTGCCACAAAGAGAATGTCGTTGGACAGGTGTTTGAAGGGGCCGATCCTGCCCAGCGTTCGAGACAGAAACAGATCGACTGGCTTGATCCAGCGCTTTTCGAACGTACTGGAGCGCAGGTGAGCGAACAGGCGTCCCAGAGAATTCTGCGGTGTGTATCGCTTGAAGGCCATGGGCAGATACGGAAGCACTGAGAGGTAACCAACGCCCTGTACTGCCTGAATGTCGAAGTGTTCTTCGATCAGTCTGCGCCATTCCTTCTGTGTGAGGCGAATCTTGTGTTCGGGATAATGCAGGTGGGGAAGCTTGAATCGATCGAGACGATACCACTGGGGAACGGTAATGATCAGCCTTGCATCCTCGGGCATCGATTCGGCAACATGTCTGATGACCTGACCCAGATCCTCTTGCTCTTCATGCAGGTGTTCCAGCACATCGAGCAGCATGACGACGTCGGGCGTCCATTGCATCGGTTTGCGCAACGCGCCATTGACGTTCAGGTCGACAACCGCGTCAGGTTCGAATGTGGCTTCGTAGTCGATACCGAAGTAGCGAATCCCCGGATTCAGTGCCTCGATGAATCGTCTGGCAACCTGCAGACCGCAGCCGATGTCCATGATGCGCGCATGCCTGAGCCTGCAAGCCTTGATGTGGTCATTGACCAGATGAAACTTGACGTAGTTGAACAGATTGTTTTCGGGTGTGGCGAACAATCGTTCTACCAGGTAGCTTGAGCGAACAAGTGGTCGGGTGCAGGCGCGTGGCGCTGCCGTGTCCATGGGCGTTGTGATTGCATCCGATTCCGTTTCCGGTTCGACATGCAATGCGTTGTCAGTGTGCAGCATAGTCTGATCTACCTTGAGTGCGAAAGAGAGGCGCGACCGTTTGGAGGAAAGCGTCAGTGAATGTCAGGCGTTCACCGTTGCAAGCGGGTTGCCATTGCGCGGCTCAAGACGAGAAAAAGGCGCGTGTAACGGCTAGTTGGGAAATAACTTTAGCCATGAGCTAAGGTCAGAGGTTAGTTTCAGAGCACGCTCCAGAAGGCATCGATCAATGGATTCTGCAAGCTCTTCTTCAGAGCAAACAGACCGACATCGTAGGGGGCAAGCTCCGGCTTGACATCCAGAATGCGGATGCGCTCGGCCATGGGGCTGTTGTCCAGCACGATCTTCGGTACAACCCCGACACCCAGCCCGAGGCTGACCATGCTGACAATGGCCTCGTTCCCCGCGACCTGCGCATAGATGCGCGGTGTCACGTGCTGCGATTTGAACCAGGCATCGACCCGTGAACGAAGAATGCCTCCTTCCGAGAGAATCATGGGCACTGGCGCCCAATCGGCAGCGTGCATCGGCGCATTGGCCGGTATGTCGGCATCGCCAAGTTCTGCCGGAGCGATGAACAACAAGGGCGATACCATCGCGGGTTTGAACTGCAGGGAGCGGGACAGACGTCCCGGGTATGCCGCAATGCTGATGTCTTCCTCACCTGCCAGTACCCGGGTGATGGCATGTTCAGGGTCTCCTGTGTGCAGCTTTATGTCGATTCCCGGAAATCGTGGGCGGAAACGGTTCAGCAACTCGTAGAGAACACTCTGACTGGCGGTTACCGAGCAATAGATGCTGAGTTCTCCCCGCAGTGGATCGCCGGAATCCGCCAGTTCCTGTCTGATCCTGTGCCAATTGGCCAGCGTGTCGCGAGCATAGACTTCGAACTGCATGCCCTTGGCGCTCAAGGCAACCGATCGGTTGTCGCGTTCGAACAGCGAAACCCCCAGTTCCTCTTCCAGCTGGCGGATGTTTCTGGAGAGCGTTGACAGACTGATGTTGCACGATTCGCTGGCCTCGCCGAAGTGCAGGGTGCGCGCCAGCGCCAGGAACTGCGTGAGAGTCTTGGTGTTCATTGCATTAATTAAAACATTGCGTTTCAAATATATCAATTTACGAAACGTTGTCGAATCGTTACACTGCGCGTCGAATCAGTTATCAGCCCTATTCAGGAGTTGCCTCAATGGCCAATTATTTCAATACCTTGTCGCTGCGTGAGCAGCTTGCTCAACTGGGCAAATGCCGTTTCATGCATCTGGAAGAATTCTCCGATGGCGTCAACGCGCTCAAGGGCAAGAAGATGGTAGTCATCGGTTGTGGCGCCCAGGGCCTGAATCAGGGGCTCAATCTGCGTGACAGTGGCCTGGACGTTTCCTACACCCTGCGCGCCGAGGCCATTGCCGAGAAACGCCAGTCCTGGAAGAACGCCACGGAAAACGGGTTTACCGTCGGCACTTACGAGGAGTTGATTCCCACCGCTGATGTGGTACTGAACCTGACACCCGACAAGCAGCATACCGCTGTGGTCAATGCCATCATGCCTCTGATGAAGCAGGGAGCCTGCCTGTCCTATTCTCATGGCTTCAACATCGTTGAAGAAGGCATGCAGATCCGTGACGATCTGACCGTCATCATGGTCGCCCCGAAATGCCCGGGTTCGGAAGTGCGCGCCGAGTATGTACGCGGGTTTGGTGTGCCTACGCTGATTGCGGTGCATGAAGACAACGATCCCAAGGGAGAAGGTCTGGAGCTGGCCAAGGCCTATGCGGTTGGTACCGGCGGCCACAAGGCGGGTGTTCTGATGTCTTCTTTCATAGCTGAAGTCAAGTCCGACCTCATGGGCGAGCAGACCATCCTGTGCGGCATGCTGCAGACAGGTTCCCTGCTGTGCTTCGACAAGATGATCGAAGAGGGCATCGAGCCCGGTTATGCCTCGAAGCTCATTCAGTACGGTTGGGAAACCGTTACCGAAGCTCTGAAGTACGGTGGTGTCACCAACATGATGGATCGTCTGTCCAACCCGGCCAAGATCAAGGCCTTTGACCTGGCCGAAGAGATGAAGGACATCATGCGTCCGCTGTACAACAAGCACCAGGATGACATCATGACGGGGCATTTCTCCGCCACCATGATGGCCGATTGGGCCAATGACGACGCCGATCTGCTCGGATGGCGTGCAGAAACTGCAGAAACGGCCTTCGAAAAGACACCGGCAGGTGATGTGGAAATCTCCGAACAGGAGTATTTCGACAACGGCATCCTGATGGTCGCCATGGTCAAGGCGGGTGTTGAACTGGCATTCGAAACCATGACCTCTGCAGGCATCATTGCAGACTCGGCGTATTACGAGTCACTGCATGAGACCCCGCTGATTGCCAACACGATCGCTCGCAAGAAGCTGTACGAGATGAATTCCACCATTTCCGATACGGCCGAGTACGGTTGCTATCTGTACAACCATGCCTGCCTGCCGTTGCTGGGCGACTTCATGAAAGGCATCAAGAGCGATGTCATCGGCAAGGGATTGAACCTGAATGACATGGGCGTCGACAATGCCCGGCTGATTGAAGTCAACGAAGCGATCAGAAACCATCCTGTCGAGGCCATCGGCGCTACCCTGCGCGGTCATATGGCCGACATGAAGCGCATTGTCTGAGGCACGTCGCCCTCGGTCTTGATCGCTCAATCATCCAGGAGTTCTCAGCGTTGGACATGAACGTTCAATCCACCATCGAGATGCAGTCCCTGACTGTCGATTTCGATGAGCGATTTCAGCTCGTCGATATCGATTGGCAGTTGCGCAAGGGGCAGCACTGGATGATCACCGGCGCCAACGGTTCCGGCAAGTCGGCACTCGCCGCTGTACTTGCCGGGGCCGGCGATGTACTCGGCGGGCGTATCGACGGATTGCCGGCCAAGGTGGCGCTGGTGTCCTATGAAGCCCAGGGTGAACTGATAGAAGCTGAACGGCGCAAGGACGATGCGGACATCATGGATGTCATCTCCGAAGGTACGCCGGTCACTGAAATCCTGCACGAGGGTTGCTGCGATCCCGAGTTGGCGGGACAACTGATCGAGCAGTTCGGCCTGAGCGCTCTGCTGGATCGCGCGTTTCGCAAGCTCTCCACGGGGGAGACCCGAAAGGTGATGCTGGTCAGAGCGCTGACCAGCAACCCCGATCTGTTGGTGCTCGATGAGCCATTCGATGGCCTGGATGCGGATACACATCTGATGCTGGCTCGGCATCTTGCCTCGCTGGCGGACAGGATCCCGATGGTGCTGGTGCTCAATCGTTTCGATGAATGCCCGGATTTCATCACTGATATTGCCTATGTTGACCACGGGCGACTGCTGCACAAGGTCGCGCGAGAGGACAAGCAGGCCTACCACGAGCTCTATCAGTTGTTGCATCTGAAAACCAGCGAACTTGAATTGCCGCGTGTGGATCCGGTGTCTTCGTTGCCGCCGCTCGATCCCGGACAGCCATTGGTGAAGCTGGAGAAGGTCAGTATCCGCTATGGCGATGTAACCATCTTCAGCGATCTGTCGTGGACCATCGAGCCGAATCAGCACTGGCAACTGACAGGGCCCAATGGCAGCGGCAAGACTGGCTTGCTGTCGCTGATTACCGGGGATCATCCCCAGTGCTACACCAACGATATACAGGTGTTCGGTTTCCAGCGGGGCAATGGCGAGAGTATCTGGCAGATCAAGCAGTACATCGGCTATGTTTCCACCGCCTTGCAATGGGAATACCGGGTCAGTACCAGTTTGAGAAACGTCATCATCTCGGGTTTTCACGACAGTATCGGCCTGTATACCAAATACACTGATCGTCAGCGCGAGATCGCTGATGAGTGGCTGGCGGTGCTGGGAATGTCCAGTCGGGCCGATGAACCATTCAACAAGCTCTCCTACGGAGATCAACGTCTGCTGTTGATTGCACGGTCGATGGTGAAGCACCCGCCACTGCTGATTCTGGACGAGCCTTGTCTGGGTCTGGATGACATGAATCGCCAGTTGGTGCTGGCGCTGATCGAGAAGATCTGTGCCGGTTCGGAGACCTCGGTCATCTATGTGAATCACCACCCGGAAGACAAGGTGGCGGGTATCGACAATTACCTGGCTCTGGATTCCCTCTGATTCGGGATTGACATACCAGTTGCTATCCCTGCACGATGTCAGAACCGTAAAGAATGCGACAGGTTCTCGAACACTGCCAGGTGATTTGGATGCGTCAGACCATTGACTTTGTGTGGGTGCCGGCATGACAAGGCATCAGGCATGAACTCGACGACTTCCAGAGTCGATCGGTCTGTGTCTCGCCAGCTTCTCTATTTCGATATCGCCTCCGATGTCGCTCGAGCGACATCGACAGAGTCTTTGCAACGTGTCTGTCGACGCGCTATCCAGGCCTTGGACTTCGATTACTACCTGTTTGGCGGGTATTATCCCGTTATCGAAGGGATAGTGATATCCAGTAATTACCCTGCCGAGTGGCGAGAGCGCTATGACAGCAATAATTACGTGGCTATCGATCCGGTTGTCCGGCACTGCTGGAGTGAATCCAGGCCTGTCTCCTGGGACCGGCTGGTATTTTCCGAGGGCAAACGGGGGCGGCAGGAAAGAAAGCTGATGCGCGAGGCTGGTGAGTACGGCTTGAGTTTCGGAATCAGTATTCCGGTGCATGGTGCGGGTGCAGAGGGTGGCATGTTGAGCCTGGCCTCGACGGAAGGTGGGGTGGATTCTCATCGGCATGATGAGGCCGGCCTGCATATCATTGCACACGCCATGCACGAGGCTACCAAGCGGATCATGTCGAAATCGACAGCGGGCTGTGCCAGTGATTTCGATCGATTGAGCCCGCGTGAGATCGAATGCCTGAGCTGGACGGCGAAGGGCAAGACATCCTGGGCCATTGCACGCATTCTCGACGTCTCCGAGAACACGGTGATCTTTCATCTGCGCAATGCCATACGCAAACTGGAAGTGACCAATCGCTCTCAGGCTGTCGCCAAGGCAATCGCGCTGTCGAAGATCACGCCGTTCTAGTCCTCAGCATGGCGTTTGATACGGTGGCCCGCGTGCGCTTGTCCAGCGTAATCCAGCAGGCTACGGAACGAACGCCATCGACATCCGAGATCTTGCCATCGCCGAAGCGGGTCAGGGTGATGCCGTTGCTCTTCATCAATCGCTCGACCGAGGTGCTGACCACGGTGACATAGTGCCGGACATCGTGTTCATCGGCGAATTGAATCAGGCGTGCGAACATTTCAAAGGCAACGTCACTGAGGTGAATCTGCCCGTTGTAGCGCTGTGCGGGCGAGAGCACGGCAAAACGGCTCAACTCCCAGATATCCGCACGCTCGGGCAGCTCTTCGCCACGCAACAAGGTGTTGAAGGTGTCGCGTAGCATGAAGGGGCCGCAGGTGGGGAGCAGACGCCAGCAGGCTGTCGCTTCGCCTTCCTCCAGCGCAACCATGTAGTAGGGATCAAGAGCATCGTACTCGTCCATTTCCGCGCCATTGTCACTGGCGACATTCCAACGAAGCTTCTCGCGAAACACCCGGTGACGGAGCCGGTACATCCGGGTCAGGGTTGCCTGGCTGAATGATGGGTCATTGGCGGTACCGAGTATCAACTGCCGCATGCTGCTTTACTCCTTGAGAGGGCTTTCGAGGAGTAAAGGTAATATTCGTGATTGTTACCCTATCAAAAAGTGTGGTTTACGTCTCGGAATATAGTAAATAAATATGCTAGGCGAGTTGTTTCGGCTGTGCTGCCGAGTTCCCGAGCAGCCGAGTTGCTGTAAAGCCCTAAAGCCATAGAGTCCGCCAGCTGCAGGACATGAGCGCAGGCTGATCTGCATAGGTAGGTCGCGATCCTGTCGGGCCGATACCGGACACTCTTTTCTGCTTGACCTTGCCGTTTGCCTGTTTCATTGTCTGCTCATCGATATTCAACGATGATCGCCTGTCATGTCCTTGCTGACCGAGAATTTTGCGGAGTCGTCCCTGTGGCTGGATGACGTCGAGCCGTGGTCACCGGATGACAGGGAAATGCCGACACGTGTCGATGTGCTGATCGTGGGTGCCGGCTACACCGGTCTCAATGCCGCCATCGAGACCGCTCGTGGTGGATTGTCCACGCTGGTCATCGATGCCGGAGTACCGGGCGCGGGTTGCAGTACGCGTAATGGTGGGCAGATCAGTACCAGCATCAAGCCCGGCTTGAAAAGCCTGACGAGCAAGTTCGGGCTCGAACGGGCCCGTGCCATACGAGGCATGGGGACAACGGCGCTGGAATGGATAGAGTCGCGCGTCATCGAGGAAGTTATCGACTGCAATTTCGCACGCCATGGCTTGTTTCGGGCCGCGCATACACCGTCGCATTTCCGTGCTCAGCTAGATGAAATTCCGCTTCTTGCTCAGGAATCCATAGAGGCTTATCCGGTCAGTCGTCAGGAGCAGCACCGCGAACTGGGCAGTGATGCCTACCATGGTGGTCTGGTCTATCCTCGACATGCCAGCCTGCATCCGGCGCGATACCACCGTGGCCTGCTGGATTCGGCCATGGCTGCGGGCGCGTTCGTGGCTGGAAACTGTGCGGCCACCCGGGTGTTGCGTCGTCCATCGGGACTGTTTCGGGTGTCGACCGAAAAAGGCGAAGTGCAGGCCCGCGACCTGGTCATTGCAACGAACGGCTACTCCGGTGCGTTGCTGCCCTGGCTGCAGCGACGGATCATACCGATAAACAGCTATGTGATGAGCACCGAAGCCTTGCCAGCTGCCCTGATGGATCGACTGTTCCCCACTCGTCGCAATATCACCGACACCTGCAAGGTTGTCTATTACTATCGTTGCTCTCCGGACAGGCAACGTATCGTCTTCGGTGGGCGAGTGTCCGCAGGAGATACCAGCGTGCGGGAAAGCGCGCATCGCCTGCATCGCCATCTGTGTCAGCTGTTTCCCGAATTGCACGACGTGCGGATCACGCATTCATGGTCTGGTCAGGTGGCCTACACATTTGATGAACTGGCACACAGCGGTAAATACCAGGGCATTCACTACGCCATGGGCTATTGCGGGTCTGGCGTGTCAATGGCCAGTTACATGGGCATGAAGCTGGGGCAGAGAGTGCTGCGCATTCCCGAAGGCGTCACGCCGCTGGACGATCTGCCTTTCAGAACCAGGCCGCTGTATCGGGGCAAGCCCTGGTTTCTGCCACCCATGGTAGCCTGGTATCGCCACCAGGATCAGTGGCAGCGGCGACGTCAGGCCTGAGGTGCAAGCCGCAGCGTGGCCCGCTTGTTCTCAGGCGGCTTCCGTACGCTCGGGTTCCGGGTGTGATTTCGGCTGCGGTGCTATCAAGGCAGTATCGCCGGCAAACTGGTAAGTACGATTCTTCTCCAGCAACTTGCCATTCACCAGGGCCTGGTCGGCGCGTTCGAGGACAGACTCGGCGGTATCGCCGACCCTGATCTCGCTGATCCCCATCGTCACACCGAAGACGTGCGCGCTGTTGCCCCGCTGTACGGGCGTAGCGGTAACCTGTTGTCGCAGATCCTCCATGACCGCTAGCGGAACAAGATCACTGTTCACGCAGCATAACAAGGCGAATTCATCACCACCCAATCGTCCGATGAGGCTGTCTGCCGGCGCATGCTTCTGCAGACGCCTGACCACGGTACGCAGAATATGATCCCCGGCAGAATGACCGTGCCGGTCGTTGATGGTCTTGAAGCCATCCAGGTCAAGGACCACGCCAACAAGCTGTTTGTCAGCGGGCAGGGTGTGCAGTTCGGCAATGCGATGACGAAGACGATTCTCGAACTCATCTCTGTTGTAGGCTCGGGTGAGCTGATCGATGGTGGCTCTGCGGTGCAGGCGGTAAACGGGCGCAGTGATGGCCAATATCAGCAACAGCGCCATGATGCCCGGTGCTGCAATGATGATGCTTGCCAGTTTCATGACCGAGCTCAGCAGATTGTCGCTTGTCTGCAATTCGGTCCAGTGGGGCTGGGTAATCAGCAGTGTCCATTGTATGGAGCCGGAGAACAGATTCACCTTGCGTGCGAGTCCCATCTGGGTGACATCGCCCATGTCCAGGTGCTCTATCAACGCATCCTCACCGCTGGCGCTGATGCCGGTGGCGTTGGTGCGAGCGTACAACTCGAGCAAGGCTTCGTCGATCGGGCGGAACATGGATTCGATGTCGTTCGTGCCGCGTTGCGGTGCGGTCCGGTGCGTGGACGAGTAGGCGATCACGCGTCCGTTGGCGTCGATCATCACGGCCGAGTTGATGTCCGGACCGCTGGATCGCTTGATGAAACGCGTCAGTTCATGAAGATCGACGGCCACGCTGAGTACGCCTGCATCCATGCCGTCGATGGTGCGAACCGGCAGGGAGGCTGATACAACCGGTTGACCGTTTTCGTGCAGGCTGTAGACGTCACTCCATACCAGACGTCGTTCGTCTCGAGCACTCTGATACCAGGGAGGTCGTCTTGGGACGCCGGCATCGTCGGGTTTCGACCAGCGTCTGCTCAGGCCACTGCGTTCGTCGTGTTCCTCGAAATCGACACGGCGACTGTCGCCATCAGCAACGATTGTCTTGGTGATCAGAATATCGCCGGCCAGTCGCGGGTTGGCGCGGCGTTCTTCGCCGAAACGAGCCACTTGCACCAGACTTCCGTCTTCGCGCGCCAGATACATCCCCTTGAGCCAGGCATTGGAGCGCAATTGTGAGCGAAAGAATGTGGCCAGTTGCTGGTCCCGTCGAGCATCGAGCATCCCGTCGGAAAAGAGTTGGCGGGCTGTGTTCAGCTGACTCCAGGCAGGAACCAGGAACAGTCTGGTCTTTTCCACGACCTCGTCGGCTCTGGCCGTGAGCGTCGATGTGGCTTCCACTTGCGCCTGATTGCCCAGCTGCTCTTTCGTCAGGAAGCTGACAACAGCCAGTGATGTCAGTTGCAACAGTACGACAAGCGACACCAGTACCAGTCGTAGAGAATTGGGATTCATCGCGTTGCCATGCAAAGATGATGAAGAAACCCTCGCAATTAAAGTACCAGAGAGAGCTGCCAATCGGCAGATATCCCGAATCATTGAGTTACATGGCGCCTTCTTAACAAATATTCACAAAGGCTCGTCCATGAAAAAGCCCCTCGTCGGAGGGGCTGAAGGTACTGATATCGATGTGTAACGGCGCATTGCCGTCAATCTAGCCGGATACAATCAGGCATCGTGACCGTGTTCATTGTGAGAGCCGATGAACCAGGCATCCTTGTCGATGATTCGGCTGACCTCGGTAAACAGGTCTGCGGTGTCTTCATCACCGGCTTCTGCTGCAGCGTCAATCGATTCCCTCAGGCGCTTTCCCACTGCCATGAAGCGCTCGGTCAGGGCCTCGACATGTACAGCCTGATTCTGGGCCTCGACCGGGTAGGCTTCCAACGCCGAGTCTTCTGACACCGATTGCAGCGTGCCACGAGCCTGCCCACCCAGCAGCACGCAGCGTTCGGCGATGGTATCGGCATTGTCCCGAAGCCGGTCGGCAACGGCATCCAGCAGTTCATGAATGCCGATGAAGGATGAGCCCTTGATGTTCCAGTGAGCCTGCTTGACCGCAAGCGTCAGTTCAATGATGTCTGCCAGTCGACTGTTGAGCTGATCGATACTCGTGCGACGGCTGTTCTCACTCATATAGCTGATAAATGCCTTTGACATATCATGTCTCCTGTTCAGTTGTATTGTTTGCTTTCAGGTAACCAGGCGGCGACACCAGACGTGTCGACACCCGGCCACCGTCGATCTGCCTCGATCTTTACGTGATTAGACAAGGACCGGAAAGATGATTACTTGATGCGATAACGCAAGCCCAGTACCGCTGACTTGTTGACTTCGTCATCACCGTCGGTGTTGTCTGGTTCCACATCCACATCATTGGCGGCCAGAGTCAGACCCAGATCGAGCTCGTTGGTCAGGTGATACAGGAAGGTAGAACTGACCGTATTGGTCACGAAACGGGTATCGTCATCGTCATCTGCCTGCTGAAAGCTCAGGTTCCAGGCGTTCAACCAGTCGATCCGATCCGATATCTCGTAGGTATAACTCAGTCGATTGGACAGTCTGTGGACGGTGTCGTCGCCAAATACGGGCTCATACACGGCGGTCTCCAGCAACTGACCAGTCAGACCGTACGGCTTGGCGTATTCCAGTTCGAAGCGCAGCTTGGGGTCACTGTCAACGGTTCCGGAAAAATCGCTCAGTTGCATGCCGACACCTGCGCGAACCAACCAGCCATGACGGCGTGCGCTGATGGGCTCATCGAACAGCACATCATCCATCTTGACGACGCCCAGAGCACTGAGCGTGTCGGCAGTCAGCAAACCCTCTCGTTGCAGAATCTCTTCCATTTCCGCATACCAGACTCCCCGATAGGTATCTGCACCTTCACGCGCTCGGTACTCGTCTTCACGGGCAACTATATTGGCAAGCTCGCGAGCGGCGTCGTCACTCAATTCGCCTTCGAGCTGCCCGTATTCCTGAAGAGACTGTTGAATGCGGAGAGCCTTGGCCAGTGGCGTTGAATTCCAGACACGGCCATAACCGATACCCACGGTGAAGCCCGCGTTGTCATCTTCAGCGCTGTCCTGGAATCCATATTCCGCCGAGCCGAACCAGAACAGATTGTCGTTGCTCTCGCTGAAATAGGTGTCGGCGTTGATACCGAAGTTGGCGCCATAGTCGTCCTGCGTCTCGTCATCGTCATTGGGACCCCGTGAAGCGTCGTAATTTGCATCGAAACGATAGTTCAGGACGCGATCGCGAGTACTTTCCTGACGGTTGTAGAAACCGTTCAGCAAGGCATCATAGGAGATCTGATCCTGGTTGCCGTCACTCGCATTGGCGGTGAAATCGACGTAGGCTTCGTCGTATTCGGTATCCGGATCTTCGAAGTCTGTCAGTTCCAGAGCCATGGCGGGGCTGGCAAGACCCATGGAGATCATGACTGCGGCAGCGCTGCGCGGCCGATTGAAGCGGAGGCCGGAGAATGTTCTGCGGGCCCCGCCAAACTGCAAGGGTGTCGCTGAGCGGCGTGGTGTGGAATTACTGTTGATTCTGCGTTGCATGGTGCATCTCCGAGGTTGTGGGATGCGCTTAGGCTAGCGATACCTCCATGGCAAGTTCAGTGCTTTGCAAACTTGGCAATGCACCGGGTATGTTTTACAAATTCTCAGGCGCTTCCACCAAACCAGGGCGTCTCGTGTCGTATGCGATGAATATCGTCGCGTTGATCGATGATGTGACCTGCCGCTTCGAATCTTTGCGTCAGGATATCCGTATCGCCCTGGTCCTTCTGCTGAATACAAGCGCTGCTGTACAGGCGTTGCAGATGTTCCCTGAACAACTCCCGTGCTGCGCCCGGACCCGCATACCAGGCGCACTCGGTGAACAGCGCCATGGCGTGCAAGGTGACGTTACGGTCGGCGGCCATGTACTGACGCGTCTGGTCGAACATGGCGGTACATAGCCGAGGCAGGTCTATCGGCTTGAGTCGTACGCGACTGCGTTTCCACGAGAACGACGTGTCGCTCACGTTTTCCGAGTCGCGTTGCTGATGCAGATACGCCATCAGAGCGGTGCGAAACCGGTTCAGGCAACTCATGGCGGTATAAGGGTCGTTGATGCCGGGTGACAAGGCGCGGGCGATCACTTCACTGAGTTGTTCGGCCAGAAAGAGCACGTTCTGCTGCTCAGTGCGCTCCTCTCCGGTTGCGAAGCATTGTCGCAGCTCGCTGGCGTCGAGCTGTGCATCGGCGGATGTCCATACGCTCAGCAGACAGTCATGTGTCGTTGTGAAATCACCGGGCCGATAGTGAACCATGACCAGCAGCTGCTGCTCTCTGGCCAGGCTGTTGAGTTCGTCCAGGTCTATTGCCTGAATGTAGCCGACGGTGCCGGCGTCGATCTCGTGTACCCGTTTGCCCTGGATGGCCGAGTCGAAATCGAGCTCATGTTCCAGAAGCAGCTCGGCATCAGCCTGGGGGAAGAGCTCGGACATCCTGGTTTCGAGGGAGCGACCGATATCTGCAGTGATGTTCTCTATATTGATGGTCTCGGTAATGTGGTGGATGAAGAATATCAATATGCAGACGGATGCAAGGGCCAGCAGCAAGGCGAGGAAGATGCTCGATAGCGGCACGAAGGCGCTGATTTCCTCCCCTGACGCGGTGGTCAGGGCCCCATGGACACCGGTCATGACTGTCAGACAGTATGCGAATGTGCCGATGAAGGTGCCGAGAGTGATCTGACTGCCCCGGTCGCGCATGAAATTGTTTATCAGGCGCGGCCCGTAATTGGAACTGGCGAACGACACGGCGACCATCGTGATGGAGAATGTCACACCCGCCACTCCGAGGACAGCCGTGGCGATCGTGCTCAGGATGGTACGCGCATCGTCGGCGGTTGCAGGCATGAATGCGGTGAGCCAGGACACCGGGTAGCGATGGTCCAACCAGCGTAGTGCGAATGCCAGCAGCAGGGCGCCAAACACCATGCACATGGGGACGAACCAGTAGCTGGCTCGCATATCGTGGAGAATCTTGATCAGTCTCGCATGCATGGGTCAGAGTATCCGGGGTGGAGGCGACGGGAGATGCTGTTACGTGGAACCCGACGATTGGATGCTCGAGTCTCGGTTCGATGCACTATCGTGACGTTTCTACGTGGAGATTGATGGTCAATTGTTACAAGTAGGTAGTATCTCATTGCCAGCCGATTTAAGTTTGAGTCCCAAGCAAACGAGGCAGTCAAGCAATGCCCTTCACAGCCGGTCAATTGTCTTTTTCATACTCCTGTGAACGAAGACTGCCGGCGCCAAATGGGCGAACCCGGTCATGAATATTCTGATAGTGGAAGACGACGAGCAGACCCATGCTGCAATGATGAATCTGGTGCGGCGGATGGGATTCGACCCACGAGGTGCCCGCACCGGCGTCGAAGCGGTAGACGAGGTTCTTCGTTGTGCCCCGCACGTCCTGATTACCGATTGGGATCTGGGTGAGAGGCTCAGTGGTGTGGAAGTGGCAGCCCTGGCTCAACACCTGCGTGAGAACTGTCAGGTGGTGTTCTGCTCGGGCAACAATATGGCGTCTCTTCGGCGTCAGGCCAGCCATCTGCATAACTGCAGCTTCATACGAAAGCCCAGTACCCTTGCGCAGTTGCGCGAGGAATTCAAGACGATCCTCCACTCGGCCTGAACCGTCGGGATAGGACCATTGGGATTGGTCCGGGCATGACGATCAGCACGGTATCAGCGGTCGAGCAGCGCGGGCGTGGATCGACGGACCTGAGAGGGAGACTGACCGTAGAATTGCTGGAAGGAGCGGCTGAAGTGAGCTGCGCTGACAAAACCGCATAGGTCGCTGACCTTCGCAATCGGCGTATCGCCCTTCGTCAGCAGGTCGTGGGCCAGTTGCAGCCGCAGTTGGCGATAGTAGAGCGCGGGGCTGGTCTGCAGGTATTGCTGAAATACGCGTTCCATCGCCCGGATGGACAGGTTCATGTGTTCGGCAAGAGCCTGTCTGCTGATCGGTCCATCCAGATGATTGCGCATCATCTGCAGGGCGCTGCGCAGATTGGCTGGCAGTTCCGTGTCGCTGAAGTGAACACCGGCTGAATTTCTCGAAGGCAGAGAGGTGGTATCGGCCTTGAGCACCTGCCGGATGGATTGCACGGTCTGGGAGGAATCGTGCCGTCCGATCAGCATCAGCATGAGCTCGAAGGCGCTACTGGGGCCCGCCGCTGACAGGCGATTCCCGTCCATGACGAGCGTATCAGGACGAATGGTCATGTGCGGATGATCGCTGGCTGCCCGAGAATGGTCATCCGGGTGCAAGGCACAGCCGTGACCGTTCATGAGGCCTGCCCACGCGACGGAGAGGACCCCGTTCCACAGGCCTCCCAGCAGATCACCGCGCTGTTCCCGGTATCGCAGGTAATCGGACAACGCGGTTTGCTCACGCAGATTGCAGCGATACCCACCGCAGACAAGCACGACAGAGACGGTATCTGCTCCTGCGGACTGCTCATCCGGCAAGGGGTCTATCGACGCATTCACAGGCAGATTCACACCCAGGTCACTGATCACGGTGGACTGTTCGAGGGCGAGGTTTCGGAAGGCGAATCGCTGTTGCCCGGTCACCAGATTGGCCGTGGTCAGTGCATCAGCTGCAGCTGCGAACGTCAGCAGGGAGAAATGGGGGAGCAGGATGAAGTCCACACTGACTCGGGTCTGTGCGCCTTCCACCGACGGTCGTTTATCTTCCATTCCACCTAGCCTACCGCTTTTTCTGTCGCAAACAGCAATTGTTGACGCATACGGGCAAGAAATGTACGTGAATAGTCAGCACCGCGGGGGGCGACACGTTCACAATAGCGCTTGAACCTTTCGCATGCAGTGGACAGACATGAGTCGATTTTCCGGGTTTGGTCTCATCAGGCAGGCATTCCGTCATCAGGAACACTGGCAGCGGATGTGGCGCAATCCCAAGCCGAGAAAGCATTACGACATCATTGTCGTTGGCGGTGGTGGACACGGTCTGGCAACCGCCTACTATCTGGCCAGTGTGCATGACAAGGTCAACGTCGCGGTCATCGAGAAAGGTTGGCTCGGAGGTGGCAATACCGGGCGTAACACCACGATCGTCAGATCCAATTATCTGTGGGACGAAGCGGCTCATCTTTATGAGCACGCCATGCAGTTGTGGGAAGGTCTGTCGCAGGAACTCAATTACAACGTGATGTTCTCCCAGCGCGGCGTCATGAATCTGGGCCATACCCTGCAGGACATGCGTGATATCCAGCGTCGTGTCAACGCCAATCGGCTCAACGGCATCGATGGCGAGGTGCTGGATGCCAGGCAATGTGCCGAGATCGTGCCCATCATGGACTGTTCCGGCAATACCCGTTATCCGGTGCTGGGGGCCTCCTGGCAACCACGAGCCGGTGTTGCCAGACACGATGCGGTGGCCTGGGGCTTCGCTCGTGGCGCAGACAGTCATGGCGTCGATATTCTGCAGCAGACCGAGGTAACGGATATCGTCATCGAAGACGGTGCTGCAGTGGGTGTTATGACGGATAAGTACGGGCTGATTGGCGCCAACCGGATCGGGTGCGTCACGGCCGGTAACTCAGGCGTTCTGGCCGGCTATGCCGGTTTCGAACTGCCAATCGAATCTCACCCCTTGCAGGCGTATGTGTCTGAACCGATCAAGCCCATTCTGGATACCGTCGTCATGTCCAACGCGGTACACGGATACATGTCCCAATCCGACAAGGGTGATCTTGTCATCGGAGCCGGTATCGACGGCTACGTCGGTTATGGCCAGAGAGGTTCGTACCCGGTCATCGAGCACACCATGCAGGCTATTCTGGAGCTTTTTCCTGTCGTCTCCCGTGTGCACATGAACCGTCAGTGGGGCGGCATCGTCGACACCACGCCCGATGCCTGTCCGATCATCTCGAAGACACCGGTGGAAAACCTGTTTTTCAATTGTGGCTGGGGCACAGGCGGCTTCAAGGCAACACCCGGTTCAGGGCATGTATTTGCCGACATGCTGGCAACCGGCGAACCCAATGAGCTCAGTCGTGCCTTCGACTACTGGCGCTTCCAGACCGGTGCACTGATTGACGAGCACGGTGCAGCTGGCGTTGCACACTGATCCACGACGAAACGACAAACGACAAACGCTGCCATGTTTCTGATTCATTGTCCCTACTGCGGTGAACACCGTGAAGAAGAGGAATTCCACGCTGCCGGCCAGGCGCATCTGCCCCGTCCTGTGGATCCGGATTCACTGACCGACGAGCAGTGGGGAAACTATCTCTACTATCGCAAGAACCCGCGCGGCGTACACCGCGAACTCTGGGTCCATGCTGCTGGCTGTCGCAAATACTTCAATGTATTACGCAATACGCAGACCTATGAAATCTACGGCACCTACAAGGCGGGTGAGATGCTCGAATTCGACGGCGAGCCCGAGGTGAGCGAGACAGGTTCGGTATTGAACTGGAGCGCCGGATCATGATGACGGCTCACCAGTTGCGGATTCAGCAGCGCAATCGTCTTGCCAGTGGTGGTCGAATCGATCGTGACAAGCCGCTGGTCTTCAGTTTTGACGGTCGGCGGATGATGGGCTATGAGGGTGACACACTTGCATCGGCGCTGTTGGCCAACGGTGTGGATATCGTCGGACGCAGTTTCAAGTATGGACGTCCTCGCGGCATCATGACCGCAGGGGTGGAAGAACCCAATGCCGTGTTGCAGATCGGCGCCAGCGAGGCAACGCAGACGCCCAATATCAAGGCGACCGAGCAGACACTGTATGACGGACTGGTGTGCAAGCCCGTCAATGGCTGGCCGAATGTCGAGGCGGATGCCATGGGGCTGCTTGGCAAACTGGGCGGTCATCTCATGTCACCCGGCTTCTACTACAAGACCTTCATGTGGCCAAGGTCGCAGTGGGAAAACTATGAACGCTTCATTCGCAAGGCGGCGGGTCTGGGGCGCAGTCCGAAGCTGCCTGATGTAGATCGGTACGATCACATGCACCATCACGTGGATGTGCTGGTAGTGGGGGCCGGCCCCACCGGACTGGCTGCGGCGCTGAGTGCGGCCCGAGGCGGAGCCAGGGTCATGCTGGCCGATGAGCGTAGCGAGCCGGGTGGCTCACTGTTGTTCAGTCACGAGAAGATCGACGGTGACGATGCCATGGTCTGGGTGAGCCGGGTGGTGTCCGAGCTGCGTGCCAATCCGCGTGTCACCGTGATGCAACGGGCGACGGTCAATGGATACCATGACCACAACTTTCTCACCATCAGCGAAAGAAGATCGGAACATCTGGGCGACAAGGCACCGGATCTCATGACGCGACAGCGTCTGCACAAGATTCGTGCTGGCAGTGTGGTCCTGGCCACGGGCGCTCATGAAAGACCGCTGGTATTTGCCAATAACGACGTGCCAGGCTGCATGGTTGCCAGCAGCGTGTCGCATTATATTCGTCGCTTCGCCGTGGTTCCGGGCAAGACATTGCTGGTCATGACGAGTAACGACAGTGGTTATCAATGTGCATTCGACTGGCTGGAGGCTGGTCGCAAGGTTGTGGCAATCGTCGACACCCGGCGTGATCCGGACGGTAGTGTCACGGAGCAGGCCTTGCAGAAAGGCATCAAGGTGATAACAGGTTCGGCAATCATCGAAGCGCGTGGACGCAAGAGGGTCAGTGGTGCACTGGTGACACCGATCAACGTCGCTGCCACCTTTGTCACCGGTGAGAGCCAGCTATTGCCTTGCGATACCATCGCCACCAGTGGTGGATGGAGTCCGGTTGTGCATCTGTCCTGTCACACGGGAAGCCGACCGGTCTGGTCGGAAGAGGCTCTGGGCTTCGTACCCGGTGATACCACTGAACAACGTTGGAGTGCCGGGGCCATGGCCGGGCTGCAGAGTGTGGCTGCCTGCCTGGGTGATGGCATGCAGGCGGGTAGTGATGCTGCGGCAGCGGCCGGTTTTCCGGATTCGGGCGGTGCGGACGAGTGGCCGAGTACGAGTGCAGGCAATGATGTGGTCTGTGAACCGATGCCGCTGTTTCTGGTACCGCATGCCAAACCCAGTAGTCGCGCTCCCGCACAGTTCGTTGACATGCAGAACGATGTGACCGCTGCAGGCATACAGATGACAACGCGCGAGGGATTCGAATCCATCGAGCACGTCAAGCGCTATACGGCCCTTGGCTTCGGCACGGATCAGGGCAAGACCGGCAATATCAATGGCATGGCCATCGTCGCAAAGTCGTTGGGCAAGACCATGGCTGAAACCGGTACCACGGTCTTTCGGCCCAACTACACCCCGGTCAGCTTCGGGGTGGTCACCGGTGCACATACGGACCTGCTGTTTGATCCGCAGCGATTCACGCCCATGCACAGCTGGCATCTGGAGCAGGGAGCCCAGTTCGAGAATGTCGGTCAATGGAAGCGACCCCTGTATTTTCCGCAGGGCGACGAGTCATTGGAGCAGGCCATCGCGCGTGAACAGCTGGCGACTCGCAACGGGGTCGGTATCCTGGATGCCAGCACACTGGGCAAGATCGATATCCAGGGCAAGGATGCGCGGGAATTTCTCGGGCGAGTCTATACCAATGCCTGGGCCAAACTGGCTCCCGGTCGCTGTCGTTACGGACTGATGTGTGGCGAGGATGGCATGATCATGGATGATGGCGTGACGTCCTGTCTGGCCGAGAATCATTTTCTGATGACCACGACTACCGGTGGTGCGGCGCACGTCTTGTCCTGGTTGGAAATCTATCATCAGACCGAGTGGCCGGAGCTGGAGGTCTTCTTTACCAGTGTGACGGATCACTGGGCCACGATGACCATCGCCGGACCTGACAGTCGCAAGCTGCTGAGCAAGCTGACATCGCTGGATCTGTCCGCCGAACGATTCGCGTTCATGGATTGGCGCGAAGCTGCCGTTGCCGGCGTGCCCGCCCGGATATTCAGAATATCCTTCACGGGTGACCTGTCCTACGAGATCAATGTTCCTGCGCAATATGGTATGACGGTCTGGAAGGCGCTGTTCAAGGCCGGCAAGGAGTTCAATCTGACCCCTTATGGCACAGAGACCATGCATGTCCTGCGTGCAGAGAAGGGCTTCATCATCGTCGGCCAGGATACCGACGGCTCGATGACGCCCTACGACATGAATCATGGTTGGGCTGTGGCGAATGGCAAGCCTTTCAGTTTCATCGGCAAACGCGGAATGAACCGACAGGACTGTCTGAGAAGTGATCGCAAACAGCTGGTGGGCCTGATGACCACTGACCCCGTTGCCGTATTGCCCGAAGGCGCACAGGCAGTCCGTGACCCGAATCAGCCCATACCCATGACCATGGTCGGTCACGTGACCTCCAGTTATTTCAGTGCAACGCTTGAGCGGCGCATTGCCATGGCGGTCATCAAGGATGGGCTGAACCGGCTGGGAGAGAAGGTCTACTTCCCTCTCAAGGGCGGCTCTCTGGTCGAGGCGACCATTTGTTCTCCGGTATTTTTCGATGCAGAAGGCACGAGGCAAAAAGCATGAACAAGCCAGTATCAGACGTCGCCGTCATGGATCAGTTTGCAGTCTTTCGACAGGCATCGGACATGGTGGGTGCGCAAACACCACTGGCCCATGCTGGCCTGCCTCAGCATACGAGCAAGTCGTCGGTCAATGAGATCATCGCGTCGAAATCAGCCACGCCAAAGGCGTCCTCCACGGTTCTGCTGGAAGAGCGGCAACTGACAGGAATACTGGTGCTCCGTGTCAGCACGGCGCGGGACGAATTCTCGAAGGCACTGGAGAGTGTGGTGGGAATGCCGTTGCCCGAACGGTTACAGAGTTGCACGAATGGCCGGGCGTACTGCGTTCGCTGGATGTCGCCGGATGAATGGATGATGACGTGCCCGGTCGACAAGGCGTTTTCCATCGAGCAGGCCTTGCGTGCGGCTTTTGACGGCCACTGCGCTATCGTCAATGTGTCTGGGGGCTACTGTCTTCTGAGCTTGTCAGGATCAGATGCACTCAATGTACTGAAAAAGAGTACCTCCTACGATGTCAACCCGGAGAATTTCCCGCCGGGCAAGGTGGTCAATACAGTGATGGCGAAAGCTCAGGCAACGCTCATGAATATGGGTGATGAGCGTTACGAGTTACTGCTAAGACGCAGTTTTGCCGATTATCTGTGGCTATGGCTGCAGCGTGCAGGCAGGGAATACGGGTTGAGAGCGGTTGCCGCCACTGCCTGAATGAGTCCGTTGCCGTCAGCCACTTCGGTCGGTATTGCCTTGCTGCAATACCGGCACCGGATCGATTGCACCCCACAGGGGCGCGCTGGATTTTGCGGTTGATGCAAGCACACCCGCTTTCAACAGCCAGGACAGGAAACCGGCAGTCAGTGCAACGGATGCACCCGTTCCGACTGCCACGACCAACTGCTGCTGCTGGCTCTGCTCTCGCACGGTTTCAGCCAGCTCCTGAGACAGCTTGTCACCACCTTCCAGCGTGGAGGGTGCAAGAGATAGCTGGAATGGCAGTATCTTGAATTGTTCTGCTACGGTCGGTGCGATGGCAAGAGCGCGAGTCTGCAGACCTTCAAGCAGGTTCAGTAGCCTGCTCTTCTCGTTCGACTCTGTGTGACTGCTTGTTCGTTCAGTACTGACAGACGTATCCAGCGTAAGTGTATCCTCATTGCTCAAAAGCGATTCAGCCGTGATCTCTTCGAACACCTGATTGACTCGCTGTTCGGATGTCTGCACCTGGTTCTCGGCTTCTTCTGCACGCTCCGCGCTCTGTTCTGCTGTCTGTCCGTACTCCTGTATTTCTTCGGATCTTCCCGAGTGGCGAGGCCGTTCTGAAGAGCCGTTGTTGGCCGCCTCTTGCTGACTCACCATGACGGCTTCGATTTCCTTCATCGTATCACCGACATCGGTGATGTCGGGAAGAGCCGATTGAAGAATCGGGTCATCCAGTATGATAATGGTCAGTGTCGCTTGAGTGGTATTACCCATCGTGTCCACCAGCATGACCTCCAGGGTGTAGGTTCCCTCATCCAGCTGCTCCATCTGTTTGAGCTGCTCATCGGCAGTATCGTAGGTGAATGCAGAGGCAGCGTCACCACCGACGATGGTCATGCTCACCAGATCGCCGGTGTCAGGATCCTTGATATCGAGCGTTCCTATGTTCCCATTGAAACTGGATGTGCTCTGAATCTGTGTCGTAGTGATGGTGGGCGCTTCATTGACGTCAGAAACTTTGACGATTACTGCCTGTCTGCTCTGGGAGCCTTCCGGGTCTGTGGCAGCGATCACCACTTCGTACTGATTGTCACGATTGGCGTCCACTGGAGATTCGAAATCAGGATTCAGACTGAAACGAAGCTCGCCCGATTCGGCTTCAATGGAGAAATGGTCGGCGTCCTGACCTCCCGCAATACTGTAGATGACTGCCCCCCCATCTTCGTCTACGGCGTGGATGGTTGCAACCGTGCTTGTATTTTCATCGATCGTGAATGTGTCTGCCGATGTGATGACAGGCGTTTCATTGACATCCGTGACCGTCACCGTGAAACGACGGTTTGCATCCGAACCATCACTGGAACTTGCCGTGATCGTGAAGTTGTAGCTATCGGAAGTTTCATGATCGAGAATGGCGGCAGTCGTCACGATGCCACTGTTGTCAATCCGGAAGAGCGCCGCATCTTCCCCGCTCAAGGCGTATGTGACAGATTGCCCGGCATCACCATCGACGCTGCTGGCTGTGATACCAACTGTCGTGCCGACGGCGGCATTTTCTTCGACAATACCGTTTTCTCCGGCAATGGCATCACTATCGCTAATGGGCGACAAGTCTTCATCAGGGAGATTGGCAAGCATTACCGTTATGGCTTGTTCAACCGTTGAATTGACGGATCCAGTGCCATCATCCACACTGATGGTCAGTTGGTACACGTGGTCTTTGTCGGCATCGTCGGGATTGTCATGGTCAGGTGCCTCGACAAAGGCAAGTGCACCAGTGCTTGCATCCAGGCTGAATCGGTCTGCGTCTTCACCACCCGTAATCGCATAGCTCAGACTGTTTCCATCCGGATCCGATCCTGAAATGGTGGTAACGAACGTCGCATTCTCATTGACAGCGAATACATTGCCGGTGGTGATCGATGGTGCACTGTTGACGTGGTTGATAGTCAACGAGTAGATGCGGGTAGTCTCCAGCCCTGCAGCATCCGTGATACCCAGGGTCAGCGACAGTGGGCCGGTATCCTCTGGCGACGGTATACCGCTCAGTGTGACTGTACCATCCCTGTTGTCTGTCAGCACAAGCCAGTCGGGAAGCGTCGTTGTAGTGAAAGACAAGGTGTCATCACTGTCCGGATCGCGAGTATCGATAGTCAGCGAGTAGGGTTGATTGGCTATCGCATCCGGCAAGCTGGCATCGGTGATGAACACCGGTGCCTCATTCACATCACTGACCGTGAGGGTAAAGTCCCGTGTGGCGGCCGAACCATCACTGGAAGTGGCGGTGACGGTAAACGTATGCGCGCTGGCATTCTCGTGATCCAGCGCGGCGGCGGTGGTGACAACGCCGTTACCGTCGATGCTGAACAAGGCGGCATCGGTACCGCTCAGGGCATAGCTGATACTCTGAGCGGCATCCCCGTCACGGGTGTCGGCGGTGATACCCACGGTGCTGCCGATGGCACGGTTTTCATCGACGATGCCGTCACTGCCGGCAAGGCTGTCCAGATCGGTAATGGGGGAGAGGTCTTCATCGGACAGATCGGTCACGCTGACCGTGATCGACTGTGTGCTGATGGCATTCGGGGTGCCGGTACCGTCATCGGCGCTGACAATCACCTCGTAGACATTGTCGGTGTCGCTATCCTGCGGGTTCTCGTAGTCAGGCGCGGCAGAGAAATGCAAGGCTCCAGTCGCCGCATCGATGGTGAACCGCGCCGCATCCGTCCCGCCGGCGATGGCGTAGCGCATCGAATCGTTTTCTTCATCGCTTGCCTGCACACTGGCGATGGCCGTGTTGTTCTCAGCTACAGTAAAAGCCGTATCGGAGGAGAAGACCGGGGCATCGTTGACATTGACGACGGCCACCGAGAAGGTGCGACTGCCTGTCAGTCCGGCACTGTCTTCGATCTCGAGGGTGATCTCCCAGGTGCCGACATGCGCGTTCTGCGGTGTGCCACTGAAGGTGGCCGTCCCATCGTTGTTGTCAGTCAGGGACAACCAGACCGGAATGGCGGCATTGTTGAAGGTGATCGTATCGCCGGTGTCCGGATCCCGGGTGGCAATCGTGGCGGTATAGGCACTGTCTTCCGTGGCATCCGGCAAGCTGGCATCGGTGATGAACACCGGTGCCTCATTCACATCATTGACCGTGACGGTAAATTCCCGCGTGGCGGTTGAGCCATCACTGGAAGTGGCAGTGACGGTAAACGTATGCGCGCTGGCATTCTCGTGATCCAGCGCGGCGGCGGTGGTGACAACGCCATTGCCGTCGATGCTGAACAAGGTGGCATCGGTGCCGCTCAGGGCATAGGCAATGCTCTGACCGGCATCCCCGTCACGGGTGTCGGCGGTGATACCCACGGTGCTGCCGATGGCACGGTTTTCATCGACGATGCCGTCACTGCCGGCAAGGGTGTCCAGGTCGGTAATGGGGGAGAGGTCTTCATCGGACAGGTCGGTCACGCTGACCGTGATCGACTGTGTGCTGATGGCATTCGGGGTGCCGGTGCCATCGTCAGCGCTGACAATCACCTCGTAGACATTGTCGGTGTCGCTATCTCGCGGGCTCTCGTAATCGGGAGCACCAATGAAACTCAGATTGCCGGTAATGGCATCAACGGAAAACAAGGCCGCGTCAGCGCCGCCACTGATGGCATACTCGGGGGTGTCTCCATCCTCGTCAGTGGTGGTGAGCTGTAGCACGAAGGTGTTGTTTTCATCGATCGAAACATTGTCGGAAGAGGTGAATACGCTGGGGTCATTGACGTTGTTCACCGTCAATGAAAAGGTGCGTGCGCTGATCAGACCCGCGGCGTCTTCGATTTCCAGCGTGAAACTCACCGGGCCGAGATCGCCTTGAGACGGCGTACCGGACACCGTGGCGGTGCCATCGTTGTTGTCCTGCAGGCTCAACCAGGCGGGTAGTCCGCTTGCACTGAAAGTGATCGTATCGCCGGTGTCCGGATCCCGGGTGGCAATCGTGGCGGTATAGGCACTGTCTTCCGTGGCATCCGGCAAGCTGGCATCGGTGGTGAATGCCGGTGCCTCATTCACATCATTGACCGTGACGGTAAATTCCCGTGTGGCGGTCGAACCATCACTGGAAGTGGCGGTGACGGTAAACGTATGCGCGCTGGCATTCTCGTGATCCAGTGCGGCGGCGGTGGTGACAACGCCGTTGCCGTCGATGCTGAACAAGGCGGCATCGGTGCCGCTCAGGGCATAGGCAATGCTTTGACCGGCATCCCCGTCACGGGTGTCGGCGGTGATACCCACGGTGCTGCCGATGGCACGGTTTTCATCGACGATGCCGTCACTGCCGGCAAGGCTGTCCAGATCGGTAATGGGGGAGAGGTCTTCATCGGACAGGTCAGTCACGCTGACCGCAATCGACTGTGTGCTGATGGCATTCGGGGTGCCGGTACCGTCATCGGCGCTGACAATCACTTCATAGACATTGTCGGTGTTGCTATCCTGCGGGGTCTCGTAGTCGGGTGCGGCAGAGAAACGCAAGGCTCCAGTCGCTGCATCAATGGTGAACCGCGCCGCATCCTCCCCGCCGGCGATGGCGTAGCGCATCGAATCGTTTTCTTCATCGCTTGCCTGCACACTGGCGATGGCCGTGTTGTTCTCCGCGACCGTGAAAGCCGTATCGGAGGAGAATACCGGGGCATCGTTGACATTGACAACGGTCACCGAGAAGGTGCGACTGTCTGTCAGTCCGGCACTGTCTTCGATCTCCAGGGTGATGTCCCAGGTGCCGACATGCGCGTTCTGTGGTGTGCCACTGAAGGTGGCCGTACCATCGTTGTTGTCAGTCAGGGACAACCAGACCGGAATGGCGTCATTGTTGAAGGTGATCGTATCGCCGGTGTCCGGATCCCGGGTGGCAATGGTGGCGGTATAGGCACTGTCTTCCGTGGCATCTGGCAAGCCGGCATCGGTGATGAACACCGGTGCCTCATTCACATCACTGACCGTGACGGTGAAGTCCCGTGTGGCGGTTGAGCCATCACTGGAAGTGGCAGTGACGGTAAACGTATGCGCGCTGGCATTCTCGTGATCCAGTGCGGCGGCGGTGGTGACAACGCCATTGCCGTCGATGCTGAACAAGGCGGCATCGGTGCCGCTCAGGGCATAGGCAATGCTCTGACCGGCATCCCCGTCACGGGTGTCGACGGTGATACCCACGGTGCTGCCGATGGCACGGTTTTCATCGACGATGCCGTCACTGCCGGCAAGGCTGTCCAGATCGGTAATGGGGGAGAGGTCTTCATCGGACAGGTCAGTGACGCTGACCACAATCGACTGTGTACTGATGGCATTCGGGGTGCCGGTACCGTCATCGGCGCTGACAATCACTTCATAGACATTGTCGGTGTCGCTATCCTGCGGGTTTTCGTAGTCAGGTGCGGCAGAGAAACGCAAGGCTCCAGTCGCCGCATCGATGGTGAACCGCGCCGCATCCGTCCCGCCGGCGATGGCGTAGCGCATCGAATCATTTTCTTCATCGCTTGCCTGCACACTGGCGATGGCCGTGCTGTTCTCCACGATCGTAAAAGCCGTATCGGAGGAGAAGACCGGGGCATCGTTGACATTGACGACGGTCACCGAAAAGGTGCGACTGTCTGTCAGTCCTGCACTGTCTTCGATCTCGAGGGTGATGTCCCAGGTGCCGACATGCGCGTTCTGCGGTGTGCCACTGAAGGTGGCCGTACCATCGTTGTTGTCGGTCAGGGACAACCAGACCGGAATGGCCGCATTGTTGAAGGTGATCGTATCGCCGGTGTCCGGATCCCGGGTGGCAATCGTGGCGGTATAGGCACTGTCTTCCGTGGCATCCGGCAAGCTGGCGTCGGTGGTGAATGCCGGTGCCTCATTCACATCACTGACCGTGACGGTAAAGTCCCGTGTGGCGGTTGAGCCATCACTGGAAGTGGCGGTGACGGTAAACGTATGCGCGCTGGCATTCTCGTGATCCAGTGCGGCAGCGGTGGTGATAACGCCATTGGCGTCGATGCTGAACAAGGCGGCATCAGTACCGCCCAGGGCATAGCTGATACTCTGACCGGCATCCCCGTCACGGGTGTCGGCGGTGATACCCACGGTGCTACCGATGGCACGGTTTTCATCGACGATGCCGTCACTGCCGGCAAGGCTGTCCAGATCGGTAATGGGGGAGAGGTCTTCATCGGACAGGTCAGAGACACTGACCGCGATCGACTGTGTGCTGATGGCATTCGGTGAGCCGGTACCGTCATCGGCGCTGACAATCACTTCATAGACATTGTCGGTGTCGCTATCTCTCGGGCTCTCGTAATCGGGAGCACCAATGAAACTCAGATTCCCGGTAGTGGCATCAACGGAAAACAGGGCCGCGTCATCGCCACCACTGATGGCATACTCGGGGGTGTTTCCATCCTCGTCAGTGGTGGTGAGTTGTACCACGAAGGTGTTGTTTTCATCGATCGAAACATTGTCGGAAGAGGTGAATACGCTGGGGTCATTGACGTTGTTCACCGTCAATGAAAAGGTGCGTGCGCTGACCAGGCCTGCGGCGTCCTCGATTTCCAGCGTGAAACTCACTGGGCCGAGATCGCCTTGAGAGGGCGTACCGGACACCGAGGCGGTGCCATCGTTGTTGTCCTGCAGGCTCAACCAGGCGGGTAGTCCGCTTGCACTGAAAGAGCGTGTGTCGCCCGCATCCTGATCACTGGTGCTGATCGTGATCGAATACTGCGTGTCCTCTTCTGCGTCTGGCAACGATGAGGGCGTGTCGAATTCAGGAGCTTCGTTGATGTCGTTTATCGTGATATCGATCAACTGACTATCGGCTGCGCCGTTTTCATCAGTGACGCGAACGATCACTAAATAGCTGCTCTGGGCTTCATGATCCGGCTCTGTCACGAATGACAGCTTTCCCGATGTCGCCCCGATGGCGAAACTGGCCGAATCGAAAGCACTCACGATGTCGTAGGTAAGGACAGCATCGTCATCCACATCGCTGGCGGTAACCTGGGTAACACTCAATACCCCCTCGTCAACGGTCAGCGAAGCGGAGCTGCTTCCACCATTGCTCGTGATGAATGGCCTATCGTTGGATGCTGTCAGGGTAATCACTGTCTGTGAGGTGGTGGAGAGGCTTCCCCCGCTACCTTGAGCACCCGAGTTGCCATCTGTCAGTGTCCAGTTGAGCTGGACCTGAGCGGGCGGATTATCGTTGGTGTTGAGATAGGTGATCTGTTGCAACAGATGATTGACATCATCGTTGGTGGGTATTTCCCCGTTGGCGTCGGTGAAGCTGATTGTCAACTGGCCTGCCAGGCTGCTGCTGTCAAAGCTTGCTATCGACTGACCGTTCTTGACAATCTGGTTGCCTACAAGAGTCAAGCCATTGCCCGGATTGAAGCCGAAGACATCATCACTGTTGACCGAGACATCTCGAACCAGAGTCAGGCTTGCACCGGAGAAGTTGTCGCCTGCACTCAGTTCCTGATCGTAGACAGCGGCACCGGGCTCGATCACGATGGCGGCCGTGTCCTCGGTGTAGGCAGCCGTACCTGTCATGGAATCAGTCCGGACAAACTGCCTGTCAAGCTCCCCGTTCTCGAGTATGCCGGCAATGAAGGTCTGGCCATCAGCCTTGCCGGCAATCTTGAAGTTGCCGTTCGCGTCGACCACCACAGCCGTGGCCTTGTCTGATGAGCCGCTGAGGTCCAGGCGCACGACACCGTCGCCATCAAGCGTGGTGTCCAGTGTGCCATCACTATTGAGCCGGAAGATGGAGATGTCGTCATCGGACCCGTTGAACACGTCACCGACCACAACGATACGACCTTCGGAATCCACCGTGAGATTGAATACCGATTCATCGCCGCTACCGGCATAGACGTTGACGTAGCCGGATCCTGCGAAACTGATGTCAAGACTCCCGTTACTCAGCAAGCGAACAATCTGGGACGGATCGCCGCTGGCATCGCTGTAACCGCCGAGAATGATCTTGTCATCACCATCTATCGCCAGTGTTGTCGGCGACAGATTGTTTCCGTCCACCAGTTGCACGTGTCCATCTCCACTGAAGGAGGTATCGAGTGTGCCGTCGGTATTGAGGCGCACGATACGCGTTTCGGTTGTCGATCCGTTGTATCGCTCACCGATCACGACGATTCGGTTGTCGCTGTGCAATTGCACGGCGTTTCCGGAAGCATCGCCGGATCCTGTATTGATGAGCTTGTAGCCGCTACCGTTGAAGGTGGTATCCAGAATGCCATCGGCAGTAAAGCGCATCACCACGATGGAATCATCACCTCCCGAATTGACGAAACCAGTACCAACGATGTCACCATCGCTTGTCAGGGTCATGTCGGTCAGTGCAGTGTGATCGCTGCCGCCCGTGCTGAAAACGACTTCACCCGCCGTACCGAAGCTGGTATCCAGAGAGCCATCCGTGTTGTAGCGAAGCAGAACTACGTTGTCGTAGCTGCCGAGATCCCGGTTACCGGCCACGAGGATCTTGCCATCGCTCTGGATGCTCAGTGCCTTGGTGAACTGGTCGTCGGACGAGATATCGGAAATGACGGTGCCATCGATACCGAAGCTTTCATCGATGGATCCATCGTTATTGTATCGGGTCAGGGCGAAGTCCCATCTATACCCGAGTGATGCTGACAGGATCTTGCTCGCAATGATGTAACGTCCATCCGACTGTCTGACAATATCGACAGCGTCGCTGATGTTGGCGTCCAGATCAACCTGGTCAAAGCCGCTGCCCTGAAAAAATGAGGGTGCCTGGTTGCCTGTCGGGGCGATTGCTTCAGCAGTGACATTGAGAGCATACTCTGAAGTGTCCGAGAAGCCCGCACTTCCCAGATCCACGGTTGCAGTTGCGGTCACGAGGTCTCCGGCATCGACAGTAGCACTCAGCCGGGCATCAAAACTCGCAGCGCCGCCAGAATCCGTCGTGACACTCGTGTAGCCCAGCAGTATTCGGGCTCCGCCGTGACCGCTGGCATCTACCGTATTACTGGTGAAGAACTCTATCCGGTAGGTGGTGTCGGCCTGTGACTGCAAGGTGCCTGCGATGGACAGACTTCCGGACTCGTCGGTGACTACCTGTCCCAGTACCGGAAAGTTCTGCAGATTGTTGGCGCCCGAGTCTGCATCATCCGCATCGTTGTCAGTAACCGCATCTACGCCGAGATCGATTCCGATGCCGCCGTTCTGCCAGATGCTGTTGCCCAGCAGGGTATTACCTGAGGCGTCCGTGTCAACCTGAACACCATTGCCGGAGTTTGCCGAAATGGCATTGCGTTCATTGACATGGGTGCCACCGATTCGATTGTTGCTCGACAGTACGACAATACCGTGCCCGATGTTGCCCAACAGGGCGATTTCGTCGACGGCCAGGCCGATGGTGTTGCCGGAAACGACATTGTATTCTGCTGACGCGGAGATCGTAATGCCATCGCCATCATTGCCTGAAATGACATTGCCTTCACCTTCCGCCGAACCGCCTATCAAAACGTTATTGGTGCTCCCTCCGAGCAGAATGCCACCATTTTCATTGCCGATATCGACATATCCCGAACGATCCACACCGATAAGATTCCCCTTGACCTGCACGCCGGAGCTGTTCAGCAGGTTGATACCGAACGCGCCGTTACCCGAAATGACGTTCGCGGCTGTGGAACCGAGGCCACCAATGAGTATGTCTCCCGAGGAGCTTTGAATGGAAAGCCCGAGCGAGCCGTTTCCAACTGTCAAGGAGCCAAGCGAATCAGTTCCAAAGTAGTTGCCTTGAATGGTGGCAGCGGAAGAAACGCCAGTGATCAACATTCCGTACAGCGAGTTACCCGACAGGATGTTTCCCTCTCCGTCAGTCGTACCGCCGACGTAGGTGTCACTGGCCGAATCGATGTATATTCCGAAAATGTTGGGGAGCGATGCATCACCTGACTCATTGGTACCGATTCTGTTGCCGGTAATGATGTTGCCAACCGTGGAAGCCTCCGAGACATGTACCCCTGAATAGCCGTTTCCGGATATCAGATTGCCTGTGCTGTCGTTGGAGTTTCCGCCGATGATGTTATAGCTTGCGCCACCGGACAGGGCTACTCCGCTGCCTTCGTTCTCGATAGCGCTATTGCCATCCAGACTGGTGCCGATCCGGTTGCCGGTAATGCTGTTGTCGTTGGTATTCGCTCCCCATAGTTCAACACCGTTGGCGGCATTGCCGGAAATGAGATTGCCTTCACTGGCACTGGCGTCTCCGCCAATCGTGGAAGCCGAGGCACCGGAGTAGAGGCCGACACCATTGTTGGCATTACCCAGTTTTTGGTCGCCATTGATATTCGTCCCGATCCTGTTGGCCTTGATGACGGAGCCAGTAGTGCCATCACCGCTGATGGAAATCCCGTCTGCACCGTTGCCGGATATGATGTTTGCTTCACCGTTGCCGGTACCCCCGATGAGGGTGTTGCTGGCGCCGCCCCATATATTGATACCGTCGATGGTATTGCCCAGGCTGATGCTGTTGCTGGAATTCGTACCGATATAGTTGCCCAGAATGGTATTGCCGCTGGTGTCATTTGCTCCCAGTTTTATTCCGTGTTCATTGGCAACAATGGTGTTCGCCTGAGAATTCGTGCGGTCCCCGCCGATTCTGTTGTTTGATGCTCCATTGACGATATCGATACCCGCAAACGCGTTGCCGATTGCCAGGCTTGCGGTAGTGTCGCTGCCGATCCGGTTTCCGAGTATCAGATTGCCCACGGTGGTGGTGCCGAATTCTGCGTCGATGGTGATGCCGTTGGCAGCATTGCCGGAGATCAGGTTGCTTTCGTAGTTACCGTTGCCGCCGATCTCGTTGTTCTGCGCTCCGTTATAGAGCAGAACCCCGTGACGACCGTTGGCCATGGCAGTATCGCCACTCGCATTGGTGCCGATGAGATTCCCCAGCACCCGATTGTTGGAAGTCGAGTCGCCGCTTATGGAAACGCCGTCGTTTCCATTGCCCGAGATAACGTTAGCTGCACCCGAGGCATTGCTTCCAATTTTGTTGAACTGGGCACCGGGCCCCAATCTGACACCGTCACCTCCATTACCCAGCACACCCATGCCGTCGACTGTGGTACCGATTCTATTGCCAGTAAGTATATTGTTGAGTGCGCTCGTACCTGAAATCGACACACCGTGAACGGTGTTTCCGGATATGACATTTGAACGTATCTCGGTGCCAGTAGGAGAATTTGTCAGGTTGATTCCTGACCCGCCGTTGCCTATTGCAGCCGTTCCGTCAGAGTTGGTCCCGATGAAGTTGAGGTCGATGATGTTACCCTGAGAGATGAACTCACTGATGGACAGTCCGTCCAGACGGTTTCCCGACAGGACATTGGCACCCCCGGCAGAGCCATCGCCGATGCGGTTGTCGGCGGATTCGTGGATCGATATGCCATGGCCGTCATTTCCCATCGCGTCGGTGAGGTTCACCCCGTCGGTGCCGACAAGAAGTCCAGTCAGTGTAATATCCGACGTGTCATACAGGGCAATTCCATCACCGGCGAATCTGACGATCTGCAGATTGCTGATGACACTGTTTGCACTACCGTTGTTCAGTGTCAGTCCGTTACCGTCCGGCGTTGACATCAAGCTGCCGTCGAGTATCACCTCGACATCTCCATTGATATCCAGGGTGCCGCTCAAGCTTATCTGCGAGGTGATTGCCGGCAGTTCGGTAAGGGGGTAGAAGGTACCGCTGGTCTGAAAGACGATTGTGTTCGAGGTCCCATCCAGATTCGCATCGAGAATGGCCTGTCGCAGGGAGCCTGCACCGGAGTCATTGGTGTTGGTGACGAATATATCAGCCATGACACCTTCGTAGTCGTGCAGGAGCGTTGTGCCCAGCTGGGTATCGGCCTCTATCTTTCCTGAACGGTATTCGAGTTGCCAATCGCCGCCAAGGCTGGCATTGCCGGTTCTATCTTCGGAGGCAGCAATGTCGGCACGAGTGAGTTCACCGAGCAGCGATGCAAAGGCTTGACCCTGTGCTGATCCAGTGAGATCGCAGCCGTAGATGAGCAGATCCGCTCCGCTACTCATTGTCTCTGCCCAGGCGCTGACCTGGTCCGCTCTTGCCATGAGTTGGTCCATGTCGACGCGACCATTACCCAGCAGGAGCTCGGCATCGCTACCGTGCGAGAACAGTTGTATGCTTGAAACCGCTTCCTGTTCCGCCAGGTAGTCGCTGATCTGATCCAGTCCGTCGCTATCGCTTTCGATGAAACGAACGATACGATTCGCGTTCTGCTCGGCTGACAATTGTTCAGCCAGCCAGTCTGCGTTGTCGAGGCCGCGGTCGATCAGTACCAGCTCGATGTCAGGGCTGTTGTCGTTGCTCGCGTGATGGTCAGCGGCTGCGTTGTTCTCTGCACCAGGGTGCTGTGCCGCTTCAATGACACCTTGTCTGATGGAATCAAGCGCCTGGTATTCCCGGTATTGATCGGCATCGAGAGCGAACAGTGCGGCTGCATCGGCTGAAAACAACAAGCGATCGTCCAGCGATTCTACCTTGAAGATATCGGTAGGTCTTTGCGGGCTGTTGTTCAGCTTCTCTTTCATGAATACGCCAGGGCAGGTTCGACAACAGGCAATTCAGGAATTCCCGGGCCTATGCCACTGCATCCGGCTTGATCACGGGCAGCCGTGACTTATCGGCAAGCCAGTGTTGGTTTTCTGCCGGACAAGGTCCTCCTGGCGGCATGCGTGTTCTGCACGTCCACGCTCGGATATCGGCGGCGGGCGAAGATAGTTGAGCAATCCGCACCCCGCCATCAGGGGGCGGGGTGTGCCAGAAGAGCATGGGCTCTCCCGACAGGCGCTATCATTCAGCTGTGAATTCGTTCACATCCCGAGCAGAAAGACTCGCTGCGCGGTAGCAGCGCGATCAGGACAATCTCCGACGGAAATCCTCATAGCCGAATTCACGAACAATCTCGAGTTCATCGGTCCGCGAATCCCAGAGCGCAATGGCGGGCAAGGGGATGCCGTTGAAGGTCGTGGTCTTGACCATCGTGTAATGCGACATATCGTCAAACAGCAGCCGATCGCCTGTCTGAAGGGGTTCGGAAAAGCTGTAGTCACCGATGACATCGCCTGCCAGGCAGGTCATGCCTCCCAGTCTGTAGGTATGCGCCAGCTCACCGGCTTCGCCTGAGCCGAGAACAAGGGGCCGATAGGGCATTTCAAGCGTGTCGGGCATGTGACAGGTGGCGGACGTGTCGAGAATGGTCTGTCGAAATTCGGTCTCGGCAATATCGAGTACTTCACACACAAGCACGCCGGTATGGATGGCCACCGCCTCACCAGGCTCCAGATAGACCTGTACCTGATAGCGCTCGGAAAAATCGCGAATCAGTTGAATCAGTTCGTCGATCTGATAGCCCGGTTCCGTGATCAGGTGGCCACCACCGAAATTCACCCATTCCATCTGTGGCAATACATCACCGAACCCGGCTTCCACTGCCGCCAGCGTACGTGCCAGTGGCGGTACATCCTGTTCGCATAGCGTATGAAAGTGGAGACCACTGATCCCGTCGAGTTCATCCGTGTCGAACTGGGCACGCGCTATGCCGAGGCGCGAGCCCGGTGCGCAAGGGTCGTAGATGGGGGTTGTGCCCTCGGAATGCTCCGGGTTGATACGCAGGCCGGCTTTCAAGTCGGGACGACGCTGCTGTTCGCTTTTTACTGCATCACGAAAGCGACGCCATTGATTGAATGAATTGAAGACCAGGTGGTCGGCGATCGGCAGTAGCTCGCGCATGTCGCCGGGGGAGTAGGCGGCCGAAAACACGTGTACTTCACCGTCATAGTAGTCCCGCCCCAGCCGTGCTTCATGGACGCCACTGGCACAGATACCCTGTAGATACTGCGACACCAGTGGGGCCAGATGCCACATGGAAAACGCCTTCAGGGCCGAGAGCACACGGGCGCCACTTTCATCTGCCACGTGCTTCAGAATGGCCAGATTGGCTTCGATACCCGCGCGGTCAACCACGAAACAGGGCGACGGAACGCGCCGGGCATCGAACTGGTGGAATGGGTTGTCTTTCACGGTGGCAGGCTCGTCGGGTCAAGTCGTGACTGTCGAGCCGGTTCTCAGGCGAGGCTTGTGAACCGGCTCGACTACGCAGGGTCAATCCAGGCTGACAGTCTCGGGCGTGGTCTCGACCCATGGCAGTCCATACTGGTTCAGATCCGCCATGAAGGGGTCAGGGTCCATCTGTTCGACGTTCCACACACCCGGCTGCATCCAGTGACCTTCCAGCATCATCTTGGCGCCTATCATGGCCGGCACCCCGGTGGTGTAGGAGATGGCCTGGGACTGGACTTCAGCGTAACAGGCTTCATGATCGCTGATGTTGTAGATATAGTACTGCTTGGGTTTGCCGTCCTTTTCGCCGCGTATCAGGCAGCCAATGCAAGTCTTGCCCTTGGTCAGGGGGCCGAGGCTGGATGGGTCCGGCAGCAGGGCTTTCAGAAACTGCAGCGGTATGATTTCCTGGCCATTGAATTGCACCGGATCGATACGCGTCATGCCCACATTCTCCAGTACTTCCAGATGCTTCAGGTAATTGTCCGAGAACGTCATCCAGAAGCGTGCACGCTTGATTTCCGGCAAGTGCTTGGTCAGTGATTCAAGCTCCTCGTGGTACATCAGATACATGGGCATCTCGCCAATGCCTTCGGGGAAATCGAACACATGTCTTACCGACAACGGGTCGGTTTCCTGCCAGGCACCATTTTCCCAATAGCGGCCCTTTGCGGAGACTTCGCGAATATTGATTTCAGGATTGAAATTGGTTGCGAACGGTTGCCCGTGATCACCGGCATTGCAATCGATGATATCCAGATAGTCGATACGGTCGAAGTGGTGCTTCTTCGCGTGTGCCGTGAAGATGCCGGTGACGCCGGGATCGAATCCGCAGCCCAGCAAGGCCATGAGGCCTGCTTCCTTGAACTTGTCCTGGTAGGCCCACTGCCAGTGATACTCGAATTTCGCATCATCGGGTGGCTCGTAGTTGGCGGTATCCATGTAATGCACGCCCGCCTCGAGGCAGGCGTCCATCAGGTGCAGGTCCTGATAGGGCAAGGCAACGTTGATCAGCAGATCCGGCTTTTCGGCCTTGAGAAACTCGACCATGGCGGGTACATCGTCGGCATCGACGGCTGCCGTCTTGATGGGACGGTCGAGTTGGGCGGCGATGGCATCACATTTCGATACCGTGCGGCTGGCAAGCACGATTTCATGAAAGACGTCGGCGAGCTGCGCACATTTGTGAGCGACGACCCCGCCGACCCCTCCTGCGCCTATTATTACAACCTTGGACATGGTGACTCCTGATTGATCGTTGGGTGTTGTGTGCTGAGAGAAGAACTCCGGCTGTCACAGATTCTCATAATAGGTGTAACCGGCCAGACTTTCTGAAAAGCTCTTTACAATGGTGCGCCTTTCGGCAACCGTCAGATGGCCGGAGCGCACCGCGCGCTCGGCTACATGCCGGAAGGATTCCTGCAGATCAGCGGGCTGGTACTCGACATAGCTCAGTACGTCGGCAATCGTGTCACCGTGCAGCTCCCGCTCGAAGTGGATCGAACCGTCTTCGCGGACCCGTACGCTGGCAACATTGGTGTCGCCGAACAGATTATGCAGATCGCCCAGCGTTTCCTGATAGGCCCCAACCAGGAATACACCCAGGAAATAGTCTTCACCCTTGCGTACATGGTGCAGTGGCAGAGTCGGGTGCTGTCCGCCCGGATCGGCGAAATGATCGATCTTGCCATCGCTGTCACAGGTGATATCGGCGATGAAGGCGGTACGCTCCGGCTTTTCATCCAGCCGGTGTATCGGCAGGACCGGGAACACCTGGTCGATTGCCCAGGTATCCGGCAATGACTGGAAAATACTGAAATTTCCGTAATAGATATCGGAGGTACTCTCGGACAGATCCTGCAGTACTGCCGGAATACGCGTGGCCCTGGGTATCTCTTCCTGAATACGAGCGATGATCTGCAAATAGGTGTTATCAGCCAGTGACATTGCCCGCAGCGTACAGTATCCACGGCGGAAGCGATCACGCAGCTCTTCGCGATAGAAGTTCGCATCGTTGAAGCATTCCTGCAGATTGTCAGGGCTGACGATATCGCGCACTTCGATCAATCGTGCAATCTGAGGGTCCTCGGACAGCGCGCTCGGTTCCTCGTCTTCGGCACCGGGTACCTGCCAGTCGCCCTGTTTCTTCAGGACTTCATCGGGCAAGGGGTCCGAGTCGGTGACATCGAGGATGTCGAACAGCAGTACGGATGAGTAGGCAACCGTGGCGCGACCGGATTCCGTGATGAGTTCCGGATGCGGGATCTCCATGGGATCCAGAACTTCCATGATGCTGTCGACGATGTCGGCGCAGTACTCGTTCAGGCGGTAGTTCATGCTGTGCGTCCAGTTGCTCTGGCTGCCGTCGTAATCAACAGCCAGACCACCGCCCATGTCGATATGACCCATCGGTGCGCCCTCACGAACCAGATCGGCATAATAGCGACAGGCCTCGGTAACGCCGGCACGAACGTTCATGATGTTGGGAATCTGCGAGCCGATATGCGCGTGCAACAGCTTCAGGCAATCAAGCATGTCGGCTTCCTTGAGCAGGTCCACCACTTCCAGCAGACGCGTGGTCGACAGACCGAAGATGCTGCGATCGCCACTGTCCTCCTGCCAGTGACCGTCCACACGGGTGGAGAGTTTCACGCGCACGCCGATCAGCGGGCGGATACCGAGAAGGCGGCTCTGCTCGATGATGATGCGTGCCTCTGTGGGATTTTCGACCACGAAGAAGCAGTCGATGCCCAGCTTGCGCGCATACAGACCCAGCTGAATGAACTCTGCGTCCTTGAAGCCGTTGCAGATGATGGGGCTGGCGTGGCTTTCCAGCGACGCCATCGCGATCAACAGCTCAGCCTTGCTGCCGGCTTCGAAGCCATGGTTGAAGGCCTTGCCTGCCCGGGCTATCTCCTCGATCACGTGTCGCTGCTGATTGACCTTGATCGGAAACACACCGCGATAGCGATTCAGATAGCCGGCTTCCTGCATCGCGTGCGTGAAAGCCTCGTTGATGATCTTGATGCGGTGATCGAGGATATTCTCGATACGCAACAGAACCGGAGGTTCCAGACCGCGCTCGCGCAGTCCTTCCATGACCGTCAGCAGCGATACTCGTGGTCCGTCGGGATTGTCGGGATCGGTAATGACCACGTGTCCGTTGTCGCCGACACTGAAATAGCCGGCCCCCCAGTCGTTGATGCCGTAGCGATCGGCCGAATCCTGCACCGTCCAGGCTGGCGCTGCTTCGTTTGCTGTTGTCTCGTTGCTCACAGTCTGCCGATGCCTCGCTGAACCGCGCCGCGTTGGCTGGCCAATACGCACAGCCAGTCGTGGGCGACGGTCGCTGCTGCCAGAGCGGTAATCTCTGCATGATCATAGGCGGGTGAAACCTCCACCACATCCATCCCGATCAGATGCAAGGGGCCTAGCCCTCTGATGAATTCAAGCGCTTGCCAACTGCTCAGGCCGCCCGCAACCGGAGTGCCAGTGCCGGGTGCGTAGGCAGGATCGAGCCCATCGATATCGAATGACAGGTAGACGGGTTGGTCCCCGGCACGCTCGATAACGACTTTCAGCGTCTCTTCGATGCCGTTGCGGTGGATCCACGGAGAGGTGAGAATCTCGAAACCGGCGTCATGATCGTTGTAGGTACGCAGGCCGACCTGTGTGGAGCGTGAAGGGTCGACGATGCCATCGGCCACGGCACGCGTGAACATCGTGCCGTGATCCAGCTGCTTGCCATCATCTTCCCAGGTATCGCAATGCGCATCGAACTGCACCAGGGCGATGGGGCCGTACTTTTCCGCATGCGCCTTCAGCAGAGGGTAGGTAGTGAAGTGATCGCCACCGAAGGTCAGCATGCGTGCGCCGGAGGCGATGATGTGAGCTGCATGTTCCGCGATGTCGTTGATGACGGTCTCCGGGTGATGCGGGTCCAGCAGGCAATCACCATAGTCAATCACCGACAGGGTTTCGAAAGGGTCGAAACCGAAAGGGAAGGAGAGCAACTCCGCCAACTGTACCGACGCGGCTCGAATGGCGCGAGGGCCGAGGCGACAACCCGAGCGGTAGGTGACTGCGCAGTCGTAGGGGATGCCACTGACAACGACGTCAACGCCTTCCAGGTCGCGGCTATAGCGTCTTCTGAGATAGCTCAAGGCGCCGGCGTAGGCGGCATCGGGCCATCGTTCCTTGTTCGACGTGGCGCGAAATGCCTGATCACCTTCTTTAGTCATCGTTGCAGGAATGCTCTTCAATACGTGGGAACAGGCACGGTCTGGCCTGTCGTCGGGAAAGTCGAATGCGAATCATACGATCAAAGCTGCCACTTCGCACGGCAGTAGAGAATGTATCGCCTGCGGCGTTGCGCAACCGAGTATCCACGCCTGACAAATCAGGCGTATGACAGGACGGTGTCATACCCTGACAGCGCTGCGGCGTCAGCTCCGGCTTGATGGGAGCGGGATTTTACCTGTCTGCGCCATGTATGTCTCATTCAGAAAAAACTGTCTGAAAAAACGCTTGATACCGATGCCCCTGTGGCCGCAAATTCGCGGTACGGAACATTCCTGGCAACGTGGTGAAAAGTTGAGGTAGAAGCAGATGGGAAAACGCATGGCAGACAGTTTCGGCGACGATGATTACTTCGCCGAGCCCAACTACGACAGACTGTCCGATGAACAGCTGGATGAGCTTTACTACTATGGCGAGATCCGAACGCCCAGCAAAAGGAAGAAAGCTGCCCACAAGGCGAAGATGAAGAAAACAGCCCCCAGGCTGTATTCAGACGACGATGATAGCTGGCTGGATCTCGAATTCGACGATGACGACGATTACATGAATTGAACTGCGTTCAAGAGCAAGCACGGCGTACTCCGGAATCGTTCTCGAATCAGTTGACCATGCGGCACTCCCGACTGCGCGGGAGTGCCGGCACCGGCAGGCGATCTAGTCGCCTGCCACTATCCGCACCATCAGGTCCTTGGCGTCAATCTGGTCGCCAGCCTTGACAAGCAATTCCTCGACGACACCATCAACCTCACTATAGATGGCTGTTTCCATCTTCATGGCCTCGATCGACAACAGGATGTCACCTGTTTCAACCGTCTGGCCTGACTTCACATTCACCGTGGATACCACTCCGGGCATGGGCGCACCGACGTGTTCGGTATTGCCCGGCTCGGCCTTGGGTCGTGCCGTCGCGCCGGCTGCGCCATGCAGTCTGTCGGGGACGGCGATGGAACGTGGTTGGCCGTTGAGTTCGAAGAACACCCTGACCATGCCCTGTTCGTTCACTTCACCGATGGCCGAACAACGAATGACGAGCGTCTTGCCGCGTTCGATCTCCACGAATATTTCATCGCCAACGTTCAGGCCGTAGAAGTACACGGGGGTCGGCAACACGCTGGTGGGGCCGTACAGACTTTGTGTGGCAGCAAAGTCGGTGAAGACCTTGGGATACATATTGTATGAAGCCAGCTCATTCTCGGATGGCTGCCGGTTGAGCAGTTCTGTCAGCTTGGCGCGAATGGCATCCAGGTCAGCGGGCTCCATTTCTGCGCTGGCTCGGCCTGCGAGAGGTTTTTCGCCCTTGAGCACCTTCTTCTGAATGCCTTCGGGGAAGCCGCCAGGCATCTGGCTGAGTTCACCCCGCATCATGGAGACAACCGAATCCGGGAAGGCGATATCCCGGCCCGGTGCTTCAACCTCTTCGATGGTGAGGTCCTGGCTGACCATCATCAGCGCCATGTCGCCAACCACCTTCGAGGAAGGCGTGACCTTGACCACGTCGCCGAACATCTGATTGACGTCGCTGTAGGCGCGAGCCACTTCGTGCCAGCGCAACTCCAGCCCCATGGATCGCGCCTGTTCCTTCAGATTGGTGAACTGGCCGCCGGGCATTTCATGCAGATAGACTTCCGAGGCCGGTCCCTTGAGATCGCTCTCGAACGCGGCGTATTTGTTGCGCACCGCCTCCCAGTAGAAGGATATCTGCTCGATGGTCTCGCGGCTCAAACCGGTATCACGCTCTGTACCGCGCAAGGCTGCCACGATGGAACCCAGGCAAGGCTGTGAGGTGTTGCCGGAGAGAGCATCCATGGCGGCATCGATGGCATCCACACCAGCATCCACCGCTGCCAGTACCGTGGCCGCCGAGATACCCGATGTGTCATGAGTATGAAAGTGCACCGGCAATGAGGTTTCTTCGCGCAGGGCCTTGAACAGCACCGTGGCCGCGGCCGGCTTCATCAGACCCGCCATGTCCTTGATGCAGATGATATGTGCGCCAGCCTTTTCAATTTCGCGTGCCATGTCGAGGTAATACTTCAACTGGTACTTCGGACGCGCATCGTCGAGCATGTCGCCGGTATAGCAGATGGTCGCCTCGCACAGCTTGCCTTCTTCCAGTACCGCATCCATGCTCACGCGCATGTTGTCGACCCAGTTGAAGCAGTCGAATACGCGGAACAGATCGACGCCGGATTGCGCCGCCTGGCGAATGAAATGCTTGACGACGTTGTCCGGGTAGTTGGTGTATCCGACACCGTTGGCACCGCGGAACAGTGCCTGCAGCAGGATGTTCGGTGCACGTTCGCGAATCAGGGCGAGACGCTCCCATGGATCTTCCGTGAGGAATCGCATGCTCACATCGAATGTGGCGCCACCCCAGCACTCCAGAGACAGCAACTGCGGCAAGCCTTTCGCATAGGCGTCAGCGATGGCCACGATGTCCTTGGTCCGCATGCGCGTTGCCAACAGTGACTGGTGCGAGTCGCGCATGGTGGTGTCTGTCACCATGACCTGAGAGTTCTCCCGCAGCCATTTGCTGAAGGCTTCCGGGCCGTGTTCGTCCAGACGGTTCTTGGTACCCGGGCTGATCGGCTTGTCGAACCAGGGGACTTGAGGGGGCAGGGCATCTGCTCGGGGGCGGGGCCGGTCGCGCGTTTCCGGGTGGCCATTGACGGTCACGTCGGCAACATAATGCAATAGCTTGGTCGCCCTGTCCTTGCGCCGGACTTGGTCGAACAGCTCAGGCGTCGTATCGATAAACCGCGTGGTATAGCTGTTATCGAGAAACTTCGGATGTCCGATGACGTTCTCGAGAAAGGTCAGATTGGTGGCAACACCACGAATACGAAACTCGCGCAGGGCACGGTCCATGCGCTTGATGACCTCATCGGAGGTCGGCGCCCAGGCGGTGACCTTTTCCAGCAAGGGGTCGTAGAAGCGGTTGATGATTGCGCCGGAGTAGGCAGTACCACCATCGAGTCGTATGCCGAAACCCGAGGCGCCACGATAGGCGGTGATACGACCGTAGTCCGGTACGAAATTCTGTTCCGGATCTTCGGTGGTGATACGGCATTGCATGGCATGGCCGTTCAGGCGGATCTCGTCCTGAGGGGGCACGCCGGATTCGGGGGTGCCGATGACCGCGCCTTCCACCAGATGAATCTGCGCCTTGATGATATCGATGCCCGTGACTTCCTCGGTCACGGTGTGCTCTACCTGAACGCGTGGATTCACTTCGATGAAATAGAACGAACCGGTGTCCATGTCCATCAGAAATTCGACGGTACCCGCGCCGATATAGTTGGTGGCGTTGGCAATCTTCAGGGCGTAACCGCTCAGTTCCTGCCGTTGCTCATCGCTGAGGTAAGGCGCAGGCGCGCGCTCGACCACTTTCTGATTGCGGCGCTGTACCGTGCAATCGCGTTCGAACAGGTGTACCGCGTTGCCGTGCGTGTCACCCAGAATCTGTGCCTCGACGTGACGCGCTCGCTCCACCAGCTTTTCCAGGTAGATTTCGTCCTTGCCGAAAGCTGCACGCGCCTCGCGCCGGGCTTCATTGGCTTCCTTGTCCAGATCCTCTTCGCTGCGAATGGTTCGCATGCCACGTCCACCACCACCCCAGGAGGCCTTCAACATGATCGGATAACCGATTTCCGCCGCCATCTTCTTGATGGTCGGCAGATCGTCAGGCAGGGGTTCGGTGGCAGGCACTACCGGTACACCCGCCTCGATGGCGAGGTTTCGGGCGGCAACCTTGTTGCCCAGGCGGCGCATGGTGTCGGCCCTGGGGCCGATGAAGGTGATACCCGCGGCGTCGCAGGCATCCACGAATTCAGGGCTCTCCGACAGCAGACCGTAGCCGGGATGGATGGCGTCGGCCCCCGAGAGCCTGGCGACTCGCAGGACCTCGTCGATGGACAGGTAGGACTCGATAGGTCCCATGGTTTCAGTCAGGTGCGGACCAGCGCCAACCTGATAGGCCTCGTCGGCCTTGAAGCGGTGAAGTGCCAGCTTGTCTTCTTCCGCCCAGATTGCCACGGTCTTGATGCCCAGCTCGTTGGCTGCTCGGAAGATCCTGATAGCGATCTCGGATCGGTTGGCAACAAGAATTTTCTTGATTGACAAGGCGTGGATCTCCTGACGATGGCGGAAGTGCAGAATTCTACCCGCAATATGCCTGTACCGTCACAAGTGAATCGCCAAGGAGTTTGTACCGGGCAGGAACGTATCGGCACGCGATCAGGTGTTATTCTTGATGGAATGAGTCAGTTCGATCGCACCGGCGAGTGCTGACACCCGAGCGCTGGCCCGCGTGCAGGAATACCGAAACGCTGACCTTGTCTAGCCATCCGCCTCGGCTATATCGAAACGGAACCTGATCAGCACCGGATAGCCGACGAAGTCATCGTTCTGCTGGCTCTCCATACCGATATCGAACTCCCTTCGGTCGACGGTGAATTCACCCCGGGCCACCTGCTTGCCTTCCTCTGCAGTCAATGACATGGGGAAGGATATTTCCTTCGTCGTGGTCTTGATGGTGAGATTGCCGGTGACCTGCAGCGTGCCGTCATCCGCACCTTCGATACCGGTGGACTCGAAACGTGCAACAGGGTGCGCTTCGCTATCGAACCACTCCGGTTCGGGCAACGATCCGGCCACTTGCAGGTTGTCGCTGGAAACGGTGGCCGTCATGACTTCAGCCACGATACTGCTGGCAGAGGGATCGGCTGCATCGATCAGGGCATCGACCGTGGTATCGGCGAAAATGCCGGGTGTCTGTTCACCCGTTACATCGGCAATGAAGCTGACCTCGCTGTCGCCAGCTGCCAGCAAGGCGGCCTGCCTGTTCATGTTGGCCGACAGGTAGGCGGCGCCACCAGCCACGGCAATGGCTGCGGCCAGCGTGACTGATTTGCGACGGAAGCTTGCCGAACCGGGTTCGGGCAGCATGCGAAGCAGGGTGGTGTCCTTGTCGAACCAATGGTGCTTGAGCGCCGCACCGATGTGAGCCAACAGGATCAGGATGAGAAGATTGGCTGCCAGCTCGTGATACTCGTGGAAGCTGTGGGCGATGGCTTCGCGATTGTCCAGTGTGTCGAAAGGCGGCAGGTGGGGCCATTCGATGACATTGAACAGAATCGTTTCCAGGTTCAGCGGCGAGGCCGACACCATGATCCAACCCGTCAAGGGTATGGCTATCATGAGGACATAAAGCAGGACGTGCGCGAATGAGGCAGCGCGTTGCTGCCAGTTCGGGATCGTCTTCAGCTCCGGCGGGGGCGTGTGCGTGAAACGCCAGGCCAATCGCAGCAGCGAGAGCAACAGCACCGTGATGCCGAAGCTCTTGTGCCACTGCGTCAGAGCGTAGCGGACAGGGTCGTTGTCATCGAGCGATGCCATGTACTTGCCAATGGCCAGCAAGCCGATGATCAGCAATGCAATCAGCCAGTGAAAGATGACGGCGACATCACCATAGCGCTGCTCGACGGAACGACCCATACCCGTATTCCCTTGAAATGACGTTCCAGAAATTTTCGCTGGATTACTGTGCCTTGCCAAGCTCGGCAGTAATGTTCAGCGTCACTTCATCGCCGACATTGGGTGCGTAGGCACCTAGTCCGAAATCGGAACGAAGAAGTTCCCCTGTGGCATCAATGCCGACGACGGGCTTGCCCGTCATCGGGTGATCCATGGCGCCATTGATGGTGACGTCCAGCGTGACCGGCTTGGTGACATCCTTGATGGTCAGATCTCCGACCACCGTATAACCACCTTCTTCAGCGGCAGTGATGGTGGTGGACTGAAACAGGATGTCGGGGTACTGAGTGGTGTCCAACCAGTCGCCACCGGTCAGATGTTCCTTGAAAATGGCGGAGCCGGTGAGAACGCTGCCAGCATCAATTTCTACCAGAATCATGGACTTGGTGGGATCTGCGCTGTCCAGGTTCAGATCTACCGAGAAGTCGTCGAAGCTGAGAGTCGGGTTGGACAAACCAAGATGGCTGTAGGTGAAGTCAATGTAGGCATGCGTCGGATCAAGGGTGTAGGTGCCGCTGGGTACTGCGCTGAGGTCAGCGGCGGAGGCGCTGCCTATTGCGCCTGCCGTGGCCATGAGTACAGCCAGTGTCGTTGTCTTCGTCAGATTCTTCAAAGAGGTCATGATGATGTCGCGATCCCGTGTCAGATGGAAAAAATTCAGGCCAAGTGGCCGAAAGTTACAGATAGTGCTCGACTAGTTAAAGTTCAACATCGTATACTATGCGCACTCGGCAGCGATGCACGAGTTTGCGCTGCGCCCGTAGCTCAGTTGGATAGAGTACCTGGCTTCGAACCAGGTGGTCGGAGGTTCGAATCCTTCCGGGCGCGCCATTTTTCCCATATCGCTGACCGGCGGCCTGACTCTACGGCTCGGCTCTGCCTCATTGACAGGTAATGGGCACGGCTCGGCTCTACCGGTTGACCGGGAGGGGGCCTGCTTGCATCCGCAGTGGTATGAATATTGTCCACCATGCCAGTCATAACGCGAAGGGTATTCTCGATTGGCAACTTCGTGGTGTGGAACGCCTGAGTAGCGAGCACGTCCGTGTGTTCTACCATCCAAAGCGCCCGGCAAAGAGTCTTCTGATCAGGCCCGGATTGCCGGACATTGGCGTTACGGGGTTCGGCGCCGTGTTGCCACTGGCTTTGTATCTGTACCACTACGCCTGACCATGGCGTGAGATCGGACCGGCATTCATGGCAGCAACGAATGGCAACAGAACGCAGTTGCCACGCGATCGCCTATCTCTCAGTCAATAACTGGCACGCGAGCTACGCAGACCAACTGCCTGGATGATCTCGACCGGATAATCTTCGGCACTGCCTTTCTTTGGCAGTTCCAGTTCCAGTCGTTCGCCGGCGTACAGTCGATTGGGTTGCAGCTCAATGCAATCGCTGCCGTCTTTCTCGCACTGGGCAATGCGTCGGAGCAATACATTCGTGTTGCCCGTGTTGGTCAGTGCCAGGCTTGAGTCGGATCGTTCCACCTTCATTTGTGGTTCCAGATTTTCCGGCCGCGATAGCAGCAGGATCTCGTAACCAAGCAATACCTTGATGCCGGAGGTCGTCTTGCCTGGCAGTGCGGCACCCAGATTGACCTTGCCCGTGAACGGTTTGACAGACAAGCGGAACACTCGATCGATATCGGTAGCAGCCTCGCGCATGATCAAGCGAACTCGTTTGCGCTGACCCGGCAGAACCAGCAGCTGTTCGGGGCTGACGAGTACCGGTGCTGTGCGAGGGTCGTCCAGTTCGACTCTGCCGGGTTCTGCGGTATGCGGGTCGATTATCTCGGCAATCTTCAGGTCAAGATATATCTTGTGTTCGCCTTCATTGCGAACCTCCAGATCTCGAGTTTTCTGACCGGGATCGAATTCGAGTACGGATTGATCCACGGTTATCTGAGCATCGACCACTGGGCAAAACGACAGAACCAGGGCGAGCAGACTGATGGAAGTGAACGTGTTCTTGATCATGTGGTGTCAGTGCGTTCGGATGGGTTGGCGTTACATCGAAATACGTTGTCAGGAATCTGCAGGCTGGATCTCGTTTATTCGTGCTTGAACCGTGAAGGAGTCGAGACATCAGGCAGATAAACCAATTTGTGTAACCTGTTACTAACAGTTCGCATGGCGGTTGACGTTACTAGTCAGGTCGGTGAGGAGATGAGCTGTACCTGATCGAAACGAGGAGTCAAAACAAAAAAAATCAATCGAGGAACAACTCAATCATGTTCAGCAGATTACTCAAGGCAGGCGCAGTCACCATCCCCTTCATTCTCGCCGGTCATGCACTGGCAGCGACAGACGGAGCGCTGAAATTCGACGGAGAAGCATCCACCGGCAACTCTGATGTGTCCATCGTCAAGCAGATTTCAGTCCAGATCACGAATCTGGACGATCTCGACCTGGGCACTCACGCTCAGCTGTCAGCAGACCAGGAAGCCACTGATGATGTCTGTGTGTTTGCATCGAACACGACCTATTTCGTGACAGTAAGCTCGGCCAATGGCAATTTCCAGATGGTGGGTGCCGACCCGGCAAATACTCTGGATTACTCTGTCAGATGGGGAGCTACACCACTGACGTATAACACTCAGATCGGCGTGGCGCAGACGGGTGATCCACTGGACGTCACCTGTGGCGGATCCAGCAACGCCTCCTATACGGTCACCGTTGCTCAGGCGGACTTCAACGCAGCAACCTACGATACCTACAGCGATATCCTGACGGTATCGATAGTGCCGGAGTAGTCGTTCAGCCTCAGTGTAGCGATCGCGATTTCCGGTCTTGCCGCACAGTGTCATGTTGCCTGGGGAACATGACCACTGCATCCGGAGCCATGCCGATGGGTGGCGCTCGATGGAAGTGCTTCAAGCCACGACTGGCATAATCGCTGCTTGAGTGTGAAAGGTCATCATCTGCCTGGCTCAACCGTGAGCCGATGCAGTTGATGACCTTCACAGGAGCCTACACACACCGTGCTCGTATCGAGACGGGATCGGGCGTTCGACAGACGGTATGTAGCGAACTTCTTCGGCTCGGGACCATGAAGCCGGAGGACAGTACAAGTCATGCCCATTGTTCGAACGGCGCTGCTGCTGGCACTCCTTGTCAGAATGACGATGGTGTCCGCGGCCACAGATGGGCTGTTGGGCAGCGAAAGTGAAGCCACGACACTCATCAGCTTTATCAAGCAGAACTCGGTTCGCATCTCTGGCGTCAGTGATATCAATCTGGGCACGCGAGCCAGCCTAACCCGGTCAGAGCACTACACCGAGGATGTCTGCGTCTATACCTCGACAGGTGCCTATGCCGTCACCGCGACCTCGTTGAACGGTACCTTCGAACTTCGCAATGAGGACAGCAGTGATGCCATCGTGTATCGACTGCAGTGGGTCGTTGAAGGGGCGCAGGATCTGTTGCCCTCGGTTGCCTTGCGCGGATTGCGTGGCGATGTGTCGGATATCGATTGCAATGGCAATCTGAACGCCAGTATTCGCATCATTGTCAGCGCCTCGAGTTTCAATCGCGCAGACCCGGGTGTCTATACCGACACGCTAATGCTGCTTGTCAGGGCCGAATGAAAATCTCTCGCCGGCCTGGTCGCCAGCGCGCATCGGCGCCATGCCGCGGCATCAGGAACGCAGGTTTCCTGGCCTGTCTTGCATTCTGCCTCGCTGCTCCGACAAGCAGAGCGCAAGGGCTCGACGTCGGTGGCGCCATCTCGATGGGTTCCTGGTCGGCCAATGCCACGCGCTATCTGGTCCGCCGGCCAGTGTGTGCATGGTCAAGTACATCGGATGCGCTCTATCGCGTGGTCGCTGAGCCTGACGGCAATTCCGGAAGCTTTGAATTGCTCAGCGATCTCGGTGAGCAGGTGCGATTTGAAGTCCGGTGGCGTGACAATGATGTGTCCTCGGTCTGGGAGCGGTTGCTGCCGGGATTGCCATCCAGCAGACGCTACAGATTCGGCAACGCGAAGAGTTGTCCGGGCGGGGCAACGCAGGTTCAGATTCGGTTGTCGAAGGATGATGCTGATCGCGTTCCGGGAGGGGTCTATTCCCGTGTACTGACATTCATTCTGGTCGCTGAATGAGCTGTTTCTCGTTTGCCTGTTGGCGCCTGCGTCTGGGCATCGCGTTCTGGTTGCTGTGGTGCGGTTCCGGTTCCCTGGCTGCCAGCCTGGCCATTGATGATTCGGTACCCGAGGGTTTTGAATCTCTCGATCTACCGCGTTTGATGTTGGTTGATGTCATCTTCAATGACAGCGTAATGGGTACAACCTCTGTCACTGTCGATGGCGACAGCGTCAGCTTCGATGATCCCAAGCAGGTTCTGGACAGGCTCGATTCAGTCCGGAGTGACGATGAACTGCTTCAGGTCATGTCCTTGCCTCTGGATACTCATGTCGAGAAGCTCTGCTATCGACCAGGCGATCCGGTCGGCTGTGGTTCCGTCCATGCCGAACCCTTCGCCGTGATCTTCGATGAAGATGCCTTGACCCTCACCGTATTTGTCGATTCCGCCTTTCAACGTGTTCGAACTGCCGGATCTGCACGCTATCTGGAGCCACCCGCTACCGTCGGTAGTGCAATACTGTCACTGGACGCCAGTTCGGTATCGGTGGGCGGGGAGCCATGGCAACATGAGCTGAGAGCAGAGAGCTGGCTGGGTTATGGACCTGGTTACCTGCGAGGTATCCTGAATGTCGACAGTGAGGAGAAGCGCGCAAGGCTGGATTCCCTCGCTCTGGTCCATCGCTTGAAGGATCACGAATTGCTGCTGGGCAGCTACGCCTTTCCCAATGCGCCGGCATTGTCCGGTTTCGATGTTCTGGGGCTGCGTCTGTCCACCTCCATGAATACACGTATCGATCCCGAACGAATACGGGGTTCGGAGATATCCATTCTGCTTGATCGACGCTCCCTCGTTCAGCTATATGTCGGTGATCGTCTGTACTCGACACAAAGTCTGGAGGCGGGACTCGTTGCCATTGATACCGCTGATCTTCCCGATGGGCATATGCAGGTGGAAGTCAGGATAGCAGACCCGGTCAGTGGTCCTCGCGTCGAGTATCATCGATTTGCTCGCAGTACACTGCTACCCCCTCGAGACAGGACATCGATGATGGTGGCCCTGGGCGTGCCCGAGCGACAGGGTAGTTCCACATTTCTGCCGCAGCCGAGAAAGGTCGGTGTCGGCTCGGTGCGACTGGCCCGCAGGACGGGTGATAGCGCGGCTGTCGCACTGGGTCTGTCACACCTGGGAGATCTTGATCTGTTGCAGCCTGAATTCGTCGTGTTGCTCCATGATCTGACCTTCCAGGCATCAGCCAGTCTGGGATTCGGTGGTGAGTTGGGTGCCGGCGTTCTGGGCCTGTGGCAGCGCGGTGTCGTCTCGGCTTCCTTGAGCGGAGACTGGTTCGATCATGGCAGGGCTTCGCACGGCAACGATGTCGTTTCGACTGTGAGCAGGCCCTGGATACCGGATGAACGCGCACAGGTGTCCGCCACAATCGATGGTCTTGTTGGCCAGCGGACATCGATGGGGGTGTTCGGTTCCTACCGACGTGAAGGAGGCAGCCAGCAGTATTCCCACTCGTTCAGTGTCGGGTTTGCAGTGCGTCACAGGCTGTACGAGAAGGCGAGGATGCGCAGTAGTCTGTCGGCCAGAGTGCGTCGAGAGGCGGGTGAGATAAATGCAAGTCTGGATTTCAGGCTGACCTTTGGAGGGAGCTCGCGCTTGACATCGGTTCTGGCTGGTGTGGCGGGTAGTGGTCTGTCTCGTTCATCCGGCAGCGGTTCTGATGCTGAGCAGACTGTCATCGGCATCGATAGCCGATGGCAAGGTGATTTGCGTGATGACTGGCAATACGAAGGCGGTGTATGGGGAAGTGCCGGCAGTGGTGGATCGACTGTCGGTATCGATGCGGGAATGCATCACCGTAATTTCAGTAGCGAATTCCAGAGTCAGTGGCGTGAATATGGACGTGGTGTCGGCAATACGGACTCGGCGTTTCGGCTGTCGACACAGTTGGTCATGGATCGTGGTGGTATCGCCTTTGCCGGAGTGGACTCGGCGCGTGCCGGTATTGTCGTGGCTGTGAGCGGAGAGCCCGCCGGGGCCGAATACGACATCGTGGTGAATAGTGCCAGAGTGGGAACAGGCCGTGTCGGAAGTCCGACCTTCGTCGGGCTGCCGCCATTCGAGCGATACGAAGTCCAACTGCAACCCCATGCTCTGTTGGCCAGCACGATCGAGCAGGAGGGTTTCGAGGTTACCTTGTACCCGGGCAATATCGTGAGACTGTCAACCGAGGCACGGGAAAGGCATCTGCTGATTGCCACTGTTGTCGACTCCCGGGGGGAGTTGCTGGGCAATGCCATTGTGCAACGTGATGAGGGACCGTTGATGATCAGCAGCGATGGTCTCTTGCAGCTGGAGACCAGTAACGGAGAGGCTTTTGACGTGGTGCAGGAGGACGGTTCCGCCTGCACGCTCACGATGCCGCAGCACATGGGCAAGGACGAAGTGGTCGTGCTCGACGCTTCTCTGGTCTGCCAGTGACGGGCCGTTGGTGACATATCACCGGGCGGATACAGGCACACGAGGAGAATCGCAGCACAGCGGGTGTCAAGGAGCCGGGCAGTGCCGGAACAGAGGCAAGGGGCGTTCACGGTTCCCCGCGGTTTCGGTTATCATCTAGCGAACCCCGAGTCCATCATCGGGCTCTGAGCGGAAGTGGAATCGTACGGTGACGCAGCACAACTACCGGTATCTCGTGATCGGCAGCGGCAGGATGGCGACTCACTGGAGCGCCTATCTGGACATGTTGGGTTTGACGTTCAGCCAATGGTCGCGCGCGCAGGGCGATGCCGATAGTCTGGTATCGCGTCTCGAGAACACCGATCTGGTGTTTCTGGCCATTTCCGACGATAGTCTCGAAACATTCTACGAGACAAACCTGAAATATTTCTCAGGGCCGGTTTATCATTTCAGTGGGTGTCACCAGTCAGCTGACATGCGCAGCTGTCATCCGCTGATGACGTTCGGAACCGAACTCTACGCTCCGGAACGATATCGCGCACTGACGCTGGTGCTGGAATCCGAAGACACTCAAGGACCGTCTCTGTTCAGGGCATTTCCCAATCCCGTCTGCCGTATTCCGGCCGCCAGCAAACCGCTTTATCATGCCCTGTGTGTGATGTCCTGCAACTTTCCGCAGATCATCTGGAGGGACACAGTCAAACAGTTCGAACAGCTGGGTATCGCTGCCGATTCCCTGTCTGCATTGCTGTCGGTAACCGTCGAAAATGCGCTGACCATTCCAGGTGGCAGTGTCACCGGGCCTCTGGCTCGCAACGATACACTGACCATCGAAAAGAACATGCAATCACTGGGCAGCGACGCAGAGAAAGAGTTGTACCAGAATTTTGTCCGATTCATGGCAGACTCTGCGGAATAGCCCTGGAAACCCTACATTTACGAGCGATGACGTGAAAATCACAGATTTCGGAAAGTACAAACAGGCCGGGAGAAAGATCTCCATGCTGACGTGTTATGACTACTGGACGGCGAGCATCGTTGCAGAGTCAAGCGTCGATTGTCTGTTGGTCGGTGATAGTCTGGGCATGGTCATGCATGGCCACGATAGTACGGTCACCGTCACCATGGAGATGATGGAATTGCATACGCAAGCGGTAGCGCGGGGCGCTCCCGCGAAGTTCATTGTGGGCGACATGCCGTTTCTGAGCAATCGTGGTTCGCTGGACAGGAGTCTGGAGAATGTTCACCGCTTGATGAGAGCCGGTGCTCATGCGGTCAAGATTGAAGGGGTACGGGGCAATGAGTCTCTGATCAGTCACCTGGTGGATTCCGGGGTGCCTGTCATGGGGCACCTGGGTCTGATGCCTCAAAGTGTCAATACCCTGGGCGGTTACAAGGTACAAGGCAAGAGCCAGGAACAGGCAGATCTCATTACAGCGCAAGCCTTGCAGGCACAGTCATCCGGTTGCTTCGCACTGGTTCTCGAATGTGTGCCCACTTCTCTGGGCCAGTCGCTGTCCGAGGCGCTCGACATTCCTGTTATCGGTATAGGTGCAGGTGTCCATACGGATGGTCAGGTATTGGTGATGCAGGACATGCTCGGAGCCTTTTCGCGTAATGCCAATTTTGTCAGGACCTACGCAACGCTCAATGAAACATTGCAACAGGCGTTCGACAGCTTTGACCAGGACGTGAAGTCGGAGCATTACCCGAACGCGGATGAAAGCTACCCCTCATGAACATACATGGCAGTGTGGCCGAGTGGATGAAGGCATCTTCGGGTGGGGACGTCAGCGCTCGAGGACTGGTACCAACGATGGGAGCGCTGCATGAGGGGCATGGGTCCCTGATTCGGCAATGCGTTTCGGAAAACGCGCAGAGCATCGTTACCATCTACGTCAATCCCACGCAATTCGAGAACCCTGACGATCTGGGCAACTATCCCGACAGCCTGCAGGATGACATACGTTATCTGGAATCACTCGGCGTCACTGATCTGATCCTGCCACAATACAGTGAGCTCTACCCCTTTGACTTCACGATCTTCGTGGATGAGTCACTGGACTCCAAAGTGTTGTGTGGCAGGAACAGGGTCGGGCATTTCAAGGGAGTCCTGTCCGTGGTCATGAAGCTGATCAATCTGACGCAGGCCAGACAGGTGTATTTCGGCAAGAAGGACTACCAGCAGTACCGCCTGGTGAGCAAGATGGTCGAGGCGTATTTCATGCCGACCCGAATCATCGGCATGGATACCGTAAGAGACGAGTACGGTCTGGCCCTGAGTTCGCGCAACCGGCGACTCTCGAGTGACCAGCTCGAGCTGGCCAGGAAAATGAATCGGCTGCTTGCAGACATGTCTCTGAACACGAATCAGATCGCCAGCCAGTTGAGCGACTGGGGGTTTCAGGTCGACTACTGTGAAGAGCGCTGGGGCAGGCGTTTTGTCGCCGCTTTTCTCGGGGAGGTTCGGCTGATCGACAATGTCGAGATGACCCGCTGAGCCGATCGGGCAAGGCTGCACACGCGCTGCATGCCCGATCAGTTCATCAGTGCTTCGGCAAAAGCATGATCATTTCGTGCCAAACCAATCCGCCATGCTCTGATGCTGATGGCTTGATGTAGCTGAAGCCGAATTTTTCATACAGGGCAATGTGCTTTTCCCTGCACATCAGGTGGATGCTTTCCTTGTTCATGCCGGTCATGCGCCTGATGAATGCCTTCATCAAGGCTGTGGAAAGTCCTTGGCCCTGATGGTCCGGATGAAGGACAACCGACAGAATGACGACGTTGGGGGCGTCAGGAGAATGCCCGACCAGGTCCTTGAAGGCCTCATCAGCCATCTCGACCTCATGAGCACAGGCGCAATTGATGAAACCAGCGGCTTCACCTGCAATGTCGAGAATCAGAAATCCCTGGGGATATTGCCGGAGTCGTTGGGTGATCTTTTCAAGGGTCGCCGCTTCATCGCCTTCGTAGGCGGCTGTCTCGATGTCGAGACATCGGGCGGCATCAGCGAGTGTTCCCGTGCGCAATTCGTACATGGCGGTGATTCCGTTTCTCTGTTCGGCAGGCCGGGCTGTCGTGGCGATTCTAGTTCGGGAGTCTGTCCTGCAGCCACGTCACGATCTTGTCGCGGATGGTCACCCTGCGCACACCCCACTGATTCTCACGCTGGTAATCGACGCAACTCAGGGTGAAGGATTCATCGCCCTCCAGCATCCCTGTGATCAGGATATCTCCGGGTGGGTGGGGCTGGCGCCAGACCGCATGAACCTCCGGCGGGCAGTGAAGGCTGAACCAGTTGTCTCGTTCGTGATCCAGCACTTGCGCAAGACTCTTGCGAGTATTCGATTCGATGATGATCTCTATCGTGATCACATCGCCATCATCACGCAATTGGCTGATGTCGGAGGTGGTGCAGACCCCGGCGGTATCAAAGTAGTTTTGTAATATTTGCCGGGATACGCTGGAGCCATCTGCGTTCGGCGGAAGGGCCGTCTGCGCTGCGGCATCTGTAACCGACAAGCACGACAACGCCATTGCGAGTATGAGCTGCCTTGTTGTATCGCTTCTCGACATGGTTGACCAGCATTATGCCAGAGTCGTGTTGCGCGCGGGAATGGCGCGAGCGGCAGATCCGATCAGTGATGAAAGCTCACGGCTCTTTGATGATCTGGCGGAAACATTCCGGGCTCTCAGGCGTGATACATTTGCGCGCACTTCGAGAGTGGCCACGCGAAGCTCAATTAGCCCTGTAAAACAAGGGGTTTTTCGAGATTCAGAGAATTCGTTGTATTAAAGCCGTGTGTCGTCTACTCTGCAATCACGTCGTACAGGAGCAGTCAGCACAATGGTATCTGAGACAGAGCCTGCGCAGGCCGGTGCACAGAAGCATGAGGCCGGGCAAACTTCAGAGCACGTACACCTGACCGATATCGCCATTGGTGTCATCATCGGGCGAGCTTCCGAATTTTTCGAATTCTTCGTGTTTGCCCTGGCGTGTGTGCTGGTGTTTCCCTACACGATCTTCCCATTTGTCTCGCCGGTGGAAGGCACCTTGTACGCCTTTGCCGTGCTGGCACTCGGCTTCATCGCCCGACCCGTAGGCACGGTCATCTTTACCGAAATTGATCGCATCTACGGCCGTGGCACTCGCCTGACAGGGGCGCTGTTCCTGATGGGGCTGTCAACGGTAGCCATCTCCTTCCTGCCAAGCTACGAGGCCGAAGGCTGGCTTACCATTGCCAGTCTGTGTCTGTTCCGCTGCGGGCAGGGTGCTGCTCTGGGCGGCTCATGGGACGGGACCGCATCGCTGCTTGCATTGAACTCACCGCCGGATCGACGTGGTCGATATGCGACCCTGCCGCAGATCGGTGCGCCTCTGGGCCTCATTCTTTCCGCCTCACTGTTCCTGTTTCTGATCGTTGCACTCTCGGAAGAAGACTTTCTGGCCTTCGGCTGGCGATATCCCTTTTTCGTGACCTTCGCCATCAATGTGGTAGCACTGTTTGCACGTTTGCGCCTGGCGGAAAGTGATGAGTTCAAGACTCTCTACACCCAGAACGAGCTGGCACCGGCACGCACGCTAACGGTGGTTCGCGAGGAGTGGTTGCAGATCATCATCGGTGCCTTCACACCGCTGGCAAGCCTGGCCCTGTTCCACATGGTGACGGTATTTCCCTTGAGCTGGATTGTTCTCAATGCTCGCGAATACCTCGAGCTGTTCATCATCATCGAGATCATTGCAGCGGGATTCGGGCTGGCGGCCATACTGGCTTCAGGCCCCATTGCCGACCGCATCGGCCGTAGACGTCTTCTGTGGCAGATGGCGCTCGCCATCGCCGTATTCGCCATTGTCTCGCCGCTGTTGTTCGGTCGCGGAGGCATCATAGGCGAGTCCATCTATGTACTGGTCGGATTCGTTCTGCTGGGCTTGTCCTTCGGTCAGTCATCCGGTGCCACCGCCTCGGGTACCTTGCTGAAGAACCGCTATACCGCCTCAGCGTTGACCACCGACCTTGCCTGGATGTTCGGCGCCGGTTTCGCCCCGTTCGTGGCCCTGTACCTGAGCGAGCACTACGGCATCTGGCTGGCAGGTGGCTATCTGCTGTCTGGCGCTATCGGAACACTGCTCGCGCTGACCGTGTTTACACGTCGCAATGCCGAGCGTCGTGAACTTGACGCTTCCTGGCGCTGAATGAATATCGATATGATTCAGATGAGAAACAGACGCTCACCGTTTCCACGGCAGCTGATCAAGTTGGCGGGACGAACCACCGCACTCGGGCTTGCAGCCCTGCTGAGCGCTTGCAGTGGGGATGTCATGTCGCCTGCCGGTCACGTAGCCGTGCAACTGCGCAATATCATGGGCATCAGCACGTTCCTGATGTTGCTGATCGTGATTCCGGTCATGGTGGCTGTATGCATATTCGCCTGGCACTACCGCGCTTCGAACAAGCGAGCCGAATATGATCCTGAATTCCACCATTCGACCTCCCTGGAGCTGCTTACCTGGGCCGCACCCCTGACCATCATCGTCTGGCTGGGTGCGATTACCTGGGTGGGTACGCATCAGCTGGACCCCTATCGACCGCTGGAAAAGATCGATGCGAGGACACCGGTTGACCCGGATGTCGAGCCACTGATCATCCAGACGGTGTCGATGGACTGGAAGTGGATGTTCATCTACCCCCAGTACGGCATCGCCACGATCAACGAGGTGGCGGCACCGATCGATCGACCGATCAAGTTCGAACTGACCTCCACCGAGGTCATGAACGCATTTCATGTGCCGGCGCTGGCAGGCATGATCTACACCATGGCGGGAATGCAGACGACACTATGGGCTGTGGGCAACGATCCCGGCGTGTATGAAGGTCGCTCCTCTCATTACAGCGGTGCAGGATTTTCAGGTATGTCCTTCGATTTTCATGTGCTTCAACAAACCGAATTCGACCAGTGGATCGGCAAGGTGGAGCAGGGTGAAGCACTGGACAGACAGTATTACTTCGAGTTGGCCGAGCCGAGTGAGAACGTGGAGCCCATGTTCTTCAGCCTGGCGGATCCGGATCTGTACCACGCGATCCTGAACCGCTGCCTGCGGCCGGGTGAGGTGTGCATGGACGAGCAGATGATGAATGAGCATGCCCGCAAGAATGGCGGGGTCAAGGGAGCTCATCATGGTGGTGCTCATGCAATGAGTGCCGAGGAACAGGCTGGGCCGGCCAAGGCTAGCGGTAATGGGACTGAGGAACTACAGGTTGACGCAAATCAGGATTCAAGCCGAGCGACTCCTGATACCGATCCGGGCACGGAGCTGGAACCGGTATCGATGAGTGATCGTTCGCGCGCTGCGCAACCCGGGCAACAGAACTGAAGGAATGGCAAACATGGCCACTGAGGCAATTCACGAACCCACCTTCCTGCTTGGCAAGCTGGGCTGGCATTCGATACCGCTGTACGATCCCGTCATCCTCGGCACCTTCATTGGTGTGGTGGTGCTGGGTACCTTGCTTGTCGGCGCCCTGACTTACTACAAGCTCTGGTCCTACCTCTGGACAGAGTGGTTCACCAGTGTGGACCACAAGAAGATCGGCATCATGTACATGGTGTTGGGATTGGTGATGTTCCTGCGTGGTTTTGCCGATGCCATCATGATGAGACTGCAGCAGGTCCTGGCCTTCAATGGCTCGGAAGGCTACCTGAATGCCCATCATTACGATCAGGTCTTCACTGCCCACGGTGTCATCATGATCTTCTTCGTGGCGATGCCGTTCGTGACCGGTCTGATGAACTACGCCGTTCCCTTGCAGATCGGCGCGAGAGATGTCTCCTTTCCCTTTCTGAACAACTTCAGTTTCTGGATGACGGCCAGCGGTGCCGGCTTGACCATGATTTCCCTGTTCGTGGGCGAATACGCGAAGACGGGTTGGCTGGCCTTTCCGCCCTTGTCGGAGCTTTCCTCCAGCCCTGACGTGGGGGTGGACTACTACATATGGGGGCTGCAGATTGCGGGGGTCGGGACGACACTTTCCGGTATCAATTTGCTGGCGACGATCATCAAGATGCGGGCTCCGGGCATGACCCTGATGCGCATGCCCATCTTTACCTGGACATCCCTGTGCACCAATGTACTGATCGTGGCCAGTTTCCCGGTACTGACCGCCACACTGGCCTTGTTGACGCTGGATCGTTACATGGGGGCCAACTTCTTCACGAACGAAGTCGGTGGCAACCCGATGCTCTACATCAACCTGATCTGGATCTGGGGACACCCTGAGGTATACATCCTGATCCTGCCGTTGTTCGGTGTCTTCTCGGAAGTGGTTGCCACGTTCTCGGCGAAACGATTGTTCGGCTATTCGTCGATGGTATACGCCACCATCTGTATCACGATCCTGTCCTACCTGGTCTGGTTGCATCACTTCTTCACCATGGGGTCCGGAGCCACGGTGAACAGCTTCTTCGGCATAGCGACCATGATCATATCGATACCCACAGGCGCCAAGCTATTCAACTGGTTGTTCACGATGTACCGCGGTCGCATCCGTTATGAACTACCGATGATGTGGGCGGTGGCCTTCATGTTGACGTTCGCCATCGGTGGCATGACGGGCGTCATGCTTGCCGTGCCTCCCGCCGATTTCATCCTGCACAACTCGCTGTTTCTCGTTGCGCATTTTCACAATGTGATCATCGGCGGTGTCGTATTCGGTGTCTTTGCCGGCATCAATTACTGGTTCCCCAAGGCATTCGGATTCAAGCTGGACAGGTTCTGGGGACTGATCAGTTTCTGGTGCTGGGTCATCGGTTTCTGGGTTGCGTTCACGCCGTTGTACATTGTCGGACTCATGGGCGTGACCCGTCGCATGCGAGTGTTTGACGATCCGTCACTGCATATCTGGTTCATCATTGCAGGCTTTGGTGCTCTGTTCATTGCTGCGGGTATCTTCGCCTTGCTGATGCAGATCTTCGTCTCGATCAAGAACCGCAAGGCCCTGGCTGTGGATGGTGATCCCTGGGACGCTCGCACTCTGGAGTGGGCAACCAGCTCGCCACCGCCTGACTACAATTTCGCGTTTACCCCGGTTGTCTATGCCGTGGATGCCTGGTCGGACATGAAGGCCAATGGCTATACCGCACCGACATCAGGATTCAAGCCGATTCACATGCCCAGAAGCTCCGGTGCTGGCGTCATTCTGTCCGGTATAGCGCTGGTGCTGGGCTTTGCACTGGTCTGGCATATCTGGTGGTTGGCCGTGGTGTCTTTCGTTGGGCTGATTGCCGCGGCGATCCGGCATACCTTCGACTACGATCGTGATTATCACATCCCGGTCGAGACGGTCATCAGAACTGAAACAGGCCGGCTTGCGCCTTCAGGCGTCTCGACGCAAGGTTAGGTGAACAGACAATGAGCAGCACGATGGAAACAAGTCCCGATCAAGCGCGTGTCTGGCATCTGGATGAAGAGCCACACCACGAGGAAGGTCACAGCACGCCCCTGGGGTTCTGGATGTACCTGATGAGCGATTGCCTCATCTTCGCCATCCTGTTCGCCACCTATGCGGTGTTGGGCGATCGCTATGGTGGCGGTCCCGATCAGAAGGCATTGTTCGATCTGTGGTTGATTGCCCTGAATACCGCCATGCTGCTGCTGTCATCGATCACCTATGGTTTTGCCATGTTGCACATGGACAGGGGCAATCAGCAGGGCTTGCGCAAGTGGTTGCTGATCACCGCCGCCTTCGGTGCCGCGTTCCTCGTGATCGAGTTGTATGAGTTCTATCATCTGATCCATGCAGGTTATGGCCCGTCACGATCAGCGTTTCTATCCTCCTTCTTTGCGCTGGTCGGGACTCATGGTTTGCATGTCACCTTCGGTATCGTCTGGCTGTTCGTGCTGCTGGCGCAGATCAAGAAGCACGGTCTGACGAATTCGAACAAACGACGGGTCGAAACGCTGTCCATGTTCTGGCATTTTCTCGACGTCATCTGGATTGGCGTTTTCACCATTGTCTATCTCATGGGGACAATCTGATGGCTCACGCAGAGCAGGCTTCCACTGCGGATGGTCACATCCCTCACGGCGACTTTCGCTCCTACATGACCGGTTTCGTGTTGTCGGTCATACTGACAGCCATCCCCTTCATCATCGTGATGTCCGGTGGTTTTGAATCCCGTGCACTGACAGCGCTTGTCGTGCTGTTGTTTGCCGTGGTTCAGATTGTCGTGCACATGATCTACTTCCTGCACATGAATCTGAATGCGGAAGGGGGCTGGACCGTGATCTCTCTGGTCTTCACCCTGATCGTTCTGATCATCTGCCTGGCAGGCACGATCTGGGTCATGCACAACATGGACAGCAACATGATGCCGGACATGATCGAGATGATTGAAGGGAAGGGGGATGCAGGGCAGGGAGAATCCGATGTTCCTGGCCAGGACATGTCGCCAGGCAAATAGACTCGGGCTTGTCGAACTGCATGACCGATCCATCGATGAGTAGTCATGAGTCGGTAGCAAGAAGGCCAGCTTGGCAAGGCGCGGCCATGCTGCTGTTGCTTGTTTTCCTGGTAGCGCTGTTCAGCAGTCTGGGCGTCTGGCAGCTGCAGAGACTGGCCTGGAAAGAAGCGCTGATTGCCACGGTGGATGAACGCATCAGTGCAGAGCCGGTAGCCGTGCCCCCCTCGGAAGAATGGGACTCTCTCGATGTGGATGAACGGGTTTATCAACGCGTCTGGCTGACAGGCCGCTTCGATCACTCGAAGGAGGTTCAGTCACTCGCTGTCTCTGAACTCGGTAGTGGTTACTGGGTCATGACACCCCTGCAGCTGGATGAAGGTGGAGTGGTGCTGGTCAACCGCGGCTTTGTTCCGCAGGCCATGCGTGAACCGGCTGATCGTGCATCGGCAGGACCCACAGGCTCTGTCAGAGTGACAGGCTTGCTGCGGGCCAGTGAACCCGAAGGCGGCTTTCTACGGGATAACGATCCCGACAACGGGCGATGGTACTCGCGTGATGTCGACGCCATTGCAGATGTCAGGCAGTTTCCGGCGCCGGTAGCGCCGTTCTTTGTCGATGCGGATGCAGGCACTGGCAGCAACAGCCTGCCGAAGAATGCCTCCAACGCCTCCGGCAGTGCCGAGGAGCGTGCGGAGCATGATTTCACCGCAAGTCCGGATTTCCCACGCGGGGGAATGACGGTTGTCACCTTCCGCAACTCGCACAGAGTCTATGCCCTGACGTGGTTTGCACTGGCCTTGCTCAGTGTTGTCGGCATCGGCTTGTTGATCAGAGAGTGGCGACGGGACAAGCGGACTCCGCTGTGATGTCAGGGCCGCAGCGCACCCTGTGTATTCAGGTACACGCATTGCAGCGATCGCGTCGCGCAGATGAACAGGCGATTGCGTTTGATACCCCCGAATTCCACATTGGCCACGACTTCGCCGGTGAGAATCTTGCCGATCAAGTCGCCTTCCGGGGTGTAGCAGTGCACGCCATCCGCCGCTGAGGTCCAGATGTTGCCGTCGGTATCGAGCCGGAAGCCGTCGAACAGACCTGCGGTAGAAGTGGCGAAAACTCGATCATTGCTCAGGCTGTTGTCAGCCCCGACGTCGAATACCCGAATATGCCGCGGACCGTCTTCAACATGCGTAGCGCCGGTATCCGCAATGTAGAGCAGAGACTCATCGGGCGAGAACGCAAGACCATTGGGTTGCACGAAGTCGGTGACCATGGCGGTGAGCGTATCGGTCTCGGGGTCGAGCCTGAACACGTAGGATCCGCCAATCTCGCTATCGGCCTTGTCGCCTTCGTAATGCCCATCGATACCGTAGCTCGGGTCGGTGAACCAGATGGAGCCATCGGATTTCACGACAACATCATTGGGCGAATTGAGTCGCTTGCCCTCATGATGTGAGGCCAGGATGGTCTCGCTGCCATCAATCTCGATGCGACTCAGCTGCCGACCCTGATGTTCGCAGCACACCAGGCGCCCTTCGCGATCAACGGTATGGCCATTCTGGTTACGGCAAGGAGCACGGAATACCGAAACCGAGTTGTCTGTCTCGTCGAATCTCAACAGGCGATCGTTGGGGATGTCCGACCAGATCAGGTACTTCCCGGCCGCAAAGTAGGCAGGGCCTTCCGCCCAGCGGGTGCCGGTATACAGTGTCTCCTTGTAGACATTGGGCATTACATAGCGCTCGAAACGCTTGTCGAGAATGACGAAATCTTCGCTGTACATAGGCACCGTTTCCTATTGAGTGACCTTGCTACCACGTCCATAGACCAGCAGCATGAAGATGATGACGCTGCCATAGATGACTTGCCGGCCGGCCTCGGGCATCTGCATGATGGATAGCACGGAGTTGAGCAATACGATGAGAATGACGCCGAGCAGGGTTCCGACGTAGCGGCCACGTCCCCCCAGAATATGAGTACCGCCGATCACGACGGCCGCGATGGCCGGAAGCAGATAGGCGTCGCCCATACCTTGATAGGCCTTGGTCGAGTAACCCGCCAGCAGGGTGCCGGCAAGCCCGGACAGCATGCCGCAAAGACAGAAGGCAATGATGATGACACGCCGTGTTGCGACACCGGCAAGATACGCGGCTGCCTCCTTGTTGCCGATGGCAAAGATGTATCGACCCAGTGAGGTGCGATTGAGCAACAGGACGATGGCCAGGGACACTGCAGCCCAGACGAGCAAGGCGACTGGTATACCTCCAATCTTGTGGACTGCCAGGTATTGCATGAGTGGTGTGGCGGCAGTTTGAGGCGCAAAACCGCCGGTGTGTGCCACCATCAGTCCTCGCAGCACGGCATTGACCCCCAGGGTGAATATCATGCTGGGGATGCGCAGATAGGCCACGCCGAATCCATTGACAAGACCGACCAGTAGGCCGACACCGAGTCCGACAGGAATCGCTGCGGGACCGCCTACGGTTGTCGCCATCATGGCAGCGGCGGCGATGGTCCAGGGGACGGACAGATCGATATGCCCCAGCAGGATCACCAGCATCATGCCTGCAGCCACGACACCCAGAAAGGAGCCGACTTGCAGTTGTTGTAGCAGATAGGTGGGCGATAGCAGTGTCGCAGTGCCTTGGGTACTCAATGTGTAGGCCGTACCGACGGCGAGAATCAGGATGACAAACAGGCCTGCGTACAGGATCGGTTTGTCATCGGCCGATAGGCTGAGCAGTCGCTTTCTGGAAGAGTTCATGATCGCAATGCTTCTGTTGGACTCAGCGGAATAAATCGAGTGTGTTCTTGACTCTGACAACGGCCAGAGCACCGAGGCTGACAGCCGCCAGCAGAACGACGCCCTCGAACAGCGGCTGCAGCAGCGGATCTATCTCGAAAATGCGGAAGTTGAAGGAGATGGTTCTCAACACCAGTGCGCCGAATATCGAGCCGATGGCTGAGCCGACACCGCCCAGTAGTGATGTCCCACCGATGACCACTGCGGCAATGGAATTCAGGGTATAGGCTCCAGCCTGCGGAATGTCGGCATTGCCAGATGAAGTCTGCAAGGTCAGGTACAGGCCACCGAGTCCGGCGAAAAAGCCACCGAGTGTAAAGGCGGCAATCTTGGCCCGGTCTATGGACAGACCGGACATATAGGCTGCGCCTTCTGCAGATCCGATTGCGTAAACGGACCGACCCGTGACCGATCTTGCGAAAGGGAGCCAGACCAGCACGGCAGCCGCCACCAGCAGTACCAGGGGTACCGGAATCCACGAAATGGCGGTGAACCAGGCAGCTTCACCATTTTCGGCAAAACCGTAGGTGGCGGCTATCTCGTAGAGGTCATTGGTCAGGGCCCAGGCCAGATCGCCATCCACATCGCCACCGGGGGTAGGCCGTAGAAACAGCGCGATGCCCATGAAAATGGCACCGGTAGCCAGGGTTGCAATGATGGGTTGAATACGACCGTAGACCACGACACAACCGTTCAGAAACCCACAGGCTGTACCGGCCAGTACGCACAGGAGCATGCCGAGGGCTATCTGCGATGGGCTGCCGTTGAGGAGATGACTGGCCAGGCAGTTCACCAGCGTCATGATCGCGCCCACGGACAGGTCAAGTCCTCCCATGAGTACGGGGATGGTCTGCGCCATGGCAACCATGGCCAGAGCGAAGACCTCATTCGCATTCTGAATGTAGACAGCCGTCGAGAATCCACGAGGGTGGTTGGCATTGTAGAAGGCGTAGAATGCGAGGAAGACGACAATGACCGTGAACAGCGCTGCGTTCTTCTGCAGGCGTATTTTCAGATTATCCATTGCTACGTGTCGGCTAGATTCGGTGCTCATGCGAGTTGCTCATCCATGTTCAGCGAGCTGGCAATGATGTTGTGTTCATTGATGTCGTCTCCCTGCAATTCACGAACGATTCTGCCGTCGTACATGACGGCAACGCGATCACAACAACCGATCAGCTCTTCGTAATCGGTGGTGTAGATGAGTATGGACACACCGTCCTCGGCCAACTGGCGCAGCAGTCGGTAAATCTCCTGCTTGGTACCGACGTCGATGCCGCGTGTCGGGTCGTTCAGCAGAACGAGTTTCGGCTTGGTCATCAGCCACTTGGCGATGACTACCTTCTGTTGATTTCCACCCGACAGCGTCGACACGGCATCCTGCGGAGAACCTGCCTTGATCTGCATGCGCGAGATGCCCGAATCGATGGCGGCGCTCAGGGCAAGCTTGTCCACGAACAGGCCCCGCGACAGATTCTGCAGGGAGGCGAGCGCCAGATTATCCTCGATGGACATGGGCAATAGAAGCCCTTCCGTCTTGCGGTCTTCCGGGATCAAGGCCATATTGATGCCTGCCTGTTTGGCATCCAGTGGGGTGCGAATGCGAACCTCTCTGCCGTCGATGCGAACCGTGCCGCGAAGCTTCCTCAATACACCAAACAGGCCCAGTAGAAGCTCTTTCTGTCCCTGACCGTCAAGCCCGCCCAGCCCGACGATCTCGCCCTTGCCAACATCGAGCTTGATGTCCTTGAGCCGATCTTCCCAGTTCAAGGCGTCTACCTCCAGAGCCTTCTCGCTGGACACGTGATGTCGCTTGTCCGGGAAGTGTGCCGATATCTCGCGTCCTATCATCATCTGTACGATGGATTGCGGACTGCGATCGCCTTCCCGGAACGTTTCAATGTGTTGGCCGTTGCGGAACACCGAGCACATATCGGCAACCGCTTCGATCTCGTGCATGCGATGAGAGATGGTCAGTATGGCCAGCCCTTCATCGCGCAGCTTTCTCAGCAATGCCAGAACGTTGTCGACATCCGCTGCCGTCAGGGCCGAGGTTGCTTCGTCGAGTATGAGAACGCTGGGATGGCGCGATAGCGCCTTGGCAATCTCGACCATCTGCCGGCGGGACAGGGGCAGATCCCGTACACGTGAACGCGGATTGACATCCTCACACTGAATTCTTGCCAGAACCCGTTCGGCTCGACGTATCTGCTCCCGGTTGTCGATCAGACCCAGACGTCGTGGCGGGTTGCTGATGCAGATGTTGTCGGCAACACTCAGATCGGGAATGAGGGAGAGTTCCTGGAAGATGCAGACAATACCTGCAGCATTGGCGTCGGCAGGTCCGCGGAATTGCCTCTCACTGCCGGCAAGTCTCAGTGTTCCCTCATCGGGTGTCACGACGCCCGACATGATCTTGATCAGCGTTGATTTGCCCGCACCGTTTTCGCCGAGCACGGCATGAATGGAGCCGGTATGACAGGCAAAATCGACGGAATCCAGTGCCGTCACGCCGCCGTATCGCTTGGTGATACCTTGTAAGGACAGATGGGGCGCAGGTGAGCGCTGCTCGTCAGGATTGTTCATGGGTGTGTAGGGGACAAGCAGGTGACCTTGCGCTGCACGCCTGTTGAAAGCCGCGCAACGCAAGGAAAGGGACAGAAGGCCGAAGGTCTTTATTCGGCGTCTTTCGACATGATTTCCCGCGCCGTGATATTCACATCACAGGGAGGGAACTCATTGACCGTGAAGAAATTGTCCGTAAGATCGGGCCAGTAATTGACGTCCGCCTCCATCTGGTCATAGGTGGCAAACGGAATGGGCACCGAGATCAGCTGCGGCATGACGTTGCCATCAAGTGCTGCCAATGCGGCCTTGATCGCGATGGCAACCATGCCGGGAGACTGTCCGATGGAGATACCGTGCAGACCGTTCGGACCATGTTCGGCAAGCAGTTTGCGAAAACCGTTTTCCGATTCACCTGCGATGGGTACCAGCGGGTGGCCGGCATCAAGCAAGGCACGTACAGCGCCTGTCGTTCCGCCCTGAACAACGACGCCCACGAATTCACTGTGCACTGCAATGGCATCTGCCGTGACCTTCTGCGCCGTGCCGTCATCCCAGTTCCCGACGACTTCTACCACATCCCAGTTGCCTGCAGGTTCGAGGACCTCGAGAAATCCGATGTGACGATCTCTGTCGACTGAATTGCCCTGTAATCCGCGCACCTCGAGGATCTTTCCTTCCTTCTTGTCGCCGAGTTGTTCAATGAGCCAGTCCGCGTACATTCGTCCCATCTGCAACTGGTCTTCATTGACCTGCATGACTTTCCGGGTATCCAGAACGTTGTCGAACGGCACAATGACCACGTCGTTACGATCTGCCAGGCGGATGACGCGATCGAAGCCTTCTGGTGATACCGCTATCGTAACGATTGCATCGAAGCCCTGATTGATGAAGTCTTCGATGGCGCCCAGCTGCGCGGCCACATCAGTGCCGGTCGAGACGGCCTTGAACTCTTCGATCTGAGAAGCGATTTCAGGCTGTTCGACGAAGGCCTTGGCCGTCTGGATCATCTGTATGCGCCAGGTGTTGCCGACAAAGCCGTTGACTACCGCCACCTTGTGCGGACCTTCACGCTTGTCCCATTGAAAGTAGCCGATGTCATCTGACCATGGAGCAAAGCACTCCGGATCGTGGCCGGGGCCTGAAACCGTATTCGGCCCTGCCATGGCGGTAGTACAAAGTGTCAGGCTCGCGCTGGCGAGCAACGTACGTGCCCAGCGATGGTTCTTCATTGACGTTCTCCTGTGGTGAATGACCGCCCTCTTTATATTTTTATGACGAGGCGGCACGAGACCTGTTATTACCCTACTGGCTGGTAACAAGAATTGCAATACGGGAGTCGTACAATTTCTCATCGACGAGTCGGCAGCCTGCCGAGCATTGGAGATTCAGGAAGCCTGATCCCTTGCGGGCGGTCTTTTGGCGAGACTGCTGGAGAGCGCCTCTGAGCCGATGGTTCATGATCGTCGGCGGAACCCTGCGACGTGGTTTACAATGCAACTCGAGCACCAGCCCTTGTTCGAGAGCTACCTATTGCGGGCACTGCTGGCCTCGCTGGCAGGTCGAAGCCGCGAAAGAGTGCGGCAGACACCAACTGAAGCAGGGTGCTTCCATGCCTCGTTGAATCGTCGCTGATGAACGCGATCAGCGACTGGGAGGACGGGACCCTGGATTCAAGTGACCATCGAGAATGCGTCCGGCCTGCTGATAGAGTTGTGCATCGCCCGCTTGCAGCGTATCCAGCAGCTCGCGTTTTTCGCGCAAGTAGACCTTGAAGAAGTCATTGCCTGGCTCACTGATGTGTTCGGTATTGTCTATCAGATCAGCCAGTTTGATGGTCTTGGCATCAGCAGACTTGTGTACCCAGTCCAGACGCTCTGCCGCCTTGCGCTCGGCGCGGTTCAATGCCGGATAGCGTTCCCTTGTGTAGTGCTCTGTCAGTTCATTCACCAGCTCGAGGACATCAGCACCGCACTGCTGCAGGATCTGTCTTTCGGCCTCGACAGGATCCGGACCGTCTTCGAGGACATCGTGAAGAATGGCCGCAGCCAGCATGTTCAGGTTGTCGGAGACTGCGCGCACTCGCATCATGACAGACAGAGGATGGGCGATATAGGGTACATCGAGGTACTTGCGGTTCTGTCCCTCGTGCGCGTCCGTGGCGATCCTGATCGCACGATGCAGTACATCGTTTTTACCGGTCATTTTCCAATCCACATTTCGGTACGTGAATGATCTCTATGTGCCCACGAGGTATTGGCACTGTGGTCTTGGCGGTCCCAGTGATTCACGGTACATGATTTCTGTTTCGAATTCGATGCTGGCCGGTTTGCTATTGGTCGAGAGCAACTCCAGCAAGAGTCTGGCGGCAGACCTTCCCATCCTACGCTGTGGCACACGCACGGTGGTGAGCGCTGGGTACACGGTCGTGGCGATATCAATGTCATCAAAACCGGTTATCGAAACTGCGTCCGGAATCGCGATTCCGGTTTGCCTGGCTCGCACGATGGCGCCAGCGGCAAGCACATCATTGCCGCAGATGATGGCCGTCGGTGCGTTCTTGCGACTCATCAATCGGGTGAAGGCATCGCCACCGTCTTCTTGCGCATAGCGTGCCTCGATGACGTTCAGCAATCGCGCTCCCTGGCCGAAGTCCTTGATGGCCTGTCTGACGCCCTTGATGCGGTTGGCCGCTCTGTCATTGCCACGGGATATGCCGGCGATCATTGCGATGTTCCGGTGCCCTCGCGCCAGCACCTCTGTTGCCATGCCATAGGCTGCCTTGTGATTATCGAATCCGGCAAAGAGCAGGGGAGAGTCTGGCTTGTAGCACCATGAGATGACACAGGGTATCTGGCGCAGTTTCAGAAATTCCCGAGTCTCTTTCAGCCTATCCGCACCGATCAGCAGCAAGCCATCTGCGCCATGTGTGATCAGCGACTGAACCTGGCTGAATTCATGCCGCCCGTCGTAGCCTGAGCTGGCAACAAGCAGGGTCACGCCGGCGGTGGAAAGCTCTTCCTGAAAGGATTGAAGGCCACTGGCGAACATGGCATTGGCCATGGTGGGGATGATGGCACCGACCGTATTGCTTCGATTCGACGCCAGAGATCGCCCACCGGAGTGCGGGGTATAGCCCAGTTCCCGTATGACGGTACGAATGCGCTCCAGTGTGGCTGGCGCGACCTTTTCCGGGTTGTTGATCGAACGGGAAATGGTGGCTGTCGACACCTTGGCGGCTTGAGCAACGTCTTCGATGGATGGGCTGGCGAGCTTCTTCATGGGTCTCCGGGGTCGAGGAACTGGCAGCCAGAAACATGCCGTGGCCTGTCGCGCTGACTGTAACAAGGCAAGCATGTCATGAACGAAAAAAATGTTGTAAATAAAAATGTAAGCGCTTACACTCGATTTCAAGCCGTCCGAGGCACGTGATGTCCGGAGGGCTCCTCTCGTCGGATACCGGAGAAGGCAGTTGAGAAACAGTGGACTGATGTTGTTGTTGACTGCCTGTTCTTTCAGCGTGTATCTGATTGATGTTGTCGCTGGTGCCTACTTTAGAGCCGCATTCCTGTCGGATGTAGCGGCCGTTGTAATGCTTGCTCTGGCGAGTGTGTTTTTCACCATTGCAATTGTCGAACTGGAACGCCGCGCAGTGGCGGACGCAGCGAACGACAACACTGCAGAACCCTTGGAGTAGACTCGGATGCCCACCATGAAGAAAGAGAACGAACGCGCCTCTGTTGAGAGAAGAAATTTCCTGAAACTGACTGGTTCCGGAGCCTTTACAGCTGCGATGGTTGTGGGGGCGGCAGGCATGTTGTCATCGGAGGCAGCGGTTGCGCAGACGGCGAAGGAGGAGAAGGAGCGTGAGTCGGCGGCTGATCACACCATGATCATTGCGACGGCCTATGTGCTGGGTGCTTCACGCAGTTATCCGATCATGCAGCTTGATCTGAAGGAGAATATCCAGAACGCTACCAATGGCAAGGTGTATGTCAAGCTTGCGCCGGGTGGTCAGTTGGGTACGGGGGATGCGCTTGTGCAGAAGGTACAAGGCGGAACCGTGCAGGCAGCGCAGCATTCTCTGGCCAACTTCGCCCCTTTTGCCCCTGCCATCGACTTGATCAATCTGCCGTACTTCTGTGGTGCCAATCAACGCTTTACCAACCTGGTTGGCTCGGATACCTGGAAACAGCAGATACATCCCAAGGTGGAGGAAAGAGGTTTCAAGATCCTGTTCTATGTCGTGATCGATCCCAGAGTGGTGGCATTACGCAAGGGTGGTCCTGGACCCGTGCTGGCACCAACAGACCTGGATGGGGTGAAGTTCAGAGTGCCGGGCTCGCAGATGTTGCAGCAATATTATCGACTGGTAGGGGCCAATCCCACGCCGGTAGCCTGGGGTGAGACACCATCGGCCATCAAGCAGGGAGTTGCAGATGCGCTTGATCCTTCGGTGGGTGCTCTATATGTATTCGGCTTCAAGGATATTCTGAGTCACGTGACATTCACGCAGGCAGTGCCGGATAGTCAGGTTTTCTCCTGCAACCTGGAATGGTTCAACTCACTGCCTGCGGATGTTCAGGAAGCCATCGAGTTTGCATCGGAAGTAACGACTCAGCAGAATCTCGCCAAAGTACCCGCAGCGCGAGCCTATGCCATGTCCGAGTTGACCAAGGCAGGGGTCGAGTTTCACTCCCTGAGCGATGAGCAGTTGGCTGTCTGGAAGGAGGCGGGCGGTTATCAGCGCAGCGAATGGGATCAATACAAGACAGATCTAGCCGGATCCATGGACGTGTTCAATCAGCTGGAGGAGGCCGCTGACACCATGGGGCGCTATTACGTGCACGATGCCTGAGCATCACTGATCTCGAAAATGCCGGATGATCTTCATCCGGCTATCGAGTCAGGTTGCACCCTGCAACCCTGACACTCTTCGGAACGATCGAGGGTCATCATGAAACGTTTTCTGTGTGAGCTCGACAAGAATGCCGAGCGCTGGGCGCTGCTCGTCTTCTACACATTGCTGGTGTCGACGATGACCATCGAAGTGGTGCGTCGGGAAGTCTTTTCCTATTCGTCCATTTGGGGCGAGGAGATCGTGCGCTACTCCTTTATCTATCTTGCCTGGATAGGTGCTGCTGCCGCAGTCAAGGAAAGAGCCCATATCCGTATCGATGTGCTCTATCACTACGTGGGGCCGCGTACCAAGGCATTGCTCTATCTGCTGGGTGATCTGGTGATGCTGGTGATCGGCTGCCTCGCCCTGTACTGGTCGTTTGAAACGGTCAGTGTGAGCTGGAAGTACGGTTCGGTCACACACGGTCTCAGGGTGTCCAAGGTCTGGTTTCTGATGGCGGTACCGGTCGGGTTCAGCCTTGTCATATTTCGACTATTGCAATCCATGCGCCGCGATATCGGTGATCTGCTGGCAGGCAGACCCGTGTTCGAAGGCAACAAGATGTTCGACTGAGGTAGCGACATGCTCTGGCAAAATCTGCAGGATCAAGCGGTCGAACTGGGTTGGTCCTTCTATGGTCCGGTGTTGATCTTCGTGCTCTTCTGCGCGCTCGGTATCCCGGTCTGGGCCGCCATCGGGGCGTGTGCGGTCGCGATGCTGATGTTATCGGATGTGCTTCCTCTCTCTCTGCTTGGAGAGTCTTTGTTCGATGGCATCGACGCCTTTGCCTTGACCGCCATACCGCTGTTCATACTGACAGGTGATGCACTGGTCAGAACCGGTCTGAGCCGCAAGTTTCTGGACGTGGCAGAGGCGCTGACCTGCTGGGCAAAGGGTGGGTTCGGTTCGGCAACCGTGCTGGTCTGCGGCATGTTCTCGGCCATTTCAGGATCGGATGCAGCCGGGGCCGCAGCCGTTGGCCGCATGACCATCGATCGTCTGGTGGAAAGTGGCTATCCTCGGCCCTATGCCTGCGCCTTGGTGGCCGCAGGCGCCTGTACCGGTATTCTGATACCTCCCTCGATCGCCTATATCGTCATTGGCCTGGTGCTGGGTATCTCTGCGTCAACCTTGTTTCAGGCAGCGCTGATACCCGGAATTCTGGTGCTGCTGTCCATTCTGATCACCAATATCGTCATGAATCGCCGTCACGCTTATGAGGGTGGTGGCATGATGAGTTTCGCTGAGTGGTCATCGAATTTCATGCAGGCCATCAAGGGGGGCTGGTATGCGTTCCTGGTTCCGGGCATCATCTTCTACGGCATTTTCTCCGGACGTCTGACCCCGACTGAAGCGGGCGCAACGGCCGTGACAGTCACCATCATCATGGGCTTCATTCTCGGTACCCTGAAGCTGTCGGACTTTCCGTCGATGCTGCTCGGTTCGGCAAAGGTCAATGGCGTGATTCTTCCCATCATCGCGTTTTCCCTGCCGTTGGCACAGACGCTGGCGGCGATGGGTGTGCCGCAAGGATTCGTCTTCGCCGTGACCTCAATCACCGACAACCCCTATCTGCTGATCCTGCTGATGATATTCATTCTGATTGCGGCAGGTTGCGTCATGGAGACCACGCCCAACATCGTGATTCTGGCGCCCATACTGAAGCCACTTGCCGATGAGATCGGAATGAACGAGATTCAGTTCTGCATCATGATGATCACGTCTCTGGGGGTCGGCTTCATCACACCTCCACTGGGGCTCAATCTTTTCGTGGTATCCGGGCTGACCGGCGAGTCGATTCTGAAGATCGCCGTGCGGGCCGTCCCCTTTGTTTTCTTCATGCTCCTGGTGGTTTTGCTGATCGCATACATGCCATCGGTTTCCACTCTATTGTTAGATGATATATACGGATAGGACTCGACAATGACCAGAAAATATCTGAAAAAGGCGACAAAGACCGCAACCACTGACGCCACGGATGTTCGCGAAACGGTGCAGAACATTCTGGCAGACATTGAAGCCGGCGGTGATGAGGCGGCGCTGAAGTATGCCGAAAAGTTCGATCAGTACGACGGCAATGTCCTGCTCACCGAAGAGGAGATCGCAGCGGCCTGCGAGCTGGTGCCGCAGAAGCTCAAGGATGACATCGCGTTTGCACACGACAATGTCAGGCGATTTGCCGAAGTACAGAAGCAGACCATGCAGAATGTCGAACTGGAAGTGGTGCCTGGATTCACATTGGGGCAGAAGACCATTCCCTGCCAGGCCGTTGGCTGCTATGTTCCAGGGGGCCGCTATAGTCATATTGCCAGTGCCATCATGACCGTCACGACGGCAAAGGTGGCGGGTTGCAGGCATATCGTGGCGTGCTCGCCGCCGCGCGCGGGCGAAGGCATTGCCCCTGCGATCATCTTCGCAGCCCATCTGTGCGGGGCAGACAGGATACTGGCCATGGGAGGCGTGCAGGGTGTTGCGGCAATGACCTTCGGTCTGTTCGGCTTGCCGAAGGCGGATATCCTGGTCGGACCCGGAAACCAGTTCGTGGCCGAAGCCAAGCGCATCCTGTTCGGTCGAGTTGGAATCGACATGGTTGCCGGCCCGACAGACAGCCTGATTCTGGCGGACAGTTTGGCTGATCCCTTCATTGTCGCAACCGACCTTGTGAGTCAGGCCGAGCATGGCTACAACTCGCCGGTCTGGTTGGTCACCTCCGACGAAGCGCTTGCCGAGACAGTAATGCAGATGGTGCCCGACCTGATTGCCGATCTACCCGAAACCAATCGGCTCAGCGCCGAGGCTGCCTGGCGCGACTACGCGGAAGTGATTGTCTGCGCTGACAGAGAGGAGATGGCTGCAACATCGGACGACTATGCGCCCGAGCATCTGACCGTACAGGCTGAGGATCTGCCCTGGTGGCTGGATCGCCTGCAATGCTATGGCTCACTGTTTCTGGGCGAGGAGACCACGGTGTCCTTCGGAGACAAGGCATCTGGTACCAACCACGTTCTACCCACGTCCCGATCCGCGAAGTACACTGGCGGTCTGTCGGTTCACAAGTACATGAAGATCGTGACCTGGCAGCAGGCTACGCGCGAAGGCTCCAGACCGGTCGCCGGTGCAACTGCGCGTATTTCAAGGCTGGAAGGGATGGAAGGTCATGCCCGATCAGCGGATGTCCGTCTCAAGAAGTATTTTCCGGACGAAGAGTTCGAACTGGAACTTTGAGCCGGGGCTGGATTCATTCGCGAGCATCGATGAAAGGAGACGGCCGGATTCGCCGTTCTCCGATCGGATCGAGCTTGCAATTTTCATACATTGACTGAAGGAGTATCCGAAGTGTCGGTAAACGAAAAGATCGTGTCTGATCTGGTCGCCAACAACGTCAACTTTGTAACCACCGTGCCCTGCAAGCAATTGGCCGGTGTCATCGACGCAATAGAGGCCAGTGACGATATCTACCATATTCCTTCCAACAAGGAAGATGAAGGCATGGGGCTCTGTGCGGGTGCCTTCATGGGGGGAAAGCGACCTGCCATCATCATGCAGAACACGGCCATTGGTGTGACCATCAATACGCTGGTCACGCTGACTCAGTATTACAGGATGCCATTGCCCATGCTCATCAGCTACCGAGGAGAACTGGGTGAGCCGGTGGCCTGCCAGGTGGAGATGGCCGTGCACACCAAGGCTCTGCTGAATCAGTTGCACATCCCTACCTACCATTTCCACAAGGAGGACGATGTCAACGAACTGGATGCAATCCTGAAGCATACGTTCATGTGCAACAAGCCGGTTGCCATACTGACCGACGCAACTTTCTGGAAGGGGTACTGATCATGATTCGTTCGGAAATACTGCGCGACATTGCACCGGTCATTGCGGAGCATCTGGTGGTGTGCAACATCGGTTTGCCCAGCCAGGAATTGCATTCCATCGATGATCAGCCCACGAATTTCTACATGCTGGGTACGATGGGTCTGTCCTCATCGATTGGCCTGGGGCTGGCTCTGGCTCAGGACAAGAAAGTGATTTCCATCGATGGTGACGGCTCGGTACTGACCAACTTCGGCACATTGCCGACCATCGCCAACAACGTTGCCGACAATTACATCTTGCTGATCATCGACAATGGCAGTTATGGCTCGACGGGCGATCAACCGACCTACGCGGGGAAGAAGACATCCTTGACTGAGGTGGCACGTGCCTGTGGTTGCGAGAACGTCATCGAGTGTCAGGCCGAGCAGACCCGGGAAGTGCTTCAGGCAGCGCTTGACAGCAACAAGATGACCATCATCGTATCCAAATGCGAGTCGGGCAATGTGAAGATTCCGGTCATCACCATGGATCCGGTGGAGATCCGTAGCCGCTTCATGAAGGCGGTTCAGTCCTGAGTCTGTTCCATTGTCTCGACGCAGACAAATGACCACGATACGGAGCGGGTGTGTTGATGTTTGACAGGCAGATTCATTCGTGTGAAGACGCACGCAGGTTGGCGCGAAGGCGTCTGCCACGCATGGTCTTCGATTACATGGATGGGGCAGCGGGTGAGGGTTTCGGTGAGAAACAGAACCGGCGGGTCATGCAGGATATTCGTCTGCAACCCGCCGTTCTGGTCAATGTCGAGCATCGCTCCCTGGCGGTATCGGTATTCGACCATCAGTCCCACCGTCCTTTCGGTGTCACTCCCATGGGCATGTGCAATCTGGCCTGCCCGGGTGCTGATCTGATGCTGGCACGGCAGGCTGCCCGCTTTCAGTCACCGGTCGGAGTCTCGACGGTCGCGTCGACCCCTCTGGAGACAATGATCGAGACGGCTGAAGGTCATGCCTGGTTTCAGTTCTATTTCAGTGGTGATGGAAGGGTTGTCAACAGATTGATCGATCGCGCTCAGGTAGCAGGCTATCGAACGCTTGTCGTGACGCTGGATGTGGCTGAAGTGGGTCGCCGACCGCGCGAACTCAGGCGCGGATTCAAGATGCCATTTCGCATCGGTGTGCCTCAGTTCATCGATTTTGCGCTGCATCCGGGCTGGTCGATGTCGACCCTGGTCAATGGCCGCCCCGAGATGGCGAACTTCGGCGGCCCGCACGGAGAATTCGACCGAACGGAAACACGTGCACGAGCTGACTGGGATGATCTTGATCGTATCCGGCAGCAGTGGAAGGGCAATCTGGTAGTCAAGGGGGTGTTGAACACGTCCGATGCAATCAGGCTGAAGGCTGCCGGTGTCGATGCGATTCAGGTGTCGAGTCATGGTGGACGGCAGTTGGACGCTGCACCTTATCCGATTCTGGCGCTACGCGAGATTCGCGCAGCTGTCGGGAACGATTATCCGCTGTTCTTCGACTCTGGCATACGCGGTGGTGAAGATGTTCTGAAGGCTTACGCCATGGGGGCTAATTTCGTCTTTCTGGGGCGGTCCATGTTGTATTCACTGGCCGCCGGCGGGCAGTCTGGTCTGCAGAAGATGTGGGATATATTTTCAGATGAAATCAGTATCGGCATGGCGCAACTGGGCATGACATCGTTGCAGCAACGACCTCAGGCCCTGCTGCCACGGCACACCGGATATGACAGGGTGGCAGCAACCGGCAGCGCCGATGGATGACATCCGGAGTAACGGGAACAGCGACAGACACGCAGATGAACAGGGGTAGAGAAAACATGCAGGAACTGGATGGCAAGACAGCTCTGGTAACGGGTGCGACATCGGGCATCGGCCGACAACAGGCCCTGGCCTTGTCACGTGCGGGTGCCAGAGTGGTTGTGCTGGGCAGGCGGGCAGAGCAGCTGGAAGAAACGGTTGAATTCATTCGGCAAGCCGGAGGCGAGGCCAGCGCTCTGCAGGGCTCTCTGGTGCTGGACGAGAGCCTGATGGAACTGGCGCGACGTGGCGCCGAATACTACGGCGATATCGATATCCTGTTCAACACCGCCGGTGTCAATCTGCGCCAGCACGCGGATGATGTCACCATGGATTCCTGGAAGACAACGCTGGACCTGAATCTGGGGGTGCCGTTTTTTCTGGCGCGGCAGCTCGTACCGGGGATGCGCCGAAAGGGCTGGGGCAAGATCATCAATATCGCCTCCCTGCAGTCCACCCGGGCATTTGCCAATGGCATTGCCTACGGTGCCTCCAAGGGAGGCATCTGCCAGTTGACACGAGCCATGGCGGAAGCCTGGTCCTCGGATGGGATCGGCTGCAACGCGATTGCACCGGGTTTTTTCCCGACCGAACTGACGGAAAGTCTGTTCAATGACGATGCCACATCGCACAGGCTGGCCGCCAGTACCGCAATCGGGCGAAATGGCAAGCTGGAAGACCTGGATGGTGTCACGCTCTTTCTCGCCTCCCACGCTTCTGATTACATCACTGGCCAGACCATCTCTGTCGATGGTGGCTTTACCGCGAAGTAGGCAATCATGAAAGCACTTGTTTATACGGCTACTCAGGAGTTGCAGTATCGGGACGAAGCCGAACCGGTCGCTGATACTCATGAGGTCACGGTGAAGGTGGAGGCCAGTGGCATCTGTGGCTCGGACATGCACGCTTATCACGGACATGACGAGAGGCGTGTGCCGCCGCTGATACTGGGTCACGAAGCGGCTGGCATCGCCATGGAAGGACAGTTTGCCGGTCAGCGCGTGGTGCTGAACCCGCTGGTCACCTGTGGTGTGTGTGCCGATTGTCGTGCCGGTCGAAGCAATCTGTGTGCAAGCCGGGAGATCATCGGCATGCGGCACGCCGGCGCCTTTGCGCAGTACGTGACCATTGCCGAGAGAAATCTGATTGCTGTTCCCGATGAACTGGATATGGTCAAGGCCAGCCTCATGGAGCCGGCCGCAGTGTCGTTGCACAGTATCGTGCTGGCCGAGAAGGTCATGCACCGCCCCTTGAGTGAGAGTCGCGCTCTGGTTATCGGTGGCGGAGCCATCGGTCTGCTGGCCGCGCTGTTTCTGGCGCAGAAAGGCACTGCGCGCGTGCTGCTGGCAGAGACTTCGCCCAGCCGTCGCAAGACCGTCGAAGCGACCGGATGTTGTGAGGTTTTCGATCCTTTGGGTCGCCAGCTGCCAGCTGAATCCGATTTCGATCTGGTGGTGGATGCTGTGGGTTCAGCGGCGACACGTCGTGATGCCTCACGCTATGCTCGCCCGGGCAGCGTCATCACGCATATCGGCCTTCAGGATAACGAACCGGGGCTGGATATCCGCCGGCTGACACTGCAGGAGATCACCTTCATCGGAAATTACACCTATACCCATACCGATCTTCAGGCGGCCCTTGATGCCATTGCCAGTGGTGGTCTCGGAAGCCTGGATTGGGTCGAAGCCCGTGAGCTGTCCGAAGGGGCACGCGCGTTCGAGGATATCCATCACAGCAGGACGGAAGCACCCAAGATAGTCCTGCTGCCGTGATGCGGACCGTCAGCTCTCCCAGAACCACTTGACTGATTCCTGTCTGAGTTCGTTCTCCGACAGGCCAAGATCCGCATACAGTCGCTCAGGGTCGGACTGAAGCGCGTGTCTGAGTTGGTGACGTGTGGTGTGGCGACGCCACCACAGGGCCAGCAAGTCACGTGTCGGTAGCTGGATTTGCTGGTCAGGAACGGCTTCGTGAACAGACTGCTTCATGGCGGATCTCTATCTACTTGCGTATTGGCAGAGTAGAGACGAGGCGCCTGATCGCAAAGACACAGTGACACACCGAATGCAGCCCGACAGCCCCGGTAAACGATGACTGAACTGATGCAATAACTGCGAAACTGTACTGCAAGAGCGGAAGCGCTGGCTGATACAGTACAGTGGCAATGAATAGTCACAAGCCTAAATACCAGCGACTGGCAGACCAGACTCAGGATCTGCTTCAGGCGATCGGGCATCCTGGTGATCGGGTCTTGTCCATCAGAGACTACGCCAGGCGGGAAGACTGCAGCATCTCCACGGCGCAGCGCGTCTACGAGCTGCTGGAGCTACGTGGTGTGCTCGAGTCCAGACCCCGCTCCGGTTATTATCTTGCGGGAAAGGAACAACCTCTGCTGCGGCCACTGCCCACGGCCTCGCTGGAGATCGCCGTTCCCCGTGACCGCACACAGTGGCTGCGCACCGAGGCCAGCGTTGCCTGGCATGAGCACAACTTCAGTGCCTACTTTGCCAGTGGCATGCCGGATGTGTCTCTTGCGGGTGTCAAGACAATCAACCGGATAATGAGACAGCTCACCCGCAACGATTGCCACGAGTCTCACCGCTATGGTCCTCTGCAGGGCGATCTGAGGCTCAGGCATCAGTTGGTCAAGCGTATGGCCCTGGCGGGTGCCGGTACGAATCCAGAGAACCTGCTGGTGACGTCCGGTGGGCAGGAAGCCCTGCATATCGCCTTGAGTGTGGCTACCTCAGCTGGAGATTTGATTGCCGTGGAGTCGCCTGCCTACCATGGAATCACATCGGCGATTCAACATCTCGACCGGCGAGTGATCGAAATTCCGACAGATCCTCTGAGTGGCATGAGCTTGCCGTCCTTGCAACTGGCGCTGGAGAATCTGGATGTCAAAGCCGTGGTCATTTCCACTTCGGCACAGAACCCACTGGGATTTTCCATGGACGACGCCAGTCGTCAGGCGCTGCTGCGCTTGGCCGATGACTACGAGATTCCCCTGATCGAGGACGATGTCTACGGTGAACTCGGCTATGACCGTAATCGCTGTAGAGGGCTACGGGCGTACGATACCCAGGATCGTGTCATCACCTGCGGTTCGGTGTCGAAAACCCTGTCGCCGGGCTTGCGTGTCGGCTGGCTGGAGACCGGTCGCTGGATCGAGCAGGCGGCCTTGCACAAACGCGTCAGTTCGATGCGCACGCCCATGCTGGGGCAATTGGCCGTGGCCCGGCATATGGAGGAAGGTCACTACGATCGCCACCTTCGGTTGGCAAGGACTGTCTACGCCCAACGCGCCAGAGATCTGCAACAGGCTGTGCGTGAGTATTTTCCTTCCGAGTGTCGCGTGTCGCGCCCTCGCGGAGGCTTCATGCTGTGGATTGAACTGCCGGCAGCCTGCAAGGGAATGGAGCTGGCGAATTTTGCCGTCAGCGAGAATATCGCGCTCTCGCCAGGCGTTCTGTTTTCGCATCGCGGGCATTACACGAATTGCATCAGGCTCTGTTACAGCGGCTATGTGAAGAGCGAGCACGAGGCGTCGGTTAAGGTCCTTGGAGACTGGGTGAAATCCTGTCAGGAGCAGGGGCAGGATGGCAGGAATCTGCAAGCCGGGACAGTCAGCCTGTCCTCGTAGCGATCAGGCAGCAATGGGCGTCGCTGTCATGCTTTGTCTTACCGCGTCGGCCAGGCATTGTGCCGCGGGCGACAGATCCGGGCTGTTCTGAACGAGCCCGATCTGGGTCCTGGGTAGTTCCGGGAATCCATCGGTGGTCTGCAGGATACGAAGGCTGGGTGGAACCGACGTGCGGGACATCACCGATACCGCCAGGCCTGCTTCGACAATGGCCACGATGCCAGCGATATTGACGGTAGAAAAGCCGACGCGATACAGTCGATTTTCTTCACTCAGAACTTTCAGAGCCCAGCGACCCCAGAGGCAATTGCTCTCCACGGCCAGCGGCAGTGGTGATACTTCATGGGTGGCATGATTGCGCGAACTGACCCAGACAAGGGGATCACTTGTCAGTATTTCGTAATCCGTATCGTTGACAAGCACATTGACGAGTGAGAAATCCAGTTCGCCCGATTTGGTGGATTCGATCAGTTTCGCACTGGGTTGTGAATCGAGACGGATGAACACGTTGGGATACGACTTGGCAAAGCTTGCGAATATGGATGGCATGAAACTCAGTACATAATCGTCGCAAACACCGATTCGCACCTCGCCCTGAATATCCGGGCTGCGGAAGGTAGCCAGCGCTTCCTGCTGCAGGCTCAGTATCCGACGCGCATAGAGAAGCAGATTCTGCCCATGAAGGGTCAGAACGGAACGCCGCCCGTGTTTCTCGAACAGGGGCTGTTCGACGATCTCCTCCAGGCGTTTCATCTGCATGCTGACCGCAGATTGCGTGCGGTGCACACTTTTGGCTGCCGCCTTGAAACTGCCACTGTCGACGATGGCAACCAGTGTCTGCAACAACTCCGTATCCAGATTCATCTGCATGTCTATTCATCAGTGATATTGATGTGATGCTTAAATACTATTCGTTTGATTGATTCATTGCAACGGCCGATCATTCCCTCAAGCCAAACAAAAGGGGAAACGAGATGGACGTACTTCAGAATTCAACAAATAGCGGCACCTTGCCGCTTGCAATGGTGGTGTTGCTGGCCGGAACAGGTTTGCTGGCCGCACTGGCGCCCGCATCCGGTGGGTTCGACGTCAGCGCGTCCGCTCAGGCACAGTGTCTTGATGCTGCCGATGTGCTTGCTGCACAGGATCGCAGCCGCAACGGCGTATCGTTGACGTGCAATCAGGCTATGGTCGCAAGGGAGAGCGTACGATGAGCCGCGCAATCGACTGCCTGATCAGCGCTGACTGTCTGCGCGAACGCGTATTGTCCAGCTCCGGGCAGAGACCGCTTCGACACATGACGATAGAGCGCCGATCCATGCTGAGTGCGGTCGATGTCTGGTTCGACAGGGCACGGCAGCGACGGGAATTGCGAGAGTTGATGGATTCGCCCGAGGAAACCTTTCGGGATATCGGTCTCTCCCGTTACGATGTACAGCGTGAGCAGCGTAAACCCTTCTGGCGGCAATGATTGTCAGTAGAGAGAGTCAGTGCTGTCAGTGCCGTTAGTGCCGTTAGTGCTGTCAGTACCGTACGTACCGACAGTGCAACCAGTGCAACCAGTGCAACCAGTGCAACCAGTGCAACCAGTGCAACCAGTGCGGCCAGTGCGGCCAGTGCGGCCAGTGCGGCCAGTGCGGCGAGAATGTAGTTTGCGTGCAGCGCATCGCACTTGATCTGACAGACTCCGATTTTCGCTCGGAAACTGTCAGATCAAGTCGCGATACCCGGCATCCATGAGGGGCGACTCTCAGTCACCCTTCACAGTGCGTCGGTTGGAACCAGGGTGCGTTGTGCCAGCAGTCCGTTGAAATCCAGTTTGACACCCAGGGTCAAAGCCGAATTCAGGGTGCCGGAGGGCACGCTGGCCAGGTATTGAAAGATGATGCCTGTCTGAATGCTCTGAAATGCATCACCGATCTGTGGCGATGTGACATTGAAATAGGCACCGCCTGTTTCCTCGGCCACTCGCAGCAGGTCATCGGAGGCAGAGTCACTGTCCATGCCGACAGTATAAATGGGAATGCCGTAGCTCTGGGCCAGCTGAATCGCGTCGTCCTCGTCTCCGGGGCCGTTGTCTCTGCCATCGGTCATGGCAATGACGACCGGCCGCCCATTGCCCCTCAGCGCAAGGCGATCCAGTGCATCCTGAACTGCCTCATAGAGATGGGTCGTACCACTAAAGGGGTAGCCGCCGCGTCGCAGTTCGATATCGGTCGGCGTATCCGGGTGCAAGGCGTCTCCCGAGTCGCCACGGTAGAGTTGTGATTGGCGGTTGTAGGCATCGACAATGAATCGCAGACGGGTAGCGTCGGTGGTAAATCCGTCGTCGCTCAGCACATAGTTCAAGTTGTCACCATCGAGGTTCCGAACGGGCAATTCGCGGTCGATCATCTGCTGGTCCATGAAGTACACCGTTGACGAGAAGATGGACAAGGCGACAGCGTCATCCGCAGCCTTCTGGCTCAGAAACTGATGTGCCGCTATGGTTGCCAGCTGGTAGCGCTCGTAGTCCACACCGTTTTCGTCAGTGTATGCCGTGTCGGACATGGATCCGCTGGCATCGAGCGTCAGAACCACGGTGGCGGATTCATCGTTGATGGCCGAGCTTGCATTGATGACCGAATCAGGAGTCAGCAAGGTATCGTCCAGCAGCAGGGTAAAGGCGGATGCCGGTATGCCGAGCACGGCCTTGCGTGATTCACTGTCTGTTACCGAGAAGGCCAGAGTGCCATCGTCGACAAGCTGCAAGGTGCCGATTTCATAATTCGCGGTAGCGGCGATCGTGGACGCCAGACCGGTCGCACCTTCTCCCAGAAAGACGTCTGTTGCGGCCTGCAAGGGGCGAAAGCCCGGTGCCTGTGCCACAATGCCGCTGGCACCGACGGGGGCGCTCGCATTGAAAGCGCCGCATTCATCTGCACTGAACTGCTCGCCCAGTTCTTCGCCATTTTCATCCACGAAAGTGATGGTGGCATTGGCCAATGGGGAATATCCCGAGGGAACTGACGGGCAGCTGTCCTCCAGCAGGAGCTGCAATTTGAACTGCTCGTTCAGCAATTCCTCTGCGCCCGTGGCAATTTCCGGCGCGATCAGCGTACCTGACACGAAGGCTTCATCATCGCTCGGCACTCCGCTATCACTACTGCCGCCACCGCATGACGCCAGAGCAACGGCCCCGAACGTGACGCCAAGCACACTTCTGATTCTACCGGGTCTCGCTGTACGGTCGTTTCTATACATGTTGCATCCTTGTCTGATAGTCGCAGCATCTGCTGCGGGGCAAGTTTTAACACGTAACACGACCATGCGTCAGCAAGCCGTCGCCGCTGAGGCAGGAATTTACCACTGCCGTCGCGGGAATCCCGAACGAAGGGCCGGGTCTGATCAGCGCGATGTGCGGAGAGCTGTTGCCAGGAACTCGATGCCGATCCGCCGCACCGGCCCTTGGTGGCGTCCGTGCAGGTCGTCCGCTGGCGGTCTATCCTTGGCTGGAGCATCGCGATACCGGAAAGACTCATGACATTCACTGCATCCATCAGCTGTCCTGCCTGTGGCGCGGCGCTGGGTGAGGCGACAGCGCACGTTCGCAGTCTGTCCTGTCCGCATTGCAGCAACTGGATCTATCTCGGCAGCAATGGTTGGGAATCTGCAGGACTGTTCGAGCATGCGATCGACGCGCCGTCGATGTTGCGGCTGGGCAAGCGCGGACAGTTTGAAGACAGGCAGTTTCACGTGGCCGGACGCTTGCGCATGAGCTATCAGGACGGCTTCTGGGATGAATGGTGGCTGGAATTCGACGACGGTTTGCACCAATGGCTGGAAGAGGATGACGGCGTCTACCGGCTGCACAGTCACATGGAACAAGTGATACCACCGGGCCAGTTCGATACGGCACAGGTAGGGGGCACGGTCACGATAGCTACGGCAGACTGGTTTGTGACCGAACGTGTTGATGCGAGAGTGGCGGGCGTGGAAGGATCGCTGCCGATGGCGATCACGCCGGGTGAGAGCGTGGTCTGTGTCGATGCGATCAACAACGGCATCAAGGTATCCTTCGAGTCGGCTGCCCGGGATGTGCAGATGTATCAAGGCCGGGTAATACGCGGGAAGGAAATCGAATGGACATGAGCATTACTTCCCGATCCCCGGATCCCGCGGTATGATCCGCTCAGCATGCAAATATCACAACGCCTTGTCGGAATGCATCCGGATAAAGTCCTCGATGCGTTGCAGCACCATATCGATGCGGGACACGAGGTGTCCGCGCTGCAAGCCATACCTGACCTGCAGGCACAGCATCCACAATTCCACAATGAACTGGAACAACAGAAAGCCCGATTGAGTGCCCGCCTGGCTGATGGCGTCAAGGTACTGGACAGGAAAACCGCCGAGGTATTCCAGTGCGTCAATTGTGGCGGCCCTCTGGCACGTCAGAATCCGGAGTCCAGGCATGTCATCTGCCAGTATTGTGGTTGCGATGCCGTACACCCGGCCAACGAGATTCATCTGGAGCGCTGGAACGAGGCGCTCGATCTGGAATCCAGATTCACCGTGGGGGACTTCTTCCAGTACGCGGGCCAGCGATGGCAGGCAATCGGCGTACAACTGTTCAGTGGTCGCCTGCGCGAGTACGACGAGGAAGATGATAAATGGGAAACCAGTCCTGCGCGTTATACCAGCTGGTGGATGCTGAACGAGCAACGTGAGCTGGCCTGGTTGATCGATGATGGCAAGCGGCGGTACTGGTCGGAGAAATACATTCCCATGAATCCGTTCAACCCCGATTCCTCCAATCGTCGCTATGAGCATGGGCAGTGGCAGCTGGAATTCGCGGCGGGAGAATTCAGTTATCAGCCCAGACAGGGCGAACGGCACGATTCTGCTGAGCAGCTGGCGTCGACTACCCTGCCGACCGGGGTGGGTGGCGCACAAGGTGCCTATCAGATCAGTATCGAAACGCGGCTTGACGAACACGGGAAACCGAAGGAAATCGAATTCATCAGATCACGACGAATTGATGATTCAGAAATGTTCGAGGCATTGGGTAATGATCTCGAGCGCTCTGGTATCCAGCGCTGGAAACGCTCGATCAACATGCTTCTGGTGGCCTTGCCGCTATTGGCGGCGATTGCCTTTCTGCTCAATCGCGGGGGCGAGGTGACGAGTCAGAGTGCTGATATCGGCACGCAGTCTGGCCCGGTGGTGCTACAGACCCTCAACGTCGAGGAGGCGGGCGCTCGGTACGAGTTCAACGCCCGAGTCGATCATCTGGAGCGCAATGCCTGGATGGGTGTTGATCTGGTGCTTGAAGACGGTGAAGGTGAGGAGATCTACCAGAAGTATCTGGAATACTGGCACGAGTCGGGTCGCGATAGCGATGGTGCCTGGCAGGAGAGCAAGAACAGTTTCCGGTGGTTCCTGCGCATCGATGAGCCCGGAACCTACCGAGTTGTGGTATCCGTTGAACCTGCCTCTTCATCCCGGTCATCACGATTCACGTTGCAAACAGAGCCGAACCGTTCATCGTCCATGCCTTTCATGCTGGCTGCCGGCTTCACCGTTGTCATGGTTATCCTGTTCCTGATGAAGATTTCCGCGGTGAAGTCCGTTGCGGCCTCCATCGCGGTCAAGGTAAGGAAGCGGTTCGAATCGAAGCGCCCGGCGAAACCCGATACTGCGGAGCAATGGTCATGAAGCGATTGCACTATCCTTTGCTGGGCTTGCTGATCGTGGCTATCCTCGGTGTGCCTGCCTGGTACAGCCTGCGTGCCGGAGCCGAGCCCGTACCGGGTGTTGGCGCCAATGCCGTCTTGCGGTCAAAGGACAATCGCAGTTATGTCGGTGGTGGTCCCAGAGTGGGCAAGTAGTGCCTGAAGCAGATTTTCATCTTTGGAGAATGATGTGAAGAAACCAGACAGGAAATTCCGACGCTGCGTGTCAGCAGTCGTGTTGTTTACGGGCAGCGGCGTTGCCTTGGCGCAGCAAGGCAGCATGGCAGGCTTTGCCGGTGAATTGCTCTCAACGATCGTGTATTCGATCGTCGGCATCGTCATGGCCGTTGCGGGGTTCAAGGTGGTTGACTGGTTGACGCCGGGAAATCTGGCAGAGGAGGTAGCCGTCAAGGAAAATCGCGCGCTGGCGGTGCTGGCGGGGTCGATGATGTTGGGCGTCTGTATCATCATTGCAAGCGTATTGATCAGTTAGTGTGGGGCATGTTGCAAGCCTGTGCGGTGCTCTCGGCGCGCCCCGTGCAGGAACTGGCTCGGCGCTCGCACGCGATGTTCAGACGCATTGAACAGGCAAGCCTGTTCGACAAGGTGATCGGGCGAAGTGATCGGGCAAGGCTATCCTACAAGGTGATCGGACGAAGTGATCGGGCATGGCTATCCGACAAGGTGATCGGGCAAAGTGATGGAACAACGTGATCAGGGTGGTTGACGAGGGCGTAGTGATGTACGCCTCACCGCCCGGCATCGCCGTGCCTGTAGCCTGATGACAGGGAACCAGGACCCACGGAGTCAGCCTCCCGGAGATGAGCTCATCTCCAACAAGCAGTTCTATCTGCTATCGGGCTCGATCTTCATCATCGCGGCCTGCAGTCTGGTCTATGAGCTGTTGATCAGCAGCCTGTCTACCTATCTGCTCGGCTCGAGTGTCATTCACTATTCGGTAACGATCGGGCTTTTCCTGTTTTTCATGGGCGTGGGTGCGTGGCTGGCGCAATCGATCACGCGCCATGTCGTACCTGCATTCATCAGCATCGAGATAGCAATCGGTGCGGTGGGTGGGGTGTCTGCCTTGCTGCTACTGGTCGTATACGCGTGGACCGATTACTACTACCCCGCCATGGTATTGGTCGTCGGCGTCATCGGTATCCTGATCGGTATGGAGCTGCCGTTGCTGACCCGGATCCTGGAAACACGCAGTGGCTTGCGGCGCGGGATCAGTCAGGTTCTGACCTTCGATTACATCGGCGCTCTGATGGCCTCCTTGCTGTTTCCGTTTGTTCTGCTGCCGTATTTCGGTCATCTCTTGACCGCGTCTGCCGTGGGCCTGATCAACCTGTTCGTGGCACTGGTGGTGGCGTATTCGTTTCGCGCACAGTTGCGTGTCTGGCGCAACAGACTGCTGGCAGGTGTTTCTCTGTGCCTGCTGGTCCTGATTGCCTGCGTGGTGTGGGTAGAACCTGCGGAGGTGCTGATACAGACTGCCCTGTATGAAGACCCGGTAATCGATACCCGACAGTCTACCTATCAGAAGCTGGTGTTGACTGAACGAGGTAACGATCTGCGTCTGTACCTGGATGGTAATCTGCAGTTCTCGTCGGTTGATGAATATCGCTATCACGAGGTGTTGGTGCACCTGCCGGCAGCCTTCGCCCTGAACCGGCAACGTGCACTTGTCATCGGCGGTGGCGACGGACTGGCCGCGCGTGAGTTGCTGAAGTACGACAGCATCGAGTCGGTGGATGTGGTCGATCTGGATGCAGAGGTCACGAGGCTGGCCGTCAAACAGCGTCAGCTGGTATCGTTGAACCGGGGCTCATTGAAGGACGATCGTGTAACCGTCATCAACACCGATGCCTGGAAGTTTCTGGCCGAAGGCGGGGAGCTGTATGACCTGATCCTGATCGATCTTCCCGATCCCGAGAGCGAGGATATTGCCAGACTCTACAGTGTCACTTTCTACAAACGAGTGGCACGCAGGCTGTCCGTTGGTGGTGTGATGATCACCCAATCCACATCACCGTGGTTTGCACGGCAGGCATTCTGGAGTATCGGCAACACCCTTGAGCAGGTGTTTCCGCAAGTTCGACCCGCTACGGTCTATGTGCCGTCATTCGGCTTGTGGGGCTTCTTCATGGCATCGATGCATTCGCTGGAAACTCCTGTCGCCTCTGTGGCTGCCGGTCGATTCATCAATGATCAAACGCTGATGGATGTCTTGCGATTGCCAGCCGATCTGCCGCGGGTGCCGGCCGACGTCAACCAGAACCACACACTTCCGGTGATCGAGTATTACCGTGAAGGCTGGGATGCGATGAACCATGCGACCCCGCTGTACGGCGATGCCGCAGAAAGGGTCGATACTCCGCAAAGTGATGGATCCTGAAGGCTCGTGAGTCTGCAGGGAAGGCTCCCCATCAAAGCGGCCATCGGTTATCACTCGGTTGTCTACGGGTAATCACCAATGCTGTTCTGGCACATTCAGGTGTACGCTGGCTGGGGTCTGAAATCAATGTAGTGAATGACTGGAGAAGAGCGCCACCAGTTTCACGGTGTGATCCTGATGTCATTGCACAGGGGCAAGGCCACAGCATGAACAAGACTCACCAATTCAATGTCGGCTATCTGCTGCTTGCCACGCTTGTCGTATTGCTGGTACAGGGGTGGTTCGGCGTGCGTGATACCGCTTTCATCAGTTACAGCGAATTCCAGAAACAGCTGCAGGCAGGTAGCATCGCTGAGGTGTTCGTGACCGACACACGAATCGAAGGCAACTACAGTGAGCCCATGGAAGGCAAGACACGATTCGCGACGGTGCGTGTCGATCCGGATTTTGCCCAGGAGCTGGAGTCTGCCGATGTGACATTTTCCGGTGTGATAGAAAGCAACTGGTTGTCGACGGTCATGTCCTGGGTACTGCCGGCGCTGGTATTCTTCGGCATCTGGATACTGGTGTTTCGCAAGTTTGCGGCAAGGCAGGGCTTTGGTGGCCTCATGAATGTCGGCAAGTCGAAAGCCAAGGTCTATGTCGAAACCGAAACCGGGGTGAGCTTCAGGGATGTGGCGGGTGTCGACGATGCGAAAATGGAACTGCAGGAAATCGTGTCGTTTCTCAAGGACAGGGAAACCTTCGGTCAACTGGGTGCGCATGTCCCCAAGGGTGTGCTGCTGGTGGGGCCACCGGGTACCGGCAAGACCTTGCTGGCAAGAGCGGTGGCGGGTGAAGCTGGCGTGCCGTTCTATTCGATATCCGGATCCGAATTCGTGGAGATGTTTGTCGGTGTGGGGGCAGCGCGTGTGCGCGATCTGTTCGAACAGGCCAGGAGCACGGTACCTTGCATCATCTTCATTGATGAACTGGATGCCGTCGGCAGTTCGCGCAACGCCGGTGGTTTTGGCGGTCATGACGAAAAGGAGCAGACCCTGAATCAATTGCTGTCCGAACTCGATGGCTTCGATCCCAGTACCGGTATTGTCTTGCTGGCGGCCACCAATCGACCCGAGGTGCTCGATCCGGCGCTGCTGCGAGCCGGCCGATTCGACCGGCAGGTAGTCGTGGATCGTCCTGATCGTCCTGGGCGGGTTGCCATTCTCAAGGTGCACATGAAGAAGGTGATTCTGGGCGAGGATGCAGATGCCGAATCCATTGCCGGTATCACCCCGGGTTTTACGGGCGCCGAACTGGCCAATCTGATCAATGAAGCAGCCATTGTTGCCACTCGGCGAAAGGCAGAATCGGTCTGTCTTCGCGATTTCACCGAGGCAGTCGAGCGCATAGTGGCAGGTTCGCAGAAACACGGTCGGCTTCTGAATGCGACTGAACGGGACCGGGTGGCCTATCACGAAATGGGTCATGCGCTGGTGGCGTCGAGCTTGCCGGGTATGGATCCCGTGCACAAGGTTTCGATCATCCCACGCTCCATCGGCGCATTGGGTTATACCTTGCAACGACCTACCGAAGATCGCTTTCTGATCACGACAGATGAGCTGAAAAACCGGATGAGTGTGTTGCTGGCGGGACGTGCGGCCGAAGAACTGATGTTTGGCGAGATCTCTACCGGCGCGTCGGACGATCTGGTCAAGGTAACTGATATTGCACGCCAGATCGTCACGCGATTCGGCATGTACCCGGGTATGGGACAAGTAGTTCTGGAAGAACAGCGGTCCACCTGGCTGCAGGGTGATGCGATTCGAACGCAGGCGCGTGATTATTCGGAACAGACGGCCCGTGAGGTCGATCTGGCCGTGCGACAGCTGATCGATGATGCCTACCTTGTGGCCAGGCGGATACTCGAACAACGTCACGATGACCTGCAGAACGGTGCCGCTCTGCTGATTGAACGAGAAACGTTGACTCCGCACGATTTCCCGGCCCTCGAACCAGACCCGCAAAAGCCCGAGGGGCATCGAAAGTCAATGCAGGACAGGTCGGCTACGACAGATCCTGCCCGGCAAGTCGATATCAGTACCATTGACTGACTGTCTTGCAGATCACTGAATACCTACTATTCTCAGAGGCATGAATAACCCTCTACCATGGCGTTCAGGAGCACAGTCAGCAGTGACTCGACATCGATCAGGCAGGACCTCTCGCAGCGTAACGTATGCCGTCGCTTTCCTCTCAGTGTCCGTGCTGGCCGGCTGTACGACGAGGCAGGTGTCGACAACGCTGGAGGGTTCAACGGCCCAGCGTCTGGTGACCTACAGCCTTGATAACTTCATCGAAGATCTGGTGGAACAACCGGAAATAGCGGACCTGGAAGGCGAAACCGTGCACCTGGGTGTGCATTTTCTGAGTGATCACCCCTTGATGGGCTACGCCACGCGACTGATCGGCGCGCAGTTGTACATGAACAACGGCATAACCGTGGCAGCACCGAGTGATGATGCCGATTTCGATGTGGATGTGTTCTTTAATTCCATGGGGACGGACAGCGATGATTTCGGTCTGTCGATTCCTTCGTTCGGTTTCGTCGCCTCCGCCGACGACATCGATATCCTGGCTCTGGACATGTACCACGGCATAACCGAGGGGTATGCCATCGTCAAGACCAATGCCGATGGCAGTCTGTTGAAGACTGAACGCGTATTGGCAAGAATTCGCAAGGACGAGGTATCCACGCCCATCATCGACTTCCCGCTGGATCAGCTGGAGTAACGGCCTCGGTTCTGGCAGGCGACCTTTCTGGTACCGCGTCGCCTTCTGGTCTGGTGTAATCGGGCTCCTGCTGATTGCGCGACGCGCGCGCTTGTCGTGATTGCAGAGAGCCCACTGCCATCGAGAGCCTCGCGAGAGGCTCTTTGAGCTTCCAGTGAGAACATCGACGAGCGCTGCGATGAGAGCTGCGGTGAGAGCAGCAACGAGAGCAGCGACGAGAGTTGCGACGAGAGTTGCGACGAGAGTTGCGACGAGAGTTGCGACGAGAGTTGCGACGAGAGCTGGAAGCGCTTGCCTGAACCGGCGAGCGTCAGCCTTTCCCCGTGTCCGCTGAAACCTCCTCGATGTCGAATCCATCATCGCCACCGACGTAAGTGCTATTTCCTTGTTGCATTTTGAGTTCTATAAATGCAATATGGCGAATGTTCAAGACACTATCTGAAGTTGCTTTAATGGGCAGAAGTCCAGTATGGCTGTCACTGTCAGATCCGTGGTCTGACGCAGACCGCTCCATACTGGTGCCGTCCATGAACGGGGGATTCGCATCCAGAGCAACGTTCAGATGATGTTGCCAGCAACGCAGGGTATTCAGCGCAGAGGAAACCGGAAAAGATGTCACACAAGATTGCTCTTATCCATGCGACGCGGGTTGCTATCGATCCGGTCAGAGATGCCATGCAGAAAGGCTGGCCGGAATGCCGTCTTGTCAACTTGCTTGACGACAGCCTGTCGGCGGACCGTGCGGCTCAGCAGGGTGAATTGTCCGAATCGCTGACTGAGCGGATCGTGGATATCGCCGGCTATGCAACAAAGCTGGAGGCCGATGGCATTCTGTTTACCTGCTCGGCATTCGGTACCGCCATCGACAAGGCAGCGTCAAACGCGGCCATTCCCGTACTCAAGCCCAACGAAGCCATGTTTCAGCAGGCATTGCTGCAGGGCGATCGAATTGCAATGCTGTACACCTTCGAGCCCGCAAGAGACGGTATGGAACAGGAATTCAAAGCCATGATTCCTGCAGGCAGAACCCGGGCATCGATCAGCAGCTACCACGTACCCGGAGCCATGGAGGCACTGAGAAACAATGACTCGCGAACGCATGATCGCCTGGTGGCGATGAAGGCAGCGCGCTTGAAGGGCGTGGATGTCATCATGCTGGCTCATTTCTCCACGACGGGGGCGGCGTCAGCGGTAAGGCAGGTGGTCGATGTGCCGGTTCTGACCAGCCCCGATTGTGCTGTCAGCAGGCTCAGGGCGTTGGTCGAGGGTGCAAGCGCTGAAGCGCCGGTTGCGTAAATCAGCACGCCGTAAGCAGGATAGACTGCCGACACCCATCATCCGCTACAGGCCTTGCATCGGTGTCGGGGAGAGTTGGAGATTCGGCGAAACACCTGAATCATCACTGAACGTTGCTGTAACAGGTCGGATTGGATCCCCCCTGTTCTTGATCAATCACCCGCCTTGCAGGCTGCGATCCGATATCGATCGTTTTTACGTCGCCTAAGATGTACTACTCATAACCCTCAAGCACTGATACCCCTTTCGTGTATCCAGGTGTCAACGCAAAACCGGATGACTCGTCAGAAGGTGTCTGGATGAAAAGGCGATACATGATGCTCTGATGATGCGATACATCGAGTCGGAATACAATGCAACTCCGGTAGAAAATGCTACTCCGGTATTCAGTCCGGGCTTCTGAACTCAGAATAAAGGGTCAGTTCGGAGATGCGGTGTCATTGACGAGGTGATCAGACATTCTCTAGACGATCGAATTCAGCGTACTGTTTCGCCGCCGCTGCCTATTGATTCAGGCCGTGTAGATTCGTTGGTGAAGCGAAACAATTGGTGGTCGATCAGGCATTCAGACGTCCAAACGAGAAAGCCGACGCTGGTCAATCCGTATGCAAAAGCATTCAAGGACACCTCTATCCGGTCAAGCATGAGCGGGAAGACGGGTGCCACGACAATGACTGTTGCGAAAGTGTCTGTTACACGCAGAAGCCATTTGTGGTGAATCATTCGCCATACGAGGACTATCGAGAACACATTACCTTCTGATGAGTCGGGCGAGATTGGCAATATCAATTTTACTTCACACAGGCATTGATAATGCAAGACAGGATACTAGCTATTTTCACATACTGCATGACTGGTATTTCGTTTGTGCGGGAATGGTTCGGCTGATCTGTCATTGGATAGGCCATTCATCAATCCGATAGTGTGAGAGTTGGAGGAGACGGATAAACGCGTCAATTGATCGGCCTGGTGGTGCATGGCTTGGAATTGATTTGATGGTTGCCATCACGGGCTCTCCGGGAAGCACGAAAAGCTGCACGAAAATGAGGCAAATACGAGGGTATTGCACCATGGGTGTTCATTTGTAAGGGGTAGCTGCTTGTAGTATTTTTCAAGGATCTTTCGAACACGACTTGGCAGAATGAATGTAGGCTCTCAGCCTGGCCTGTTGTCATCGACTTCTTTAACCAGCAACCCTCTTATGTTGGTAGCGTGTGACTCCATTCCATCAGGAATTGCTGTTACTCTTTTCTCGAAGACGATCAGGTTTGCAGGAGCGACCTAGACACAGCGATACCGCCTCAAAGTGATTTTCAATTGTTCCACTCAGGAAAGCTTCCATGAACTTGAATACCAGATATACGTTGCGGCATCTCGCAGCACGCGAAGTGATAGCTGCTGCTGGCGTCATGATTCTTTCACTGCTTGCGCCAATACAAGCCAGTGCACAGGAAACCATCAAGATAGGACTGATCGCCAGTCTGTCGGGGCCATCCTCGAAATCAGGTGAGGCAATCACGCGCGGTATGACCCTGGCCATAGAGGAAATCAATGCAGAGGGTGGTGTGCTTGGCAAACCGCTCGAACTGCTTCGCCGCGACGACGAGAACAATCCCGGCAAGGGATTGACTGCAGCCCGCGAGCTGATCCAGCGCGAGAAGGTTGCAGTCTTGTTCGGAGGACTGCAGACGCCGGTATCGCTGGCGATCGTGCCTTACGTCAATCAAGTGAAGCGTCCATTCATGGGGCCGTGGGCTGCAGGTACGCCGATCACGCAAAACGGGGCCGATCCGAATTTCGTGTTTCGCGTTTCGGCGGTGGATGAGCTGGTAGATGTTGCACTTGTAGACCGCGCGGTCACGGTTCATGGGTCGAAGAATCCCGGGCTTGTTCTCATCAACAATCCGTGGGGCGAATCCAATGAGCGTGGTCTTCTGGCCGCGTTGGAGTCCAAAGGTCTACCCCATGCAGGAATAGAGAAAATCGAGGCAAGTGACGTCGATGTCGTGCCGCAACTGACGCGTCTTCGTGAAGCGGGTGCAGATACTCTGTTCATGGTCGCCAATGTGGGTCCTTCCGCTCAAGTCATGAAGTCGCTCGAACGAATGGATTGGAATGTACCCGTTGTTTCTCATTGGGGGCCCGCTGGCGGTAGATTTTCGGAGCTTGGTGGGCCGCGGGCCGAGACGGTTGAGATGATCCAGACATTTACCTTCTCTGGTACACAGACAGAGAAAGGCGAGGCAGTTCTAGCGGGCCTGCAGAATCTGTTTCCCGAGATTGAAACTGCTGCAGATGTGACTCCGGCTGTCGGCATTGCGAATGCCTATGATGCAATGCACCTGACTGCCCTGGCCATTGAAAATGCGGGTAGCACAGCGGGTGAAGCGATTCGTGAGGGCTACTACGCAATTGAATCCTACGACGGTCTTGTCAAGCGTTATCAACAGCCGTTTACGCCCGACAATCATGACGCCCTCGGACCTGACGATTACGTGTTCACGAACTTTGTGGCTGGCGAAATCATTCCGATTGATTAGTCAGTCGACAAACCCGGGTGCCTTGCCGCACCCGGGCGAAGGAGAGACACTTCAATGATCGCGTCTACCCTCATCACCGGGCTGGGTCTGGGAGCGATGTACGGGCTGCTTGCGCTTGGATTTCACATTACCTACGCTGTTTCAAAAACGGTGAATTTCTCGCAGGGTGCGTCGATGATGTTCGGCGCGGTCATGGGATATACATTCTCGGTTACGCTGGGCTGGCCTGTACTGCTCGCATTTCCGGCTGCGCTCGGTTGTTGCGCCATTCTCGGTCTGGCTATAGAGTTCTTTCTGGTTCGCCCGTTTGTCGCACGTGGTTCGGAAGCGTGGTTGATGGCGACCGTGGCGGGCGGAATCGTTCTTGAAAACATGGTCTTGTTCACCTTTGGAAAGGAGCCACGCAATCTACCCTCGGTACTTGCACAGGAACCGATTTCGCTGTTCGGCGCAGGTGCTTATCCATTGCAGATCGTCATTCCCGTTGTTGGTATCACGATAGCATTTGCTCTGACCTGGTTGCAACGGTCCACACGGGCGGGTCAGGCAATGCTGGCGACAGTTCAGCGGCCCGAGGCTGCGCAACTCGTGGGAGTGGATACCCGCGCAGTCATCGCAATTGCTTTTGCCATATCAGCCGTTTTTGCAGGAATCGCCGGGCTGTTGATTGCTCCGTTGTTCAATGTGTCCGCCAGTATGGGAACGATCTTCGGCATCAAGGCATTTGCTGCGGCTATCCTCGGCGGAATTTCAAGTGCGTGGGGGGTCATGATCGCCGGGCTGCTATATGGCTGCATCGAGGCTCTGACCACAGCGTATCTGGGGTCCGGCTACACGCAGATCGTGTCGTTCAGTCTGGTGATCCTGGTGCTTGCGACGGTGCCGAACGGTCTGTTCGGGCGCGCCGCAGTAAACAAGGTGTGACCATGACAACACTCTGGTTTCGTCGACGCCTGGATGATGCACTGTCTTCGACAGTGGTCAGCATTGCCGTGATTGCGAGTATCACCGCCGGTGCGATGATTGCCGCGACACAGGCCGACGGTTATCTTGTTTTCATCATCGCACTGGTTGCGATCAATGTGATCGTCGCTGTGGGACTGAACGTTTTGTGGGGATTGTCAGGACAGATTTCCTTCGGCCACGTCGGCTTTTTCGCTATCGGTGCCTACACCACCGCGATAGCAATGAATGCAGGCTGGAGCTTCTGGCTTGCCTTGCCCGCGGCCGGTGTTCTCAGTGCGCTCATTGGCGGCTTGCTTGCTATTCCTGCGCTGCGGGTCAGCGGTCCCTACCTGGCGATGATGACTATTGCGTTTGCCTTCATTGTCGAGAATATCGCCATCGAGTGGCGCGCTGTGACGGGCGGCCAGAATGGCATCGCAGGCTTCCCCTCACCTGAATTGTTCGGTCGGATGTTTTTCGAAATGGAGATGGCGTTGCTGGGTTGTATTGTCGCCGGTGTATCGCTGCTCGCCTATCTATTCCTGTCGAGAGGGAATTGGGGGCAGGCGATGCGTGCTGTCCAGGACAGTGAAGTCGCCGCCCAATCGGTCGGGCTTGCCCCTTTGCGAATCAAGACAGTGGCCTTCGTCGTTTCAGCCTTGTTGACCGGACTGGCGGGTGCCATGTTTGCCCCTTTGCAGATGTTCATCAGCCCCGGTAGTTTTCCGTTTTTCCAGTCCATCCTGTTTCTGCTGGCCGTGGTGGTTGGCGGTGCGGGAACCCTGATCGGGCCCGTGATCGGCTGTTTGATCGTGGTGTTGCTGCCGGAACTTCTATCGGGGCTGGCCGAGTATCGCTTGCTGTTCTTCGGTGGTTTGATGCTTGGCGTTCTGTTGGCGGCTCCACGTGGCATCGCCGGAACATTTGCCTCGCTGCTGGCGGCGGAGGATCCATCCACGGCCGTACCATCGAGTCGCTCACTTGAGGATATTGTCGGCGTCAACAACAGGGGGGCACCACTCGTTGTAGAGGGGATCGGCATTTCGTTTGGCGGTGTGCGTGCAGCACACGATGTCGGCTTTACTGCCGAGCCGGGCAAGGTCACTTCAGTGATCGGCCCCAACGGCGCTGGCAAGACAACTGTCCTGAACATGATCGGCGGTTACTATCGACCGGATCAGGGGACGATTGCTCTGGACCACAACATCGCGGGCCGCCCAGCGTGGGCCGTGTCACGCGCAGGTATCGCGCGCACCTATCAGACAACACAGCTGTTCGAGGAGTTGAGCGTCATCGACAATATCCTGATCGCTGGGCGGCGGGGCAAACTGGGGTCGATACTCGGTGCACTGCCCGATGCAGCGGCTCGACAACAAGCGCAAGATCTGCTGGTTTTCGTCGGCTATGGCGGACCGCTTGCGCGCAAGGCAGGCGCGTTGCCGCATGTGGACAAGCGACTGGTGGAGATTGCGCGTGCACTGGCAACGCGTCCGCAGGTTCTGTTGCTTGATGAACCTGCTGCTGGTCTCGGCCAGACGGACAAGACGGCGTTGTCGGTATTGCTTGCACAGATTGCCGCAGCGGGTATCGCTGTAATCGTTGTCGAGCATGATATGGGTCTCGTGATGGGTGTCTCCGACAAGATCGTTGTGCTGGATGCAGGGACTCCGATCTGCACAGGTACGCCGGCACAGGTGCGTACCGATCCGGGCGTACGGCGCGCCTATCTTGGTGACGACACGTTCACTGGCCGTCCCCGTGAAACAGCATGGAGTGGAGAGCGATTGGCGGTTCTGACGACTGACAAACTCGGTGCCGGCTATGGCGCAGCGCCGGTGTTGTCAGGGGTATCCATCTCCGTCGATCCGGGCGAGATGGTCGCCTTGCTGGGGGCAAACGGCGCGGGCAAGTCCACGATGATGCGCTCGATCAGCGGTCTGCACCGCCCCGTGGAGGGCAGCGTACTGCTGGACAACGAGGATATCGGCAGATCTCCCGCACACACCATTGCCGCCAGCGGACTGGCGCTGGTGCCCGAGGGCCGACAGGTTTTTCCCGAAATGACGGTGCGCGACAATATTCGACTCGGCGCGTATTCCCGCAAAGACGTGGATGTGGAGGCAGAAATCGAAGCACAACTGCGTCGCTTTCCGCGATTGGCCGAGCGTGCGGATTCACGCGCAGGAGTGCTGTCCGGAGGTGAACAACAGATGCTCGCAATAGCCCGTGGCTTGATTGCAAGCCCGCGCATCATCCTCTTGGATGAACCGTCCCTGGGTCTTGCCCCTGCAATCGTCCGGGAATTGTACGATGCGCTCGCCGATCTGCGCGATGAGGGAGTGACGATTCTTCTGGTCGATCAGATGGCGATGCTGGCGCTGGATGTGGCGGATCGCGCCTATGTTCTGGACACCGGGAGGGTGGTTGGCCAGGGCAACACAAAGGACCTGCAGAACGACGCCGGTATCGAAGCGGCCTATCTGGGTAGTGCTGCCGAATGACTACACCTCGAGGAAACCCTGTATGGAAATGACGCTTCATGATGTGCGCCCGGTCGGCGGTGACGGACCACTCGACATTGGTGTGTCGGACGGCAAGATCGTCGCGATGCAGCCTGGTCTGGCGCGCGGAGAGCGAGCGCTGGATTTCGGCGGCAGGCTGGTGCTGCCAGGGTTTTGCGAAACCCATATCCACCTCGACAAGTCCTGCATTCTGGATCGCTGTTCGTTGAAAGGCGGGCTGGAGGATGCCATTGCCGAAGTCGCTTCGCTCAAAGGGGATTTCACAGCCGAAGACGTTGCAGAGCGCGCAGGGAAGACGCTTCGCAAGGCGGTCGTGAATGGCACCACTCGCATGCGCACGCATGTCGAAGTCGATCCAACCATTGGTCTGCGCGGTTTTGAAGGTGTCAAAGCGGCTGCACGCGACTGGGCATGGGCCGTTGACGTGGAGCTTTGCATTTTCCCGCAAGAGGGCTTGCTCAATAATCCGGGTACCGATGAATTGATGGTAGCGGGGCTGAAGGACGGCGCGACGGTGATCGGCGGCGCGCCCTATACCGATAGTGATCCTCATGGCCAGATCGACCGCCTGTTTGAACTGGCGCGTGAGTTCGATGTCGATATCGACTTGCACCTGGATTTCGGTAGCACCACCGACGAGATGACTATCGATCACGTCTGTCGCCGCACTGAGGAATTCGGCTGGGGTGGCAGAGTTGCAGTTGGTCACGTCACACGTTTCGCACAGATGAAGCGCGATGCTTTTGCGACATTGGGCCGGAAGCTGGCAGACACCGGCGTTGCAGTTACCGTCCTGCCAGCCACCGACCTGTTTCTCATGCACCGTGATCATGATGCGAACCACAGCGTACCGCGCGGTGTTGCCCCCCTTCACCTGATGGCCGAGCTTGGCGTGACGTGTTCGCTGTCGAGCAACAATGTATTGAACCCGTTCACGCCGTTTGGCGATTGCTCGCTGATACGCATGGCAAATCTGTACGCAAACATTGCGCAGATTGGTGGGCGTGCACCCATGGAGACCTGTCTCGACATGGTGTCTGCCAGCTCAGCGCGCCTGTTGAATCTGGAGGACTACGGTCTCACTATCGGCAACCCTGCCGATCTCGTTGTCATCGATGCGATTGATCCGGCGATGGCGGTTGCAGAACTGGCGCAACCGATGATGGGGTTCAAACGGGGTATGCCTGTCTTTACCCGTGCGCTTCCCGAACTTCACGCGCCCACTGGAGCTGCGCATGTCTGATCCATCCAACGCCTTTGTCAGCCAATTCACCTTGCCCGGCGAAACCGAGGGACCACTTGCGGGTTTGAGAGCAGGTATCAAGGATCTGTACGATATCAAGGGTCATGTGACGGGGTGCGGCAATCCGGTCTATGCCGCGACTCACGAGGCTGCAAAGACGACGGCCCCGGCAGTGAGGGCACTCCTCGAGTCGGGGGCTACCGTGGTCGGAAAGACCCACACCGACGAGTTGGCCTACAGCTTGATGGGAGTCAATGCACACTACGGTACGCCAAGGAATACAGCCGCTCCGGATCGCGTGCCGGGGGGATCGTCCTCGGGGTCGGTGGCTGCCGTCGCCGCGGGAACGGTCGAGGTCGGACTGGGTAGTGATACAGGCGGGTCGGTGCGCATGCCCGCAAGTTTTTGCGGTGTCTACGGGATACGTACAACGCATGGCCTGATCCCGCTCGATGATGTCATGGCGCTCGCACCGTCCTTCGATACCGCAGGGTGGTTCGCACGGGATGCAAGAACATTGGGCAAGGTGGGTGAGGTCTATGGCATTGCCTTGTCTGGTAAACCCACTGCCTTGCATCGCCCCACCGATGTCTGGGCCCTGGTTCCACAGAGCGTTGTTGATGCGCTGGCCCCTCAGTTGGCACGCGTGGAAGCCGTTTTCGGAGGCATTACTGACACGCGCCTGAGCGCTGATCCGATGAGTGACTGGTTCGAGGTCTTTCGTGTCTGCCAAGCCTCTGAAATCTGGCAAGTGCATGGCTCATGGGTAAGCTCGAACGAACCGAAGTTCGGGCCCGGCATCGCCGAGCGCTTTGCCATGGCAAGTGAAATCGATGCCAGCGTGTACAACGCTGCGCGGACAAGTCGTGCGGAGATGATCAAGCCGTTGGTCGACGCACTGGGCGATGGCGTGGTCATGGTTATTCCAACGGCTCCCGGTCCTGCGCCGCTGTTGAGCGCGAGCGATGCCGACCTTGACAGCTATCGCAAGGCCGCGTTGTCCATGCTCTGTCCGGCGGGGCTTGCGGGTCTGCCACAAGTCTCGATCCCCGGTGCGAAGTTGGACGGCGCGCCGCTGGGGCTTTCGCTACTGGGCGGACACGGATCGGATGGTCTGTTGTTGGCGATGGCTGCCGCCCTGGAGGCAAGCAAGTGATAATCAATGACCCCGATACGCTTGCCGAAGTCGAAGCCGTGTTTCGCCAGTACGAGATCGCACTGGTCAGTAACGACGTCGACACACTTGACGCACTGTTCTGGCATAGCGAACACGTCATTCGTTACGGCGCGGGCGAGAATCTCTACGGCCATGACGAAATCCTCGCCTTCCGCCAGGGGCGTCCGGCAAAAGGCCTCGCTCGCGATTTGCGCCGTACGGTCATCACCACCTTCGGCACTGACCACGCAACGGCCAATACCGAGTTCACCCGCGACGGCACTGAACGCATCGGCCGACAGAGCCACTCCTGGGCACGCCTGCCCGAAGGCTGGCGTATTGTCGCAGCGCATGTTTCACTGATGACTGTCTGATCACCATTCAACGAACCGGAGGCTGTCTCGCCCGCCTCCAAAGCAGCTTGGCAACAGTGCGGCTGATAACAAGCCTGCGTGAGGCTACAATAAGCCAATTCGATTGCACCACGCCACTTGCTTCATGAGCCGCTACCGCCCACCCAGTCCACGCTCCTCACCCTATATCACCCGCGAAGGCCATGATCGCCTGAAGAGCGAGGAGAAGGCATTGTGGGCGAGACGCAAGGACGTCACCGCGGCGCTCAGCGCCGCCGCCGCCGAAGGCGATCGCTCAGAGAACGCAGAATACATCTACCGGAAAAAGGAGTTGCGGGAAATCGATCGGCGGGTGCGTTATCTGCAGAAGCGCATTCCGGATCTGAAAGTGATCGATCGGCGAGCCGGCGGGGATGCGATTTTCTTCGGTGCCGAGGTCGAGCTGGAGACAGACGACGGTTCGACCATGACCGTACGCATCGTGGGGGCTGACGAGATAGATCCGGCCCGACGTTTCATCAGCGTGGACTCACCGCTGGCCAAGGCCTTGCTGAAGAAGCAGGTGGATGATGAAGTCACGATTGAAGTCGAGGAGAAGAAACTGGTCTATGCCGTCTTGAAGGTCAGTTACCCGCAGAGTGATTCCTGAAAGCTAACAGCTCACGCCGGATGCCAGACGCTAGATGCTAGACACCGGACACCGGACACCGGACACCGGACACCGGACACCGGACACCGGACACCAGACACCAGACACCAGACACCAGACACCAGACACCAGACACCAGACACCAGACACCAGACACCAGACACCAGACGCGATAGGGGTCAGCGACGTCGTCTGACCACCAGCAGTACCAGCAGGCTCAGCCACCCGAGGCCGATCGACCCGCTCGAGCGTCGGGCCACCGGTACATCGCCCACCTTCCAGTCGAAGCTGCTGCTGGTCTGGTAATGATCGTCTCGCACTTGCACTTCCACGGTGTAGTTGCCAGCCTGTTCCAGTGAGCCCTGCAGATGGCCGCGTGTGTTCATGCGTATACCCGGCGGCAGACCAGTGGCGGTGAAGGTCAGGATGTCATTGTCGGGATCCTCGGCCGACAGATGACTGTGTATCGCGTCACCGGGATCATTCTCCAGATTCATCAGGTCAACAAAGCTCGGTGGGCTGTTGGGCAGAGAGGCCAGGGAACTGGTACCCGACAACAGATTGGATGGCTGCATGACGAAACCATCCCAGTGCGTATGCATATTGCGTTGATCTTCGCTTCTCGGTACATGGTGGAAGCCGACACGATGCCACAGCACGATGTCCTGATTGTCGATGGACTGTCCATCGACATACTGCAATACATGGTTGAGGCAGTCGGGGTTGAAGCGGGCGTTCTGGCTGGCAAAGCGCTCGCAGTCGTTGGCAACGGTAACGAACAGGTCATAGGCTGAATACGGTTCGACTTCTTCGCGCACAAAGCGATGGCCAAGACGTACCGGTTCAATGGTATAGGCCGGACTGTCGCTGGCTTCGCTGGCGCTGATCTGCCAGATCTGCTGCGTTTCGGGATCGATCTGGCGTGCCTGTTCGGTGGTGAAGGTCTCGCGCTGTCGATTGCGGCGTCCATCGCTCTGCAGCACGTAGCGCGTTTCCGAGAAACGATCATCGGTGGCAGAATCCCCGAGATCGAAGTCCAGGCGCCAGTAGTAGTTATGGGTATGCGACAGCCACAAAGTATCGGGGTCGTTCTGCAGGATTCGGCCGTAGGGAAGATCGAGTTCGGCAGAGCTGCGTTGCAGGGCACCGGTGGCGCCGATGCCCGGTTCGATGGCGCCGTCATCGTAGAACGTCCAGCTGATGATATAGGCATAGGCACCGACCTGCGAAACGGAAAACAGATTCAGACTCTCGGCTTCTACCGAACGAGTGGCCGTGCGATAGCCGTTGTCGCTCTGACCACGCCAGCGGCAGATGGCCGGACGCGTCTGAACGTCAAGCAGCTCGCCTTGTGGGCAATCAGCGTCAGTGAGTGTCAACAGGTAGCCACCGCCCAGGCCGAACTGCGTGACATCGTTGTAGGTCACGTCGCTGTCGTCGTAGGCGACATGCAACTGGCTGAGTCGGGCGGAACTCAGCACGCGCAGCGGTTCGGCGCCGGGTGCCGTGTATTGCACATCCGTCAAGACCAGGTTCTCGCGAATGCGCGATTCCCAGCAAAGATCCCAGACCGCACCGTTCGAGAAGGTTTGCGTGATGCGCGAGTCCGCCTCGCAGGCCGGTTCAGCCGCCCGGGCCTGTGTGAGCCCGAGTGAAAAGCCGAAGGGCGAACCACTGTCGCCTCGCAGACTGATCAGGCCGCAGGCCATCAGCAGGAGTGCAAAGGCCAGCCAGCGGGTAATACGATGCAGTGAGTCAATCGAATCCTGAACGAGCCCGTTGCTTGCCATTCGAGTGCTTGTTCCAGCCATCACTGATTCACCTCGAAGGGGGAAGCGGCTGTCCAGTCGAAGGGCGTCAGGTCGAATTCCAGGGCAATGTCTCTTATGACCGGCCAGTCCTCGATACGCGGGTCCAGCGTACGGGACAGGCTGTACCAGAGTACCGGTTGCTGCATCTGGAGCGAGTCTCCGTCCACGTAGTCATCCAGCGATTCGCCACAGGCCTGCGCTTGCGCATCCTGGCTACCCGGGATGATGTCGCCGGTGTTCAGCCAGGCATGCCGTTCACAGGGTTCGAAGGCGGTGACGGCAGCATCCGACTGTGACCAGTCCGTACCCGTGTTGCGATAGCTGAAACCGCTGTTGGCAGGATCCAGGTAGTAGCCGGCGCCGCTGTCATCGATGACCCGCCAGCCGCGGAAATTCTCACGATCCACTTGCAGAAGAGCCTCGGTGCTCAGCGTCCTGACCTGCATCGGGCGACGGTTTCCATTCGCGACATCCAGTGGGAAATCGAATTGCTCCACGCGATCGATTGCCGGTGTATCCAGGTCGAAAACCAGTCTCCAGTTGGCCAGCAGGGTGGCGCGTGTCAATGGAGCTGTGTCCGCGGCGATGGCTTCGGCATGTTCGGGATCGAAACCGGTGTTCACTGCTCTGCCGGACAGACTCAGTCCGGGACGAATCTGCCCGTCTTCGGTAAAGGTGAAACTGCTGGTCCAGGTCAGGGTCTCGCGTTGAAAGGCACTGCTGATCTCCAGTTTCTGACTCTGTATGGCGGGACGCTGTGCGTACTTTGCCAGAATGCGGTTGTCCCTGACGCGAGAACAGACCGCAGCCACATGACCAGAGACATTCAGCCGGGTACCGTCGCAACTGTTTTCGTTCATGCGAATGATATCGCTTGCCTCGGCGCTGCGAGGCGGCTGCTGAGCCGGGTCTATCTGCGCGACGGGCTCGGCGCTGTCGTGATAATGCAACAGCAGTTGTCCCAGATGGGCCTCGGCGATCACTGAACGCAAACTGTCACCGGGAGCGCGGTATCTGACTGAGTGGATGGTGAGCCCGTGTGATTCCTCGACAGACAGGCACATGGACCAGGTCGCGCCGGAACTGAAGGCATGATCTATCGCCAGATGCTCTCCGCAATCACTCTGTTGCGCACTGGCTGGTGCTGGTATTCCCATGATCAGCAGCATGCAGCAGCCTGCAAGAAAAAGAATCGGCTTGCGATCTTTCATCGGCGGTGCAACTCGCCCACCTGCTGCTTGCTCAGGTCAACGAGAGGTTCCGTCGAGAACACGGTACTGCTGGCATCGAACAGCGACAGAAGGGCGCAGCGAGATACGAAACAGGGGTCCTCACTGTCCAGTGGCTCATGGATGCTGGCCTTGACATCCAGCTCATCAAGAGATGTGAACGGCATCACATTGCGCAAGGTCTGTTCGGATCGCAGTGCTGACAGAAGGCTCTCGTCGCTTGCCACCAGCGCTCTGGCGAAGGCGATCTCCTGTTCGCTCAAGGGCAAATGAACCGATTCGATAGCCTGCTCGCGAATGATCGACTGATTTGCCAGATCGATGACCAGTAGTCGTGCGGCCTGTGTCGTGTAATCGTACTGATAGACACGCGCCCGGAGAGCCTGGCTGGCATCCTTGCTCTCCTGCTTCTCGATGAACAGGGTCTGCACCCCCAGGGGGTGCGACTGGCGTTTGCCCGCTGTCTCGGCCCAGGGGGCTTGTGCGGCCAGCCGAGCGGCCACATCTTGCTCATCTGCCAGCAGACCGCGGGCATGGCCTGGAGTTTGCCACGCAAACAGTGCCACGACCATCAAGACCTGTGTCAGGGCATGACTGATATGCCGCAAGGTATGGGGCTTTGAGTGGACAATGTTCCTCATGACACCCGCCGGGGCGCTGCGCAGACAGATGCGCTGCAGCTGCAGGAGTGTGGAACGGCAGATTGGGGATGAATTCGTCATGCTAGAGTCAATCATACGATGCTTGCGGCCAGTCCGCCGGTATCTCGATCGCAACCTGAACGTTTAAGTGAATGAAGACAGACTGGATACACTATTTTGGTTATGGTTCCCTGGTGAATCGTGAAACCCGCCCCGAGGATGAGATTGCGCATTCGGCGCGACTCAACGGTTGGCAGCGTGTCTGGGATCATCGGGTTACCGATCCTGCCCGGGAAAAGCGATGCACCTCGCTGAGCATCGAACCGAGCTCAGGCGTGGTGGTGCAGGCCGGGCAGGAAGTGATTCCGGCAGGCGTGGATGGGGTTGTCGTGCGTTTGCCCTTGGCGCATCTGCCACAGCTCGATGCGCGGGAAGCCGGCTACGACCGTTTGAGTCTGCCGCTGAGTCATTTCGATCTCTCTGACGAGCTGCTGCAGCAGATGAATGAGGAAGGCGTCGAGAGCATCATGGTCTATCGCAGCCATACGGATAATCGCATTCTGGCAGATGAGGACAATCCGGTATTGCAAAGTTATGTGGATTGCGTCATGGCGGGCTATCTGCATCGCTTCGGTGAACAGGGTGTGCGCGACATGGTCAGCAGCACGCGCGGGTGGGACAGACCGCTTTTCGATGATCGCAAGGATCCTTTCTACCCGCGCTGGGTGGAAGTCAGTGACAGCGCCAGGCAGTATTTCGATGCCCTGATCGCAGAGCAGCTGGATCTGCAACAACGCAGCCGCCTGGCCTGAGGCCGCTGGTATCTCTGCCACGACGTAATCATCCAGCTTGAGATCACTGATCTCGGCCATGACGTAGTCGGCTGTCCTGAGACCACAGGCACCCATGAGGCAGAGTCGTCGCCGCGCTTGAATGAGTTCACTGGCGTCACGACAGCGCTCTCGAGAGAACCGTCCGGGCTGCTGAACCGAGCCTGCTGCAGCTGCCCAGACGATCAATAGTGCAGCCCCTCCAGATTGACCTGTGCGGCCGTCATATCCGCAGCCGATTCGATCACAAGTCTCATGCAGAAGTTGATTCACCAATGACTTGCGGCACTTGAGCGTGTTTGCGATGATGGGCGGCTGATTGACGAGGTCATGCATGGACATTTCAAGATACATCACTGAAAGTGATGGCGCGGTTTCCTTCGATGAGGACCAGGCCAGTACTTTTGCCAAGGGCGTGGCCGGCGATTTCAACCCGATTCATGATCCACAGAGCAAGCGCTTCTGTGTCCCGGGCGATCTACTGTTCTCGATGCTGCTGCATCGCTACGGTGCCGCGCGCAGTACCCGTGTCCAGTTCTCCGGCATGCTCGATGGCAAGACCCGCATGCTGTTGCCGCCAGCTGTCGAGGGCGAGGCTGACATCACCGATTCGCGCGATCGTGTTCTGCTGAATCTGTCGCTGAGCGGTGAGCGCTTCACCGATCTGGACTTCATTGCGCAATTGTGCGAGCAGTACGTGCGCTTCTCCGGCCAGACCTTTCCGGATGTCCTGGTGCCGCTGATGCGTCGCGCCGAGACGATGATCAATCCTGCGCGACCCATGGTGATATACAAGAACATGTCCATCGAATTCAACGATGCGGCCACGCAATTGTTCGTCGAATCAGCCGATGGACAGCTGACGCAACTGCGCGATAGCATTGATGGCGAGCTGACGCTGGAGCTGGCTGATGCGGATATCAGCGCTGACGGACGCAAGGGTCAGGTTCAGCTAAGATTCGATATCGAAGTGTCAGGCCAGAATATCGGTACCGGTGAGAAGAACATGGTACTCAGTGGCTTGCGGGAATACGACGAGGCTGCCATGCAGGTCGTTGTCGACGACTACAATCAGCGTCGTAGTGCTTATCAGGGAGCTTGACCATGCGTTGTGAATCGGAAGTCTCTGTTGTCATCACTGGTGGTGCCTCAGGTCTGGGGCGTGGCACGGCGGCTCATCTGTCAGAGCTGGGTTGCCGCGTCAGTGTGCTGGATCTGCCCAACGAGGCTGCGGCTGCCGAACTGGCCGGTGACGGTATCCAGTTCATTGCCTGTGACATCACCCAAGTGGCGGCGGTCGATGCCGCCATCGAGCAGGTCATCAGCACGCACGGCGTACCGCGTGTGGTCGTCAATTGCGCCGGTATCGCTCCGGCCGCCCGCAGTGTCGGTCGAGATGGGCCTCACGATGCCGATCTGTTTGCCAGAGTGGTCAGCGTCAACCTGACCGGCTCCTTTCTGGTAGCCTCGCGCTTCGCTGCACACATGGTGGGCAATGAACCGGGTGACGATCAGGAGCGCGGTGTCATCATCAACACGGCCTCGGTGGCAGCCTATGACGGTCAAGTCGGGCAATGTGCCTACTCGGCCTCGAAGGCGGGTATCGTAGGCATGACCCTGCCCATGGCACGTGATCTGTCATCACTGGGTGTGCGTGTCTGCGCCATCGCTCCCGGTATCTTCGAGACGCCGATGGTGACCGGAATGCCTGACGAGGTGCAGCAGAGCCTCGCTGCACAAGTGCCTTTCCCCAAACGTCTGGGCAAGCCATCAGACTATGCCAGACTGGTACAGCACATCATCGAGAACACGATGCTCAATGGAGAGGTCATCCGACTCGATGGTGCGATCCGCATGGGAGCCAAATAGTCCCCGTTCCCTTTCCGCACGTTCTACTTCGCATGGAGGCGAAATGCAGACTCAGAAAATGACGTCCACTGACGCACTGGAAATACTTCAGACCATCTACGGCTTCGATGAATTTCGTGGCCAGCAGCAAGAGATTGTCGACACGGTCATCGCCGGAAAGGACGCACTGGTCCTGATGCCGACCGGGGGCGGCAAATCCCTGTGTTACCAGATACCGTCTCTGGCCAGGCGTGGTACCGGCATTGTCATATCACCACTGATCGCCCTGATGCAGGATCAGGTGGATGCGCTCAGGGCGCTCGATCTGAACGCCGCCTTCATCAATTCATCGATGGATGCCCAGAGCGTGGCGCAGACTGAGAACGCCTTGCTGGCCGGTGAAATCGACATGCTGTATGTGGCACCCGAGCGATTGCTGATGCCCAATATGCTGTCGCTGATCGATCGCTGTGAAGTTGCCTTGTTCGCCATCGATGAAGCGCATTGCGTGTCTCAGTGGGGGCACGATTTTCGTCGTGAGTACATGGGCCTGTCGATTCTCTCCGAACGCTACCCCGATGTACCGCGTATCGCCTTGACGGCAACGGCGGATGAGCGAACCCGCAAGGAGATTGTCAGCAATCTGCAATTGACCGAGGCGGCCAGTTTTGTCAGCAGTTTCGATCGGCCGAACATTCGCTACGCCATCGGTGAGCCGGTCAATGCGCGGGACGCCATGATGCAGTTTCTGGATACGCACCATGAGGGTGATGCCGGTATCGTCTATTGCCTGTCACGCAAGAAGGTGGAGCAGACGGCCGAGTGGCTGAACAAGCAGGGGCGAACGGCAGTGGCCTATCATGCGGGTCTTTCTGCGGCAGAGCGACAGCACAATCAGACGCGGTTCCTGCGTGAGGACGGATTGATCGTGGTGGCGACCATCGCCTTCGGCATGGGTATCGACAAGCCCGATGTGCGTTTCGTGGTGCATCTGAATCTGCCCAAGAGCGTCGAGGCCTACTACCAGGAGACCGGCCGTGCCGGGCGTGATGGTCTGCCCTCGAATGCGTGGATGGCCTATGGCCTTCAGGACGTCATCAACCTGCGTTCCATGATGGCGCAATCCGACGCCGATGAGCAGCACAAGCGACTGGAAAACCACAAGCTGGAGACCATGCTGGGTCTGGCCGAACTGACCACCTGCCGACGTCAGGCTCTGCTCGGCTACTTCGGCGATACGCTGGAGGAGCCATGTGGCAACTGTGACAACTGTCTGCATCCTCCCCATACCTGGGATGCCACCGAATCGGCGCGCAAGGCCTTGTCCTGCGTCTATCGGACCGGTCAGCGCTTCGGGGTCAGCTATGTGGTCGATGTATTGCTGGGCAAGGAATCGGAACGCATCGAGCGCTTCGGCCACCACAAGCTCTCCACCTATGGCATCGGCAAGGAACACTCTGCGCTGGAATGGCGAAACCTCTTCAGGCAGCTGATTGCGCGTGGCCTGCTGGCTGTCGATGTCGACGGGCATGGCTCGGTGCTGTTGACCGAGGCTGCACGACCCGTGCTCAAGGGCGTCGAACCGCTGTTGCTGCGGGAGCTGACCGTGGCCGATGGCAAACGGCAGAGCAATGCCGGTCGTCGCAAGCGGGCCATGGCAGAGATCGCCGAGCAGGACCAGCCGCTGTGGAATGCGCTGCGTGGGCTACGCAAACAGCTGAGTGATGTGGCAGGCGTGCCGGCCTATATCGTGTTCAACGACAGTACGCTGGCTGACATGATTGCCATCAAGCCGCGCGACAAGAGTGAAATGGCCAGTGTCTCAGGCGTCGGTCAGCACAAGCTGGAACAGTACGGAGAGCAGTTTCTGGAAGTGATTCGCGAGCACGACTGATTGCCGGCCGATCAGCCTTGGCTCGATCATTCTCAATGCAGGTAATTCGTGCCTTCCCGACGTGAATAACGCACCTCGCGATCCAGCAACTCACCTTTGAGCGAATAGCGTTCCCAGCCAATCTGCGTTCGGTAGGGCGGGCGCAGCGACTGGCGCGTCCAGGTCCTGAAGCGGGCGATCAGGCGCGATTGGGCGTCATGCTCTTCGAGCCAGTGCGACTCGTATTCCTGGCCGTTGCGTGTCTCGGAGCGGCTGCCGGAGAGGGTCAGTTGATGCTCATCGGGCAGATTGAACAGTGTCCTGAATCGGGACGCTGAATCATCCTTGCTCATGTCGACAGCTCGGCAGCAGTTGCGCCAGCGCTTGCATTGTCGACGTCATGCCCCGGCATGGTGTTCAGGCCTTGCTGGCGACCGGTGCCGGCTTGCTGCCCCATTGCAGACGCTCGTGACGTAGCAGCCAGTTGTCGATGTACTTGTGTATGACAATGCTGACCACGACACACACGACGAGGGAAATCGCCACGAACAGCCAGGCTGCTGTCTGGCCCTCGCCCAGAATCGGCGCCACGAACTTGCGCAGCACACCCAGGGTGAAGATATGGCTCAGATACAGGGCATAGGATGCATCGCCGAGCAGCACGCCCCAGCGGTATTCACCGATTCGCACATACAGGCAGGCCATGACAATGAAAAATGAAGGGATCCCGTATTCGAAGATTCTGGGCAGGGGAAACTTGATCAGCAGCACGCAGGTGGCGGCCAGTAGCAGCCAGGCGGCTGTTGATGCGGGGATACGGAAACCGCGCTTCCAGGCCACGGCCAGCAGCATGCCGAGAATGAATTCGAACACCAGTGACTTGCTGAAGAAAAAGGCGATCGCCGATTCACCATCGTTGAAGAACGAGGCCAGCACGAAAACGCCGGATATGACCAGCGTGATGAAGGCAATGCGATAGCGTTCGGCCAGGAACAGGGAAATGGCGAAGATGAGATAGAAATACATCTCGAAGTTCAATGACCAGCCCGGAGCCAGTATCGGCCACGCCTCGTGCGGGTGAGCCGTGGTCCAGAAAGGGATGAAGCCGAGGCTGAGCAATAGAGCCGGCAGGTCGAAGACCGTGGCCTTGAAGACCGATGGCATCAGCAGCAGAATGGCCGCCATCAGAAAGGTGAAAAACCAGTACAGAGGGACTACCCGCCGAATCCGGTTTTTCAGAAAGCTGACCGGTTTGTCATCGGGCTTGGCAATGAAGACCATGATGAAACCGGATATCACGAAAAAGATATCCACACCGAAACTGCCGGCTTCTGTCAGGTACTGTTCGTAATCCGCCACCTGAATGGCCGTGTGGCTGTACACCACGGCCAGCGCTGCAACAGCGCGCAGGTATTGGAGAGCATGCAGTCTCATCAGACAGGTATCGGCAAATGTTGGCTATGGTGAAGTTATAGCAGCTGGCCTGCCGAGTTGACAGGCAGGCCAGTTGCCTGGACGCAGGTCAGCCAGCCTGGCCTGCCTGTCGCCGATTGAGCGTCAGGAGCCTGCAGCTGCCCGCAGCAGGGCATCGTGATAGCGTACACCCATTTCACGCAAGGCTGCAGCACCGAAGTGGATGCAGGTGGTATTGCCACAGGGATAGCCGTTTGCAGGTGTCAGGTCATCATGATTGGACAGGGCCGTGTATGGGATACGGCTTGGCAGGCCGCGATGGGCGATATCCACCAGTTCCTTGCTCAATGGGTATTCCGACAGATCGCCGCGCTCATCGCTGCCGCGTGACATGGTGCCGATCACAAAGGGGATATTGCTCTCGGCACGGCGCAGATCTCCGCCACGCAGATCGGCATCGATGCTCATGCGCATCTGATAGATCAGGCGTTCCAGGTTCTGCTCGTAGCTCTCGGCGCAACGCTCGTTCGAATCGGATTCGCCTTGATGCCACAAGATGCCACGCAGGATACCGCCGGTTTCCGCCAGCGCCAGGTTGGCACGAGCAACCGCGCGATCGAACAGCCAGGTGTTGCCGAGCTCCGGATCATCGGTTGCCTGAGCGTTCCACTGACCGTTGGGGCCGTCTTCACCGTCCTTGACCTTGCAGAACGAGGAGCCGGACCAGGCTGACGGTACCAGAACGATATCCTGCGTTGTGTCGTTCAGGGCCTCCTTGGCAAAGCTCAACCCCAGGCCGATGTATTCCAGATCCTTGCCGGAGGTATTGTTCGGGTCCAGCGGTACATGCAGAGGGTCTTCCGCAGTCGTGATGCCGGGGGCGATGACGTTCTTCGCCGGGGAGACAAAGTCCGCTTGCGTCAGGAAGATATCCTGCCGATCGTTCTTGCTCACGTTCAGTTGCTTGATACGAGGATGGGTCTCATCGGCGCCGCCCGGGAAGGCTTGTCGGGTGCCGTCACCACTGAAGCCGACCATATTGCTCTGGCCAACCAGCAGGTATACATCAGGCGCATCGACGGGTGATACGTTGACATCCACGGTCACCGAATGGCTGTCCGTACCATCGCTGGCCGTGACCAGAAATGAACGCTCCTGCGGCAGTATCGGCAGATCGGCAATCGCCAGCTGCAATACCAGTTCGCTGCTGTTCTCGCCAGCGTTCAGATTCTGCTGTGTGAAGCTGCTGGTAAGAAATGAGTTGTCGGCGGCGGAAGCCGCGCTGACACTGAGCTCGACGTTTTCGGCATGGCCGTTACTGCGAACCAGCGTCAGAGGTACACGCAGTCCACTCTCGCTGCCTTCAATCAGCTGCAGATCGGCTGCGCTGTATTGCAGTTCGAAATCGCCGGTAGGCACCTTGTTGTCACCGACATTGTCGGGGGATAGCTCGTCGCTGCAGCTTGCCAGCAGCACCGCGGCTGAGAGCAGAGCGAGGCGCAACAGCTTGGTCGTCTTGTTCGGGAGGGTAATCACACTTTTCATCAGGTAGGTTAAGCAAGGGCCAAGCCTATAGAGGGCCCGCTTCGGTAAAGTTGATCTGTTTCAGTCTGCAGGCAATAAAAAAGCCGGATGAAACGAGAGCTTAGTAGAGTTTGTGAACCATGCTTTCAATTTTCGGGCAAGAGGCCGGTGATCGCACGGTAATAACGATTGCCCATCTCACGGTAGGCCAAAGCGCCGAAGTGGATGCACGAGCCTTCTCCGCAGCTGTATTGCGGTGGGACCAGGTCGTCATTGATGACGACATCCGACAGGGGGATCAGACTGGCTACATTACGAAGAGTTTCATCAACCATCTGCTTCGCCTCACCGAAGGGGGTCAGATCGCCACGCGCATCCGATCCCTGTGACATCGTGCCCACGATGAACGGTATGTCGGCATCGGGTCCTCGAGCCGTCGCGCCTCGGGCATCCTGCTGGATGTTGCTGCGCAACGCACTGGCCAGTTCTGTCAGGTTGGCAGCATACGCCTGCGCACAGGCGATATCGTCCGAATCTGCCTCGCCCTGATGCCACAGAATGCCTCGCAGCACACCCTTGGTCTGGGTCAGGGCAATATTGGTGCGGGCTACCGCCCGGTCGTACAGCAAGGTGCCGCTCAGTGCGGCATTGCTCTTCGGTGTGGCGTTCCAGCCGATGCCGGGCACCACATTGGAGTCGCGCTTGCAGAATCCGGTATCTGCCCATGCCGCCGGTACCAGGTAGATGTCGGCGCTGGTATCGTTCAGAGCCGCCTTGGCAAATGACAGACCGGGGCCGATGCGCTGGCCGGCCTTGCCGCCCAGGGTGGAGTCGAAACCGTCGTGCAAGGGGTCGAGCGCAACGGTCAGCGGCATGCCGGTCACATGGATGCTGTCCGGATCAGTGAAATCGGTCGCGCTCTCGAAATGGCCGCGGTCGTTGCCGGTGACGTTCAGCTGCCGGATGCGCTCATCGGGGGCATCGGCTTCACCCGGCTCGGCGCGCTTGCTCTCGTCTTCGCTGAATCCCACCATGTTGCTCTGGCCGATAAGCAGATAGACATCGGGCAGGGCGGTTGGCTGGATGCTGATATCGACGGCAACACTCAGTAGTGGGGTCGCTCCATTGCTGGCCGTCACGACCAGTGTTCTGGTCTGCGGCTGTATGGGCCTTGGGCCAATGGCAAGCTGCATGTTCAGTGTGCTGGACGTTTCATTGGCACTGAGCACAGCATCGGAAAACGCCAGTGAGGTGTAGTCGCGCCGGTCAGCTTCCTGAATGCTGGCCGAGAGCTGGATGGTAGCGGGTGCGCCAGACAGGCGTACAAGGTTGACCGGAACGGCGATGGCATCGGCCGCGCCTTCGATCAGCTCGATGGGCCCGTTGCCGATCTGCAGGGAGATCAGATCGTTCGCCGCACTGCCATCGGTGCCCGATGGTGGCAGGCTCTCGATATCAGACGGGGTGTCCGTGTTTCCGCTCGTGTCGGTATTCAGGTCGCTGTCGCAGGCAGCCAGCCACAGGAGCAATCCAACGCCTGCCAGCAGTCGAGCCAGGCGACGGCCTTGGCGTTGCCCACGATGACTTGCCGCGCAGGATGTTCCGGCGCGCAGCAAATGCAATGAACGGACGAGGGACGATGCCTGTCGACCGGCAGTGTTGGACGAGATGACGATGAACCTCATGGGTGTAATGGAAGCAAGCAGACTGTCTTTTCGGGCGAAGTTGTCACGCAGGCTGGCAGCAGGGTAGATCGCTGATCGCCCCTCGGGACAGGTAGTGATTCGGAATGCGGCGGAGTCTATCAGAGAGAGGGCTGAAAGCTGTGGTATTGGTACCCAACTATCTACAATGCAACAGATTATTACGTTATGAACGTGAAAGGAATGTGTCGTTGCCGTGTTCTTTTGAACTGCTGCTTTGCCATGGTGTCATGTTAAGGTTGGGGTTAGTCGCCACTTCATTAATCACCGGGGTCAACCGTTAACTAGTCTCATGACACAACTCTTCAGGCTGACAGCCACAATGGTATGCCTCTGGCTACTGTTGTCGGGACTGTTCAAGGCGCAGCTACTCATTCTCGGCGTGATTTCGGTGGCGCTAGTCGTGTGGCTTTCCTATCGCATGCGGGTGCTCGAACACCGGGGCCAGCCGGTCTTCTTCCGCTTTCTGCATATCCTCGAGTACTGGGGGTGGTTACTTCACCAGATCTTTCTGAGTAACGTGGACGTATCGCGCCGCGTCTGGTCGCGGGAGCTGGACATCAAGCCGACCCTGCGACGCGTCACCGCCACGCCCGATACCGAACTGGGACGCGTGATCTACGCCAACTCGATTACACTCACGCCGGGCACCACGACGATCAATTTCACGCCTTCCGACGAAATTCTGGTGCATGCGTTGCACGAGGACACGCTGGCAGAGCTGGAACGGGGCGAGATGGCAGCCCATGTTCGCGACGTCGAACCCCATCTGCATTTCAGACGAGATCGCTGACATGTTCATAGCTGTCACCATTGCGCTGCTTATCACCATGGCGCTGACACTGGCCCGTGCGTTGCTCGGTCCGACCCTGTTCGACCGCCTGCTGGCGGTGAACTCCTTCGGCACCAAGACGGTATTGCTCATTGCCGTACATGGCTTCATGACCGGCCGTCCCGACTTTCTCGATATTGCCCTGGTCTATTCCTTGATCAACTTCATCGGCACCATCGCGGTGCTCAAGTTCTTCGAATACGACGATCTGGGTAGTGGCGCTTATCAAGAGGATGATTTCTGATGTTGGACTGGCTGGTTTGGGGCGTAAGCTGGATTCTGCTGTTGATCGGTTGCGTGTTCGTGGTGACCGGTGCGGTGGGCATGATTCGCATGCCCGATCTCTACACGCGGCTGCATGCCGCCAGTGTGACCGACACCGGGGGGGCCATCTTCATTTCACTGGCGCTGATACTGCAGTCGGTGTTCGTCTTCGGTAGTGCCATGGCGGCCATCAAGGTGCTGTTGATCATGTTCTTCACCCTGTTCACGGCGCCGACAGCGTCGCATGCTCTGGCCAAGACGGCCTTGCTGTGCGGACAGGTGCCGCTGGGTGTCGATGGCAAGCCCATTCTGGATTCACCGGAAGAGGCTACGCTGCTGGCACGCTCGCGTTCGGTCGACTACAAGTCAGGGCAGGATGCGGTCGAGATACTCGAAGAGACACGGCGGCACAAGCGGGAGCGGGTGCAGGGCCAGGACGACGATGGAGATGACGATTGATGGATACGCTCATCGTTCTGGTACTGCTGACCTTCCTGGCCATCACGGCCATCGGCATCATCGTCCTGCGTGATCTGCTGGGGGCCGTCATCCTGCTGGGCCTCTACAGTCTGACGGCTGCAGGCGCCTTCGTGGTCATGGATGCGGTGGATGTGGCCTTCACCGAGGCCGCTGTGGGAGCGGGCATCTCCACCATCCTGTTTCTGGGGGCGTTGTCGTTCACCAAGCACGAACAGAAGCCGCGCGGCCATGACAGCTGGGTGGCGCTGATCTTCGTGGTCGTCACGGGCGGCCTGCTGATCTATGGCACGCTGGACATGCCGCATTACGGCAGTCCCGACTCGCCTTCGCAGACACACCCGGAACTGGCGGTACGCTACGTTCAGGAGTCGGGCAGCGAAGTCGGGCCACCCAATATCGTCACCTCGGTACTGGCCAGCTATCGTGGCTATGACACCCTGGGCGAGACGGTCGTGGTGTTCGCCGCAGGGGTGGCTGTTCTGAGTCTGCTGGGGCTGCGACGTCGTCGCCCCGAGGATGAAGCTCCGGAGGATGCACCCGGCGATATCCCGGCTGCCGATCCGCAGGACAACCCACGCCGCAACGTCTGAACACTGTCAACGGACAATTTTCTGAGTAACTGCTTGTGAAACTCTATCCACGTCAACGCCATCGTGTGCTGCAGGTTGTGACCAAGTTGGTCATACCCTTCGTGCTCATGTTCGGTCTTTATGTGCAGTTCCACGGAGACTACGGTCCCGGTGGAGGCTTTCAGGCCGGCGTCATCTTTGCCAGTGCCTTCATTCTGCATGGGCTGATCTTCGGTCTCAAGCGCACACGGGATGTGCTTTCACCGACGGTTCTGCGTTTCATGATGGCCTCCGGCGTACTGCTGTATGCCGGCACCGGATTGGTGACCATGCTGTTCGGTGGGGAACTGCTCAACTACAGTGTGCTGGCACACGAGCCGACGCACGGGCAGCACTGGGGGATATTCGCCGTCGAACTGGGTGTGGGTATCACTGTCACCGGCGTGATGATCACGCTCTTCTACGGATTTGCCAGCAAACGATGAGTCAGCTAATCGGACTCTACAGCTACTGGATTGTCATCGTGCTGATGATGGCAGGCCTGTACATCATGATCGCGCGCTACAACCTGGTGAAGAAGATCATTGGCTTGAGCCTGTTCCAGACCTCGATCTTCTATCTCTACATCACGATGAGCAAGATCGAAGGGGGCACTGCACCGATTCTGGTCGAAGATGCGGACTATGTGTATTCCAATCCCTTGCCTCATGTCCTGATCCTGACCGCCATCGTGGTCGGCGTGGCAACCAGTGCGGTTGCTCTGGCGCTGATCGTGCGTATCTATGAAAGCTACGGAACCATAGAGGAAGACGAACTGAAAGCCATCGAAGCTGCGGAGCCTGACGCCTGATGATTGATCAGTTTCCCGCCTTGCAGATCATGGTAACCCTGGTTGCCGCACCGATCTGCGTGATGATTCGCAACCCCAGATGGTCTTGGGTCTGCGCCATGGTGGCCAACACCTTTGCCTTCCTGGTCTCCCTGGTGTTGCTCGACAAGGTACTGGACGACGGCGTCATTCGTTACGCCGTGGGTGGCTGGGCCGCCCCCAGTGGCATCGAGTACTACATCGATGCAATGAATGCTGCCGTCCTGGTGCTGGTATCCGGGATCAGTGCCGTGGTACTGCTGTATGCCTATCGCAGTGTCGCCAAGTCGGTGCCGGCGGAGAAGCATTATCTGTTCTATACCGCCTGGATGATGTGTGTGACCGGCCTGCTGGGGATCGTGATTACCGGCGACGCCTTCAATGTCTTCGTGTTTCTGGAAATCAGCTCGTTGTCCATGTACACGTTGATTTCCTTCGGACAGGATCGACGGGCACTGACGGCCAGCTTCCGTTACCTGGTGCTCGGCAGTGTCGGCGCCTCGTTCATCCTGATCGGTATCGGTTTTCTGTATGCCGCCACCGGCACACTGAACATGAGTGACCTGGCGGTGCGCATTCCGGAGAGCGAATCGCAGCGCGCGGTGCTGGTTGCCTTCAGTTTTCTGACCATGGGCGTGCTGATCAAATCGGCGGTCTTCCCCCTGCATGCCTGGTTGCCCAATGCCTATACCCATGCTCCGGTTGCGGTAACCGCATTTCTGGCGGGAACGGCAACCAAGGTATCCCTCTACGTGTTGCTGCGTTTTTTCTTCAGCGTCTTCGGCAAGGACTACAGCTTCGGGCAGCACCTGCTCAACGGTGTGTTGTTGCCGGCAGCCGTGGCAGGCTTCGTACTGATGTCGCTGGTCGCCATCTTCCAGAACGACCTGCGGCGCATGCTGGCCTATTCGAGCGTGGCGCAGGTGGGCTACATCGTGGCAGGTTTCAGTCTCGCCACCCAGTCGGGTCTGACGGCCGGTATCGTGCACGTGGTCAATCACGGCATGGTCAAGGCCTGCCTGTTCATGGCGGTGGGCTGCATCCTGTATCGCGTCGGCCATGTCCATACCCCCTCACTGGACAATCTGCTCAAACGCATGCCGTTTACCTGCGTGGCCTTCATCATCTCCGGCCTGGGCCTGATCGGTGTACCTCTGACCGTCGGTTTCGTCAGCAAGTTCACCCTGATCCAGGCGTCTCTCGAGAAAGGCTGGTGGGCCATTGCGGCATTGGTGCTGCTGAGCTCGCTGATGGCCATCGTCTACGTGGGACGGGTCATCGAGATCATGGTCTTTCGCCGTTCGCGCGAAACCGGACCCGAGTCCAGTGGTATGAGTGAAGCACCTCTGAGCATGCTCATTCCCCTGTACGTGCTCGTCGGGGTGAGCCTGTATTTCGGTATCAACGGCAGTGCCACTCTTGAGGTGGCCGGTCAAGCTGCCACGTATCTGCTTGGTGGTCTGCAATGAATCCGCTCTGGACCCTGGTACCGCCGCTGGCGGTCATTCCATTCATCCTGCTGTTCGGTGAAAGACGCAAGAACCTGCGTGAAGGTTCGATCATCATCGCCGGCCTGTTCCTGCTGCTGATCAACAACAGCATCTACAGTGACGTGATTGCAGGCATCCCGGTAGAGAGTGGCGAAGTGGCCTTGCTGGCCAACTTCTCGCTGAAGCTCTCGGCCGAACCCATGGGGGTTGTCTTCGGGTTGCTGGCCAGCTTTCTCTGGGTGGTCACCACCGTCTACAGCATCGGCTACATGCGCGGTCATCACGAGATCAATCAGACACGCTTCTATGTGTGCTTCGCCATTGCGCTGGCCGCGGTCATGGGCGCTGCCTACGCGGACAATCTGCTGACCCTGTTCGTCGCCTACGAGGTCATCACGATCTCCACCTATCCGCTGGTCACGCATGCCGGTGGTGATGGTGCCCGCAAGGCAGGTCGCGTGTACCTGGGTATCCTGATGGGGACATCCATCGGCTTTCTGTTGCCTGCCATCGTGTGGGTGGCTGCGGCAGCCGGCACGCTGGATTTCGTGCCAGGTGGGGTACTGGCCGATGCCGGTATCGGCAAGGGGGCCATGGCTGTGTTGCTGGCGCTGTTCCTGTTCGGTATCGCCAAGGCCGGCATCATGCCATTTCATCGCTGGCTGCCTGCGGCGATGGTTGCGCCGACACCGGTCAGTGCATTGCTGCATGCGGTGGCCGTGGTCAAGACCGGTGTGTTCAGTGTGCTGAAGATCGTTACCTATACCTTCGGTATCGACACCGTGACCGTGGCAGGGGCTGCGCAATGGTTGCTGCCCGTTGCCGCCTTCACGGTGCTGGCTGCCTCCATCGTGGCGTTCACCAAGGACAATCTGAAGGCAAGGCTGGCCTATTCGACCATCAGTCAATTGTCCTACATTCTGCTGGCAGCCTTGCTGGCCACGGTCATGTCGGTCAGTGGCGGGGTGCTGCATATCGTCATGCACGCCTTTGGCAAGATCACCCTGTTCTTCTGTGCCGGGGCCATCATGGTCGCGCTGCACAAGTCGGAAATCTCGAAGATGAATGGCATCGGCCGACGCATGCCGTTGACCATGGGCGCATTCTTCATCGGCGCTATCAGTATCATCGGGCTGCCGCCCACCGGCGGATCCTGGAGTAAATTGCTGATTGCCGGTGGCTCGCTGGACAGTGGCACGATCCTGTGGGTCTCGGTGCTGATGCTCAGCACGCTATTGAACATAGCCTATCTGCTGCCCATTCCGCTTCGAGCCTTTCTCAAACCGGATCCTGACCTGAAACCCGGTGAAACAGCTTCCTGGCAGGAAGCACCGTATGCCTGTCTGTGGGCGATTGCGCTCACGACGACCGGCTGTGTCCTGCTGTTTCTTTTTCCGCGTCCGCTGACCGAACTGATCGGACTGATCCAATGGCGATGAATTCAGACAAGCAAGCAGATTCGGGAGTGGCTGCCGGTGCAGACAGCACGGGACCTGAGTCCATGGCGCCGCTGGCCCGCTATTTTCGGTGGACGGACAATCCGGCGAGTATTGATCGTTTCATCCGCATTCTGAGCTATGTGTGCGTGGTGTTGTTCCTGATCGATATTGTCTGGCCTCGCTATACCAAGGTGCCGGGAGAGGGCCTGTGGGGGTTCTATGCCATCATCGGCTTTGTTTTCTTCAGCCTGTTCGTCGTTGCCTCACGTTTCCTGCGACTGTTCACCGAGCGTGGCGCCGACTATTACGCACCTGATTGTGTGGATGCTGAAGAATACCCCGAGTCTGCCACCGAGCAACTGAGCCATGCACAGCGCCCGAACGATACGCTGAGCAGTCTGGGCAGACAGATGCTGGGTCGTGATACCAACGGAAGCGGTCGCGAGGGAGCCTCCTCATGATGAACCTGATGGCTCCACCGTTTCTCTATCTGATTGCAGCACTGATCTGTCCGTTTCTGCCGTCGCGCTGGCGAGCTCTGTTGTTGCTCGGCATTCCGGTTTTTGCGCTGATGGTCATGCTGGCGTATCCGGCCGGTGAGCATGTCGTGTGGTCGGTGGTGGGTTTCGATCTCACCTTCATGCGCGTTGACAAACTCTCGACCATCTTTGGCATCATCTTCTCGATTGCCGCTCTTCTGTCCGGGCTCTATGCCTGGCATGTACGGGATACGGTGCAGCAGGTGGCAACACTGGCCTACGCCGGTGCCGCCATTGGCGGTGTCTTTGCCGGTGACCTGATCAGTCTTTTCCTCTGGTGGGAGGGCACGGCTGTGGCATCGGTCTTTCTGATCTGGGCGCGTCGTACGCCGGCGGCGACAGCAACCGGCATGCGATACCTGCTCATCCAGGTGCTCTCCGGGGTGCTGCTGCTGGCGGGTCTGCTGGTGCATTATCACGATACCGGCTCCATCGCATTCGAACATCTCGGCCTGGTCAGCACCGGTACCTTCCTGATCTTCCTCTCCTTCGGTATCAAGTGCGCATTTCCCCTGTTGCACAACTGGCTCGCCGATGCCTATCCGGCAGCAACCATCACGGGCACCGTGGTGCTGTCTGCGTTCACCACCAAGATGGCCGTCTATGCGCTGGCGCGTGGATATGCCGGTACCGAAGTACTGATCTACATCGGTGCCGTGATGGCGCTGTTCCCGATCATTCTGGCGGTGGTCGAGGACGACCTGCAACGGGTACTGGCCTACAGTCTGAACAGCCAGCTGGGCTTCATGGTGGTGGGTGTCGGTATCGGTTCGGACATGTCCATCAGTGGTTCAGCCGCACATGCCTTCTGCAGTGTGCTGTATCAGGGACTGTTGTTCATGAGTGTTGGTGCCGTCGTCTACCGCACCGGCACCTCCAGAGCGTCCCGACTCGGCGGCCTGTACCGGACCATGCCCGTGACCATGCTGTGTTGCCTGGTCGGAGCAGCGTCGATCTCGGCGGTGCCACTGTTCAGTGGCTTTGTATCGAAGTCACTGATTCTCGATGCATCCGGTTACAACGGCAACTATCTGGTGTGGCTGGCTCTATTGGCAGCATCCGTGGGTACCGTGGTGCATACCAGTATCAAGGTTCCCTTCACCCTGTTCTTCTCGCATGACAGTGGCAAGAGACCGGCAGAGGCGCCTGTGCACATGCGACTGGCAATGATCATTGCCGCGTTTCTGTGCGTGATCATCGGTGTGTTTCCGGGTCTTCTGTACAGCCTGCTGCCTTTCAGCGTCGACTATCATCCCTACACCTTTGATCACGTGCTGGTGCAGTTTCAGCTTTTGCTGTTCGCGGCGCTGGCGTTCGTGGTGCTGAAGAAGATCGGACTCTACCCGCGAACGGTAGCGTCGACCATGCTGGATGTGGATGTCATCTACCGCAAATGGATACCGGCACGTCTTCCGCTGGTGGCACGTCGGGTGGCGGATCTCAATGCCAGTGCCCGTCAGAGCGCGCTTGGCCTGCTGGGCAATGGCTATGGTGTCATCGAGCGACTGACACGCCCCGGCGCACCTCTGGCGCGAGGCTGGAGCGTGGCAAGCATGATGTTCGTGGTGATCGTGCTGATGTGTGCTGTGCTGGTGCTGAATCTGCTGTAGCGGCGACGAGGAACGCTCGGCTCTGCGTCAGTGCGTCATGCGGAGTCAGCGTTCGATGAGCAGCTTGAACCCTGTTTTATGGGGTGGTCCGTTTCGGGGCAGGGGAAAGAACTGGTCGACAGGCCGATCGAAGAGTTGGTCGAAAGGCGTGTCTGAAGAGCGTGCTTGACGTGTGTGCTTGACGTGTGTGCTTGACGTGTGTGCTTGACGTGTGTGCTTGAAGTGCGTGCTTGAAGTGCGTGCTTGAAGCGTGTGCTTGAAGCATGTACTTGACGTGTGTGCTTGACGTGTGTGCTTGACGTGTGCGTCGAAGTGCGTGGTCGAAGGGCATAGCCAAAGGACCGATACAATCAGGCAAATATTCAAGACTATTCAGTCTTTCCCCGCAGTCTTGTCGGGATTATCATGCTTTCACTGCAAGGCAGTCCCCTTGTACATCGGCAAGCGGCCATACCTGGTCCTGTCAGACGGCGGAGCTCAACCATGGAATACGGCCTGATTATCAGAGTGATTGGTATCGTGCTGATCATTGTCGGTATCGTACTGGTCTGGAACCCTGAGCTGGTCAGCAAGCAGCCGATCCCGGAAGATACATTTGCCGCTACCGAGAGAAGGATCTGGTGGGGCCTGATCATCGGGGCCGGCATCTTGCTGATGTTTCATCACGATATACAGCCCTGGATGGCCACCATCGCGGCTACCGCCTCTGCGCTGCTTTTCGGCTTGTTGATCGCCAGACTGATCGGAATCATGCTGGACGGCTCGGTGCTGAAACAATGGATCAACGTAGGCATCGAGCTTGTCATGCTGCTGCCATTGCTCTGGTGGTACCTGCGTGTCCGATCGTGATCTCACGCCTGCCTTGATGTCAGAGACAGAAAGGTTCCGATGAATCTGCTGTGGGCTGCTGGGTACGCACTTGCCAATAGGGGCCGTTGCCATGTTGCCACATCTGAAGCCTTGGCCTAGATTGCGCGATAGCGGTCGAGGACATCGTCACTCGACAGTGCCTAGATCTCTCCCTATATCTTGCTCAGCCCCGAACGGAGGCGAGGCTGAGCAGACAGAGGGTACTGACTCAAGACCCGGGTTGAACAACGATCATGAACGCAGTGATTCGCAGGCGCTGGACAGTTTGGTAATGCCTTCCCAGTCACCTGCCTCGACCATGGATGCCGGGGCGACCCATGAGCCACCGACGCACAATACGCTGGGCAGGGCCAGGTAGTCCTTGGCCGTGTCTGCTGTCACACCACCGGTGGGGCAGAACGAAATCTCGCCAAAGGGGCCGCTGAAGGCCTTGAGCAGTTGGGGGCCACCGGCCTGAGACGCCGGGAAGAATTTCAGCTCGGTGAAACCACCGTCACGAGCCCGCATGATGTCGGCCGGCGTCATGATGCCCGGCAGCAGCGGCATGTTGATGGCGTTCGCCGCCTTGCCCAGCTCGATGGTGAAACCGGGGCTGACAGCGAATGTGGCACCGTGATCCTGTGCCCGTTTCAGATCATCACCGTCCAGCGCGGTGCCGACACCGACAATGGCTCCCGGCACATCGGCCATGGCCTTCATGGCTTCCAGCGCAACCGGGGTGCGCAAGGTCACTTCCAGTACGCGCAGGCCACCGGCAACCAGCGCTTCAGCCAGCGGTCGAGCCTTGGCGACGTCATCAATGACGAGAACCGGAATGACCGGCGCGACTTGCATGAGTTCACGAACTTTCATGATGCTGAGTTGGCTCCTGTGGAGAAAGTTGCTGTTGGTCGGAAATGGCCGGTCACCGTTCGCTCATTCGTCGAACAGGCTGACAGCGCCAAGTTCCGCACTACACACATGATGCCGGAAAGCGGAGAATAATTCGCGACCCATGTTGACGGTCTTGCGGCTCAGATCGGGAACATCCACTTCCCGCGCATCCCATTCAGCTTCGTCCACCAGAGCCTGCAAGGTGCCCGATTCCGCATCCATGCGGATCATGTCACCGGTTCGGACCTTGGCCAGAGGACCGTCCAGCACGCACTCGGGGGATACATGAATGGCTGCAGGTACCTTGCCCGAGGCGCCGGACATGCGGCCATCGGTAACCAGTCCGACCTTGAAACCGCGGTCCAGCAGTACGCCCAGTATGGGGGTGAGCTTGTGCAGTTCGGGCATCCCGTTGGCGCGAGGGCCCTGATAGGCAATGACGGCGACGAAATCCTGCTCCAGCTCGCCATTATCGAAGGCCACGCGCAGCGCATCCTGAGAATGAAAGACGATGGCGGGTGCCTCGATGATGCGATGCTCCTGTTTCACGGCAGAGGTCTTGATGACTGCACGGCCCAGATTACCGGACATCAGTCGCAGGCCGCCGTCGGCCTGGAAGGGCGCCTGTGCCGTGCTGATGATGGAATCGTCCACGGACTTCTTCAGGCCATCGCGCCAGGCCAGGGTGCCATCATCGAGCCAGGGCTCCTGGGTGTACTGATACAGGCCGCCGGCGCCTGCCACTGTCTGTACATCCTCGTGCAGCAGACCTGCATCGAGCAGCTCGCGAATGACCAGTGCCATACCGCCGGCCGCATGGAATTGATTGACGTCTGCCTGACCGCTGGGATACACATGAGTGAGTAGCGGAATGGCCTGGCTGAGCGTGTTGAAATCATCCCAGTTGATGGTAATGCCTGCGGTGCGGGCGATGGCCACCAGATGCAGTGTGTGATTGGTTGAACCGCCGGTAGCCAGCAGGCCGATGATGGCATTGACGATGGCCTTTTCATCGATCATGCGTCCCACGGGTGTGAATTCGTTGCCGCGCGCCGTCAGTGCCAGGGCACGTTGCGCCGCAGCGGTTGTCAGGGCGGATCGCAACTCGGTGCCAGGGTTGATGAATGCAGCGCCGGGCAGGTGCAGACCCATCACTTCCATCATCATCTGGTTGCTGTTGGCCGTGCCGTAGAAGGTGCAGGTACCGGGACCATGATACGAGGCGCTTTCCGAGGCGAGAAGATCTTCCCGAGTGGCCTTGCCTTCGGCAAAGAGCTGCCTTGTGCGCGCCTTTTCCTTGTTCGGGATACCGGTAGTCATTGGCCCCGCCGGCACGAATACCGCTGGCAGATGCCCGAAGGACAGGGCGCCCATCAACAGGCCCGGTACGATCTTGTCGCAGACACCGAGGAAAACCCCGGCGTCGAAGACATTGTGTGACAGCGCAATGGCCGTTGACATGGCGATCACATCGCGGCTGAACAGTGACAGCTCCATGCCCAGTTGGCCCTGGGTCACGCCATCGCACATGGCCGGAGTACCACCGGCCACCTGAGCGGTGGCGCCGACGGCTCGAGCCGCCTCGCGGATCTTCTCCGGTGCGTTCTCGTAGGGCTGATGTGCCGAGAGCATGTCGTTGTAGGAGGTCACGATGGCCAGATTGGGCGCTCGCTCGGCATGCAGGACGATCTTGTCGCGCTCCGGGGCCGCTGCGAAGGCATGCGCCAGATTGGTGCAGCCCATCATGCCGCGATTGGGAGGGGCGTCTGCCAGCGCATTGATGCGTGCCAGGTAGGCGGTGCGGGTTTCCCGGCTGCGTTCAATGATCTGTTGAGTGACGTCGTCGACGGCGGTATTGAGCGAAGGCATAAATCTCTCCATCCAGCATGTAGGTTAACTACACAATTATGTCACATGAATGTTATGTTGCTATGACAAAATACGGTTAGTATTCGGAAAAAGTTGTAACATCCCCAGTTATTCAGTACTTAATCATTTGGTAGTAAAATTACAAAATGAATCTAATCAGCAATGAATCCCTGCAGCCCTTCGATTTCATATTGTTCGGCGGTACTGGTGATCTCTCCATCCGGAAGCTCATCCCGGCACTTTACTTCAGGCACTGCGAGAAGCAACTACCTGACGATGGTCGCATTATCGCAAGCGGGCGTACAGAGATGGATTCGGCAGCGTTTCGCGCCAAGCTGGACACCGAGGTGCGTGAGCACATCAGCGAGCAGGATTTCGAGGAAGAGGCCTGGCAGGCCTTTCTGACGCGGATTCAGTACTTTCCGGTCGATGTCAACGATGTTGCTGCCTACCAGCCTCTGGTGGATGCACTGGCGGGGCGTGAGGATCACGTCCGGGTGTTCTATCTCTCGGTGGCTCCCAGTCTGTTCACGAAGATCACCCATGGTGTTCATCAGGCAGGGCTGATTACACCGAACAGTCGTGTGGCACTGGAGAAGCCGCTCGGTCGCGACGAGAAGTCGGCGGAGGAGATCAACGATCGTCTTTCGGCCGTTTTCACGGAAGAGCAGATCTACCGCATCGATCATTACCTTGGCAAGGAAACCGTGCAGAATCTGCTGGCCTTGCGGTTTGGTAATGCCTTCTTCGAGCCTCTGTGGCGTGCCGAGCATATCAGCGATGTGCAGATCACCATTGCCGAATCGCTGGGTGTGGACAGTCGTGGTGCTTTCTACGACCAGACCGGCGCACTGCGAGACATGGTGCAGAACCATCTGTTGCAGTTGCTCGTCATTCTGGCCATGGAGCCGCCGGTCAGTATGGATCCGGATGCGGTTCGTGACGAGAAGATCAAGGTATTGCGGGCACTGAAACCGCTGGTCGGCATTGAAGCCATCGAGAACTCGGTACGTGGTCAGTACAAGGCAGGAGCCTACAAGGATGGCCCTGTTCCCGGTTATCTCGACAATGACGAGGTGCCTGAGGACAGTACGACCGAAACCTTCGTGGCCCTGCGTGCCGAGATCGCCTCCTGGCGCTGGGCGGGTGTGCCGTTCTTTCTGCGCACCGGCAAGCGTCTGGAGAGCAAGACGACCGAGATCATCATCAACTTCCGGAAGATTCCGCACTCGATCTTCCCGACGGCCGACGGTTTCAGCATTCCCAATCAGCTGATCATTCGTCTGCAGCCAGAAGAGAGCATTCGCATGCGAATCTACGTCAAGGCCTGGGGGGATGACATCGAGCTGCAGCCGGTTCATCTGAACCTGGATTTCAACGATGTGTTCCAGAAGCGCAAGATGATCGCCTATGAGCGGCTGCTGATGGATATCATTCGCGGCAACCCCACCTTGTTCATGCGCCGCGACGAGGTGGCCGCTGCCTGGAACTGGATAGATCCGATTCAGGAAGCGTGGGAGCAGTACCAATACGCTCCGAAGAGTTATACGGCGGGTACCTGGGGGCCGGGTGCCGCCAATGCACTGATCAGCAAGGATGGCCTGCGCTGGCATGAGGATTGACATGGCACGACAACGAGTGGAAGGGGCTGGCCTGCAATGGCAGGAGGCGGCCAATGCGACCGAATTGGCCGAGAGTCTGGGCAAGCGTGTGGCGCAGTGTCTGCAAGACGCGCTGGAGCGTGACGGAGAGGCTTCATTGGTCGTCTCGGGCGGCAGTACACCGGCGCCTGTATTGCGCTATCTGTCGGCTGTGGATATCGACTGGTCTCGCGTCAGTGTGACTCTGGCTGACGAGCGCTGGGTGCCGCCTGGCCACCCTGACAGTAACGAGTCACTGGTGCGCGATACGCTGCTGCAGGACAAGGCAGCAACTGCGCGTTTCGTGTCGCTGTATCGGGCAGGTTTGTCTGAAAGCGAGGCAAAACCTGTCGTTGCTGCTGATGTCGCTGGCATGCATCAACCGTTCACGGTGGTCATGCTGGGGATGGGCGGCGACGGCCATACCGCCTCGTTGTTCCCGGATGCGGCAGCCGATGAATTGCAGCCGGCCATGGCGCTGGACGCGACGGACGTCGTGGCATTTCTGCACCCGCCGTCAGTCACGCAGGCTCGTATCACGCTGACTCGGGCCTGTCTGTTGCATGCAGAGAACCGTTTTCTGCACATCACCGGCGATGGCAAGCGTGATGTGTTGGCCGCTGCGCTGGACTCCTGTGAAGGTGGGCAATGGCAGCCGGGTCAAGCGCCGGTGCTGGGTCTGCTGACCGAGCAGCCGGCAAAAGCCACGGTGTTCTGGAGTCCCTAGTCTGAGAACTGATTGAATGCTGGCACGAATAAAGGCTGCTCGGGATACCCTGCGCAAATCCGAGCAGAAGGTAGCGGATGTCGTGATTGCCGATCCGGAGGAGAGCGTGCAATCTTCCATCCAGGCGATCGCGACTCGCGCTTCGGTCAGCGAGCCGACAGTCATCCGCTTCTGTCGTGCACTTGACTGTGTCGGCTTCCAGCAGTTCAAGATCAAGCTGGCGCAGGATCTGGCGCGGCGTGGCACCTTCTTCTATCAGGATGTGACGACCAGTGATTCGAGCAAGGAGCTGGCAAACAAATTGCTCGATGGCGCCATTGCTTCACTGGTCCAGATTCGCAACCAGATCAATGAGACGGCTCTGGATCACGCCATCGAGATGTACGAAAACTGCAAGCGTGTGGAATTGTACGGCTCCGGTGGTTCGGCCGTCGTCGCCGAAGACGCCCAGCTGAAGTTCTTCCGCCTCGGCAAGCCTGCCATTGCCTACTCCGATCCGCACATCCAGGCTGCCTCTGCAGCGTTGCTGGACAAGGACGCCCTGGTGATTGCCATTTCACACTCGGGACGCAGCAGTGACATTCTCAAGACGGTTGATATTGCCCGTGAGGCTCAAGCCCGGGTCATCGCGGTGACCGCAACACGTTCGCCGTTGGCGCAGCTGGCGGATGTGGCGCTGACGGTCGATGTCAATGAGGACAGCGATATCTTCTCGCCGGTGAAGTCGCGCCTGGGGCAGATGGTCGTGCTGGATGTGCTGGCAGTTGGTGTGGCCGTACGCGGCGGCGATCACATGCTCGAGCAATTGTCCCGAGCTCGTCGCGCCATCGATTTCAAGTTCGTCCAGTAATCGCGCGAACGCTCGAATCGGCGCTGCACACGGCGTACTCTTCATGGAAAAGGGCGGGCATACTTGCCTTGCCTTGCCTTGCCTTGCCTTGCCTTGCCTTGCCTTGCCTTGCCTTGCCTTGCCTTGCCTTGCCTTGCCTTGCTTGGGCTTGCTTGGGCTTGCTTGGGCTTGCTTGGGCTTGCTTGGGCTTGCTTGAACTTGCTTGGCCTAGACTTACCTGGAATCGCCTAGTCGTCGCTACCGCTGACTTCGCCGAATGCCGAGACCGTGTACGGGTCCAGCAGAGCCCTGGCGCGAGAGAAGACCTGATCGTCATTCACCCGGAAGACAGCGCTACCCGTAGCGTTGACATCCACGCTCAGAGGGTCGTCGAAGGCCAGATTGCTGGCAATCTGAATCTCGTAGCCAATGGCATTGTCGACCGGGTTCTGAACCTGGACCAGAAATTCCTGCCCCTGGCGAGTGATGCTGGTATTGATCGGGGGTATGGCGTTATCGATTTCCGCCACGGTCAGTCGGGTGTTGGAGGTGAAGCCGCGTAGACCGTTGTCATCAACTGCGCGCAGCAGCAGGTAGTAATCGCCGGTATTCACACCCGAGAGTTCCAACTGTTCGATGCGAACATCAAAATTCGACAGCGTTTCCACGCCCGCCTCGTCGTTGGACAGACTGGCGATATAGGCATCCGCATCATCGAAAGGCCACCATGTGACCAGGTCGCCGGGTGCCATGCGTGTGGGTACGCGCTTGAATACCGGTGCCGGCAACAGGGCAATTGGCGCGCTTGGTGCCTCGCCGGGCTCAACCACGGAGCCGAAGCCTGTTTCCAGACCGACATCCTGTTGCTGGGCGTTGAGATCGACGCTGCCTTCCGTGACACCTACCAGAAGCGTTTCGCTGGCTTCGATATCGAAGATCGTGCCTCTGACCGCAGCTGATGCATACGGCGTGTTGATACGGAAATCCACATCCTGCTCATCGCGCCTGTTGACGTCGGAGGTGATCTTTCCCCTGAAGGTGGTTATCTCGATGACGCAATCGTCGTTGTCAGGCAGGCAGGCCAGTACCGACAGGGTCGCTTCGGTATCAGGTTGCAGATTGATCACGGAGCCGGAGGAGAACTCGATGCTGACATAGCCGTCGGAGCTCGTCTGAATGGTGTCGCCCGGGTAGACGTCGAAATCCCGTTCGAGATCGAATACGCTGGCGTCTGCAGCATCATCGGCGGTGTCAGGGGTACGGGCCGCCGTGGCGCTGGGTCGGGTGATGATGACATTGCCCTTGACGAAGACCACTTGCGCGGATTCGGCTTCGGCGGCCACCAGAATGGGAATACGTATGATATCGCCCGGTGTCAGGGCGGCATCCACGGCCAACTCGTTGAATTCGGCCAGTTGCGCGGCAAATCCGGCTCTGCCCAGTTCACGCGTCGAGATGATGCTCAGCGTATCGCCGGCAACGACCTCGACGTCGCGAGCGATGATGCTGGCAGTCACCGGCGTCGCTGCCGCATCGACGGAGGCCGCCGTTGAGTTCTGGGCGAGAGAGGGCGTACCGAATGATGCAGAGGCCGCCAGAAATATCGCTGCGTTGACCAGTGTGCGTGTGTTATTCAAACCGTGAATACGCTCGAGGTGTCTAGTTTGATCCGAGTCTGGAGGATAACCGACTCGGAAACGGTGTGCCAGCTCACACGAGAGCCGGCACAATGTTTGACGCATTGTCAACACAGGTTACTAGCATGTTTCATTCCCGAGCCTGGTTGGAAACGTGCTGTCACTCACGAGACGGAAATTGATCGGCCTCGGGCAGCTCCTTGAGGCGCGTCAGGCGCAGCATGTTGGTGGTGCCGGTTCTTCCGAACGGCATGCCGGCGGTGATGGCGATGATCTCGCCCATCTCGCCAAAGCCTTCTGCCAGCGTGATGTTGATGGCGTGCGACACCATCTCATCGATACTGTTCATGACCTGATAGATGACGGCGTGGACTCCCCACACCAGCGCCAGGCGACGAGCGGTTTCGACGTTTGGTGTACAGCCGATGACGGGGGCTTCAGGGCGTTCTCGCGCCGCCCGGAAACTGGAAAAGCCCGATTCGGTGTAGGTGAATGTCGCAGCCAATGGAATGACGGTGGCAACATGATGCAGGGATGAGCTGATGGCATCGGCCACGGTGTCACCCGGTGTGGGCATCGCGGCATTGACTGACTTGCGGTAATAGGGATCGCGTTCCACTTCGATGATAATGCGGTTCATGGCCGTGGCCGCTTCGACCGGGAAGCTGCCGGCGGCGGTTTCAGCAGAGAGCATGACCGCATCGGCGCCGTCATAGACAGCGGTGGCAACATCCGAGCTTTCCGCGCGAGTCGGTACCGGTGAATGGATCATCGACTCGAGCATCTGCGTGGCTACCACCACAGGCTTGCCTTCCTGACGTGCGCATCGCAGGATCTTCTTCTGTACCACTGGCACGATTTCCTGCGGCATCTCGACGCCCAGATCGCCACGCGCTACCATCACGGCATCGCTCAGGTGCACGATATTGTTCAGATCGTCGATGGCACTGGGTTTTTCCAGCTTGGCCATGATGGCGGCCTTGTTGCCGACCAGAGAGCGCAGCTCAGCCATGTCGTCGCCGCGTTGCACAAAGGACATGGCCACCCAGTCCACACCCAGCGACAGGGCATAGTCCAGATCGCGGCGATCCTTCTCGGTCAGTGGCGAGATGGGCAGCACCAGATCGGGTACGTTGACTCCCTTGTTGCTGCTGATTTCACCGCCGACCACGACTTCGGTAACCGCGCGCTGTTCGGTGAATTCCAGAACCTTCAGGCGAATCTTGCCATCGTTGACCAGCAGGTTGGAGCCGACGCTCAGGGCGGCGAAGATTTCGGGATGCAGCAGCGGTGCGCGCTTGCCGTCCCCCGGTGTGGGATCCTGATCGAGAACGAACTGTTCGCCCGGTACCAGCATCTCCTTGCCGTTGGCAAACTTGCCGACTCGCAATTTGGGTCCCTGCAGATCTGCCAGGATACCGATCGGCCGGCCGCGCTCTTCTTCCACGCTGCGAATGATGGCGTGAGTCTTGGCATGATCTTCGTGGCTGCCATGACTGAAGTTCAGTCGGAAGACATCGATACCGGCATCGAACAATTTCAGTATCGTCTCGCGATTGTTACTCGAGGGGCCCAGCGTGCCTATGATTTTAGCGTCGCGTCTGCGTCTCATCGATTCCTGCCACTGTTTGGGTTGATGGTCAATTTTGTAGTTTACCTACAAAGCGGGCTGAGGGCCGCCGGGATATAGGTCAGCGGCTTCCCGCTGCGGCAAGTTTACCGCACCCGGGATGCAGATACTCGATGAAGCGTGTGGGAATGTCTTGTTCGCCATTGGCGGCGTTTGTCATCGTGTAGTCAAATTACGCCTTGACGAGCCGTTGGTGTACGCCATTATCGAGATTCTTGCCTTGTCAGTCTGTACCACTAATGGTTTCGGGTAAAGTCGGGGGCGTTAGCATCGCTGATCGTTACCAACAGGCAAGCAGAGCCTTCAGCAACGAACTTCGATGAGCTGCGATCGAGTGCAGCCCGGGCTGTCAGTTTGCTATTCTGTGGCAATGATGCGGGATCGCCCCGATTCCAACCCCCTCGAGTCCTGCGCTGGAGTCCTTCAGATGTCTGCCGAACCTGCCGATCAGCCTGCCGTGTCCCATTCACCGGGATCGATTCCGCAACCGGTCGCAGAGGACTCCTCGCAGAACGAAGCGCGAATCGCGCAACGCCTTGAACGTCGACGGCGTTTCGCCGGTGAGCTGGCGCAATGGCTACCGGCTGAGTCCATTCTGTCCAGTGAAGAGCAGCTGCGTCCTTATGAGTCCGATGGTCTGACGGCCTTCAAGGCCACCCCCTTGCTCGTTGTCCTGCCCGATACGATAGAACAGGTTCAGGCGGTGATGCGCTGGGCGAGTGCCAATGCAGTCCCGGTGGTGGCACGTGGCGCAGGCACTGGATTGTCCGGCGGGGCCTTGCCCCACGAAGACGGCATCCTGTTGGGCCTGGCTCGATTCAACCGGATTCTCGAGCTCAACCTTGAGCTGGGCCATGCCCGTGTCCAGCCCGGCGTGCGCAATCTGGCGATTTCCGATGCAGCTCGGCCGCACGGTCTGTACTACGCCCCTGATCCTTCATCACAGATCGCCTGCACCATCGGCGGCAACATTGCCGAGAATTCCGGTGGCGTGCATTGCCTGAAATACGGCCTCACCGTCCACAATGTCCTGTCGGTCACCGTTGTGACGATCGATGGTGATCTCCTGACTCTGGGCGGAGAGGCTCAGGACAGCGCCGGTTACGATCTGCTGGCATTGATGACCGGTTCGGAAGGCATGCTCGCGGTTGTCGTCGAAGTGTGCGTCAAACTGCTACCGGTGCCACCCGAGGCCAGACTGGTCATGGCAGCTTTCGACAGCGTAGAGGCGGCCGGAGATGCGGTGGGGCGGGTCATCGCCGCGGGCATCATTCCTGCCGGTCTGGAGCTGATGGACAAGCCGGCCATCATTGCCGCCGAGGCATTTGCCAAGTGTGGTTACCCCACTGATGCAGCAGCCTTGCTGCTGTGTGAGCTCGATGGCACTGCCGAGGAGGTGGTCTCGCAGATCGAGCGAGTCTCGGAGGTGTTCAGAGCCTCCTCGGTGAGCAGTCTGCACATAGCGGACAGCGAGGCCGAACGTTTGCTGCTCTGGAAGGGGCGAAAGTCGGCCTTCCCGGCTGTCGGTCGACTGGCACCGGACTACTATTGCATCGATGGCACCATACCTCGCCGTCAGCTGTCACACGTACTGCAGCGAATGGACGAGTTGTCGGAGGAATACGGTTTGCCGATCGCCAATGTGTTCCACGCCGGTGACGGCAATCTGCATCCGTTGATCATGTTCGATGCAGGCAAGCCTGGTGAACTGCACAGAACCGAGCAGCTGGGCAGTCAGATACTGCAACTGTGTGTCGAGGTGGGCGGTACCGTGACGGGCGAACATGGTGTTGGTGTCGAGAAGATCAACGAGATGTGCGTGCAGTTCGATAGCGATACATTGACGCAGTTTCATTCGGTCAAGGCAGCCTTCGATCCTCAGGGCCTGCTCAACCCCGGCAAGGCCGTGCCGACATTGCAGCGCTGCGCCGAATTCGGCGCCATGCATATTCATCACGGCGAACTGCCGTTCCCCGATCTCGAGCGTTTCTGACAGGACGGCCTCAATTCGTGATTCACAATGACGACAGCGCAGCTCTTCTGGAGCGCGTTCAACAGGCGGCATCGACGGCGACACCGCTGAATATCGTGGCGGGCAACAGCAAGCACTGGCTGGGCAATCATCGTGCACTTGAGGAACGTGCCGATGCGCTTTCCATGCTCTCGCACAGCGGCATCATCAGCTATGAGCCGACCGAACTGGTGGTCAGTGTCAGAACCGGTACCCCGGTGACCGAACTGAACCGGGTGCTGGCAGAGGCTGGACAAATGTTGCCTTTCGAACCACCGGTACTGCCCGCCAGCACGATTGGCGGTGTGCTGGCCTGTGGCATGGCCGGGCCGGCACGGCCCTTTGCCGGTTCCGCGCGAGATTACGTGCTGGGTACACGGGTCATCAACGGGCAGGGGCATGACTTGTCGTTCGGTGGCGAGGTGATGAAGAATGTGGCCGGGTATGATGTGTCCCGATTGCAGGTCGGTGCCTACGGCACGTTGGGCGTCCTGCTGGATGTCTCGATGAAAGTGCTGCCCAGACCCGAGGCCGAACTGACTCTGGTGCATGCGGCGACGCCACACGATACTCCGTCCTTTGCCAGACTGTTGCGCCAGCCACTTCCCTTGTCCGGCGCCATGCTGATTGCCGACCGGCGCTACCTGCGGCTCAGTGGCAGCGAGGCCGCTGTCTCGGCGGCCGCCCGCGAGCTCGGCGGTGATACCTTGCCCGATGACGAGTCCGACATCTGGCAGCAGGTGCGTGATCATGAGCATGAATTCTTCAAATCCGCCGAGGGTGGCAAGCGTCTGTGGCGAGTATCCGTGGCCGATCACGCACCGGCACTGGATCTGCCGGGAGAGTGGTTGCATGACTGGGCCGGAGCGCAGCGCTGGTTGCAATCCGATGCATCGGCCGAGGACATCCATCGGGCAGCCAGGGCAGCTGGCGGTCATGCGACGCGTTACTGTGCCGGTCCGCCCGGAGAGAACGCTCTGCAACCTCTGGACGGGGTGATGCGGCGGTTACAGTCCCGCGTCAGAGACAGTTTCGATGCGCAGCGTCTGTTCAATCGCGGCCGCTTTCATCCGGAGCTGGATACGATTGAGCACACGCAAATGGCAAGGGAGGGCTGAACCGTGCAAACCACCATAGCCCCGACCCTGGCCGATGATCCTCGAGCCATCGCAGCCGAGGCGCTGTTGCGAAAATGCGTGCATTGCGGCTTCTGCCTGGCCACGTGCCCGACCTACAATCTGCTGGGTGACGAACAGGACAGTCCTCGTGGCCGCATCTATCTGATCAAGCAAGTGGTGGAGGGCAATACGCCCACGGCCAGTACGCGCCTGCATCTGGATCGTTGTCTGACCTGCCGTAATTGTGAAACCACCTGTCCATCCGGTGTGGAATATGGTCACCTGGTCGACATTGGCCGAGATCTGGTTGAGGAGCAAGTGCCCCGCAGTGGTCTGGAGTACTGGAAGCGCAAGGCCATTCTGAGCGTCTTGCCGTATTCGAAGCGAGTCGCTCCCATGCTCTGGCTGGGACAGACCCTGCGTCCGGTGTTGCCAGAGAAGCTGGCAGCCAGTGTGCCTCGCAAACAGTCACCGGGGGCTCTGCCAACGAGGACGCATGAGCGGCACATGCTGGTGCTCGAGGGCTGCGTACAGCCAGCGATGACACCCGCCACCAACGCCAGCGCTGCGCGCGTGCTGGACGCCTTCGGTATCTCGCTTCGACCGTCCGCACAGGCCGGATGCTGTGGCGCTGTGCATTTCCACCTCAACGAGCAGGATCAGGCCAGGGTGCTGATGCGACAGAACATCGATGCCTGGTGGCCGTCCATCGAATCCGGTTGTGAGGCAATCATTACCACGGCCAGTGGCTGCGGTGTCATGGTCAAGGACTACGGCCATGTGCTGGCTGATGATCCTGACTACGCCGAGAAGGCGATGCGGGTCAGTCAGCTGGCGAAGGATATCGTCGAAGTGCTGGTAGAGGTGTTGCAGCAGGAAGATCTCGAAGGTTTCCAAGCCCGGGCTGCGTCCATGGGCAGGATCGCCTTTCATTCACCCTGCACACTGCAACACGGGCAGCAGCTGCCGTTGGTGACCGAAGCCCTGCTGGGTCGCTTCGGATTCGAGCTGAGCGCTGTCAAGGACTCGCATACCTGTTGTGGATCGGCTGGCACCTACTCGCTCTTTCAGCCGGAGTTGAGTCATCAGCTGCGGGACAACAAGCTGACCAATCTGCTGGCAGACCAACCCGATATCATTGCTACCGCCAATATCGGCTGCCAGTTGCACCTGCAAGGCGGCAGTGGCCGTCAAGTACTGCACTGGATCGAACTGGTGGACAGCCTGGTGACGGCAACCGTGTAAGAAGGGGAAGCGGCAGGGCTAATGGTTCGTCATGCAGGTTTTGCGGATATGATTCCGCTTCGCTCCCACGGAATCCGGCGCCGCATGCCCAGCCTTTACCTTCATGACCATGCGGCCCCTGTCTGCTGCTTGCCGAGCGAACGAAGCGTGAATCACGCAGCCATTGTGTGCGGTTTGACGAGTGAGCCGAGTGCGAATCACGCAGACATTGTGTGCGGTTTGACAAGTGAGCGGGATGTGAATGACGCAGCTGTCGGCTGCGGTCTGACGAGCGAGCGGATTTCGAGTCTGCAGCTAATGTCTTCGGTTTGCCGAGTGAACGGGATGTGAATCATGAGTGATGTAGACGCTCGCTTGCCGCAGGAAAGAGTCTTGAGATCCATCCGGCGAATACTGCGGATTCACCTGATACTGTTGATAGGCGTCATTTGCTACTTCGCAAAGGACCTGCTGATGCCCTTGGCACTGGGACTGCTGATCACGATGACGTTGGCGCCGCTGGTCAGACGTCTGGCTCGTTATCATGTGCCCGCTCCGGTGTCGGCGGTTCTGCTGGTGATCACCATCGGTGGTTGCATCACCTCGTTCGGCTACATGATGTCCACTCCCATGGCTGAACTGTTCGATTCCATACCGGATATCGGTCAGACCCTGGAGCAGAAGATCAGTCCCTACAAGCAGTCGGTCGATGCCATCAGCAAGGCTGGCGAGCAGGTGGAGAAGATGGCAAGCGGCGGCGATCAGCCCGCCAGAGTCGTGCTTGATCAGCCCGGCATCATTTCATCAGCGGCGTCCACGGTTGCCAACGGCTTGACCACGATCATGCTGGCCTTTGTCCTGTCGCTGTTCATGCTGGCATCCGGTACTCTGTTTCAGGAGAAATTGATTGCCGTGATGCCGAGACTGCAGGACAAGAAGCGCGCCCTGGCAGTTGCCTATGAAGTCGAAAGTAGCGTGTCTCGCTATCTGCTTACGGTGACATTGATCAATGTCTGCCTGGGTATTGTCATCATGGGGGTGATGTCGTTGATAGGGGCACCGAATCCGGTCCTCTGGGGCGTCATGGCCGCCGTATTGAATTTCCTGCCGTTCGCGGGAGCCTTGTTGGGCGTGGGCATGCTAGCGATCGTTTCGCTGGGTACCTACGACACCTTGCCGGCCGCATTGCTGCCCCCCGCGCTGTACTACGCCTGCACCACGCTTGAAGGCAATTTCATCACACCGGCGATAGTCGGACACCGCTTGCAACTCAATATCGTGGCGGTGTTCACCGCCGTGGTGGTCTGGGGCTGGTTGTGGGGAATCGGTGGCGCCTTGATGGCGGTGCCGATACTGCTCGTGGTAAGGATCCTGTGTGATCACATCGAGTCATGGAAGGTACTGGGCGAATTCCTGTCGGGACGCGACGCCACCGGTATCGAGGCGCAGGGCACAGAGAACTGAGGTATCCGTAGAAGACGCTTAGTAACAAGGTCAGCCGGACGGACTGAGCAGAAAGCAACGAGCAGAAAGCAACGAGCAGGACGGGATCGCGCCAGATGGGACTAAGCCAGATGGGACTAAGCCAGATGGGACTGGATCAGGCGAACTGTTCCAGACAGCACTCAGTCGATCTGAGTGGAAGCGCTCGCAATGCGGTTGCGAAACTCGCTCATGAGCCGATCCAGCTGCGCCAGTTCGATCGGTTTCGTCAGGTGGTGATCGAAACCGGCCTGTGAGCTTCTCTCCTGGTCCTCAGGCTGACCATACCCGGTTGTGGCGATCAACAGCATGTCATGACCGGCATGGTCGCTTCTCAGCTGGCGGGCAACCTCGTGACCGGAGATATCCGGAAGGCCAATGTCCAGCAAGACCACATCCGGCGTCTTCTCTCTGGCAGCATCCAGGGCCTCGGCCCCCGAATTTGCCAACCTCACTCGATGTTTGCGCCGTTCCAGCAGACGCCCCAGTGCGGTGACGCTGTCCAGGTTGTCATCAGTGACCAGTACATCCAGCACGGCGCGCTGTGTGCTCGGTGTGTTGTCGACCGGCGGGGACGGTACCGGTTCTGCCGGCCCGGTTGCCAATGGCAGGGACACCGTGAAGGTGCTGCCACAGCCCGGTCCATCGCTTTCCACCTGGACGCTGCCACCGTGCAGATTGACCAGTTCGTGGACCAATGCCAGACCCAGCCCGAGTCCATGGTTGGCTGGTAGGTCGGTATTGTCCAGTTGGACAAACAGATCGAAGACCTTTTCAAGGTCATCACTGCAGATTCCCTGACCTGTATCCTCGACACGGATATGGACGTGGCCCTCAGCAACTCGGGCATCGAGTCGGATATGGCCACCGGAAGGTGTGTAGCGAATGGCGTTGTGTAGCAGATTGACGATGACCTGAAGCAGCCGAACTGAATCGGCGTGCACGAGAATGCCCGTAGGCACATCGCCCAGTTGCAGTTCCACTTTTTTCGTGGCTGCATCGCCGGCAAGAGTGCCGCAGGCATCCCGCAGAACCGGGGCCAGTGCGATGTTGCTGCTCTTCAATGAGATCTTGCCACGACTGATTCGAGAGACATCCAGTAGATCGTCCAGCAAACGCGTCAATTGCGAGCACTGTCTGTGCATCATCTGGACGGTCTCTCGGCTATCGTTTCGTGTTCGGATATCCATGTCCGGCGGAGCAGGGTCAGTGTTGCCCGCATCATCGAGCAGGCTCAGACCGTTGCGCAAGGCACTGAGCGGGTTGCGCAACTCATGCGAGAGCATGGCCAGGAACAGGTTCTTGCTTTCGTTGGTATTCCTGAGCTGTGTATTCATGCTCAACAGCTTGTCGCGCTGTTGTTCGAGTTGCAGTTTCAGATCTCGTTCCCGTTCCAGAGCTGTTCGCAAGGTGATCCGTGCCATGACTTGGCGACTCAGGACCTGCAATGCACGCAGTTGCTCCTGATCGAGGTCGCGCGGCACGGTATCGAGCACGCACAAGGTGCCGATCGGCAGATCCTGCTCTGTTTTCAGCGGCACACCGGCGTAGAACCGCATATTGACTTCATTGTGAACCAGTGGATTATCGCGGGTGCGGGAGTCGAGCAGCGTGTCGCTGATGATCAACGGTTCGTCGTCAAGAATGGCGTGCGCACAGACCGATTCATGCAAGCTGGTCTGATCTGCCTCCAGGCCGGTTCGTGCCTTGAACCACTGGCGATCGGCATCGACCAGGCTGATCAACGAGATGGGCGTCTTGCAGATGTTCGATGCGATCTCGACCAGTTCGTCAAATTCTTCTTCTTTCGAGGTATCCAGAATCTGCAGGCCGTGCAAGGCGGCAATTCTGTCAGCTTCCTGTGGGTGAGGACCTGCCTTCATGGTGTCTACAGTTGTGGCCTGAGCTGCTGTGGCAGCGTATCTGAGGGGGGTGGGTGTGGTTTACAGCTTAACAGTAATCAAGTGGCAGCAAACTCAAACTGGCTCGCTTCACTGTGTTCGGTAAAACGAGGTATGCTGTAAACGCTACTTTCAATCAATGGTTTATAAGGATATGAACCCAGAATGTCCGCGCTGCCGCGCAAACGGCAACGAGGTGGCTCGTCATGGCAGCTATTATCGACGCTGTGATGCCCGAGCCATCGACCGGTTTCGCTGCAAAGCCTGCCGCAGCACCTTCTCCCGAGCCACCGACACAGCGGCCTTCAGGCAGAAGAAACGTCGCATCAACCAACCGCTGATGGCCTTGCTCAGTGCCTGTGTGTCGATGCGCCGGGCCGCTCTGCTACTGAATGTGTCTCGCAGTACAGTCAGTCGACGGCTGGCATACCTTGGCGAACAGGCAAGGTTGCAGGAAGAACGCGTGTTGGATAGAGAGGCTCCGGTCAGGCAGGTACAACTGGATGATCTGATCACGCTGGAGCACACCAAATGCAAGCCCTTGAGCGTCTGCGTGGTGGTCGACAGCCAGCGCCGCTTGATACAGGGATTCGGGGTGGCGCGTATTCCGGCCAGTGGCAATCTGGCGGCGATCTCCCGCAAGAAGTACGGAAAACGCCCCGATGAGAGCCGAAAGATGCGCGAGGAGCTGTTTGCCGAGGTGCAGCACCGGATCCATGCGGAGGCCTGTTTCAGCACCGATGGGCATGATCAGTACACCACATTGATCAAACGCCATTTCCCGGAAAGTTCACATACCGTGCACCCGAGCAAGCGTGGATGCGTGACCGGCCAAGGTGAGCTGAAGAAGGTCGGCTTCGATCCTCTGTTCTCGATCAACCACACCCTGGCCATGCTCCGGGCCAACATCAATCGCCTCGTTCGTCGTACCTGGTGCACCACCAAGAAACCCGAGGCATTGGTGCATCATCTGTGGATCTATGTAGCCACCCATAACCGCATGATTCGGCAGAAATTGACCAGGCAAAGTCCGGCTACAGAAGGTCGGTGATGTAGCTGCTCAATCGATAATGCAACTCAGGAGATTTATCATGGGGCACTGAACACACTGATCGAGGCCAGTTTTCAGGCCGCCTTGACAGCGCTCCCAACCCCCCCGCAATGACTCTCCAGATAACGAGTCGCCTGGGCAACCGGCAGGGCCTCGCTGAAGTAGAAACCCTGCATCTGATCGCAACCGTGTGCGGTCAACCAATCCACCTGCGAGCGGACTTCGACGCCTTCGGCGACTACCTTCAGGCCCAGAACCTTGCCCATGCGCAGAATTGTTTCCATCAGCATGGATCGCTTCTGGTCGACGAGAAAGGCGCGGTCGATCTTCAGGATGTCCAGAGGGTATTTCTGCAGGTAGGCCAGGTTGGAAAAGCCGGTGCCGAAGTCGTCCAGCGTCAGCTGGATACCCATGGCGCTCAGCTGCTGCAGTGTCAGATGAATCTTGTCGGCGTCCCCGAGCAGCATCGATTCGGTAATCTCCAGTTCGATCATGGCAGGATCGCAACTGTTCCTGACCAGACATTCGGACACATTCATCATCAGATCGTCGTTGTTGAACTGATGAGCAGAAATGTTGATCGACACCGGTACCGACAAGCCTGCTTCCTGCCAGGCTTTCTGCTGACGCATGGCTTCATCGAGCACCCAGTTGCCCAGTTCCAGTATCTGGCCGGTTTCCTCGGCGATGGTGATGAATTTGTCCGGGGGTACCTGGCCTCGAGTAGGGTGATTCCAGCGTATCAATGCCTCCACGCCGGACACATAGCCGCTGCGGCAGGAAATCTTCGGTTGATAATACAACTCGAACTCCTGGTTCCGTATGGCATAGACGAGATCGTTCTCGAGGCCAAGCTTGTCCTTGATTCTGGCGCTCATCGTGATGGCCATCTGCTTGTCGAAGAAGCAGAAACCACACTGGCGGGCCTTGGCCATGTACATGGCGGCGTCGGCATTCTCCAGCAGGGTCGCGATATCCTCACCATCGAAGGGGTAGCGACAGATGCCGATGCTGGGCAGGATACGCAGCTTCTGGTTGCTCAATTGCACAGGTTCTGCCATGGACGAGAGAATCTTCTCCGCAGCGAGCTTGAGCTCTTCGGTATCGGTGATCCGGTTCATGATCAGTACGAATTCATCGCCACCCAGGCGGCTCGCCATGCTGTTGCCACCGATGGCCTGTTTGAGGCGGTGGGCTACCTCGATCAGCAGCTGATCACCAATGGCATGTCCCAGTGAATCATTGATGATCTTGAAGCGATCCAGGTCCAGGAAGAAGAGGCTGAATTCCCCTTTTTCCTCGTTCTCCGGAGAGGCAAGCAGTTCATTCAGATAGATCGTCAGAGCAGCACGATTCGGCAGTCCGGTGAGTGAATCGGTGTAGGCCAGTTTGTAGGCTGTCTGCTGGGCCTGTCTGCGCTCGGTGGCGTCAACAGCACTGACCAGTACCGAAGGCTGGCCTGAAACCGGGTCAGTACTCTTCTGCAAGGTCATCTCATGCCAGCGAGGACCGCGCGTGGTATTGACTTCCAGTTCAGTGGTATAGCACTCGGAACCCTCCAGCGCCTCTTCGATGATGATGATGTCGGCGTCGTTGACCAGGCGCTGTGGCAGCGTGATGCAGCGGCTCTTGATGGAATCTCGCGCAGCAGGGTTGCAGTAGATGAGTGAGTAATCCGAGTCGTACAGACTGATCATGGCCGACGTGTGCAACAGGGCGGCAGTACTGCGCAGTGTGTCCGAGCTGGCGTCCAGGATTTCGTCGACCACCTCGATCATCAGGGCCTTGACATTGTCACCGATCAGAAAGGGCGAGATCGAATGCTCGACGGTACGCCCTCCATGTTTGGGAAAGAGTGTCCACAATTCTGTGAGGCTGATGTCCTGCTCATGGCAGTCAGTCTGCAACTGCCTGATACGCTTGATGATCGGTGCGGTAACCGCCTGTTTGAATCCGCGTTCACGCAGATGCTCGATGGACCGAGCGTGCCAGAATTCCAGACCGGCCTGATTCGACCACAGGACCTGAAAATTATCCACATCAAAGATGCACAGGGGGTTCCTGACATGCTTCAGCGCATGGATCCTCGGATCGTTGGTGTAGTCGAAATCAGTCAAGATGGCATTGCCACGGTGGCGGGTTCGCAGTTGCCAAGTCAACTTCACGAAGCATGCTCATTTCCCGGCTGCCCACGGTGTAACTAACCTGTTCTGGCTGGAAAATCCTGGGAACTGTGCGTGGGTTCTCACCGTTTGGACCTCACAGGTTACATGTGGTGCATCGATAGTCAGGGGATGTGGTAAATATTTACTCGTGTTATCGGCTGATGCTGGCCGGCAATGCAGCTCTGTTCCCGACAGGAGGCGGAACAGCTTGAGAGACAGTACCGGTCAAAACGCGCCAATGTTCTGACTTTTCGGCTCGTCTGGCGACTTTTGTAGATCGTTGATGAACTTCTGAGAACCAGTAGGAATAGGCCATCGCGTTGAACTGGTAACGTCTGTTGCAAATCCGGGCGGTACCCGGTGTCAAATCTTGTCTGGAGCCCTCCCAATGAAGCGTACGTTCGATTTTGTCGGTTTGAATACAGTGATTTCCGAAGCATTCAAGCCTTTGCATCAGGTCACGCCTGATCTGGCCCACAAGGCTGGTATGGAGGCCGGAATCAAGGGTACGACGCCTTCCAATTGCCATCATTCCTATTTTGCCGAAGAGGCGCTCGAGACCGAATGGTACAAGGGCTACCGTGCAGGCAAGCAACAGTCTCAGGAAGAGAGCTGATAGCTCTGCGCAGGCATTGTGATTTATCGACCCGTCACCTGGTTCATGCCAAGTGACGTGATCCCGTGTAAAATTTCGGCGCATGAGCTGCCTTGAACTGAGTGATGCCGACATAATCAAGATCGCCGAGCCCATGATGGACGACATCATGCTCGGTGTTTCTCGACGTGATTACACACTGCACAGCACCAATTTTTCAGTCAACCTGAAAAGTTGCATTACTCCCGAACGCTTTCTATCCGATTGCGATCAGAGAGAAACAGACTGGGGGTTACCGGGCAGCCGTGAACTGACAACGATCTTTCGAAAGGACAAGTCGTTCACGCTGGTGTGGCTGCAGCAATATACCCGAACAGAGGAACAGGTCGTTGCCCTGACAACGGTCGCCCTGAAGGGCGGTCGTTACTTTGTGGATTATTTTCTCCTGCACTGATTGTGCAGTACCGGGCCCGTTGCATCGAGAGTCATGCATCGGGCCGGTCGCTCTGAGTTCCTTGGCCGAGTGTGTTGCATCGTGAGCCATGCATCGGGCCGGTCGCTCTGAGTTCCTTGGCCGAGTGAGTTGCATCGAGAGTCAAGCATCGGACTGGTCGCTCTGAGTTCCTCGGCCGAGTGCGTTGCATCGAGCGCCATGCATCGGGCCTGTCGCTTCGAGCTCCTTCTCCGAGTGCGGGGCAGCAAATCTTCTGTATTGAGTCCGTCACTCTTGGCTTCTTGTTCCTAATGTGTTGCACGGAACCCGACGCACTGAGCGCGTTTCCCGGAGCCAGTTTTCCCGGCCCTGTCGCACTCTGCACGCCTGCCAACGCGTCCACTGCACGCATTCTAGGGCGAGCTATTATCGGTGCATTCTTTTGCAGCGTCGATCTTCTGGCATAGAAATTCGAGAACATCGGTGTCGATGTTGGATGCAATGGTATCCAGATTGGCGCCGCGCAGTTTCTCCATGCCGGGGATGGTGTAGGAGCCCTGCTGCATGCCGTAGCTGGCCGCGATCCCGCCCACACCAGCTATGACCACCCAGAACAACATCTTGATGCTGCTCCGGACTATCTGCAGAACACCGACGAAGACCAATAGTCCGCCGACGGCCATAAGCACTTCGTTGGCATACTCGAACTGCAGGAATTCTTGCCAGTATTTCACGCTCGTTGTCCTTTTCACGTTATCGCTGATCGGTAGTGTAACCGCAAGTCGGGAACCGACGCCGAAAAGCTCGGTCCAGTAGCTCATCCGGGCCCGGTGCAGGGGCCGGGATCATGCAGTAGCGTCGTTGTTTGCTACTCTTACGCCACAATCAACGTGTGTAACTTTCATCCTCCATGAATCTGTCAAGTTTGTACGCTCGCCGCCTCATGTGGCTAGGCTGTCTTTTCTCCGTCATCGGTCTGATGAGTTACGCCATTTACGCCGAACGAGTGCTGTACCTGGATCCCTGTCCGCTATGCATCACGCAGCGGCTTTTCTACATACTGGTGGGAATATGCTCGCTGGTGGGGCTCGTGTTCGTGCGTCGTCGTATCGTGCAGCGGATCGCGGCTTCGCTGATGGCGCTCTGTGCCATCGGAGGCATGATAACGGCCGGGCGGCAAGTCTGGCTGCAGCACTTGCCACCGGAAAAGGTGCCAGAGTGTGGTCCGGGACTGGCCTACTGGATGGAGAACGAACCCTGGCTTCAGACTCTGTCCTTGCTGTTCAAGGGCGACGGCAATTGCGCTGAAGTGCATTGGACCTTCATGGGAATGAGCATGGGAGAGTGGTCGCTGGTCTGGTTTGTCGGACTGCTGGTGGTTGCCCTCGTTCTGCTGTTCAGCTACCGGGCGGGTGTTTCGGACGCGCGTTGATCGATTGGCGCTGCTCCTGCGTTATCCGCACCGTGCGGTGCGCCGGCACGACGCTCGCTTCCTGGCGAGTGTCGTGCCGAGTGCTGCCCTGAGAGTGCTGCCCTGAGAGTGCTGCCCTGAGAGTGCTGCCCTGAGAGTGCTTCGCAGCTGCGGCACTGCAGGCGCAGCACGATCTGACAAGGCCTGACGGGTCCTGACGCTGTCAGGCGCCTTTCCTGGCGCGTTTTGCCCGAGACGCTTCCCTCAGTTCTGCCCAAGACGCTCCTGGATGGCGAAGTAGGCCGGCTTGGGCTGGTAGCGCCTGTCCAGTAGCAGCGGGTTGAACTCGCGGCGCCAGGAATACATGTCAGTGAAGCCCCAGGCCTGATAGGCCTTGCAACGGGGCTGATCGAGGCACAGGGACAGCACTTCTTCGTACACTTCGGCCTGTTGCTCCTCGCTCATGCCACTGCGTATCGAGACATCCAGTTCGGTGATGTAGATATCCAGATCCAGCGCGGCGATCTTGCCGAATGTGGCAGCAACTTCTTCGTAGCGATCGAAATCCGCATCCAGGTGCATCTGGAAACCCACCCCGTCCACCGGCGTGCCGGCATCCGTCAATGCGGTCATCAGCGCAATCAGCCCATCGGATTTGGGGCCGGCGAAGCTGACGTCGTACTCGTTGTAGAGCAGTACTGCCTCTGGTGCCGAAAGGCGCGCCTGACGGAAGGCTATATCGATGAAGTCGGCCCCCATGGCTTCGTACCAGGTGGATTGACGAAAGCTGCCGTCCTCCTCCAGTGCCTCGTTGACGACATCCCAGATGGGAATATCGTCGCCATAGCGTGTAATCACCCGATCGATGAATTCGCGCATGTGGCCTTCACGTTCGTCCAGCGCAGAGCGCTTGATCCAGCCCGGCAGTTGGCGATGCCAGACCAGAGTGTGGCCATGCACGGCCTGTCGGCGCGTCTTGGCATGCTGCACCAGGTTGTCCGCCTGAGCCCAGCGATACTTGCCGGGCAGCGGGTTGACCAGATCCCATTTGAGCGAGTTTTCGGTGGTCACGAAATTGAATTCCTCGGCGGCAATATCGGCATACAGTGCGCCGTCGGGTTGCTCATAGAAGCCTTGCAGAGCGGCATAGCCGATCAGCAGATCACGGCTTGCCGCCAGCTCCCGCAGGCGTGAGCCTGGGCGAATGAAATCGCTGTCTTCGAGGACTTCCAGTGTCACCGTGCGAGAGGTACTGAGACTGGTGTCCTCTGCATCTCGCGCCGTCAGTTCCAGATCGATGGCCTCGGCGGTCTGCGGGACGAAACGCAGAATCGAGATGGCCTCTTCGCTGTAGTGCGGCACGATGGTGGCGCCTGCAGGCGGGTTGGCAATCTCCAACGAGGGGATGGTGCCATTGGCATCGCTGACCTTGATGTAGAGCGTCACGAAATCGTTGACCCGCACGGTACGCGGCCATATTTCGTTGACCACGGGGGCAATGTTGACGATACCGGATGGATCCGACGGCATCTTCACCTTGATGCGGATGGTTCGTTCCGTCCGGTAGTACGGTTCTACCGGATCGGTTGCGGTAATGGTGAACTCCTGAATGCCTACCTGCGGCTGCAATGGACGCCAGATCAGCGATCGTGTGCCATTGAAATTGTCCACATAGCGTGCGCCGGCGGGTATTGCGTTGGGAAACAGTCCCGGGATGCCGCCGTCGTCATCCAGTGGCTTGAAGATCACGGTCAGTTCTTCACCGGCAAACACTTCCACATCCGTCAGATTGTCGAAATAGGGCAGGGAGTTGGTACTGGTATCCACGTGCTCGGGTATGTGGTAAACCGCCGGCAGGGGGCCGGCAGCGAAATCCTCGTCGGTCAGGATGCCGTAATCGTCTTCCAGATCGCGCGTCGGGTTGCGAACCACGAAGAACTCGGTCACGTTCGACACGGGTCCGAGCGCCCTCACCGGTTCACTGTCAGCTCCAGGGGCCGCGGTCAACGGCGGGTTTGGCAGTGGGTCGAGAACACGATCGGCGGTGATCTCCGATGACACAGGGTCCGAACTGCCCGAATCGGTCGAGCCATTGCCGGTGTCATCGGTTCCGGAGTCCGAGCCGGTCGCCGTGCCGGTGGTGGAACCGTCGCCGTCAGAACCTGCGGTGTCCGTCGAGCCCGCGTCATCACCCTGACCTGAGGTATCCGCGTCGTCGGCACCGGTGTCCTCGCCACCGTCTTGCGTGGGGGGTGTATCGTCTGCAGGCGCGGTATTGTCAGAACCCGATGAGCCGCAAGCGGCCAGAAACACCAGCATGAGACTCAGCAGGCCGATTTTCAGGCCGCAGAACCCTGGCTTCAGAAAGCTGGTCGATCGAGAATGGAACATGGTATGTGCTAGTCCGTAGGTTGTCTGGACAATGGAATGGTTCGTGAGGCGCAGCCTAATGCGCCACGAGACTTCCAATTGTTACCGCTGCAACAGAAGCGGTCTTTGGCGTGCCCTCTCTGGCAGGCGTGTTCCCGGAATGTGATCGCTCTCCGATTACTGCTGTGATTTTAGTCGATGATGTGGCCCTTGCAGTGTCAATTAACACCGTGATTTTCAGGAAATCGTATGGGAAGTCTTCACCATCTGCCCATGGCAGCCGATTCGCACGCCAGATTACTGGAGCAACTGGTCAACGAGGCCATTGCATCCCACCCGGATGCCGAGGTGGCAACGCTGTGGGCCAGTCTGGCAAAGGAATCCTTGCAGCGCTACGCCAGTCCTCCCTTACCCAGCCATCCCGTGCTGGATCTGAGCGGTATCGACGGGCTCAGTGCCGAGCAGAAAGCGTTGATGCAGGGCGTGGTCCAGGAGTGGCTGGAGCACTATCTTGACGATGTTCGCCAGCAGTTGATGAGCATCCATCGCGATTTTCTGAGCCTGCAGAAACAGGTGGCTGAACTGGATGTGGACCGACAACGTCGTTGACTGAGCCTGTTCAGGAGTCCGGCAGCTGTATACGCTTCAGGTCGGAAAATCCCAGCCGGCCAACCCCCGGAAGCTTGATGGCCGGAGGCAGCAGATCCACTCCGGCCGTCAAGCCCAGCAGGTTGACTTCCACGCCTTCCTCGATGCCTGCCAGCAAGCCGGCATATCCGCCCAGCGACAGCTGAACACCAGTACCACTGGGAGTTCGCGCCACGATATGGCCACCGGGTAGAAAGTCCTTGCCGATTGCATTGCTGGGGAGTTCGAGGCGAAGTTCCGGCACGGCGCGAGCCACGAAGGCTGTGAAGGTGTTGCTGTTGGGCCCGGGCCAGACGCGATACTCGTTGTTGTATGGATAGTCGGCTGCGGCCTGGTGCAATCGATCTATCAACTGATCGATTTCCTCGCCGCCTCGCAGTTCGCGCAACAACAGCGGACGATTGCCGAACCACATGGCATCGGGAACGCCAGAGCGGATTCTGACGGCATCGCCCCCCCAATACACACGATAGCCGATGACTTCCAGGCGGGTATAGTGTTTCTCGTCGCTACGCTTGGTGGCAAACCAGGTATGGACCCCGAATGCGCCACGCCAGCGTGCTGCGCGCGCTGCATACACCTGAATCACCGCCTCGTCGGAATCGGCACTCGGCGCCTGTTCGGTGCTTTGATGGCGGCTCATGCCCCGGTAGCCATCACGATCTCCGGAGTAGTGAGAGGCCAGCATGTAGCCCACTGGCAGAAAGAACAGTGCGAGTACGATCAGAAGGGCTCTACGCAGTCGGTATTTCATGGAAAAAATGCTGTATGTCGGCAGGTGTTGGAGTCTTTTCGCACCAGTGAGTTCGTCAATCATACTTGGCAATAGGGTGCAGCTTCCGGTAGGCTGCGCTGCATGAAAAAACGACTGGAAGGGAAACGTGCACTGGTGACCGCCGCTGCACAGGGGATCGGTGAAGCGACAGCACGTGCTTTTGCCGATGCAGGTGCCACCGTGGTGGCGACGGATATCAATGGCGACAAGCTTGCCGAGCTTGCCAGGGTACCGGGGATACAGACGCGCGTTCTGAATGTGATGGACCGCGCTGCCATCGAGGCCATGATTGCCGAAGAAGCGGCCTTCGATGTGTTGTTCAACTGTGCAGGAACCGTGCATAACGGATCAATACTCGAGTGCACGGATGAGGATTGGGATCTTGCCTTCGATCTGAACGTCAAATCCATGTTCCGGATGTGCCAGGCCGTGATTCCCGGAATGCTTGAAGCTGGCGGTGGATCCATCGTGAACGTATCGTCCATCGCGGCACACAAGGGCCTGGTCAATCGATTCGCCTACGGTGCCTCGAAAGCTGCCGTGACCGGATTGACCAAGATGATTGCCGCCGATTTCGTGACTCGCGGCATTCGCTGCAACGCGGTAGCGCCGGGCACCGTGCAGTCTCCGTCACTGGACGAACGGATTGCAGCATTTGACGATCCGGTTGAAGCACGCAAACAGTTCATCGCACGTCAGCCCATGGGGCGGCTGGGCACGGCCGAGGAAATCGCGGCAGCTGCGTTGTATCTGGCCAGTGAGGATGCGGTCTTTGTCACCGGTACCACCCTGAGCGTCGATGGCGGGATGTCCATCTGATCTGAACGCGCTATGGCGTTTGTGTGTGGATCTGTTATTTTAACGATAAAATACCGAGAAACAGCCGTCTCATCCGAGGCGGCGATCGCGTCAGTCAGTGATATGCAATTTATTGCACCTGCGTGAATCAACGGCGCGATTCAACAATTTCTGCAATCGGGAAGAGCATTAGCATGAGCAATCTGGAACGAGTAGGTTTTATCGGCCTTGGCGCCATGGGCGTTGGCATGGCGGCCAATGTCATCGGTGCCGGCTATCCGCTGACCGTGATGGGTCACACGCGCCGCGAACCGGTTGAGAGACTGGTCGGGCTGGGGGCGCGGGAAGTGTCGACGCCCGCCGAAATGCGAGCGCATTGCGACGTGATCATCCTGTGCGTCACGACATCCGATGCTGTCGAGAACATCGTGCTGGGTGACGATGGCTTGTTGTCCGCTGGCGACAACCCTTTTCTGCTGATCGACTGCGGTACCTCGCGTCCCGATTCCACGCTGATGCTGGGCGCTCGACTGGCCGAGGCGGGTTGCTCCATGATGGATGTACCGCTGGGACGTTCGGCGGCTGCTGCCGAGGCCGGCACGCTGAACATGATGGCCGGCGGAAGCGAGGCTGATTTCAATCGCGCCAAGGCGTTGCTGGAAACGATGTCGGAGAATCTGTTCCATGTCGGTGAGCTGAGTGCCGGTCACCGGATCAAGCTGATCAACAACGGCTACTCGATGGCTGTTGCCTGCCTGGCTGCCGAAGCCGTTGCCACCGCCCGCGCCGGGAATGTGGATTTGAAGGTCCTGCACCAGGTCATGGGCGCCGGTCCCAACCGCAGTGATTTCTTCGACTGGATGATGGCATCGGCCGTGGATGGCGATGAGACAAAGCTCGAATTCGCGCTGAAGAATGGCTACAAGGACATGGGGTATTTCCAGTCCATGGCGGATGAAGTGGGTGTGGATGCCACCTTGCCGGCGGCTGCAACGGCGCGTCTGAAAACTCTGGTGGAAGCGGGTCACGGTGATGAGTTCGTACCGGCACTGATGCGTCTGGTGCAGAAGTAGGCTGCGTCATCCCGTTTTTGTTTTCCGGACTGCCGCAGTATCATGTGGTAGTCCTGTTTTTCGTTGTTGATAACCCGAGCGTTGCTGAAAAATGGTCGAATCTACTCCTGTTACCTGGCTCGATGGCAAGGAATCCACCGGTCAGGCTTTCCTGCGACTGGCGCCGGTTGACAATGTGGCCGTGGCGCTGCGAACACTCAAGGAAGGGGAGCTGCTGTCCATCCCGGCAACGACCGACGGACAGCCACCCCGGGAGCTGACCGTTGCTACACGGATCATGAAAGGTCACAAGATTGCACTGGTGGATGTGGCGCAGGGAGAGCGGGTACAGAAATACGCGCAGCTGATCGGCATTGCGGCCGAGGATATTCGCGCCGGGGATCATGTGCATACCCACAATCTGTCGTTCACCAGCGCCGATGCCAGCCATGAGCGCGACACGAGTCTGCAGGCGGCCGAGATTCGCAGCACCGATACCTTCATGGGCTATCAGCGGGCGGATGGGCGTGTGGGAACGCGCAATTTCATCGCTGTCATCAGCAGTGTCAATTGCTCAGCCACGGCGGCCAACCGAATCGCCGATGCCTTCAGTTATGGGGAGCTGGACGCTTATGCCAATGTGGATGGCGTCGTCGGCTTCACTCACGGCACCGGCTGCGGTATGGACCCCGCGGGTGAAGGTTTCCAGAATCTGCAGCGTGTACTGGCAGGCTATGCCCGGCATCCGAATGTGGGGGGTGTACTGCTGGTTGGGCTGGGCTGCGAGACCAGTCAGATTGCAGGCACCATGGAATCACACAAACTGGCCAAGGGGCCTTTGCTGCGTACCATGAACATCCAGACTACCGGCGGGCATGTCAAGACGGTTGCCCGTGGGGTGGAGATCATCGAAAGCATGCTCGATGAGGTCAACGCCATCGAGCGCCAGCCCTGCCCGGCCTCGAAGCTGACGCTGGCCTTGCAGTGTGGGGGTTCGGATGCCTGGTCCGGTATCACGGCCAACCCGGCGCTGGGGCATGCCGCTGATCTGCTGGTGCGACAAGGCGGCACAGCCGTGCTGGCCGAAACGCCCGAGATCTATGGCGCGGAACACTTGCTGACACAACGCGCGGCCAGCGAGGAAGTCGCGCAGGCGCTGTTGAGCCGGATAGCCTGGTGGCAGGATTATGTGGATCGCAACAACGGTTCGCTGGACAACAATCCTTCTCCCGGCAACAAGTTGGGCGGCCTGACCACCATTCTCGAGAAGTCTCTCGGTGCCGTGGCCAAGGGCGGCACGACGCTGCTCAATGGTGTGTACCGCTATGGCCAGAGGGTGGATACCAATGGCTTTCTGTTCATGGATTCACCCGGCTACGACCCGGCCTCCGTGACCGGGCAGATTGCGTCGGGGTGCAATCTGGTGGCCTTTACCACAGGCCGTGGATCCACCTTCGGCAGCAAGCCGGCGCCCTGTATGAAGATTGCGACCAACACTGACATGTACAAGCAGATGTCGGACGACATGGACATCAATGCCGGTACCATCGTCAGTGACGGGGATTCGGTTGAAGAGGTGGGTGAACGGATCTATCGGCGTCTGCTGGACGTGGCGTCCGGTGCACAGACCCTGAGTGAATCACACGGCCTGGGTGACCATGAATTCGTGCCCTGGCAGATTGGTGCGACAATGTAGTCTTGCAAGGCCTCTCCGAGCAGAGCAATACACCCGTCCACCCGGTTCTGATTCATGCATACCCTGATACTTGGAGCCGGTTACAGCGGCCGGCATATTGCCGTTGAGGCAGCGCGTGTCGGTACCGTCTGCGGCACCCGACGCACAGCGGCAGGTGTCGCCGAGCTGGCCACACTCGACATTCCCGGTTGCATACTCGATGGGGCCGTCAGCGATGAGATGCTGGCAGAACTGTCCCGGGTGACGCACCTCGTGGTCAGTGTGGCGCCACAGCGTGAGATGCCGCTGAAGGATCCGATGCTTGACCTGCTAAGGCCTCTTGTCACTGCGGCCAAGGGCGATAATGCGGAGGCCGACAACAGGCTCTTTGGCTCGCTGCAATGGATCGGTTATCTGTCCACCATTGGAGTCTATGGAGATCATCAGGGTGGCTGGGTTGACGAGCAGACGCCGTGCAGCTCGACCCAGACACGCTCCCTGGCCCGGCGTGAGGCCGAACTGGCCTGGCAGGCGCTGGCCAGAGAACTGCAAGTGCCCATCAGTGTATTGAGACTCTCGGGCATCTACGGTCCGGGCAGAAACGCAGTAGCGGATGCCATTGTCGGACGCGCCCACATGTTGATCAAGCCGGGTCAGTACTTCAACCGGATTCATGTCGCGGACCTGGCGACAGCCACGATGCTGGCCGCGCAGCGCGGCTACGACGGCATTCTGAACATCACCGATGATCAGCCGGCCGCCCCACAGGATGTCATTCGTCACGCGCATGAGCTGGTCGGCAAACCCGCTCCGCAAGCCCGGGATTTTGCCACTGCCGATATTTCCGCCATGGCACGATCCTTCTACAGTGAGAACAAACGGGTCCGCAATGAGCTCGGCAAGCAGGTGCTGGATTTCGACTACCGTTTTCCTGATTACCGGGCCGGACTGGGGGATATCTGGCAGGCAATACAGCAGCGAGACAACGGCGATTCATGAGTCTGTGCGGTGAACGTTCAGCATGATGAGCGCCTTGTTCGACGGGGTCAGCCACGAATCGGTGTTCACGCCCTTGCTGTTCAGCGCCGTATTCATCTATTTCCTGGCCGGTGTCATCAAGGGCATGCTGGGCATCGGTTTTCCCACCGCCGCGGTCAGCCTGCTGGCACAGCTGGTGGATGCCAGGACTGCAATACTGCTGGTAGTCATCCCCATGCTGGTCACCAATGCCTGGCAGGTCTGGCGAAACCGTCAGGTGCGCTGGGTGTTCCGAAATTACTGGCGCCTGCTCGTCATGAAGTTGCTGTTCATTGCTGTCTTCTCGCAACTGGCAGGCCTGGTGCCGGTAGCTGCCCTGACAGGTGGTCTGGGCCTGATCGTGGCCGTGTACTCACTGACCAGTCTTTATCTGCCAGTGCTGAATATCCCTGACAGGCATGACAATGTCTCGCAATTGATTGCCGGCACATCTGCCGGCATCATGGGTGGCATAACCGGTGTGTGGGCGCCGCCCATGCTGATCTACCTCAGAGCGCGAGGGATAGGCAAGGAGGCTTTCGTTGCCACAACCGGTGTGCTGCTTTGCCTGGGCAGCCTTGTCCTGTTTACCGGCTATGTCAGCGCCGGTCTGATTGTCGGTCCGGTGCTGGTGATGTCCTGCCTGCTGCTACCACCTTCACTGCTGGGATTCAGTGCAGGGGAGCAGATTCGTCGCCGACTATCGCCCGAACGATTCGGGCGTTTGCTGCTGTGGTTCTTCCTGATCATGGGGCTGAATCTGATACGGCGAGCGCTGTTCGAGGGATAAGTCAGCCCGGCAGAACGATGTCTCTGGCCCTGCCGCTAACGATAGCAGTCGGCAGCGGCTGCGGGAGGGACTGATGTCGTTCTACCCTATGTCCGAGGGTGAATTGCGAGACTGGGCGTATCGCCCCGACGCCTTTCAGGGGCTTGCCCAGGACGCAGAGCTGCTCGTCAATGACCGCTGCGCAGGCAGGATACTCGCCGGTGGCGTTTCGGGTCGAGTACCATGGCAGACTTGGCAAGCGAGCGGCAGGAGTGCATTGCAACAGTATGTCTGACAACGAATCACGCGAAACGCAGCGGACCCATTCTGATCCGATACCCGGTTTGCCTGTGGTGTATGAAGATGACTCGCTTATCGTTGTCGACAAGCCATCGGGCATGTTGTCGCAGCCAGGGCGCCTGATCTCCGATTCTGTCCTGAGCAGAGTATTGCAGGCACGTCCCCAGGCGACGGGTTCGGTTCTGGTACACCGTCTCGATATGGATACCTCGGGCTTGTTGCTGCTGGCCAAGAACCGTACGGCACATCGTGTATTGCAGCAGCAATTCGAGCAGCGCCGAATCGGCAAGCGTTACCTGGCCCGATTGTGCGCCGTACCGATCGCTCAGGGTGGACGTATACATCTGCCTTTGCGAGTCGACATCGATGACCGGCCACGTCAGATCGTATGCAGGGAGCATGGCAAGCATGCCACTACTGTCTGGCATCGCTGCACACAGCGTAGCCCCGAGCATGTGTGGTTGTATCCCTTGACAGGGCGTACCCATCAGTTACGCGTACACATGGCGCATCCGCAAGGCCTGGGAGTGGCGATAGCCGGGGACAGGCTGTACGAAGGGCACTACACGTTGGGCAGTCGTGTCGATCTGTCAGCAACAAGCGCAGAGGGTTTGCCGGGATCGCGCCAGAATGCGGCGGAAGCAGGGGGGCTGATGTTGCATGCTCAACTATTGGCCTTTGATCATCCGGCCAGCGGTGTCAGGAAGACTTTTCAAACGCCGCCGCCGTTCGCGGATATCGGGTAGAACTGACACATGAAAATATACCTGATCGCTTATATCTCGGCTGTACTGGCATTTCTGGTGCTGGATGGCTTGTGGCTTGGCCTCGTGGCAAAGAATTTCTATGCAGACCAGATGGGGGAACTGCTACGCAAGGATTTTCTGATTGCACCGGCGGCGGGATTCTATCTGGCCTATGCCGCGGGCCTCGTGTTCCTTGCCGTGCGGCCCATGAATCCGGAGTTGTCCCTGACCAATGTGGCTCTGTATGGCGCCGTGGTGGGTTTCCTCGCCTATGGCACTTACGACATGACCAATCTGTCCACCTTGCGTGGGTGGTCTCCCCTGGTGAGTGTGGTTGACCTCGCCTGGGGGACGATACTGTCGGCCAGTGTAGCCACCGCATCGGCAGTGTCGGTTCGCTACTTCACCTGATGGAAGGCGTTGCCTGGCAGGGAAGCGGGTAATCGTCAACTCGCTGTCTGTGGTGGGTCATGGGCAGTCAGGTAACGGTCCTGCAAGCTTGGTCATGGCTGGCGAGGGGAGCTGGACTCCGGGTCTTTGTGGGGTCAGTACGTGGGTCAGTGCGTGGGTCAGTGCGTGGGTCAGTGCGTGGGTCAGTGCGTGGGTCAGTGCGTGGGTCAGTGCGTGGGTCAGTGCGTGG